>NZ_JAHLKM010000001.1 GCF_024449025.1 Natronomonas aquatica | reverse complement strand
GCGCTCTCGGGGAGTTTGCACGGCGGGGCGAATCAAAACGTCATGGAGATGCTCAAGGAGGTCGACGCGACCGAGAAAGCCCCGACGGAGTGGCTGGAGACGGCCATCGAGAACGGTCGGCGGATTCCGGGCTTTGGGCATCGGGTCTACGAGGTGAAAGACCCGCGGGCGTACATTCTGGGCGAGCGCTCGCAGGCGCTGGGTGAGGCGGCCGGCGAGATGAAATGGTACGATTACTCGACAGCGATCGAAGAATACATGCTCGACGAGAAGGGGATCGCGCCGAACGTCGATTTTTACTCGGCGTCGATGTACTATCAGATGGGGATTCCGGTGGACATTTACACGCCGATTTTCGCGATGAGCCGAGTGGGCGGATGGATCGCCCACGTCCTCGAACAGTACGAGGACAACCGGTTGATCCGGCCGCGAGCCCGCTACGTCGGCGAAACCGACCGTACCGTCACACCGCTCGAAAACCGATAGACGCCACAGACCACATGGCACCCTAACCCTACACACGCCCTTCGCTATCCCTCTTTCCCCCTTTTTTACGAACGCCGATCGATCCACCGGTGAGGCTTTCAGGGAGCGGCCTCTACTCTTCCGGGAATGACCGAGGAATTCGGCCTGCTCGAGATCGAGGAGGGAGAGCCGGTCGGCGACGAGTTCGAGGAGATCGACGTCACCGACACGGAGGCCGACCGGATCGCCCGAAAGCAGGACCGGGAGTTCCTCGAGTTCCGAAAGCGGATCAAAAACACCGAGCAGTTCAAAGTCGAGGCGTCGGTCTTCGACGATGCGACCCTCGGGGCGCTGTATAAACTCGTCCAGGACGGCTACATCGACGCCTTCGGCGGGCCGATATCGACCGGCAAGGAGGCCAACGTCTACACTGCCCTGGCGCCGGACGGCGAGGTCGCCGTCAAGGTGTATCGGATCAACGCCTCGGATTTCCGTGACATGCGGGAGTACCTCGACGGCGACCCCCGCTTCGAGGGGATCGGTTCGGACAAAAAGAAGGTCGTCGTCGCCTGGACAAAAAAGGAGTTCGCGAACCTGAAGCGCGCACTGGCGGGCGGCGTTCGGGTCCCCGAACCGATCGCGATCGAGCGGAACGTCCTCGTGATGGAGTATCTCGGCGGCGAGGACCAACGCGCTAGACGGCTCAATGAGGTCCACATCGAGAACCCCCGGACGACCTACGAGGTCGTCCGCGAGTACATGCGGCGGCTCTACCGGTCCGGGCTGATCCACGGCGATCTCTCCGAATACAACCTCGTCGTCCACGGGGGGGAACTCTGCGTGCTCGATCTCGGACAGGCGGTCACCGTCCACCACCCCAACAGCCGCGAATTTCTCGAACGGGACTGTCACAACGTCGCGGCCTTCTTCGGGCGGCAGGGGCTGGAGGTCGACGACGGCGACCTGCTCGAAGCCGTCACCGAACCCGAACCTGAGCCCGAACCGACCCCGTCGGAGGACGCGACGCGGTAAGCGCAACTTTTTCCGCGTGCCGTGAGATCTCTCGGTATGTTCGATATCGTCCCGGAGTCCGCGATCGAGGGGGGACGGGCCACCGACGCGTACTTCCTCCGGACCGAAGAGGCGCTGAACCACGCCGGACGGAACCCGCGGGTCGTCGCGGAGGTGACCGCCGATCAGTTCCCGACGGGCGAGTTCGAACTCCTCGCGGGTCTGAAAGACGTCGCTCGACTGCTGGCGGGTCGCGACGTCGACGCCGATGCGCTCCCGGAGGGGACGCTGTTCGACGGCGGACCGGTACTGCGGGTAGAGGGGCCGTACCTGGAGTTCGCCCGGCTCGAGACCTCTATCCTCGGGTTTCTCTCCCATCCGACCGCGATGGCGACGGCCGCCCTCGAGGCGCGGCGGGCGGCCCCGGAGACGTCGCTTCTGAGCTTCGGCGCGAGACACGTCCACCCCTCGATCGCCGGGACGGTCGATCGGAGTGCGCTCCTGGCGGGCTTCGACGGCTTCTCACACGCCGCCGCCGGCGACATAATGGACCGGGAGGCGTCGGGCACGATGCCACACGCGCTCGTGATCTGCTTCGGCCCGGGCAACCAGGAGGACGCCTGGCGTGCCTTCGACGAGGCGGTCGACCCGGACGTCCCGCGGATCGCGCTGTGTGACACCTACGACGACGAGGTCGACGAGGCCGTCCGGGCGGCGGAACTCGGCTTCGACAGCGTCCGCCTCGATACGACCGGCTCGCGGCGCGGGGACTTCCGCCACATCGTCCGCGAGACGCGGTGGAAACTCGACGTCAACGGCCACGAGGACGTCGGCATCTTCGTCAGCGGCGGAATCACTCCGAGGACGATCCGGTGGCTCGCGGACGTGGCTGACGGCTTCGGCGTCGGAAGCCACATCACGAGCGCCGATCCGGTCGATTTCGCGCTCGATATCGTCGAAGTCGGGGGGAAGCCGGCGGCAAAACGGGGCAAACTCTCCGGAAAGAAGGCGGTCTACCGGACGCCCGACGGCGGCCACCACGTCGCGTTGGCCGACAGCGAGGGCCCCGAAGGGGGCGAGTCGCTGTTCGAGCCGTTGATCCGCGACGGCGAGGTCGTCGCCGGGTTCGATCTCGACGCGGCGACCGAACGCGCCCGCGAGGACGCCGAACGCGTCGGGTTCCGATCCGGATCCGGGGCCGAGTGACGCGTCCCCGGGCGTTCAATCCAGGAAGTACACCTGCTTTCGGGCGTCCCGGAAGGAGTACCGCGAGTCGACGAGGTCCTCCTCTTCGAGGCGGTTCAGCGCATACCGGACCGTCCGGTCCGGGAGCAGCGACTCCTCGGCGAGTTGTCCCTGCGAGAGCGGCTTGGCGTCCTCAAGGACCTTCGCGACGAGCTTCGCGCTCGGGGGAAGTTCCCGGAGTGTGTCGCGGAAATCCGGGTCGGCTAGTGGCGATTCGGTCTGGCGTGAGCGTTCCTCCGTGGTTGTGCTCATACGTTCCCTTCCTCGGGAGTTACTGGTAAAACTTGGCTATATGTATCTGAAAACAATACGGACAATAAGTCTAATATAAGGACACCTAATACATCCGTCCGTCGCGGCGATCCCGCCGTCGCTCACCGGAGGAACGTCCGTTCGGTGCCGAGTGATCGGTTTGAAATGTATCCAGCATCCTTTTATGTTCCCGGAAGGTCGGTTCGGATAGCGTGAAGGGACAGGAGTGGTATCAGGAGGACGACATCGCCGAGGCGTACGAGGACAAGCGCTTTTCGGGCGGTGGCCGCTACATCGACCGCCGCGAGAAGACGGCGGTGCTGGAGGCGCTGTCGCCGCTCGAGGATAGACGGATACTCGAGGTCGCCTGCGGTACCGGACGCTTTACCGTGACCCTCGCCGACCGGGGCGCCGACATCGTCGGAATGGACATCTCCGAGGCGATGCTCGAGCAGGGGCGCCGGAAGGCCGCCGCGGCCGGCGTCGAGGGACAACTCTCCTTTCTGCAGGGCGACGCCGGACGCCTGCCCTTCCCCGACGATCACTTCGATGCCGTCTTCGCGATGCGGTTTTTCCACCTCGCGCCCGACCCGGAGGGGTTCATCGAGGAGATGCGCCGGGTCACGAGAGACCAGGTGTTCTTCGATACGTTCAACCGGTACTCGACCCGTTCGATCTACAACTGGGCACTGCCGATGGGATCGCGGCTCTACTCCGATCGGGAGGCGCGGGAACTCGCGGTCGGCGCGGGACTCGAGATCGCGGCCGTCGAGCACGATTTCGTCCTCCCGTACGGCTTCTATCGTGCGATCCCGAAACGGATCGCCAGCCCGTTCCGGGCGGTCGATACCGCCGTCGGCCGGACGCCCCTTGGGGATCGGCTCGCCTCCGTCTCCTACTGGGACGCCCGCCTCCCCTGAGTGGTTGCCCGTAGACACGGGACTTTTGGTCGTCGGTCCCGCTACGTGGGGTATGGAACTCTCGGTCGTGGTCCCGACGCTGAACGACCGCGACGAGCTTCGGGGGTGTCTCGACGCCGTCGCCGCCGAGGCCCCCGACGAGATCGTCGTGGTCAACGGGCCGTCTACCGACGGGACGAGCGGGATGGTCCGGGACCGCGAGGACGTCGACGTGCTCGTCGAGATCGACGACCGAAACGTCAACGTCGCTCGCAACGCCGGAATCGACCGAGCTCGGGGGGAGGCGGTGGCCTTCCTCGATCCGATGGCGACCGCCGAGTCGGGATGGCTCGAGGCCGCCGAGGGGGGGCTCTCGGAGGCCGGCGCCGTCACCGGCCCGACCCACGAACGGCTCGGGGCCGGCGTCGCCACCGACACCGTCGAGGATCGCACCATCGGCGGGCGGGCGGTCACCTACTTCAACGGCGGGAACGTCGCGTTCAGCCGGGACCTTCTGATCGAACTCGACGGGTTCGACGAGTACCTCGAGACCGGCGGCGCCCGCGATCTCGCTCACCGGATCGCCGGGGTGGACTCGGCGGTCGTCTGGGCGACCGGGATGTGTGTCTCCCGGGAGACGGCGGCCGACGGCGGGTCGACCGAGCGCGACTGGCGGCTCCGCTATCGATCGCTCGCCTACCGGCTGGCGAAGAACTACGGCCCCCACCCGACCGTCCCGTTCCGGACGCTCCGGCACGCGGTCACGGACGCCGGAGCGGCGTTCCGGGACGTCGCCCACGGCGAGGCCAAACCGTCGGCGTGGTTCGGCAACGGCCGTGACGTCACCGTCGGCAGTTGCAGAGGGTACGTCGACGGGCTCCGCGCTCGATACACCGACCGCACGCCGAGCCGTAATCCCCGGGGCGTCTCTACCCGGAACGACCGGGCGGTCGCCGTCCACGACCGCCGTTAAAAAACCGCCGGTATTGGATGTCTCGATCGTCCTTCGTTCCCCGACCGTTACGAAATCTTTATATAGAACCGCTGACGACATATCAGTGAACATGTCACAGCAGATGCGCCAGCGGCGCGGACAGCCGCTTTTCATTCTCAGCGAGGACTCGGAGCGTGCCAGCGGTAAGGACGCTCAATCGTCGAACATCACCGCCGGAAAGGCCGTAAGCGAATCCGTCCGGACCACGCTCGGCCCCCGCGGGATGGACAAGATGCTCGTATCCGACTCGGGCGACGTCGTCATCACGAACGACGGCGCGACGATCCTTCAGGAGATGGACATCGAACACCCGGCGGCCCAGATGGTCGTCGAGGTCGCGGAAACACAGGAAGAGGAGGTCGGCGACGGGACGACGACCGCCTCCGTGCTGGCAGGACAGCTGCTCGCACAGGCCGAGGATCTCCTCGACGACGACCTCCACCCGACGACGATCGCGGAGGGGTACCAGGAGGCCGCCGACCTCGCCCTCCAGGCGATCGAGGAGGTCACGCTGACCGAGGAGATCGACGACGAAATCCTCGCCTCGGTCGCCGAATCCTCGATGACCGGCAAAGGGACCGGCGACATCGACGCGGCGGCGCTGGCCGAGACCATCGTCGCCGCGATCCGGCAGGTCCAGTCCGACGACGGCGTCGACCGTGACGCCATCTCCATCCGCACCCAGACCGGTGCCGGCGCGTCGGCAACCGAACTCGTCCAGGGCGTCATCAGCGAGGAGGAACCGCTCCACGCCGAGATGCCGACGAGCGTCGAGGACGCCGCTATCGCCGTCCTCGACTTCGATCTCGAAGTCCGCGAGGCCGAGATCAACGCCGAGTACGACATCACGAACGTCGATCAGCTCAACGAGGCCATCGACGCCGAGGAATCCGAACTCCGGGGCTACGCCGAGACGATCGCCGAGACCGGCGCAGACGTCGCCTTCGTCACCGGCGACGTCGAGGACCTCGTCGCCTCGTATCTCACCCAGGAGGGCGTTCTCGCCTTCGACTCCGTCGACAGCGACGAGGCCAGCGCCGTCGCCCGCGCGACGGGCGCCCGGACGGTCGGTACGCTCAACGACCTCGAGGAAGAGGACCTCGGGCAGGCCGAGACCGTCCACGTCGAGGCCTTCGGCGACGACGACCTCGCCTTCATCGAGGGCGGCGCGGCGGCCGAGACCGTCACCGTCTTCGCCCGCGGCGGCACCGAACACGTCACCGACGAGCTCGAGCGCGCCCTCGAGGACGCTCTGGACGTCGTCACGGCCGCGCTCGATGCCGGCGGCGTCGTCCCCGGCGCCGGCGCGACCGAGATCGCGATCGCCGACCACATCCGGACCAGCGTCGCGAGCATCGAGGGCCGCAAACAGCTCGCGATCGAGGCCTTCGCCGACGCGGTCGACGTCATTCCCCGGACGCTCGCGGCGAACACCGGCATGGACCCGATCGACGCCCTGGTCGAACTCCGCTCGACGCACGAGGCCGAGGGGCGGGCGGGCCTGATCAGCGAGGGCCAGTCCGGCGACGTCGGCGACCCCGTCGAGGGCGGCATCCTCGACCCCGCGGCCGTCAAGCGCGAGGCCGTCGAGTCCGCGACCGAGTCCGCGACGATGATCGTCCGCATCGACGACGTCATCTCCGCGGAATAGACGGCGCCGACGCAGTCGGTCGGTTTCGACGAATTAGACGCCAATCCGACGGCATAATCGCCGTCCGGGATTCAGTCGTCGGTGAGTGTGTGTCACCGCTGTATGGTGATTAGACGGTTCGGGGAGACCGCTTTTCCGACGGATACTCGAGTTTATCGAAGTTTCAAGGCCAAAGGCTCGTCCTTCTGGCCGGAGAGAATATCAACTACTCCCGGCGGAATAATATACGCATCGAGGACCTACCGCGCTGTATGGACGATACTGAAGCGGACACGATGATGGTTATTGCCGGGGTCGCGCTCAGCCTGTTGACCCTGATAGAGATTTACTCGAGTTGGAAGAACGCCCGGGAAGACCGCACAGCGTGACGAACACACAGCGTACGAGTTAGCGAGCGGTAGTAGCAACCGCCACAGGACACGGTCAAGCCGATGACTGGGCAGAGGCGAGCCTCGAGGACAGGTCGGCAGCACCAGTCTGGGATTCGATTCGACGATTCGACTCGTCCCGCTCGTTTCAGTCGCTGAGCTCCTCTATGCCTTGTTTGATCTCCTCGAGTTTGAAGTACGATGCCATGGCGAGTATCGTGACAGGCCACAGACCGACGAACTGTCCGCGCTGTTTGTCACCACTGACATAATAGAAGTATAGCGCAAGCACGACAGAACCCACTGATGCTAACACAGCAGTACCAAGGCCATCGGTGCTAATATCTTCCATCGCTTTCGTCGTCGGTTTGTCGGTTGAGTCGGCCATATCTCTGATTGTTTCCGAAGCATAAAGTCAGTTCCTATATATTATCCGACATTTACAACGTACCCGCTCTCCATTCAGCGTATTTGCTGGCCTATCACCAAAGAGAATCCCAACAGAGCCTGACCCGGTTATACCGAAGAATCCATCTACTGATTCTCAAAGCCCACACCGGGCGTTACCTACGTTAGTTCACCACAACGATCTCACGCCGATACGATTAATCACCATACAGCAGGCCCCTGCAATCATCGAAGACCTCATCTCCGCGGAATAGACGGCGCCGACGAACCCTTTTTATCCGCTTTTGCCGACACCTCCCGCCGCGACGGACGACCTTATCCGGAACGACCGCCTATCGGCGGTCGATGAGCGACGAGGAACCTATCACGGTGTATTCGGATTACGTCTGCCCGTTCTGTTATCTCGGCCGGCAGTCGCTGTCGGCGTATCAGGAGACACGGGACCGGCCCCTCGAGATCGAGTGGCGGCCCTTCGATCTCCGGGCAGGAAAGCGGGGTCCCGACGGGGAGATCGATCACTCGGTCGACGACGGCAAGGACGAGGCGTACTACGAGGAGGTCAAAGAGAACGTCACGCGGCTCAAAGACGAGTACGGCGCGGAGGGGATGCTGGGGATCGATGGGACGCCCGAGGTCGATTCCTTCGATACACAGGTCGCGGCCGCCTACGTTGACGCGGAGTACCCGGAGGCGTGGCTCGCCTTCGACGAGGCCGTCTTCGAGGCGCTGTGGATCGAGGGCCGTGACATCGGCGATCCCGACGTGCTGGCCGGCCTCGCCGACGACGTCGGACTCGACGGCGAGGAGGTCCGCGTGGCGATCGAAAGCGGGACCAACCGCGAGCGGCTCCGGGAGGACTTCGCGGCGGCGAGGCAGGCGGGGGTTTCCGGCGTCCCGACGTTCGTCTACGACGGCCACGCCGCCCGCGGGGCGGTCCCGCCGGAGCACCTGCGCCGGCTGGTCGAGGGGACGTAGGCACGCTGTCTGTCACCCGCGTCGGAGCCGGACGAGTGCGCCGACCGAGAGGAGCCCGAGCAACGCCCCCACGGCGAGCGTCGGGAAGGCGGCGGAATATCCCGCCCGGTCCAACGCGAGGCCGAAGACGACCGGCGAGACGACGGTCGTCGTGAACCCCACGAGCGACTGCAGCGACAGGGCGGTCCCGACGTGGCTCTCGTCGACGACCTCGGTCACCATCGTCGAGGTCGGCGCGCTGTCCATCGTGATGGCGACGCCGTAGATCAGCACGATCCCGAAAAGCGCCGCGATCGAGAGCCCGCCGAGCAGACCGAACACTGCGCTCAACGAGGCGCTTGCGGCCAGCCCGATCCCGATCGTTCGGGGGCGGCCGATGCGATCGCTCAGCCAGCCGCCGGCCACGTTCCCCACGCCCCCCATGACGATCATCAGCCCGACGACGAACCCCGGGAGCAGCCCCGATCCGGTCGCGGCGAAGGCGGGTGCCGCCACGAGGAAGGCCAAAAGCCAGTTGCGAACCCCGAACAGCTCCCAGTTGTGCCACGAGTAGATACTGACCGCATACAGGTACTCGCGGTTGCGGAGAACCGAGAGATCGAACGCCTCGCCTTCCCTCCCCGACCGTTCGGGGTGATCGCGGGTCAACGCGAGCATCGGCGGCGCGACGAACAGCGCGCCGACGCTGGTGACGCCGACGGCCAGCCGCCAGTCGACCACGTCGGCGACGGCTGTGGCGAAGACGAACGACAGCCCCGACCCGACCGAGAACGTCCCGATGTAGATCCCCAGCGCCCGCCCTCTGACCGACTCGGGGAACCAGTCGCTGACGAACCGCATCCCCGGCACGTAGACGCCGGCCATGAAGAGCCCCGAGAGGAACCGCAGGACCGTCCCGCGGAGAAATCCCTCCGCGAAGCCCGCAAACAGCAGGCTCGGCACCCCGGTTCCGGTCGCGCCGACGGCGATCACCCAGCGCGGCGAGTACCGGTCTGCGAGCCACCCCGCCGGAACGATCGCCACGAGATAGCCGGCCTGGAACGCCCCGAAGACGATCCCCGCCTGGGTGCCCGAGAGCCCCCACTCCTCGACGACCAACGGCAGCACTGCCGAGTAGTTGAACCAAACCAGCACGGAAAAAAACAGCGCGGCAGCCGTCACACCGAGTACCCGCCGACGCTCTCGCATGTCCGTCCGGTATCGAGCGGCGAGTATTACTTTTGGGGATCGTCCGGGCGGTCGATGCCCGTCTAGAACTCTTCGACGTGCGGCCGGAGGTCCAACTCCAGCGTCCAGGCGGACCGGTCCTGCGTCACGAGATGCCAGTAGGAGTCGGCGATCGCGTCGGGATCGAGGAATTCTTCGGTGTCGCGGTCGGTTCCGGTCGCGCCTCCGGGTGGCAGTATCCCCCCGTCGATGACGACGTGGGCGACGTGGATCCCCTCGGGGCCGAGTTCCCTGGCCATCGACTCGGCCAACCCCCGGACGGCGAACTTCGCGGCGCTGAATCCGACGGCCCCGTCGCGCCCCCGGATCGCGGAGGTCGCGCCGGTGAAGATGACGGTCCCGCCGTCGCCATCGGGCATGTCGGGGACGGCCGCCTGCGAGCACAACAGCCCGCCGTAGGCCGAGACGCGCCAGGCCTCCTCGAAGGCTGCCGGCGAGATCTCCCGGAGGCCCTTCCAGGCGCCGCCGCTCGCGTGGTTGACGAGGACGTCGACCGGCCCGAACGCCTCCCGGACGGCCTCGAAACCGGCCGCGACCGCGTCCGGGTCGGTGATGTCCGTCGGGATCGGGAGGGCGTTCTCGCCCAGTTCGGCCGACAGTTCCGCGAGGTAGTCCTCCGAGCGGGCGAAGAGCCCGACCCGACAGCCTTCCTTGATGAACCGTCGGGCGATCGACTCGCCAAGCCCGGGACCGACGCCGGCGATGATTGCCGTCCGTGTCATACCCTTCCCGAGGGATGCCGGCGACAAAACCGTATCGTCCGGCGGGTTTTTGTCTCCCGGCATCGAGCCACGGATATGGGACAACTCGACGACGAGACGGTGATCGTCACGGGCGCGAGCCGCGGGCTCGGGGCGTCGATGGCAAAGCGGTTCGCCCGCGAGGGCGCGAACACGGTGCTGTCGGCCAGAAGCGAGGCCGACCTCGAGGCGGTCGCCGCCGAGACCGCCGGAGAGACGCTGGTCGTCCCCGCCGACGTGACCGACGAGGCGGCCGTCGAGGCGCTCATCGAGGCGACCGTCGAGGAGTACGGCGACCTCACCGGGCTCGTCAACAACGCTGCCATCGGGCTTTTGAGCCTCTATGACGAACGCCGTGAGGTCACCGGGATCGACGCCGAGGACTGGCGACTCATCATGGAGGTCAACGCCACCGGCCCCTTCCTGTGTTCGAAACACGCCGTCCCCGAGATGTCGGCCGGCAACGTCGTCAACATCTCTTCGGGGCTGGGCCGCCGCGGCTCGGCCGGGTGGGGCCCCTACGTCGCCTCGAAGTGGGCCCTCGAGGGGTTCACGAGGACGCTTGCGTACGAACTCGAACCCGAGATCAACGTCAACGGCCTCGATCCCGGCGGCCGCGTCGAGACGAAGTTCTGGGATCACCTCCCCGAGGACGAACGTGAATCCATCCGCGATCCGGACGTGATGGACGACGCCGCAGTCGCGCTCTTGGCGCAGGAACCGGGCGGCGTCACCGCCGAGTCGATGGCGGCCGAGGAGTGCGAAGAGCGGCTCGGCTGATCAGGCCGGCTCGGTCTCGCCGTCCCGGTCGCGCTCCTCGCGATCCTCCCCGCGTCGGTTCCGGTCGGCGGCGAGTTCCCGGTCGATGCCGTCCTCGAACGCCGAGACCGACTCGACGGTGAGGACGTTGCCGCCGCCGGGATCGACGACCATGACCTCCTCGCCCTCCGCAATCTCGCCGTCGAGCGCCCGGGCCTGATAATAGGGGTTGAAGCCGCCGCTCTCGAGTTTCACCTCGCCGTCGCCCTTCGTGACGTGGCGAGTGACGCGGCCGGTTTTGCCCTGCAGTGAGGCCGAATCGCTCGTCTTCCCGCTTCCCTTCCCGCCGTAGAAGTCGAACTGCCGGTAGCCGTACAGCGCCGTCCCGCCGGCAACGAGGACGATCGCCGCCAACACGAGCGGCAGCGCCGCTGCCGGCAAAAGCGGCCCGACGAGCAGGCCGGCCAGCCCCGCCGCCAGCAGGGCGATACCGACGACGATGAAGTGTGCGCCGGGGGCGAACGCCTCCATGACCATCAGCGCTGCCCCGATCAGCACGAGCAGGAACGGCACCGACAGCCCGAACAGTTCGGCCATACGTCGTGTAGGGCTTCCCGGTGGTTAACGCTTCGGCCGGGGATATCTACGCCGGCACCGACGCGCCGTACCCGGTGTCTTCGACGGCCGCCACGAGCCGATCCGGATCGGCGGCGCCCTCGATCTTCACCTCGCCTGCGGCCCGATCAGCCCTCGCCCGGGCGACGCCGTCGACGTCCTCGAGCGCTTCCTCGACGGTCCGCTCGCAGTGTTCGCAACTCATCCCTTCGACGGTTATTGTCCGACTCATCGCGATCGGAGCTACTCGCCACGGCTCTTTGTCGTTTTCCCCTTCGATTCCAAAGTCACGTCCCGACCGAAGCCGATTTCTCTGAAGTATATCCGGGCGAACAGTATTGTATCCGGAGCGACTACCCCGGGTATGCGCGATCTCGACGAGACCGACATGGAGATCCTCTCGCTTCTGGCCGAGAACGCCCGTCGCCCGTTCAGCGAGATCGGCGATGTGGTGGGTCTCTCGGGCCCGGCCGTCTCCGATCGGGTCGAACGGCTCCGGGAGGCGGGGATCATCGAGGGCTTCACGATCGAGGTCGACCGGGCACAGCTACGGGCGGGCGTTCCGGTGTTGGTTCGGGTAGAACTGCCGACCGGATCGCTGGAACCCGCCCGCGAGCGCGTCCGGGATACCGACGGCGTCGAACACGTGTTCGTGACCGCCGACGGCGGGCTTCTGTTTTATGCCCGCCTTGAGGCCCGGAACGTCCGGCAGTGGATCGAGACCCGTTTCGAGGGGATCGAAACCGCCGACTACACCGTCACGCTGGTCGACGACGTCGAGTGGACGCCCTCGGTCGACGGCGTCGAGTTCGCTTTGGCCTGCGCCGAGTGCGGCAACACGGTCGACAGCGAGGGCGAGACGGCCCGGATCGACGGCGAACTGTATCACTTCTGTTGTCCGTCCTGTCTCTCCCGGTTCGAGGACCGGTACCGCCGGCTGGAGGAACGAGCGTAGCTCGGTCTCGGGCGGGCGGCTTTCGACGCTGTCCGATCCCGGGTCGACGGCTTTGGAACCCGAAGCGTCACGCGCGCCGAACCCGGCATCTCGAAGCAGAAAACGTCCTAAAGGTGGCGGCCGTAGTATACGACACTAATGGCGACCCGAAGGACACAACTCGACATCACGGGGATGTCCTGTGCCAACTGTTCGACGACGGTTCAGGACACACTGGAGTCTCTTGACGGCGTCGCCTCGGCGTCCGCCAACTACGCCACCGACGAGGGGACTGTCGAGTACGACCCCGAGACGGTCTCGCTCGGGGACCTCTATGACGCGATCGACGATGCGGGATACGGCGCGGTTTCCGAGACGGTGACGGTCGGTATCTCCGATATGACGTGTGCGAACTGCGCCGAAGCCAACGCGACCGCGCTCGAGGGGACGCCGGGCGTTCTCGGGGCGGAGGTGAACTACGCGACCGACGAGGCACAGGTCACCTACAATCCCGCGGAGGCGTCGATCGAGGACGTCTATGAGGCGATCGAGGACGCCGGCTACTCGCCGATCCGCGAGGACGGCGCCGACGCCGACGCCGACGCCGATGGCGGTGGCGGTGCCGGGGACGCCCGCGACGACGCCAGACGGGCCGAGATCCGCAGACAGCTCCGGTTGACGCTGTTCGGGGCCGCGCTCTCGGCGCCGCTGCTTTTATTTATGCTCGATCACCTCCTCCTCGGCGGCGAGATCGTCCCCGAGACGGTCTTCGGCGTCCGGTTCGGGTGGGTCCAGTTCCTGCTCGCGACGCCGGTACAGGCCGTCCTCGGGTGGCCCTTCTATAAGAACTCCTACAAGGCCCTGGTCACGAACGGCCGCGCCAACATGGACGTCCTCATCGCGCTGGGCTCTTCGACCGCCTACCTCTACTCGATCGCAGTCCTTGGGGGGGCAATCGCGGGCGACGTCTACTTCGATACGGCCGCGTTCATCCTCGTTTTCATTACGCTGGGCAACTATCTGGAGGCCCGATCGAAAGGGCAGGCCGGCGAGGCGCTCCGGAAACTGCTGGAGATGGAAGCCGAGACGGCGACGCTCGTCGACGGCGACGGGACCGAACGGGAGGTCGCCCTCGATGACGTCGCGGTCGGGGACCGAATGAAGGTCCGCCCCGGCGAGAAGATACCAACCGACGGGGTCGTCGTCGACGGCCAAAGCGCGGTCGACGAGTCGATGGTCACCGGCGAGTCCGTCCCGGTCGAAAAGTCGGATGGCGACGAGGTGATCGGCTCGACGATCAACGAGAACGGCGTCCTCGTCGTCGAGGCGACGAAGGTCGGATCGGATACGGCGCTGCAGGGAATCGTCCGGACGGTCAAGCAAGCCCAGTCCCGCCAGCCCGACATCCAGAACGTCGCCGACCGCATCTCCGCGTACTTCGTCCCGGCGGTCATCGTCAACGCGCTGTTTTGGGGGCTGGTCTGGTCTTCTTTCCCCGACGCGCTGGCCGGGTTCGTGAACTCGCTACCGCTTTGGGGCCCGGTCGCCGGCGGCCCGGCACCGGCCGGCGGGGGGGTCTCGGTGTTCGAGTTCTCGATCGTCGTCTTCGCCTCGGCGGTGTTGATCGCCTGTCCCTGTGCGCTCGGGCTTGCGACGCCCGCCGCGACGATGGTCGGGACGACGATCGGCGCCCGCAACGGCGTCCTGTTCAAAGGCGGTGACATCCTCGAACGGGCGAAGGACGTCGACACCGTCGTCTTCGACAAGACGGGGACGCTCACCGAGGGCGAGATGGAGTTGACCGACGTGGTCGTATTCGACCCGGACGGCGAGCCGATCCCCGACGGCGGAACGCCGGCCCCCGACGGTGGCGAACTCACCGCCCGAAAGCGGCCCTCCACGGACGAGGTCCTCCGGCTCGCCTCGAGCGCCGAACGCGGCAGCGAACACCCCCTCGCGAGGGCAATCGTCGAGGCTGCCGAGGAGCGCGGGCTGGACGTGCCCGACCCCGAGGCCTTCGAGAACGTCCCGGGACAGGGGGTTCGGGCGACGGTCGAGGGAAGCGAGATCCTCGTCGGGAACCGCACGCTGTTGGGCAACGAGGGGATCGACCCCTCACCCGCCGCGGAAACGATGGAACGGCTCGAAAGCGAGGGCAAGACGGCGATGCTCGTCGGCCGCGTGCCCGCCGGCACATCGGGCGGCGAACTCCTCGGCGTCGTCGCGGACGCCGACACGGTCAAAGAGAGCGCGAAACGCGCCGTGACGGCCCTCCGGGAGCGGGAGCTCGAGGTGATGATGCTCACCGGCGACAACGAGCGGACCGCCCGCGCGGTCGCAGAGCGGGTCGGGATCGACCCCGAAAACGTCCGAAGCGAGGTCCTCCCCGAGGACAAATCCGAGGCCGTAGAACGGATCCAGTCGGGGGGCCGGCAGGCGATGATGGTCGGCGACGGCGTCAACGACGCGCCGGCGCTGGCCGTCGCGTACGTCGGCACCGCCATCGGTTCGGGGACGGACGTCGCGATCGAGGCCGCCGACGTGACGCTGATGCGGGACGACCCCCTCGACGTCGTGAAGGCGATCCGAATCTCGGATGCGACGCTGCGGAAGATCAGACAGAACCTGGCGTGGGCGCTCGGGTACAACACCCTGATGATCCCGCTGGCCTCGCTGGGGCTGCTCCAGCCGGTGTTGGCCGCCGCCGCGATGGCCTTCTCGAGCGTCTCGGTGCTGACGAACAGCCTCCTCTTTCGCCGGTACACGCCCGACCGCGATTACGAACTGCTGGGCCGGCTGCGTTGACATCCTCCCCGCGCTAAAGGGCTGTCTCTTACCCATAAGTTCACTGAGCTCCAAACGGACGCTTCAGACGCTTTTGATCCCGATCTGCAATCAGAAAATCGAGATGTGGAGCGATTCGGGCGGTGATATCGGCGGTAGGGGGTTACTGAATGCGGGTGAACGAAATCGGAAATCGCCACATAGAGGAGTTCCATCCGTAGGTATTGGGATGTTCGGTTGAACGCATTGATCTCGGCACCGACCCGATTTGTGGGTAAGAGACAGCGCTAAAGCACGGGGCTTTCTCCTTGTACTTCCGTAAGGCGGCCGTCTTATCCCTCCAGCGCCGTCTCGAGTGCCTGCTGGAGGTCCTCGCGCAGGTCACCGACTTCCTCGAGCCCGACGCTTGCCCGGACGAGCCCGTCGGTGACCCCGGTCGCCAGCCGCTCTTCCCGCGGGATCGCCCCGTGGGTCATCGTCGCCGGCTGTTCGATGAGGCTCTCGACGCCCCCGAGGCTCTCGGCCAGCGTGAGCACCTCGGTACTGGAGACGAGGGTTCGGGTCGCCTCCAGCGAGCCGTCCACCTCGAAGCTCACCATGCCGCCGAAGTCGTCCATCTGCGCTGTGGCCACCGCGTGGCCGGGGTGGGTCTCCAGTCCGGGGTAGTAGACGCGGGCGATGTCGGGGTGGCCCGCCAGCCACTCGGCGAGCGTTCGGGCGTTCTCACAGTGCCGGTCCATCCGCACGGGGAGGGTCTTGATGCCCCGCAGCGCGAGAAAGGCGGTGAACGGGTCCGGCGTCGCCCCGACGCTGTTCTGGTAGAACCCAAGCCGTTCGTCTAGCTCGGGATCGTCCGTGACGAGCGCGCCGCCGACGAGATCCGAGTGACCGCCGAGATACTTCGTCAGCGAGTGGGCGACGATGTCCGCGCCCCATTTCAGGGGCCGCTGGAGGTACGGCGTCGCGAACGTGTTGTCGACAGCAAAGAGGATCTCCCGATCGCCGATCAGTTCGGCGATCGCGCCGATATCGACGACCTGCAACAGCGGGTTCGTCGGCGTCTCGATCCAGACGAGTTCCGTCTCCGGGGCGAGCGCGTCCGCGACGGCGTCGGCGTCGGTCGGGTCGACGAACTCGAAGGCGAGATCGTACGCCTCGTACACCTGGGTGAACAGCCGATGGGTGCCGCCGTAGACGTCCTCACCGACGACGACGTGATCGCCCGCCTCCAGCAGGTTCAACACGGTGTTGATCGCGGCCATGCCGCTGGCGAACGCCCGGCCGTGGGCGCCGCCCTCGAGGCTCGCGAGGTTCGCCTCCAGGGCCGTCCGCGTCGGGTTCCCGGTCCGGGAGTACTCGTAGCCGCGATGCTCCCCGGGGCGGTCCTGTGCGAACGTCGAGGAGGCGTAGATCGGCGTCATGACGGCGCCGGTCTCGGGATCGGGTGCCTGCCCGGCGTGGATCGCCCTGGTATCGAAGGCGCCCTCGGCGTCCGCGCGGTCGTCGGCCGGCCCCTCTTCGGCGGTCATGCTTTCCCCTCCCACTGCTCGAAGGAGCCGTAGACGTTCTTCGAGAGGTACCGCTCGCTCGAGTCCGGAAAGACGGTCACGACGGTCTCGTGGGGGACCTCGAGTTCGCCCGCCGCGATCGATTCGGCGACCCGGCGGGCCGCGACGCTCGCGGCGCCGGAGCTGGAACCGACGAGGTGGCCCTCAGCCGAGGCGAGCCGGGTCACCTCCCCGTGGGTGTCGCGGTCGCTCACTGTCACGATGTCGTCCACTGTGTCGGGATCGAACACCTCGGCGAACGCCGGATCGTGCGTTCCGATCCCCTCCGTCTTGTAGGGCGCCTCCGTCCGCTCTTCGCCGAGCCGTTCGCCGTACGTCGAGCCGTCGGGTTCGACGGCGACGATCCGGGCCCCGGGGACGCGTTCGCGCACGGTGCGGGCGATCCCCACGAGGGTGCCGCCGGAGCCGACGCCCGCGACGACGGCCCCGACGCGACTGTCCAGCGCCTCGAGTATCTCCGGCCCCGTGGTTTCGGCGTGTGTCTCGGCGTTCAGCGGCGTCGCGAACTGCTGTGGCACGACGGCGTCCGCCCGCCGGTCGGCGATCGCTTCGGCCGTCTCGAGCGCGCCGGCCATCCCCGCCTCGCCCGGCACGTGGACGATCTCGCCCCCGAGAGCGGCCATCAGTCGCTCCTTCTCCTCGCTGAATCCGCGGGGAACGACGAAGACGGCCTCCAGATCCAGCCGGGTGGCGGCCAGCGCCATCCCGATCCCGGTGTTGCCGGCCGTCGGCTCGACGACCGTGCCGCCGGGCGGGAGGTCGCCGCGTTCCAGCAGCCGTTCGAGGATGTACTTGCCGATGCGGTCCTTCACGCTCCCGCCGGGGTTGAACGTCTCGAGTTTCGCGTACACGGAGACGTTCGCCGGCGTGTCGTGGAGTTCGACCAGCGGCGTGTCGCCGATCGTTCCGAGGATCGATTCGTGTGGGTCGTGGGTCGTGGTCATGTCTCTGGGTCGTGTTGTCGGGCGTTCGCTGTCCGGTTCCGTCACCGCCGTCGTCGGATCAGTTCATCGACACCGACACCGACAACCGGTGGCAAACCCAGAGGAAAAACAGGTCGGATCGGCTTCGCCGCGGGAACGGCGCTTCTGTGACACCCGCCGCCGTCGGCGGGGCAACGAGTCGCGGGCTCCCGTGGGTCGTGACGTTACCGTCACGGCCGCGATCGGGGTTGGGTCGACTCGTCCCATAACTCCGACTACGACATCTCGGCTTTTGTCGTTTTCCTTTCGCCGCCGGAACTGCGGCGTTCCATCGCCTACAGCGTCGACGGTTGTTCGAGATACGGCTCGCTCAGGCTTCCGCCGCAGCCCCGGCTTCGTCGACGACCGCCTCGAAGTCACCGTCGACGCGCCTCTTTATTGTACATTCCATACAATATAAAACAATTCTACCCGTATCAATCGTTCGGCTCCGGAGTCGGTTCGATCCCGCCGGGCGGCTACCGCTGGATGCCGGAGCCGGATCCCTCGGGGTCGACCAGTTTCTCCACGTCGGACGGCGTGACGACGGCCAGATCGCCCTCGACCGTCTGTTTCAGCGCGGCGGTCGCCGCCCCGTATTCGAGCGCCTCCGGCACGGCGGCACCGTCGATGCGCTTCGAGAGGAACCCGCCGACGAAGGCATCGCCCGTGCCGACCGAGTCGACCGTTTCCGTCTCGAAGGCTGGCTGCTCGAACAGGCGCCCGTCGTGCCGTGCGATCGCCCCCTCTTTGCCGCGCGTGACGATGACCGTCCGGAAACCGAAATCGCTGTTGAGGGCTGTCGCGATATCGTTCGGTCGCCCGTCGTAGCCGAAGATCGTCCGGATGTCCCGCTCGGCCGCGACGAGTACGTCGATCGCCGGGAACAGCCCGCTCAACTGTTCGCGTGCTTCCGGGGGCGACCAGAGCTTCGACCGGTAGTTGATATCGAAGGCGGTAGTCGTCCCGGCCTTTTGCGCCGTCCGCAACAGCTCGTCTGTCGTCTCAGCGAGGCGATCGGAGAGTGCGGGTGTGATGCCACAGGTAAAAAAGACCGACGCGTCCGTTACAGCCGATCGATCGAAATCGTCCGGCCGAGCCGTCGTGATCGCCGCATCCGACCGATCGTAGACGACGTTCGTCTCCCGCGGGGGCGAGGCTCGCTCGATGAAATAAAGGCCCTGTCGGTCCGAGTCGGCCCAGTGGATCTCCGGGTCGACCCCATGGGACCGCAACTCGCCGGTGACCCGCCGCCCCAGCGGCGAGTCCGGGAGCTTCGAGAGCCACGTGGCGTCCGTCCCGAGGCGGGCGGCGGCGACGGCAACGTTGCTCTCGGCGCCCCCGATCCGGAGATCCAGTTCCCGGGCCGTCTCCAGCCGCTCGCCGACCGGCGTGCTCAGCCGGAGCATCGTCTCGCCGAATGTCACGAGATCCGACATGTTACCGGGCGGTTTCCGCGATGTCGATCAGTCGTGTCGCCGTCTCGGTCAGGCGGTCGTACTCGCCGTTCGCGACGGCGTCAGCGTCGACGAGCGCGCTCCCGACGCCGACGGCGGCCGCCCCGCTTTCGAAGAACGCGGCCGCGTTGTCGGGGGTGACGCCGCCGGTCGGAACCAGCGGGATCTGCCCGAGCGGCCCTCCGATCGCGCTCACGTGGGACGGACCGAGCGTCGAGGCCGGAAAGAGCTTGCACATGTCGGCGCCGGCCTCGGTCGCGGTGAGCGCCTCCGTCGGGGTCATGACGCCCGGGATCGTCGGCGTCCCGTGCCGGTTCCCGGTCCGGATCACGTCGGTCTCTACCGTCGGGGTCACGAGGAACTCGGCCCCGGCACGCTGGCACGCGCGGGCCGTCTCCGCGTCGAGGACGGTCCCGGCGCCGACGGTTACCTCCTCGCCGAACGCGGCGGCGATGCGTTCGATCGATTCCAGTGCCGCGGGCGAATCGGCGGTGACCTCACAGGCTCGGATCCCGCCGGCGACGAGCGCGTCGACGACATCGAGAATGGAATCCGCTCCGACGCCCCTCGCGATCGCCACCACGCCGGTGTCGAGAACGGGCGCCAGTGCGTCCCGGGTATTCATATATGGGCGAATACGGAGGGTATACATTAATTGTTCCGAAGCGCCGCGAACCCCCGCAGTTCTCGAAGGCTCGTAAAATCCGATAGACGTCCGTTACCGCTGCTTCACGCGAACGTAAAGAGGGGCTTGCAGGTCTCCGACCGGAGGAACGACTCGAACGCCGCCGTGGGATCGTCGACGTTGTAGGAGTAGTCGACGATCGGGTCGACGTCGATCGCCCCGCTCTCCATCAGCCGGATCGCCCGCTCGAAGTCCTTCCATTTCGACCCGTACGACGTGCCGACCGTGATCTCCCCGCGGACGACGGGCGTCATGAACAGATCGCTCGACCCGCCCGGGAGGCCGACGACGACGACCTCACCGCCCTTGCGGACCTGCTCGACTGCGACCTCGACGCCGGTCCGGTGTCCGGTCGTATCGAAGACGACGTCGAACCCGACCCCGTCGGTGAACGACTCGGTCCGGTCGTCAAGCGGGTCGGCCTCGATGTCCACCGTCTCGATGTCCATCCCTTCGAGCATCGGGAGCCGGTATTCGCTGTCCTTTCCCAGACCGGAGACGAGAACGTTCGCCCCCGCCGAATCGGCGACGACCGCAGAGAGGACGCCGATCGGCCCGGGCCCCTCGACGAGCACGTTGTCGCCCGGGCTCACCGACGACTGGGCGAACACCGCCCGGGCCGCGACGCTCGTCGGCTCGGCGATCGCGGCCTCCTCGAGCGGGACCGTATCGGGGAGCCGGTGGACGGACGGCTCGTCGACGGCGACGTACTCGGTGTAGGCGCCGTCCCGGTGCATCCCCCTGATGGAGAAGTTCTGACAGACGTTCGATTGTTCGTTCTTGCACTGGAAGCAGGTCCCACAGCTTCGGACCGGCTCCTCGAGTACGTGGTCGCCTTCGGAAAACTCGGTGACATCGGCGCCGACCTCCACGACGGTCCCGGCGTACTCGTGGCCCATGATCCGGGGGATCGGGATCCACTCGTATCCCTCCTCGCAGGTGTAGGCGTGGGCGTCACTCCCGCAGACGCCGGCGCTGTGAACCTCGATCAGCACCTGGTTCGGCCCGACGGTCGGTCGCTCTCGCTGCTGTACCTCGACGCTCCGTTCGCCCGTTTGAACTATCGCTTTCATCGATAATCGGTATCGTGGGGACGATCCTACCTACCGCTCTCGGACGGACCGACATCAATATTTGGTATCGGGTTGCCGCCGTGTCGGTATCCCGGCTCAGAACGTGCCGTACTCCTCGTAGGCGTCGACGGGTGACATCCCCTCCTCGATGGCCGTCCTCATCTCCGATTCCGTGTCCCGTTCCGTCTCGGCGTCGGCGAGCACCTCGCTTTTGACCCCTTCCGGAACGACGACGACGCCGTCGGCGTCCGCCAGGACGACGTCGCCGGGCGAAACCGTCACGCCCCCGACGACGGCCGTCTCGCCCCACTCGACGAGTTCCCACCTGGGGAGGGCATCGAGCGGGGATCGACGGTCGGTAAAGACCGGGAACCCCTGTTCGACGATGAACTCGGTGTCCCGGACGGCCCCCTTGATCACCGCGCCCCGACAGCCGTTGTTGTGCAGGGCCGTCGTCGTCAACTCGCCGATGTGAGAGGCGACGGCGTCGTTCGCGTCCAAAAGCAGCATCGAGTCCGCGGGCGTCTCTTCGATCATCCGCAGGAACCGGTAGGCTTGCTCGTCGGGATCGACGCTCCGGTTGGCCCGTCCGACGGCGGGATGGGCGATCCCGGCGGCCCGCATCCCCCGATCCAGCGGATCGATACCGTGGAGAGTCTGGTCTTCGTACCCGTGGTCGTCGAGTATGTCGGCCACGAGCCCGGTGTACAGCTCCCCGTACCTGTCACACAGTTCGGCCTCCGTGATATCTCCTGTCATAGCCCCGATTGTGTCCGTCGTTATATAAACTCTTCTCGGACGCCGGGACCGGTTATCCACCGACCTGGGGCCGATCGCCCCGCCTCGAAGCGGAACTGGATCCCCGAGCCCCCGGGCGAAATTCGGGGGGACGGATAATGGGATGTTTTAAGTTTCCTCGAAATCTTGTGCGGGACGATATGGCACTCTGGTCCGAACAGAAGCCGGCAGAGGATTTCTACCGGGTGTTGGCGCCCGACGGGACCCTCGTGAACGAACCGCCGGGGCTCGAGGAGGGCGAACTCAGAGAGCTCTACCGGACGATGAAGCTCACGAAACGGTTCGAGGACAAGGCTCTCAAACTCCAGCGGGCGGGGGAGGTCAGCATCATCTCGCGGTGCCGTGGCGAGGAGGCGACGCCGCTCGGGGCCGCCGCCGCGCTCGAGCCCGGCGACTGGTGTCTCCCGCTGTACCGGCAACGGTCCGGCCTCGTTTACTGGAACGTGCCCCTGGAACGACAGCTGGTCGGGCTGATGGGTGCCGAGCCGGAGACGATCGACGAGCACCTGCCGGACGACCTCGAGGAGCCGGACGTGAACTTCTCGCCGATCTACGTGCCGCTCGGCTCGAACCTCCCGAACACGGTCGGGTCGGCGCTGGCCGACAAGCTGAACGGGCGGGATACGGTCTCGCTGACGTTCGTCGGCGACGGTTCGACGAGCGAGGGTGACTTCCACGAGGCGCTCAACTTCGCGGGCGTCTTCGACGTGCCCGCGGTGTTCGTCTGTCAGAACAACCAGTGGGCGATCTCGGTCCCCGCCCACCGGCAGACGGCCTCCGAGACGTTCGCCCAGAAGGGCGACGCCTACGGGATCCCCAACGAGCGCGTCGACGGCAACGACATCTTCGCCGTCTACGAGAAAGCCAAGGAGGCCGTCGATCGCGCCCGCAACGGCGGCGGGCCGACCTTCATCGAGTGTGTGACCTACCGCATCGTCGAGCACAACACCGCCGACGAGCCGAGCGTCTACCGGGACGAAGAGCAGCGGGAGTACTGGCTCGAACGCGATCCGATCGACCGGTTCGAGGCGTACCTGCTCGAGGAGGGCGTCATCGACGCGGATACGATCGACGCGATGGAGGACGCGATCGACGAACGGATCGACGAGGCCGTCGAGATCGCCCGCGACGTGCCGACGTCCTCCCCGGAACTGATGTTCGAGAACCACCTCCGGGGGACCTCCTGGAAGGAGCGCCACCAGCGCGCCGAACTCCAGCGGGAACTCGACGGAAAGAACCCGTTCGTCGACTGGACCGGGGAGGGGTTCGAATGAACGACACACGCACGACCGACGGCGAGACGACCGAGCGGAACCTCGTCGAGACGATCAACCGGACGCTCGCTGACGAGATGCGCAACGACGCGTCGGTCCGGCTCATGGGCTACGACATCGGCCCGATCGGCGGCGTCTACCGGACGACGGAAGGGCTCTACGACGAGTTCGGCGGCGATCGGGTCATCGACACGCCGCTGTCGGAAAACGGGCTGCTCGGAACCGCCGTCGGTATGGCGATGCGCGGCGAGCGGATCGTCCCGGAGATCCAGTTCATGGGCTTTTTCTACCCCGCTTTCGGGCAGTTCATGTACACGCTGGTGAAGATGCACGAGCGGTCCGGCGGGGCGTTCGACGTGCCGATGACGGTCCGGATGGTCTGTGGCGGCGGGATCAAGGCCAGCGAGTACCACTCCGAATCGACGGAGACGTTCCTGGTACACACCCCCGGCGTCCGCGTCGTCTACCCGAGCGGGCCGCGGGAGGCGAAGGGACTGCTCGCGGCGAGTATCCGTCACGACGATCCGGTGGTGTTCATGGAGCACAAGAAGCTCTATCGGACCCACCGCGAACCGGTCCCCGAAGAGGAGTACACGCTCCCGCTCGACGAGGCCCGGATCGCCCGCACGGGTGAGGATCTGACGCTCATCTCCTGGGGCGCGATGGTTCGACACGCCGAGACCGCCGCCGACCGGGTCGACGCAGACGTCGAGATCATCGACCTCCGGACGCTTTCCCCGCTCGATATCGAGACGGTCCTGGAGTCGGTCAAAAAGACCGGCCGCTGTGTCGTCTTCCACGAGGCGAGACGGACCCTCGGGCTGGGGGCGGAACTGACCGCGGTAATAAACGAGTACGCGTTCGACCGGTTGCACGCGCCGGTCCAGCGCGCCACGGGCTACGACGTCCACTTCCCCGGCAACCAGATCGAGGAGGCGTACCTGCCCGACCCCGAGCGTGCACAGTATGCCATTGAGGCGGTGATGAACTATGAGTTCTGAGAGCCAACGCCAGCGGTTCGAATTCCGGATGCCCGACCCCGGCGAGGGGCTGACTGAGGCCGAACTTAGCGTCTGGCACGTCGAGGAAGGCGAGGAGGTCGAAGCCGACGACGTGCTCTGTGAGGTCGAGACGGACAAGGCGCTCGTCGACATCCCGGTCCCCTGTTCCGGTGAAGTGCTCGAACTGCGGGCCGCCCCGGGGGAGGTCGTCGCTGTCGGCGACGTCATCGCGGTCTTTGCGACCGCGAACCCGCCGACCGATCGGACGGCGGCCGCCGACGCCGCCGACACAGAGCCGGAAGAGCCCGAGGCTCCGGCCGACGGTTCCACCGAAGCGGACGCCGAGCCGGCCGAACCGGCCGCATCGACCGACCCGTCAACGGCGGACGACGGGCGGACGTTCGCGGCCCCGAGTACCAGACGCTACGCCCGCGAGCAGGGCGTCGATCTGGCCGCCGTCGAGGGCTCCGGTCCCGAAGGTCGGGTGCTCAGAGCCGATATCGACGCGTATCTCGAGGACGGAACGGAACCGGACGAGGATGCCGCTCCCGGCGGGGAGCCGGAGCCGGAGACGGCGACGACACGGGTCGAGACAGCACAGGAACCATCCACGGCCGACGGCGCCGAGTACGACGAACACGGCGCGGTCGTCCGCCGGCCGCTCAAGGGGCTACGCAGGACGATCGCCGACAACATGGTCGAGTCGAAACGGAAGATCCCCCACGTGACCTCCGGGTTCAAGGCCGAAGCCGACGAACTCGTCGCGCTCAAAGAGCGGCTCGACGAGGCGATCGACGCGCCGGTGACGTACACGACGCTGTTGATGAAGGCCGTCGTCCCCGCGCTCGAGGAGTTCCCGGAGATCAACGCGAGCATCGACGACGTGTCCGACGAGGTCGTCGAGAAACACTACTACAACCTCGGTATCGCGACCCACACCGAGGCGGGACTGATGGTGCCGGTCATCGACGACGTCGATGGGAAATCGATCGCCGAACTGGGAACCGAACTGGCCGACGTGGTCGAACGGACCCGCGAGCGGTCGATCGACCCCGAGGAACTGCGGGGCGGCACGTTCACCATCACGAACACGGGCGGTCACAGCGAACACGGGACGTTCGGAACGCCCATCATCCGCCACCCGGAAGCGGCGATCATGGGGGTCGGACGGATCAAAAACGAGGCGGTCGCGGTGAGCGACACCGAGACGGAAGTCAAAAAGACGGTCTCGCTGACGCTGTCGTACGATCACCGGCTCATCGACGGCGTGACCGCCACGGAGTTCATGGAGTACGTCATCGAGGGAATCGAAAACCCGGACGTGCTGCTGGCGCGGCTGTAGGTCCCGCCGATCTTTTCCGTTCGGGAACCAACCGAACCGGCAAGGAGACAGCCGGCCGTATCAGAAGCCGCTGAACTTGTCCGGGCGATAGAGGTCCAGTTCGCTGACGGTGTTCGGTTGCTCGCGGGTGGCCGCGAACACGATCGCCTCGGCGATATCGCCCGGATCGCTGGCCTCCTCGGGACCGTACCGTTCTTTCATCCGGGAGCCGTCACCGAACTCCGAGCGTACCTCCGTCGGGTTCACGACGGAGACGGCGATCCCTTCCTCGCCGACCTGCGCCTCGAGGCTGTGGGCGAAGCTTCTGGCCCACGATTTGCTCGCGGCGTAGACGGGGTTGAACGGCCGCGGGTACTGCCCGGCGAAGCTCCCGACGATCACCACGTGCCCCTCCGACTCCCGGAGGTGGGGGATCGACTCGCGGGCGGTGAAAAACACCCCGTCAGTGTTGACATCCATCATCCGGTGGTACTCCTCGTCCGGGAGGTCCTCGATCGCCGAACCGGCGATGAGCCCGGCGTTACAGACCGCCACGTCCAGCCCGCCGAACTCCTCGACGGTTCGCGCGACGGTTTCGGCGACCGCGTCGCTGTCGCGGACGTCGGTCGGAGCGACGAGCGTTCCGACGCCGTGCTCGGATTCGAGTTCCTCGGCCAGTTCCTGTAGGCGCTCCTCGCGGCGGGCGGCGAGCGCGACGTCCCCGCCGGCGGCGGCGACCTCCCGGGCGGTGGCCCGGCCGATCCCGGCGCTGGCTCCAGTCAACAGTACGGTCTTCCCTTCGAGCGGTTGTGAACCGGTCATCGTCGGGCGTTCGCGGGGTGTGTAATTATACCCTTGGCCCTCGGTCTACCCGGGCGAGGAATCGACGGACGCTGCTCTCCGATATTTATATACTTGCCACCCGAGAACGGCCGTCCATGACGAACCACGGTCCCGACATCCTCGTACTGCGTGAAAAGCTCCACGGGATGGGCTCTCAGGAGTGTACGGAAGCGCTCGAGGAACAGCTTCCGGAGCACGACGTCCGAACGGCCCGTACCACGGCCGAAGAGCGGGAACTCATCGCGGAGGCGCCCGTCGCCGTCGGCCTGCACATCGACGAGGAACTGATCCGGCGCGCCGAGAAACTCGAGTACTTCGCCGCGGCGTCGGCCGGCATCGGTCACCTGCCGATGGAGACGCTCGATTCGGAGGGCGTGGTCGTGACGAACGCCAGCGGCGTCCACGTCCCCAACATCCCCGAACACGTTATCGGGTGGATGCTGGCCATCGCCCGGCGGCTGGACGAGGGTATTCGCCGCCAGCGCGAATCGCGGTGGCAACACTACCAGGCCTTCGGGGAACTGGAGGGCAGTACCGTCACCGTCGTCGGGCTCGGGCCGATCGGGGACGGGATCGTCGAACGGCTCGAACCGTTCGGGGTCGAGACGATCGGCGTCCGTTATTCCCCCGAGAAGGGCGGCCCGACAGACGAGGTGATCGGGTTCGAGGACGCCACCTTCCAGGACGCGCTCGCCCGGACGGATTATCTGGTGTTGGCCTGCCCGCTCACGGAAACGACGCGCGGGCTCGTCGACGAGGAGGCGTTCGGAACGCTGCCGTCCGATGCGGTCGTCATCAACATCGGCCGGGGGCCGATAATCCACACCGACGCGCTCCTCGGGGCGCTGCGCGGCAACAAGATCCACAAGGCCGCCCTCGACGTGACGGACCCCGAACCGTTGCCGGCGGACCACCCGCTCTGGAACCTCGAGGACGTCCTCATCACGCCCCACATGTCCGGGCATACCGACGCGTACTGGGAGCGGGTCGCCGACATCGTCGCCGAGAACGTCCGCGCCGCAGAGGGAGCCGATGGGTACCGGGATCTCGATCTCCGCAACCGGGTCGACGCGGACGACTGACCAGCCCTGTGGTCGAAGTACCGTTCGGAGGTTTCCCCATCCGTCCGGGGTTTACCCCACGAACAGCCGAGAGATAACGAACAGCGCGAACCCGACCCCGAGCAGGACGAAGACGGCACCTTCAAGCGAGGGGTCGCCGGATTCGATCGGCTCGGTCCGGCTCTTTTCGGCCGCTTCGACGGCCGCGGCTTCCGCCTCGCGGGCCTCGATGTCCTCGAGCGTGAACCGCCACTCCCGGGCTTGATCGCCGTTTCCCGACCCGGCGTCGGCCGATCCGTCCGGTCCGTCCGGTCGATCGTCGGCGTCGGGGACGTCCGGCGGCTCCGCCGCGTCCTCGCGGTCGTTCATACCGACTGTACCGACGGCGGACGCAAATGGCTGTCGGCGGCGATCGCCGTCATCGGATCTTCGTCCCCGGCTCGGCGTCGCCGTGGGTGGTCAGCAGGTCGGCCTCCTCGCCCGCCGCCAGGAGCATCCCGTCGGATTCGACCCCGAAGAGTTCGTTCTCCTCGAGGTTCGCGACGACGACGATACGGGTGCCCGAAAGCGATTCCAGATCGTGGAGCTGTTTGATGCCGGCGACGATCTGTCGTGTCTCGAGGCCGATATCGACCTCGAGCTTCGCGAGCTTGTCGGCTCCCTCGATCGGCTCGGCCGACAGTACCTCCCCGACCCGGATGTCGAGTTCTTTGAACGCCTCGAAGCTCACCCGGTCGTCGGCGATCGGCTCGAGGTCGGCCACCGCGTCGTCGGTTTCTTCGCCGTCGGCTTCGTCGCTATCGGCCTTTTCACCGCCGTCGTCGGCCGCCTCGATGCGTTCCTCGAGCTGACGGTTGAGCCCCGCGACGCGGTCGTCCTCGATCTGTTCGAACAGCTCGACCGGATCCTCGAACCCGGCCGGCGGGGCGGAAAGCGCCGCCCCTAGGTCGGCGTCGTGGACGCTGTCGTCTTCGCCCAGCTGTGCCCACAGGGTCTCGGCCTTCCCCGGGAGCACCGGCTCCATGAGGACGGCGATCGCCTTCACGAGCTGGACGCAATCGCGGATGACTTCCGCGGCTCGTTCGGGCTCGTCGTCGGTGAGTTTCCAGGGTTCGTGCCGCTGGATGTACTCGTTGCCGAACTTCGCGAGTTCGACCGGGGTGTGCCCCAACCCGCGGACGCGGTAGTCGTTGACCGCCGTCCGGAAATCGTCCATCGCCGCCTCGATTTCGGCTTCGACCTCCTCGCTCACCTCGGCGTCGGGCGTCCCGTCGTAGTTACGCTCGGCGAAGAGCAGCGACCGATACAGGAAGTTCCCCAGCGTCCCGACCAGCTCGTTGTTGACCCGTTCCTGGAGGCCGTCCCACGAGAAGTCCACGTCCGCGGTGAACTCGCTGCCGGTGACGATGTGATACCGGTACAGGTCGGGGTGAAGTCCCGACTCGACGTAGTCGTCGGCCCACACCGCGCGGTTCCGGGAGGTCGAGAAGGCCTCCCCGTCGAGGTTGACGAATCCACACGCCATCACGGCCCGCGGTTCGTTGAAACCCGCCCCACGCAGCATGGCGGGCCAAAAGACCGTGTGATGCTGGATGATGTCGTGGCCGATGACGTGGACGATCTCGCCGCCGTCCGGCTCGGTTTCGGTCCCGTGATTCTTCCAGACGGCCTCCCAGTCGTAGGTGTCGGCGCCGACCGCTTCGGTGTACTGTTTGCTCGAGGAGACGTACTCGATGGGGGCGTCGACCCACACGTACAACACCAGCTCCTCTTCGCTCTCGGCGGTTTCACCGCCTTCCCGAGGCGTCTCCGAAGCCTCGCTTCCGGGGTAGTCGATTCCCCACTCCATGTCACGGGTGATACACAGGTCCTGGAGTTCGCCCTCGATCCACTCCCGGGGCTGGTTTTGGGCGTTGTCGGTGCCTTCCAGCCGGTCGATGAACTCGTTAAGGTACTCCTGGAAGTCCGAGAGCCGGAGGAACTTGTGTGGACGGGTGCGGTACTCGGCGGGGTTTCCCGTGATCGTCGAGACCGGATCCTCGATTTCGCCGGGCTCGAGGTGTCGCTGACAGCCCTCGTCGCACTCGTCACCGCGGGCCCTCTCACCGCAGTACGGACAGGTCCCTTCGACGAACCGGTCGGGGAGTGGCTGGTCGGTTTCGGCGTCCCAGGCGACCTCGATCTCCTTTTCGAAGACGTGGTCGCCGTCGATCCACGACCGGACGAACGACCGGGTCATCTCGGCGTTCGTCCCGTCGTGAGTGTGGCCGTAGTTGTCGAACTCGACGTTGAACTCCGGGAACGTTTCCTCGTACTGTTCGTGGTACTCCAACGCAAAGGACTCGGGATCGACGCCCGCCTCGGCGGCGTTGACCGCGATCGGCGTCCCGTGCATGTCCGAGCCACTGACGAACGCGACGTTCTGGCCGAGCCGATCGAGCGCCCGCGCGTAGGCGTCGCCGCTGACGTAGGTCCGGAGGTGGCCGACGTGGAGGTCGCCGTTGGCGTACGGCAACCCACAGGTGACCACCGCCGGGGACTCCGTCGGAAACTCCTCGTGCATACACGATAGCCCGGGCCAGGACGGTAAAACACTCCCGTTCTGGACCGAGAGGGCTGACCGCGGCTTACCGGACGGAGTCGAGCAGGAGCTTCTGTTCTTCCCGTTTGACCTCGTGTTGGACGTCCCTGACCGCGTCGATGTTCGCCGAGATCGAGGAGACGCCCTCGCCGACGAGGAACCGGACCATCCCCGGTTTCGAGCCCGCCTGTCCGCAGATACCCGTCGCGATGTCGTGTTCTCGGCAGGTTTCGATCGCGTCGCCGATGAGCTGGAGAACGGCCGGGTGGAGTTCGTCGAAACGGTCGGCGACGTGTTCGTTGTTGCGGTCTACTGCCAGCGTGTACTGGGTGAGGTCGTTGGTTCCGAAGGAGGCGAAATCGATCCCCGCCTCGCCCATCTCCTCGATCGAAAGCGCCGCGGCCGGGGTCTCGACCATGACACCCCACGTCCGGATCGCGGGATCGACCCCCGCCGATTCCATCAGGTTCCGCGCCCGGGTGACGTCCTCGCTGTCGTTGACCAGCGGGAACATGATCTCGACGTTGTCGTAGCCCATCTCGAAGAGTCGCCGGAACGCCTCGAGTTCGTGGGCGAAAAGCTCCGGTCGATCGAGGCTGCGGCGGATCCCCCGGTAGCCGAGCATCGGGTTGTGTTCGTGGGGTTCGTCCTCGCCGCCTTCCATCTGTCTGAACTCGTCGGTCGGCGCATCGAGCGTCCGGACGCGGACCGGTCGGGGATAGAACTCGTCGGCGACGGTCCGGACCCCCTCGACGATCTCCTCGACGTAGGCGTCCTCGCCGTGGTCCTCGATGTATCGTTCGGGCGTTTTGTTCGTCGAGAGGATCATGTGTTCCATCCGGAGCAGTCCGACGCCGTCGGCGCCGGTCGCCGCGGCGCGCTCGGCGGCTTCGGGGATGGAGACGTTGACCTTCACCTCCGTCGCCGTCATCGGTTTCACCGGGTTCTCGGGGCGGACCGACTCGACCGAGTCGGTCTGTTCTTCGGGTTCGACGGCGCCCGCGGTGACGCTGCCCTTGTCGCCGTCGATCGTGACGATCTGACCGTCCTCGAGCTGTTTCGTGCCGACGCCGGCCCCGACGACCGCCGGCGCGCCGAGTTCACGGGCGACGATCGCTGCGTGGCTCGTCATCCCGCCCTCGTCGGTGATGATCCCGTCCGCCCGCTTCATCGCCGGCACCATATCGGGGGTCGTCATCTCGGTGACGATGATGTCTCCCTCGCCGACCTTATCGAGCTGATCGAGCGCCCCGACGATCCGGGCCGGTCCGGAGGCGATCCCCGGCGAGGCACCGAGTCCGTTCAAAAGCACGTTCCCGTCCGGCCCATCGGCCTCCCCGTCGGCGTCCTCGGAGATCGTCGTGATCGGCCGCGACTGGAGCATGAACACTTCCCCGTCGATGGTCGCCCACTCGACGTCCTGGGGTTCGTCGTAGTGGGCCTCCGCCCGCTCGCCGAGTTCGACGAGCTGATCGAGTTCCTCCTCGTCGAGCACCTGGGTGTTCCGTTCGTCCTCGGGCACCTCGACCTCGATCGTCTCGCCCGTCTCGTCGTCTTTGACCATCTTGATCTTCTTGTCCGCGACGGTCACCTCGACGGTCTCGTCCGTCTCCCGGTCGATGACGTAGTTGTCCGGCGAGACCGACCCGGAGACGACCGCCTCGCCGAGCCCCCAGGCGGCCTCGATGATGATCTTCGGCTCGCCGCTGGAGGGGTGGGAGGTGAACATCACGCCGGACTTCTCGGCGTCGACCATCCGCTGGACCACGACGGCGATGTCGACGGCGTCGTGGCCGAATCCCTGTTCGTTGCGGTAGTAGATCGCCCGCTGGGTAAACAGCGACGCCCAGCAGTCCTTGATCCGGTCGATGAGATCCTCCCGGGTGACGTTGAGATACGTGTCCTGCTGGCCGGCAAACGAGGCCGATTCGAGGTCTTCGAGCGTTGCCGAGGATCGGACCGCGACAAACGCCTCACCGTCGTCGAGGTCGTCGTAGGCCGCGAGAATCTTCGAGCGGACGTCCTCCGGCATCTCGGTTCCGAGGATGAGCTCTTCGGCCTTCGCTTCCGCCGCCGCGAGAGCGTCGCTGTCGTCCGAATCGATATCGACGGCATCGAACAGTTCCTCGTCGATGCCCGTCTCCTCGATGAACGTCCGGTAGGTGTCCGTGGTGACGATGAACCCTGGGGGGACCGGCAGCCCTGCGGCCGTCATCTCGCCGAGGGACGCACCCTTGCCCCCGACCGTCCCGATGTCCTCGGATCTGATCTCGTCGAGCCAGAGTACGGGTTCTGCGGAACCGTCCGTCCCGTCTGCTGTCATTACGGGAGAGTTCGCTGCCCCCCAACTTAGGCCATTCGTTCGCCGTCCGTGGCGGGATCCGCCCCGATTACGACGGTCCCGTCGCTTCGATGATGTCGTCGTCGCCCGGATCGGGAACCGCGATCGTCCCCTCGAGCGCCGTCACCGCACGACCGCCGACGGCGACGGGATCGGTTCGGGCACGGACCCGGACCCGGCCGGGCCGATCGAGGAAGTGTCCCTGCTCGATGACGGTTTCCTCGGGTAACTCCCCCTCGAACGCTTCGACCCCCCGGAGGTACGCCCCGACCGCGCCGGCGGCAGTCCCGGTGACCGGGTCCTCGTCGACGCCGACGCCGGGCGCGAACATCCGGCCGTGCAGCGTCGCGTTCCCTTCGAGGGTATCGAACGTGAACGCGTACAGCCCGGTCGCGTCGAACTCCTCGGTCAGCGTCCCGATCGCGCCGAAGTCCGGATCGGCCCCAGAAAGCGCCGACAGGAAGTTCACGGGAACGACGAGGTATTCCAGCCCCGTCGAAGCGGTCGCAAGCGGCAGGTCAGCGCCCACGTCGGCGAGCGTCGCTGGATCGACCCCGAGCGCCGACGCGATCCGGTCGTACTCGAGGTCGACCCGCGTCACCTCGGCGACGTCCTGGGTCATCCAGACGACCCCCTCGTCGAGTTCGATATCGAGGACGCCGACGTTCGTCTCTACGGTGTGTGCCCCCCCGGTCAGCCGACCGTTCTCGGCCATCCACGCGTGGGCCGCGACGGTCGCGTGACCACAGAGGTCGATCTCGCCGGCCGGCGTGAAATACCGGAGCCGGCGGTCGGCTTCGGCGCTCGGAAGGAGAAACGCCGTCTCGGAGGCGTTCAACTCCCGGGCGATCGAGCCCATCTGTTCGTCGTCCAGCCCCTCGGCTTCGGGGACGAGCCCGGCGGCGTTGCCGGACAGCGGTTCGCGCGTGAACGCGTCGACGAGCAGGGCGCGTCGGGTTTCCATACGCACGGTTCCGGTGGAGCCATATTAAATGCCGGGCGGCGGTACCGGGGCTAGTATCCGAACCCGAACGCCCGGTTGATCGCAATCATGAGGAACACGGCTCCCAGTATCGCGGCCAGAAACCCGAACGAGACCGGCCACCCGAACAGATCGACCAACAGTCCGACGACAGCCGAGCCCAGCGAGGCGGCGATCATATAGGTGGTCCGAACGAGTCCGAATCCGGCGTTTCGCTCCGCCTCGGAGAACTCGCGGAGAAACCTTGGCATGAGCGCCGATCCGTAACTCATCGCCACCGCGACGAAAAACACGCCGACGAAAATCGAAACGGTGCTGGAACGGATCACGAGCGTCCCGAACCCGACGAGGCCGGCGAGCATACAGCCGGCCAGCGCCCCGTCGCGGCCGATCCGATCGGAGACGGCGCCGATGCCGATCTGGACGACACCCTGTGTGACGAAATACGCCGAAAACAGCGCCCCTGCGAACGTCGTCGAAACGCCGTGGTAATCGATGAGAAACGTCGGCAGAAACGACGCCGTTCCCTGCCAGGTGAACTCCGAGACGATAGCGATGACCAGCGTGAACGCGATCGGTGGCCGCGAGAGGAGTTCGCGGGCGACCGAGAGCTGTACCCGCTCCCGGAGCGGCGTCTCCGGACGGCGCGGGTCGGTCGGGCGGACCTTTACCGCAAAGAGAACCGCCGCCGGTATGCCGATCGTCGCGACGGCGGCGACCGCGATGCGCCACCCGAACTGCACCGTGATCCACGCGACGGCGACGGGGGTACACAGCCCGGCGATCGTGGCCCCGGAGTTGTGGACCCCGACGGCCGTCCCGACGTTGTCGTAGGTTTGCGCAAGGAGCGTGGTCGCGACACTGTAGTGGAGTCCGGCGACGCCCCCGAGCAGGATCGTCGAGAGAAAAAACAGCGCAAAGAGCGGCGAGAGTGCGACCGAAAGCGCGGCGAGGGTGGCGCCGCCGACGGCGACGAGGATGACCCGCCGTTCGCCGTACCGGTCGGCGAGGATCCCGCTGGGGTACTGTGCGAGCCCGTAGGCGAGCCACATCCCGGTCAACGCGAGGCCGACGACAGCGTTCGAGGCGGCGAACGTCTCGACGATCTGTGGCACGACGGGACTGAGCGCCAACCGGCCGACCATCGTGACGAAGAACGCTAGCGTACACAGCGTGAGGACCGTCTCTTTGTATCGCCACCGCATCTGGTCGTCTTACGTGTATCGGTGACGGGACGAGTTTTATGTGACTCGGTTCGATCCCGGGTTCGCTCCCGCCGTCGGGGCGCGAACGGTCGCCCGGAGGAGGTATTAATTACGACCCATCCGAGAAAGCGGGTATGAGCGACCTCCCCGAGGAGTTCGACTGTACCGTCACGACCTGGGAGTACATCTATAGCCTGTGTCGGGACGTCTCCGAGGGGATCAAACAGGCCGACTTCGAGCCCGACGTCGTCGTCGCGCTGGCCCGCGGCGGCTGGTTCGCCGGCCGGTGTCTCTGTGATTTCCTCGGATTGGACGACCTGACGAGCCTGAAGATGGAACACTACGTCGGGACCGGCGAGAAGGCCGACGAGCCGCAGGTCCGGTACCCGATGCCGGACGGCAGCGTCGAGGGGAAAAACGTTCTCGTCATCGACGATATCGCCGACACCGGCGGCTCGATCCGTCGCGCCCACGAGTACGTCTCCGAACGGAACCCCGCGTCGGTCCGGACCGCGACCTTACAGCTACTGCAGACCAGCGAGTTCGAACCCGAGTTCGTCGGCGAACGCCTCGAGGAGTGGACCTGGGTGGTCTATCCGTGGAACTTCATCGAGGACATGATCGATCTCATCGGCGGTGTCATGCGGAAGGCCGACGCCGAGACGCTCACGCGCGAGGACATCCGCCATTACCTGTCGGTCTATCACGACCTGGATCGGATCGAGATGGAGGTCGCCCAGCCGAACCGCCTCGACGAGGTGCTCTCGGAGATGGAGCGTCGCGACGTCGCGGTCCGCGTCGACGAGGGGGTCTGGCGGCTCCCCGAGTGACCCGCCCCCGTTCAATCGTCGGCCGACGCCGGCTCTTCGGCCGGGATCGCCGACGGATCGCGGATCCACATATCGCCGAACAGATCGTCCTGTTCGACCCGGATCCGCCCGCGGTGGGCCAAAAACAGCACCCCGAGGAAGGTATCGACGGTCGACCCGCCCGCGCCGTCGACCTCCGCGAACAGCACTTCCGTTCGCCCCTCGTCGTAGTGTCGCTGTAGCTGGAGGTAGACGTCGTTTATGATCTCCTCCATGTGTTCGTCGTGCGTCCGGCCGGTTACTTCCTCGGCGGTGGGCTCGTCCTCCGCCCGGAGATCCTCGGCTCCACGGTAATCGAGCGTCTGCGTCCCGCGGCCGTATCCCGACGGCGAGGACGAGGTGTCGTAGCTCCGGGACTTTTTCCACCAGGTGTCCCGCTCGCGCTCCCGGAGGTCCCGGACCAGTTCGTCGAGCGTCTCGGGGGTCCCGCGGGCGCGTTTGCGCTCGATCCGGCGGTCGATCTCCCGTTCGAGCTTCGCGAATGGGTCCGCCTCGGGCGGCGGCCCCTCGCCGGGCGGGAGCTCCCACGGCTCCAGTTCCGGATCCGGATCCCCACCGTCGTCGGGCTCCTCGTCGGTCCACATCGCGTCGCTTTTCATCCGCAACAGCACCGACGCGTAGAACAGCGCCCGTCCGCCGGTTCGGAGGTCGGCCTCGTCGAGGCGGTCGAGGAACTTGTCGGTGACGGTCACGACGTCGATGTCCCACGGGTCGATCTCGCCGTCGTCGGCAAGCTGGACGAGTAACTCGACGGGCTCGACCTCGTCGTCGTCCGCCTCGCGGGGATCGGAGACGTCGAACGTCGAGAGGATGTCGTCTTCCCCGTCGCCTCGCTCGTCGGGATCGCCGCCCGCGTTGGGACGCTCTGTTTCGGCGTCGTGATCCGCGATGTTCAACGGGATTTCGCCGGTCGCGCCGCCGTCGGTACGGGTCGGAATCGAGGACTCACTCCGCTCTTCCTCGCTATCTCGCGGTTCGCTGCGCTCACCGCTCGATCTGTTCGAGGGTTCGCTTCGCTCACCCTCGCTAGTCATCGGCGGGGACCCCCTCGGCCGACAGGTCGATCCCGGTCACTGCCGAGACGTTGTCCTCCTGCATCATAACACCGATGGCTCTCTCCGAGCGTTCCAGAAGCGCCGAACGGTGGGAGACGACGACGAACTGGGCGTCGCTGGCGAGCTCTTCGACCATCTCGCCGACCATCTCGGCGTTGGCGGCGTCGAGGAAGGCGTCGATCTCATCGAGCGCGTAGAACGGTGCCGGGTTGTACCGCTGGATCGCGAAAATGAAGGCCAGCGCGGTCAGCGATTTCTCGCCGCCCGACATCGCATCGAGCCGCTGGATCGGCTTGTCGCCCGGCTGGGCCTTCATCGTCAACCCGCCGTCGAAGGGGTCCTCGGGGTTCTCCAAGACGAGTTCGCCGCTCCCGTCCGAGAGCCGCGCGAAGATGTCCCGGAACTGCTCGTTGATGCCCTCGAAGGCGTCCATGAACGTCTTCCGTTTGCGGGACTCGTACTGGTCGATGCGGTCTCTGATCTCGTCGGCTTCCTCGACGAGCGTGTCGCGTTTCTCCTCGAGTTCGGTGAGTTCGGCCTCGACCTCGTCGTACTCCTCGATCGCGAGCATGTTGACCGGCTCCAACGCGTTCATCTCGCCTTCGAGCCGGGAGATCTCGGTTTCGACCGTCCCGTGGTCCGGGATCTCGTCGGGGTCGTACTCGCCGACCTGTGCGTCGAGCTCGTCGATCTCCCACTCGAGTCGCCCCTCGGTGGTTTCGAGCTCTTCGAGGTCGGACTCGATGCGTGTGACCGCCTCCTTCTGCTCGTCGCGGGCCGATTTCGCCTCCGCGAGGTCGTCTTTCAGTTCCTCGCGGTCACCCTTGAGATCCGAGAGTTCCTCCTCGAGTTCGGCGACGGCCTCCTCCTTTTCGGCGAGCGTCCCCCGTTCGTCCTCGATCTTCGCTTCGAGTTCGGCGACGCGCTCTTCGGCCTCGGCCTTGCGGTTCTGGGCCGTCTCGATGTTGTCGTGTAGCTCCTCGATGGCCTCCTCGGCGTACTGCTTTTCGAGTTCGAGTTCGTTGCGGTCGCCGTCGATCTCGCCCATCCGGTCTTCGAGGTCCGCGATCTCCTCGCGGATCGATTCGGCTTTCCCGGTCAACTCCGGAATCTCGGAGTCGGCGATCTCGGCCTCCAGATCCTCGATGTCGGCCTCTACGGCCGCGATATCGTCGTCTTTCTCGTCGATGTCGGCCTCGATCGACTCCATCCGCTCGGCGACGGCCTCGCGTTCTTCCTCGATCGATTCCAGCTCGGATTCGAGCCGATCGATCCGGTCTTCGACCTCCTCTCGGTCGCTTTCGAGCGATTCGATCTCGGCCTCGATGTCGCGGACCTGCTCGGCCGCGTCGGTCTGGCGGTCGCGGGCGTCGTCGAGTCTGGACTCGACGTCCCGGAGGTCCGCCCGGATCGATTCCTTTTGCTCCTGAAGGTCGGTGATCCGTTCTGCGACCCGCTGGAGTTGTCCCTTGCCGCTCTTGGTGAAGGCGTACCGCGATCCGGAACTGGAACCGCCCGTCATCGCGCCGGACTTCTCGACGAGGTCGCCCTCCAGGGTGACAAGCCGGTACTCGCCCATCAGATCCCGTGCCGTCTCCATGTCCTCGACGACGAGCGTGTCGCCGACGACGTAGGAGAACACCTCCGCGTACTCGGGGTCGAAGTCGATGAGGTTGTACGCGAAATCGACGACGCCCGGCAGGTCGGGCGCCGACGGCAGCGACCGACCGTGCATCTCCGTCATCGGGAGGAACGTCGCACGCCCGGCGTTTCTCGATTTCAGGTGTTCGATACATCGCTGGCCGACGCCGTCGTCGTCGACAACGACGTTCGCGAGCCGCCCCCCTGCCGCCGTCTCACACGCGGTCGCGTATTCGGGAGCGACGCCGCCGAGCTGGCCGACGGTTCCGTGGACGCCGTCGAACTCCGCGTTCAGGACCGTCGTGACCGCCCGCCCGTAGGAGGCGTCCCCGCTCTCGTCGGCCCGGGCCTCGAGTTCGGCGTACTCCTGTTGCTTTTCGGAGATCTCGTCCTCGATCGACTCGAGATCGTCCTGTATACCGCGTCTTTCCTGTTTTAAATCCTCGACGACCTCGGCGATCGTCTCCCGGTTCGTCTCGGCTTTCTCCAGTTCGTTCCGGAGATCGGATAGCTCCGCGTCGATCTCCGGGAGTTCGGCCTCGGCGCTTTCGATCGCCCCCTTTTTTTCGCGTTCGGCGTTCGTCCGGCGGCGCGATTCATCGAGCAGCCGGTCCTGTTCGCGCTGGAGTTCGTTTCGCTCGTCTTTCAGTTTCTGGAGCGTCTCGCGGCGCTCCTCGAGTGCGTCCCTGGTCGCCTCGTATTCGCTGTCGACCGCCTCGATCTCGGCTTCGACCTCCTCGAGTTCGGCCTCCTTCTCCTTGACTTCGGCCTTCAGCGAGGATTTCTCGACTTTCAGGTTCCGGATCTCCGCCTCGAGGTCGTCGATCGTCTCCTGTTTGCGGTCGATCTGGACGAACGCCTGTCGGCGCTCGGCCTCGGCGTCCTCGATCCGGTCGTTTTCGGTCCCGATGCGGTCCTCGAGGCGGGCGATCTCGCCTTTCGTCTCTTCGATCTCGCGTTTGATCGCTAGCTGTTCGTCCTCGCCTTTCCGCTCGATCTCGGCGTTGAGATCGGCCAGATCCTCCTCGAGGCGCGTCACCCGGCCCTGCCGTTCGTCGAGTTCCCGCTGTAGCTCGTCGCGTTTCTCCGCTTTCGTCTCGATCGTCTCGCGCACCGATTCGATCTCGTCCCGCTTCTCCTCGAGTTCGGCCGCCTTCCGATAGCCCTCGTACTCTTCCTTTTCGGCTTTCAGTTCCTTGTACTCCAGCGCCGTCTCGCGTTCGTCCTCGAGTCTCTCGAGGCGGCCCTCCTTTTCTTCGATCCGGAGTTCGGCCTCCGAAACCCGATCCTGTACCGTCTCGAGTTCCTCGAAGGCGTCCTCCTTCTTCGCGTCGAACTGGGCGACGCCGGCGATCTCGTCGATGATCGTCCGGCGCGAACCGGGTGTCATGGTGATGATCTCGGTCACGTCGCCCTGCATCACGACGTTGTACCCCTCGGGGGTAACGCCGGCCTGTGCGAGCAGGTCCTGGATGTCCGAGAGGTTCACCGACCGGCCGTTGAGATAATAATACGAGTAATAGGTGTCCTCGTCGGTCTGTTTGACCCGCCGTCGGACCGAGATCTCCTCGGTGTCCCCGATCTTCTCCGTGCCGGCCGCCGACACGACCTGCTGGCGGGTAAGCGTCCCGTCGCTGTTGTCGAGGATGACTTCGACCGAGGCTTCCCGCTCTCCGGAGAAGTCGTTCGCCTCGTCCTCGTGGCCGGGGTTGTAGATGAGGTCGGTCAGTTTTTCCGCGCGGATGCCCGACGTACGGGCGAGCCCGAGCGCGAAGAGCACCGAATCGATGATGTTGGATTTCCCGGAGCCGTTCGGGCCGCTGATCGTGGTGAAATCCTCGTATAACGGGACACGCGTCTTACGGCCGAAGCTCTTGAAGTTGTCGAGGACGAGTTCTTTGATATGCATAGCGTCGGATCAGGCGACGATGATGTCGTCGCCGGATTCGGAGTCCGTCTTCTCCTCCCCGTCGGACTCCGCCTCCGCTTCCGCTTCCGTCGTCTCGGCTTCCGTCGTCGACTCCTCGTCGGCCATCGGTTCCTCGCCCGTCGCCGGTCCGTTCCCGCGTTCGGTGTCGGCTGACGGACCCGTCCCGATCGACCGGTCCCGATCGACACCACGCCCGACGAGTACGTCGGGTTCGACGCCGGCTTCGTCCTCGAGGGCGCCAAGCCGTTCTTTCGTCTCGACGAGTTCGTCTGTCAATCCTTCGACTGTCGCCTCGAGCTCGCGGACCTTGGCCTCGAGTTCCTCGACTCGGTTCCCGGACATACTTCCGTTACCGCTCCCCGGACGTATAAATGTGCGTCAGACATTCTCACTGCGGCTGATACGCCGCCCGGTCGGGATCGGCTGGTTCGGTCCGGTCCGGTTCTGAGGGGTAGCGATCACTCGGGGACCAGCCGGACAATCGGGGCGGGATCGCCGTCGATCGCCACGTGGAGGCCGCCGTTTCCGGGCGCGCTCTCGATCGCCCTGATTCGCCATCCCCGGTCGGTCAAGAGTGGCTCGCGTTCCTCGACGCTCCGGCCGTCGACGGCGAAGCGGCCGAGGTACTCCCCGGCCAGGTTACCGAGGAACAGATCGCCGCGCCACGCCGGGAACGCCTCGCCGTCGTAGAACGCCGCCCCCGAGGGCGGGAACCCGCCACTGCCGCACTCCCAGTAGTGGACCGGCTCGACGAACTCCTCTCGCTCGTCCGGCCGGTCGCCGACAGGGTCGTCGGTGCCGTACTCGCAGGCGTACGTCGCGACCGGCCAGCCGTAGTTGCCGCCGCGTTCGAGGACGTTGATCTCGTCGCCGTCCCGTTCGCCGTGTTCGGCCTGCCAGAGTTCGCCCGTCTCGGGGTGGACGGCCATCGACTGGGGGTTCCGATGGCCGTAGCTGAAGATCGTATCCTCGACGTCCGGATCCTCGAGGAAGGGGTTGTCGTCGGGAACCGAGCCGTCGGGCGCCAGCCGGAGCGTCGCCCCGAGTTCGTTCGTCGTGTTCTGGGCGACGTGATCGGGCCCGAAATTCTTGAATTGGCGGTCCCCGACGGTCAGATAGGCCGCCCCGTCCGTCCCGAAGACGACCCGTGATCCGTAGTGGCCGTCGGATTCGACGAACGGTTCGGCGGCGTGAAGGAGTTCGAACGAGGATAGCCGCGCCGCACCGGGGTCGAGCCGCCCCCGGCCGAGGTGGGTGCCCGAGGCCCCGGTGTCGTTCGTCGCCGAGTAGGTCAGATACACCCACGGCTCGTCCGGGAAGCCCGGATGGACGGCGACGTCGAGGAGTCCGCCCTGTCCCCCGGCGTACACTTCGGGTGTACCGCCGAGCGGTTCTCGCTCGCCGCTTTCCCGATCGACGAGGGACAGTCGCCCGGCGTCACGCTCCGTCACGAGCAGTCGCTTTCCGTCCGGCAGGAAGGCGACCCCCCACGGATGCTCGAGCCCTTCGGTGACCGTCTCGACGGTGACTCCGACGGTGTCGGAGCCGTCCGTATCGGCGCCGTCCGGCTCCGAACCGTCCGACTCTTCGCCGTCCGAGCCCCCGTCGCCCGACCCGTTCCCGCTACACCCGGCGAGGGAGCCGGCGGCGACGACCCCGAGCGCCGAGAGATACGATCGCCGGTCCATACCGGCGGTACGGGGCGGGGCGACTTCAGCCTGTACCCGACACCTCCCCGGGTGTTCCCGCCGACGGCTGTCGTTAGGCTAAAGCCTCCGCGCGAAAACAGGAGCGTAATGACCGCACAGACCGCCGAGCAGCGCGATCTCACGGCCGTCATCGGCCTCGAGGTTCACGTCCAACTCGAGACGGCGACGAAGATCTTCTGTGGCTGTTCGACCGACACGGCCGACGACGAGGCGCCGAACACCCGGACCTGTCCCGTCTGTCTCGGCCTCCCCGGCGCCCTGCCGGTGCTCAACGAGGGCGCCGTCGAGGCCGCCGTCAAGGTCGGGAAGGCCCTCGATTCGGAGATCCCCGAGGAGACCCGGTTTCACCGGAAGAACTACTACTACCCGGATCTACCCAAGAACTTCCAGATCACCCAGTACGACGCCCCGATCTGTGACGGCGGCGAACTCGAATTCAGCGTCGACGGCGAGCGCCGGACCGTCGGGATCGAACGCGCCCACCTCGAGGAGGATCCGGGCAGTCTCTCGCACGCCGGCGGCTCGATCGACACCGCCGAGTACACGCTCGTCGACTACAACCGCGCTGGAACACCGCTCATGGAGATCGTTACCGAGCCCGACTTCCGGAGCGCCGCGGAGGCGCGGGCCTTCCTCACGAAGCTCACCGAGGTGCTCGAGTACCTCGGCGTCTTCGACGTCACCCGGAACGGCAGCCTGCGGGTCGACGCGAACCTCTCGATCGTCGAGCGTAGCGCCGGGGACGGCGATATCGACGGGGAAACGCTCGAATCGGCCAACCGGACCGAAGTGAAGAACATCTCCAGTCACAAGGGTGCCGAGAAAGCGCTGGCCTACGAGGAGACACGACAGAAGAACGCGATCCAGCGCGGCCGGGAGGTCGAACAGGAGACCCGCCACTGGGACGAGTCCCGCGGGATCACCGTCTCGATGCGCTCGAAGGAGGCCGAGAAGGACTACCGGTACTTCCGTGAGGCGGATCTCCCGCCGCTTCGGGTCTCCGACTGGAAAGACGAAATCGAGATCCCCGAACTGCCGGACGCCCGACGGGAGCGGTTCCGCGAGGAGTTCGGTCTCGATCGGGAATCCGCCGAAAAACTCACCTCGACGAAGCAGGTCGCGGACTTCTACGAACGGATCGCGGGCTCTTTCGACCCCGATACCGCCGCGACGTGGGTCGCCGACAACCTCCTCGGGGAGCTCAACTACCGGGACATGTCGATCACGGACGTCGAGGACCGCCTCGAGGAGTTCACCCGGCTCGTCGAGCTAGTCGACGCCGAGGAGATCACCGTCAAGAACGCCGAGGAGATCGTCCTCCGGCGGATGCTCGACGACGGGCTCGACCCGGACGGGATCGTCGAACGGGAGGGCCTCGGCAAGACCGACGCTGACGTCGTCGAAACCGCCGTCGCGGAGGCGATCGAGGAGAACGCCGGTGCAGTCGAGGACTACCACGCCGGCGAGGACGGCGCGCTGAACTTCCTCGTCGGACAGGTCATGGGGAAGACACAGGGCAGCGCGGACCCCGGAACGGTCAACGAACTGTTGCGCGAGCGGCTGGACGGCTGACATCGCCCGAGGGCTGATCGCGCGCGTACACGCTCGCAGGCGTTCTCCTTCGGTTCGAAAGCGTTTCGACGAAAGGTTGAAAAACGGAGTCGGCGTACCCGGAGCCAACGTGGAACTCATCGTTACCGAAAAAGACAACGCAGCGCGCCGGATCGCCGAGATCCTCTCGGACGACACCGCGTCCACGGGGCGGCGCAACGGCGTCAACGTCTACCGCTGGGGCGAGAAACGCTGTGTCGGGCTCTCGGGGCACGTCGTCGGCGTCGACTTCCCGCCGGAGTACGCCGACTGGCGCGACGTCCAGCCCGCCGAACTCGTCGAGGCGGACATCGTCAAGACGCCGACCCAGGAGAACATCGTCCGGACGCTCAAGGAACTGTCCGGACGCGCCGACCGGGCGACGATCGCGACCGACTACGACCGGGAGGGCGAACTCATCGGCAAGGAAGCCTACGAACTGATCCGCGAGGAGACCGATATCCCGATCGAACGGGTTCGTTTCTCCTCGATCACCGAAAACGAGGTCCGCGAGGCGTTCGGAAACCCCGACGATCTGGACTTCGATCTCGCGGCGGCCGGTGAGGCCCGACAGATCATCGATCTGCTGTGGGGGGCCGCGCTCACTCGCTTTCTTTCGCTTTCGGCCGGCCAACTCGGGGAGGATTTCATCTCAGTCGGACGGGTCCAGTCGCCGACGCTAAAGCTCATCGTCGACCGCGAGCGGGAGATCCAGGCCTTCGAACCCGACGACTACTGGGAGCTGTTCGCGGACCTGCTGCAGGCCGACACCGCCTTCGAGGCCCAGTACTTCAGACGCGAGGACGGCAAAGAGAAAGAACGCGTCTGGAACGAGGCCGACGCGACCGAGGCGTTCGAACGGCTACAGGGTGCCCGCGAGGCGATCGTCGAGTCCGTCCGCCGGCGGACCCGGACCGACGAGCCGCCGGCTCCGTTCGATACGACCCGGTATATCAGTGCCGCGAGTTCGGTCGGCCTCTCCGCCCAGAAGGCGATGAGCGTCGCCGAGGAACTCTACACCGCCGGCTACATCACCTACCCGCGGACGGACAACACCGTCTACCCGGACGATCTCGACCCCGAGGCGCTGCTCTCGGAGTTCACCGGCCACTACCTCTTTTCGGAGGACGCCGAGTCGCTTCTGGCGGCCGAGGATATCGAGCCGACTGAGGGTGACGAGGAGACCACCGACCACCCGCCGATCCACCCGACTGGCGAGATCCCAGACCGGGACGGTCTCTCCGACGACGAGTGGGAGGTCTACGAGCTCGTCGTCAGACACTTCTTTGCGACGGTCGCCGACGCCGCCGAGTGGGAGCACCTGAAGGTCGTCGCCGACGCCAACGGCTGTCTGTTGAAATCCAACGGCAAGCGGCTCGTCGATCCTGGCTACCACGAGGTGTACCCGTACCGCTCGACCGCGGAGAACCACGTCCCCGCCGTCGAGGAGGGCGAACTGCTCGACGTCGAGGACGCCCGCATCGAGGCCAAACAGACCCAGCCGCCCCGACGCCGGGGACAGTCCCGGCTCATCGAGGAGATGGCCGACCTCGGTATCGGGACGAAATCGACCAGACACAACACCCTCCAGAAGCTCTACGACCGGGGATACATCGAGAGCGATCCGCCGCGACCGACGAAGCTGGCCGTCGCCGTCGTCGAGGCCGCCGAGAAGTTCGCCGACCGGATCGTCGACGAGGGGATGACGGCCCAACTGGAGGCCGACATGCAGGCGATCGTCGACGGCGAGAAGGACCTCGAGGAGGTGACCGACGAGTCCCGTGAGATGCTCGAGGCGATCTTCGAGGAACTCCACGACTCCCGGGAGGCCGTCGGCGAACACCTCCGGGAGTCGATGAAGGCAGACCGGACGCTGGGGTCGTGTCCCGAGTGCGGCGAGAGCCTGCTCGTCCGCCGATCCCGGCAGGGCTCGTACTTCGTCGGCTGTGACGGCTTCCCCGAGTGTCGGTACACGCTGCCGTTGCCGAACCAGGGCGAACCGACCGTCCTCGAGGAGACCTGTTCCGAACACGATCTCAGGCACGTGAAGATGCTTGCCGGCCGGAGCACGTTCGTTCACGGCTGTCCGCAGTGTAAGTCCGAGGAGGCCGACGATACCGACGACGAGGTCATCGGTGTCTGCCCCGAGTGTGGAACGGAACACGGCGGCGAACTAGCGATCAAACGGCTCCGGAACGGCTCGCGGCTCGTGGGTTGTACCCGGTATCCCGAGTGCGAATACTCCCTGCCGTTGCCGCGACGCGGCGACATCGAAGTGACCGAGGGACGCTGTGAGGAGCACGACCTCCCCCATCTCCTCGTCACCGACGGGGCTGACGACGACCCATGGGACCTCGGCTGTCCGATCTGCAACTACGCCGACTACAGGGAGCGACAGGCGGCCTCCGAAATCGAGGACCTCGACGGGGTCGGCGCCAAGACTGCCGAGAAACTCGCCGCCGCCGGGATCGAGTCGATCGAGGATCTCCGGGCCGCCGACGCCGACGCCGTCGCCGACGACGTCCAGGGCGTCTCCGGTGATCGGCTTCGCGAGTGGCAGGCTGCGGCGAACGCGAGCGCGGCCGCCGACTGACCGGAAGCGAGTCGGACGAGTCGGGGGATGTCGAAGCGGTTTTAGCCGCTCACGGACACAGACGGTGTATGACCGCGCCCTGGGCAGAGTGGGACCACATCGTGAAGATCGATCCCGACAAGACGCTCGTGGAGGGCGAGACGTTCCAGGACGTCTGTGCGACCGGAACCGATGCGCTCGAGATCGGCGGGACGACCGGCATGACCGAAGAGAAGATGGCTCGCGTCGTCGAGGCAACGACGGCGTACGATATCCCGGTCTACATCGAGCCCTCCAACGTCGGCGCGGTCGTCCACCGCGAGGGGCTCGACGGCTATCTGGTTCCGGTAGTACTCAACGCCGGCGACGTGTTCTGGATGACCGGCGCTCACAAGGAGTGGGCCCGCCTCGACGACGACATCGACTGGGGCTCGACGTTCACCGAGGCGTATATCGTGCTCAATCCCGACTCGTCGGTCGCGAGGTACACCGAGGCCGACTGTGATATCGACGCCGACGAGGTCGCCGCCTACGCGGAGATCGCGGAACGAATGTTCGGACAGCGGATCGTCTACATCGAGTATTCGGGAATCTTCGGCGACACCGAGATCGTCCGGGCCGCGGCCGACGCCGCCGAGGAGGCCCGCGTCTTCTACGGCGGCGGTATCGGGGATTACGACGCTGCCTACGAGATGGGCCGGCACGCCGATACCGTCATCGTGGGCGATCTGGTCCACGACGAGGGGGTCGACGCCGTCAGGGAGACGGTCGAAGGGGCGAAAGACGCGAAATCGGAGCGCGCCGACGGGGTCTGACGGACTGACCTCGGCCGTCTCGCCAACCCTTAAGCCGACGCGTCCGAATCTACCAGTAATGTTCGATCCCGACGATCTCGAATCGATCCGGGAGGGATACGACCGCTGGGACGAGGAGACCTACGGTCCGACCGTCGATCGCTTTGGGGAGCGGAAAGAGGCGTTCACGACCGACACCGGGGGACAGGAAATCGACCCGTTATATACCCCCGACGACGTGTCCGATCTCGACTACGGGGAGGAGCTCGGATACCCGGGCGAGGCGCCGTACACCCGCGGCGTCTACTCGACGATGTACCGCGGCCGGATGTGGACGATGCGGCAGTACGCCGGGATGGGGACGGCCAGCGAAACGAACGAGCGGTTCAACTACCTGCTGGACGAGGGCCAGACCGGTCTCTCGATGGCGTTCGATCTCCCGACCCAGATGGGGTACGACTCGGATTCGCCGATGGCGGAGGGGGAGGTCGGCAAAAGCGGCGTCGCGATCGACTCGCTGGACGATATGGAGACCGTCTTCGAGGGGATCCCACTGGACGAAGTGTCGACATCGATGACTATCAACGCGCCCGCGTCGGTTCTTCTGGCGATGTACATCGCCGTCGGCGACAAACAGGGCGTCGATCGCGAGGAGTTGCGCGGCACCATCCAAAACGACATCCTCAAAGAGTACATGGCGCGGAACACCTACATCTTCCCGCCGGAGCCGTCGATGCGGATCATCACCGATATCTTCGAGTTCTGTGCCGAGGAGGTCCCGAGCTTCAACACGATCTCTATCTCGGGTTACCACATTCGGGAGGCGGGCTCGACGGCCGCACAGGAGCTGGCCTTCACGCTCGGCGACGGCATCGAGTACGTCGAAGCCGCGATCGACGCCGGCCTCGACGTCGACGAGTTCGCGCCGCAGCTGTCCTTCTTTTTCAACGCCCACAACAACATCCTCGAGGAGGTCGCGAAGTTCCGGGCGGCCCGTCGGATGTGGTACCGGATCATGGAGGACCGGTTCGACGCCGAAAAGCCCGCGTCGAAACAGCTGAAGTTCCACACCCAGACGGCCGGCTCGACGCTGACCGCCCAGCAGGTCGAGAACAACGTCGTCAGGGTGGCCTATCAGGCGCTGGCGGCGGTACTTGGCGGCACCCAGAGCCTCCACACCAACGGCAAGGACGAGGCGCTCTCGTTGCCGACCGAACAGTCCGTCCGGACGGCGCTTCGAACCCAGCAGATCCTCGCCCACGAATCCGGCGCGGCCGATACGATCGATCCGCTCGCGGGATCGTACTACGTCGAGCACCTCACCGACGAGCTCGAACGCGAGGCGTTCGAACTCCTCGAGGAGGTCGACGAACGCGGCGGGATGCGGCAGGCGGTCGAAGACCAGTGGGCCCAACGGCAGATCCAGGACGTCGCCTTCGAGCGCCAGCGGGAGATCGAAACCGGTGAGCGAGTCATCGTCGGCGTCAACGAGTACGAGGTCGACGAAGACCCCAAAGAGGACATCGAGGAGGTCAGCGAAGAGGAGCAGCGCCGGCAGCGCGAACGGGTCGAGGAGATCCGGGAAGACAGAGATAGCGAGGCTGTCGACGCCGCTCTCGCGGCACTGAAGGACGCTGCCGAAAGCGACCAAAACGTCATGCCCTACATCGTCGACGCGGTAAAGATCTACGCGACGACCGGCGAGGTCTGCAACGCGCTGCGCGACGTTTTCGGCGAATACAACGGCTGAAAGAGCCGGACTGGTCTCGATTCTCTCTGTCGTCACCTTTCCCGCGCGTTTTTAATGGCGGCTCCCGAACCGCCGATATGCGCTTCGATCACGTCGGCGTCGCGACCGAGGACGCCGAGGGGCTCGCGTTCCTCTATGAGGATCTGCTCGGCTGTTCGATCGCCCACGAGGAGCGGTTCGAGGGACTCAAGATCATCTTTCTCGAACTCGAAAACGGCTATTTCGAGCTCTTAGAGCCGACGGGTGAGGGAACGGTCGCACGCTATCTCGAGGAGAACGGCGACGGGGTCCACCATGTCGCCGTCGAGACGGACGATATAAACCGGGCGCTCGAGACCGCCGAAGCGGTCGGCGTCGAACTCATCGATTCGGAGCCACGGCAGGGGGCCTGGGGCCATCAGGTCGCCTTCCTGCATCCGGGATCCACCGGCGGCGTACTGATCGAGTTCGTCGAACACTGACAGGCGCGGTCGCCCGACTGTCGGTGTAGCTGGCGAACAGGCGGCACGCTTCCGATCGCGATCCGTATGCCACACTCCCGCCCCGGCGGATCGCGGCGAACGCTCAGGTCATACGGCCGCTGGTCCCGGCATCCTATATAAACCAAATGCCGCCGGACGGCAGTGTTCGGGGCGATCCGGCGGGGGACCGTCTGTCCGGCCTTCAGCCGAAATTCTCGGCTTTTGATCCATCCATGGGGGCGCCTGCGTCCTCGAGTGCGTCTTCGGCGTCCTCGAGGAAGCCGGCGAAACCGTACACGAACACCTGCTCGTCGGCCGTACCGGTGAGGACGTCACCCACGGCGTCAGTAAGCGCCGTCGATTCGGTAAGGACGAGTACCTCTGCCCCCGCGACCGAGAGCGCCGCGAGTCGGTCCTCGTGGACGGGCTCGTCGTCGCGATAGACGATCGCCGCGTTCCCTCCGTCGGCAAGCGCGCGTTCGGCGATCGCGACGGCGGGGCCAATCCCGGGACCGCCGGCGAGCACGACGACCCGCGATTCGTCCTCGTAGTAGTTGTCGCCGAACGGGCCGGTGACCGTGATCGGATCGCCGGTCTCGAGCGAGAGCAGATATTCGCTGAAGTCTCCCCCCTCCTCGGGATCGTAACTGACGGTGAGTTCGAACGTATCGTCCGTATCGGGCGAGGAGATAGTATAAAAACGGCCGACCGTCTCGCCGCCGATCGTCGTCGAGAGCTTGACGAACTGTCCCGGACGCGCGCTGAACGCCGCCGGCGTCGTGACGTCGATCGCGACCGCGTCCGTCCCGAGTTCGCGGACTCCGGCTACGGTCGTCTCGAAAGGATCCATACGTGATATGGGCCGCTCCGGCGGCAAGGCGCTTTCGAAGGCGGTGGCTGTCCATCGCTCGCCCGATCGGAGTCCCCCGTTCGGCGCGTATTCGGTGGATAGCGAACCACAATAGTCGTATTCAGAAGGCTTAACGTCCGTCGTGTAGAATCCCGATGTAGCATGCCAGAGGACCTAAACTGGGCCGTCGGCGGGGAAGCCGGCGACGGGATCGACTCAACCGGGAAGATCTTCGCCCAGGCGCTCTCCCGTGCGGGGCGTCACGTCTTTACCTCGAAGGACTTCGCGTCGCGGATCCGTGGCGGGTACACCGCCTACAAGGTACGGACGTCGGTCGACCGCGTCGAGAGCGTCGTCGATAGACTCGATATCCTGATCGCGCTCACCCAGCGGACCGTCGATGAGAACCTCGATGAACTCCACGAGGACTCCATCATCATCTACGACGGCGAGCGATCGATGATGTCCGACTTCGAAGCCCCCGGTGAGATGACTGGCCTCGACGTTCCGCTGAAACGGCTGGCCGAGGACGCCGGCGGAGCGATCATGCGGAACATCGTTGCGCTCGGGGCGGCGTGTTCCGTGTCCGGGTTCAAAATCGAGTACCTCGACGAGTCGCTCGAAAAGCGGTTCGGGGACAAAGGCGAAGCGATCGTCGAGAACAACAAGACGGCGGCCCGACTCGGTGCCGAGCACGTCGAGGAAGAGTACGATCTCACGACGTCCTACGAACTGGAGACGACGGACAACGACTACGTCCTCCTGAACGGCGACGAGGCGATCGGGATGGGCGCCCTGGTCGCCGGCTGTCGGTTCTACGCCGGCTACCCCATCACGCCCGCAACGGACGTAATGGAGTATCTGAAAGGGCGGATCGAAAACTACGGTGGGATCGTCGTCCAGGCCGAGGACGAACTCTCGGCGATCAACATGGCGCTGGGCGCCGCCCGGGCGGGCGCGAGATCGATGACGGCTACCTCGGGTCCGGGGATCGACCTGATGACGGAGACGTTCGGCCTCGTCGCCACCTCCGAGACGCCACTGGTGATCTGTAACGTCATGCGCTCGGGGCCCTCGACCGGAATGCCGACCAAACAGGAGCAGGGCGACCTCGAAGGGATGCTCTACGGCGGTCACGGCGAGATCCCCCGGTTCGTTCTGGCGCCGACGACCATCGCCGAGTGTTTCCACAGGACGATCGAGGCGTTCAACCTCGCCGAGAAGTACCAGATCCCGGTGTATCTCACCGGAGATCTCGCCCTGGCGGTCACCGAACAGACGTTCTCCCCCGAAGAGTTCGACATGGATTCGGTCGAGATCGACCGCGGAAAGGTCGTCGACGAGTCCGACATCGATGAGTGGCAAAACGAGAAGGGGCAGTTCAAGCCCCACGCCGTCACCGACGACGGGGTCAGCCCCCGGTCGCTCCCCGGCACGGAGGGCGGTGCCCACATGTCGACCGGCCTCGAACACGACGAGTTGGGCCGACGAACGGAGGACACGGAGATGCGGGTCGAACAGGTGGACAAACGCGAACGGAAAGTCGAGACCGCACGAGAGCAGGAAGACTGGGACTACCGGGAGTTCGGCGACGCCGAGGCCGACACGCTCGTCGTCTCGTGGGGCTCCAACGAGGGTGCGATGCGGGAGGCGATGACCATTCTGGCGGAGAAGGATATCGACGTCCGGTTCATCTCGGTTCCGTACATCTTCCCCCGGCCGGATCTCACGGAGGAGATCGAGGCGGCCGAGGAGACCATCGTCGTCGAGTGTAACGCGACGGGGCAGTTCGCCGATCTCGTCGAACACGACGCTTTGACCCGCGTGAAACGCATCAACAAGTACAACGGCGTCCGGTTCAAGGCGGACGAACTCGCCGAGGAGGTCAACGCGGCGCTCGGCGAACCGGCGGAGATGGAGGCCCGACAATGAGTTCAGACACCCGATTTATCGACTTCAAATCCGACAAACAGCCGACGTGGTGTCCCGGTTGCGGCGACTTCGGGACGATGAACGGCATGATGAAGGCGCTTGCAAACACCGGCAACGACCCCGACAACACGTTCGTCGTCGCCGGGATCGGCTGTTCCGGCAAGATCGGCACGTACATGCACAGCTACGCGTTACACGGCGTCCACGGCCGCGCGCTGCCGGTCGGGACGGGCGTGAAGATAGCCAACCCCGAACTCGAAGTGATGGTCGCCGGCGGCGACGGCGACGGCTACTCGATCGGGGCCGGCCACTTCGTCCACGCGGTCCGTCGGAACGTCGACATGACGTATATCGTCATGGACAACCGGATCTACGGGCTGACGAAGGGGCAGTTCTCCCCGACCTCCCGTGAGGACTTCGAGACCTCGACCTCGCCGGACGGCACCAACCAGCAGCCGATCAACCCCCTCGCGCTGGCGCTCGCGTCCGGCGGTACGTTCATCGCTCAGTCGTTCTCCTCGGACTCACAGCGACACGCCGAGATCGTCCAGGAGGCCATCGAGCACGACGGCTTCGGCTTCGTGAACGTCTACTCGCCGTGTGTGACGTTCAACGACGTCGACACCTACGATTACTTCCGCGATACGATCGTCGACGTCGGCGACGAGGACTTCGAGCACGACCGCACCGACTACGACGCGGCCAAGGAACTCATCCTCGATCGCAACAAGGAGTATCAGGGTGTCATCTATCAGAACGAATCCTCCGTCGGCTACGAGAAACGCGAGGGCGTCGAGGCGCCCATGACGGAGATCCCCGAGGGTGCGCCCGAGGACGCGATGGATCTCGTCCGCGAGTTCTACTGATCTCCCCCGGGGTTTCCGCTGTTCTTTCCGTCCCGATCAGAACTCCGTCTCGACGTTCCCGTCCGGATCGAGATAGACGATCCCGGCGAAGAGCTCCTTGAACGCCTCGACGTCGGCCTCGTCGTGGACCTCCTCCGAGAGGTGAAAGAGCCCGACGGCGTCGTATTCTTCGAGCAGCTCCAGCAGCTTCCCAACCGTCTCCAGCGCCCGTTCCTCGTCGGCGTAATACGCCAGTTCGGTCACCGAATCGAGGCTGATCCGCCGTTTGCCGTCGTGTTCGGAGAGGAACTCCCGCGTCGTCTCCGTGATCCCCTCGAGATCGTCGGGCGCGGAGACGTAGTGGACGTGTTCCGAGGAGCGCCGCGAGTAGCCTCGCTCGACCGACAGCGTATCGAGGATGTCGGCTTTGGTCTCGTCGACGTCGTAGTACTCCAGTTTCTGTTGGACCTCGCGGGCGGTCGTCCGCGTCGAGATGACGAGGATCCGATCGGTGTCGGTCTTCAGAAAGTCGGTATCGATGCGGTCGGTCTCCCCCGTGCTGGGGTGGATGAGGAGAATTCCGGTTCCGCCCGGGATCGTCTCCGGTGCGTTCTCGATAGCGAGGTCGTAGTCCATGGGAAACCACGGGAGCGGAGCCGACTTAAATTATTGTTTACCGGGGCGGTTCCTCACCCGGGGTTCCGCCGGTCGCCGTTCGTTACACTCACGGGTTCGATCGACGGGTCGCTCCGCTCACCGTCTCCCTGCACGGGCCGAGAGGGAGTTGAACCGGAGCAGGGTGGTCGATCTCGCTTCGCTCGATCGCTGCGACCTGCAGGGTTCAATCCCCCGAGCCGTTCCGTCCCTCACGGGAACCCGAGCGGGCCTCGCTGTCGCTCGGCACCGTTCGTTAGGTGTTCAGGACAGATACGGGCCGAGAGGGAGTTGAACCCCCGACCGTCTGGTTAAAAGCCAGACGCTCTGCCGGACTGAGCTATCGGCCCACAGTACAGTTATTGCCGTGGCCCGCGATAAACTCTTTCGGTTAGAGGTACTCGCCGAGCGCGCGGTCGATGATCTCGCCGGGATCGGTCCCCTCGAGGGCGGCACGGCGGCGCAACTCTCGGTACGTCGCCGGCGGCAACGACACCGACAGGCGCCCGAGGTCGATCCCTTCGGCGGCCAGCGCCGCCTCGACGCTTCTTCCCTCGTTGACCAGGGAGGCAATCGACCGGATCTCCCGGACCGTCAGATCGTGATCGAGCGCCGCCCACGCAAGCAGAAAGCGTGACTCTCCGGAGACGCGGGCGATGTGCTTTGCCGCGGTCGGCGCGATCTCGCCCAGCGCGACGTGTCTGCGGATCGACCGCGGCAGATCGTGGACGCGGGCCCACTTCCGGATAAACGAGACCGTCGCGTCGCCGTCGGCGCGTTCGGCCGCGACCTTGTAGGAGCCGGTCCCCCGGACGAGGGCGGCACAGGCCGCCGCGCCCCGGAGCATGTAGACGTTGTCCTCGCCGCCGGCGGTGTTTTCGGCGAACCGGCCGACGGTGTCGGCCGCCTCCGCGAGGCTCTCGGGGTCGTCCGGATCGAACCGCACGGCCCCCTCGCCGGCGATCCGCGGATCGCGGCGGATGACCGGCTCCCCGACCGGTGACTTCCGGTCGGTCGGCGGCTCGCGCCCCGGCTGGTCGCTCATTGGAACCGCGTACGACGACGAGCCTCAAAAACATCCCGCCCCGGTGAAAACGACCTACCCCTCGTCACGCTCGTCGGAGAGGTGTTCCCAGATTTCCGCACAGCCACAGCCGTCCTCGATGTCCTCGAGGTGGCTTTTATCGACCGAGTCCTCGTCAGTCTCGTCAAGTCGCCCCGTCATCGTGAATCCTCCTCGTACAGCTCGGGGGCGACGTCGGCGGAGGTGTGTTGCCGTGTCGTCTCCCGCGGTCGGTCTGTCATCACTGCTTTGTACGATACAGACGTTCTTAATACACGCTGCACCCGTAAACGCTACCCGGACTCCCGGATCCCGGATCCTGTTGCCTCTACCTTTGACGGGCCTGAATCTCCGATCCCGGCGCTGTCATCCGGTTTTCCCGAAACGTTCCGTCGCCGGACTGCCCGACACTCGGTAATCGATGTCGGTGGCAACGGCCTTACCGGTACCGGGCGTGTATCCTCCGGTATGCCGACCTCGGTACACCAACTCGACGACGGGGCGTGGCTGAGCGTCAACGACACCCGTCAGATCAACGTTTCCGACCTCTGGTGGCTCGCCCGCCACGACTTTTGCTCGTGTGAGATGGCGGATTTCCTCGCGGAGGGGTTCGTCGATATCGGCGTCGACTACCCGAACATCGAGGGACGGATCGCCGGCCAGTGTATCGAGTGTGGCGAGAGCGGCGTCACCGATTGGCTGACGCTCGGCCGCGTGGTCGACCCCGAGGCGGGACGGTTCTTCGGGGTCGACCCCGGGAGCGTCCACGTCCCCGTCCGTCGCCGGCGTCTCGCTTTGCCGGACGAGTAACCAGCAACAGTGTCCGGTAAGCGCGAGCCGCGGGGAGGATTGACGCCACGGGCGGGCGTATATGGTTCGGAGCACTGTATTGGGACATGCCGAGCAAGGTCGAAGGCTGGAAAGACGAGGTCTACGGGACCGACGTCCGCGAGCATCTCTATCGGTTCGCCGAGGAGGGCTGGAACGCCATCCCCGAGGACGAACGCGACGCGTGGTTCGAGCGGTTCAAGTGGTGGGGGCTGTACCACCAGCGGAAGGGCCAGGAGTCGTACTTCATGATGCGGATCGGGACGCCGAACGGGCGGTTGACGCCCGAACAGCTCCGGGTCGTCGGCGAGATCGCCGACGAGTACGCCCGGGGTCCGGTCGAGAACCCGGAGTTCGGCGGCGCTTACTGCGATTGGACGACCAGACAGTCGATCCAGCTACACTGGATCCAGCTGCAGGACGTCCCCGAGATCTTCGAGAAGCTCGAAGCGAACGATCTCTCGACGATCCAGGCGTGTGGCGACTCGTGGCGGAACATCGTCGGTTCGCCCGTCGCCGGCCGGGACGCGAAAGAACACCTCGACGCGTGGCCGGTCATCCAGGAGCTCCACGAGACGTTCAAGGGTAACGACGACTACGCGAACCTCCCCCGGAAGTGGAAAGTAGCCGTCACCGGCGATACCCGCGGCTCCGGACAGGCGGAGATCAACGATCTGGGCTTCGAGCCCGCGAGCAAGGAGATCGACGGCGAGGAACGGAAGGGCTTCAACGTCACCGTCGGCGGCGGCCTCTCCCGGAAGGAACCGCGCTTTGCCCGCGATATCGACGTCTTCGTCACGCCCGAGGAGGTCCCCGAAGTCGCCGGCGGGGTCTCCGCGCTGTTCCGCGATCACGGCGACCGCGAGGATCGCTTTAACGCCCGTATCAAGTTCCTCGTCGACGAGTGGGGCCCCGAGAAGCTCCGCCGCGTCCTACAGGAGGACTACGTCGAGTTCGAACTCCGGTCGGCCGGCGATGGGCTCCGCGAGGAGTACACCTACAACGCCGGACGCAACGACGAGATCGGCGACTACGTCGGCGTCCACGAACAGACCGACGGGAACTATTTCGTCGGGCTGTCTGTGCTCGTCGGTCGGATGGGCGCCGAAGACGTCATCGAACTCGCCGACCTCGCCGAGGCCTACGGCTCGGAGATGATCGGACTCACCCAGCGTCAGAACGTCATCGTCGCCGACATCGCGGAGGAGGACCTCGACGATTTCCTCTCGGAGGACGTACTCGAGTACTACTCCCCGGACCCCCACCCGTTCCTTCGCGGTTCGATCGCCTGTACCGGCACCGAGTTTTGCTCGCTTTCGATCGTCGAGACGAAAAACCGGATGGTCCGGTACGCCCGCTGGCTGAAGGACAACGTCGAGTTGCCCGACGGGATCGACGATTTCCACATCCATCTGTCGGGCTGTACGGCCTCCTGTGCCCAGCCACAGATCGCCGACATCTCCCTGCGCGGGATGAAGACCCGCAAGGACGGCGAGCCCGTCGAGGCGTTCGACATCGGGCTCGGCGGCGGCCTCGGGGAGAACCCGCAGTTCGCCGACTGGGTCGAGATGCGCGTCGCCGCCGACGAGGTCCCCGGTTACATCCGGAACCTGCTTCGGATCTACGACGAGGCGAGCGACGGCAAGGAGTCGTTCCGGGAGTTCATCGACCGCCACGACGAGGACGAACTCAACGGGCTCGCCGAACCCGAGGAGACCTCCTACGAGGACCCGTATCTGGGGAACACGAAGATGACGTGGTACCCCTACGCCGAGGAGACGGAGATGGACGCTTCCCCGACCCCCTCGCCCGCCGACGACTGATCGGGCTGTTTTGCTCTGCTGCCGGCGGCGGTCACACGATAAAAAGTAGCGTCCACAGCGTTCCCATCCCGACGACGATCGTGACGAACATGTTCTCGGTATACCACGCGACGACGAAGGCGACGATGCCGGCCAGCAGCTGTTCGTTGTCGATTCCGACCGCGAGTGCGCCCTCACGAAGGAACAGATCCGGCGCGACGATCGCCGCGATGACCGCCGCAGGGATGAGCGCCAGTATCCGGTGAACCCGCTGGGGTACGTCGTCCAACAGCCCGAACAGGACGACGAAGACGGTCCGAAAGACCCAGGTTCCGACGGCAACCACGGCGATCGCCATCCAGATGACGAGACTGCCGTAGTCCGTCATCCTCGCACCGCCTGTGCCGCGAAGCCGACCAAAATTCCGACGGCGGTACCGACCAAAAGTCCCAGATTGAACGGCAAGTCGACGACGGCGACCGCCCCACCGCCGCCGGCGACCGCCGCCAGGACCGTCGGAACGTCCTCGAGAAACCGGACGATGATGGCGATGAAGATCAGCGGGACGGCGAAGCCGAGTTGTAAGGACTCGGGCACGCCCGCGCCGACCACCACGCCGACGACGGTTCCGACGACCCAGACGGTCCAGGAGGGTATCGCGACGCCGAGGAAGTACCACCCGTGGTGGTCCGCCCGCCCCCGTTCGTACGCGTTCAGGGCGATGGCGTAGACCGGGCCGACGAGAAAGAACGGGAGCGTCCAGCGCCAGACGCGCCCCAACTCCTCGAGGTGGGGGGCGATCGAGGCGCTATACATCGTAAACCGGAAGTTCACGATGAGCGCCGCGGCGATGGCCACGGCGATCGAGGCTCCACCGCCGAGGAGATCGACCATCGTAAGCGACGCCAGCCCCGCGAAGACGAACGCGGCCAGCCCCGTCGCCTGTGGCAGTGTGAGGCCGATGCTCACGGCGGCGATCCCCAACACGAGACCGTAGGGAACGGTCCCGAGCGCCGCCGGGGCACCGTCGCGCATTCCTCTGAGGATGTCTTCCCGATGTGTATCGAGCGCTCCGAGCGTCCGGTTCATCACGCATGGTTCGATTCCCCCGGCCTACTAATAACTTGACGCGACGGAACCGTTCGCAGGCGAGTGGTTATCGGTCTCACACGCCATCGCAAACGCGTGGTATCGTACCCTCGGGCTTTATTCCTACAGGACGACTCATCTGTCGGGTATAATGACAGCGAACGGTTCCGGCGGCCCGCTGGCGGGGCTCAACGTCGTCGACTTCTCGGGCATGATAAGCGGCGGGTTCGCGACGATGCTTCTCGCCGATTTCGGCGCCGACGTCGTGAAGGTCGAACATCCGGAGCATACCGATCCGCTCCGCGATTGGCCGCCGATGGAGAACGGGACCTCGCTGTGGTGGAAGTCGATCGGCCGGAACAAACAGTGTATCACGCTGGATCTCAAGAGCGACGACGGGCGCGACCTCGCTTTGGAACTCGTCGAGGAGGCCGACGTCGTCTTCGAGAACTTCCGGCCGGGCAAGATGGAGGAGTGGGACCTCGGCTACGAAACGCTCAAAGGGGTCAACGAGGGGATCATCTTCGTGCGTATCTCCGGGTACGGCCAGACGGGCCCGATGTCGCACAAACCCGGCTTCGGGACCGTCGCCGAGGCGATGTCCGGGTGGGCCCACGTCAACGGGTTCCCGGATCAGGAGCCGTTGCTCCCGCCGATCAGCCTCGCGGATCTCGTCGCCGCACTGTTCGCCGTCCAGTCGACGATGTTCGCGGTCTTCGAACGCGACGTCGGCGCGAACGCGAGCGGTGAGGGGCAGGTAATCGACGTCAGCCTCTACGAGCCGCTCTTTCGGCTGTTCGTCAGCGACGTCGAACAGTACGACAAGAAAGGCAACGTCCCCGGGCGGACCGGTAACCAACACCCGAACGCCGCGCCGCGCGGTGTCTATGAGACCGCGGACGGGTACATCGCGCTGTCGGCCTCGGCGCAGGCGATCTTCGAGCGGGTCATGCACGCGATCGACCGTCCGGAGCTGATCGGAGACGAGCGCTTCGAGACGAACGAAAAACGCGTCGAGAACGCCGACGAGATGGACGCGGTCATCGAGGCGTGGACCCGACAGCGCTCCACCGAGGACGCGATCGACATCATGGAGGAAAACGACGCCATCGTCGGCCCGATCAACGACATCGCCGAGGTCTTCGAGGACGAGCAGTTCCGGGCACGGAACGATATCGTCGAGATCGAAGACGAGGACGTCGGTCCGTTGAAGACGCCGAACACGGTGCCGAAGTTCTCGCGGACGCCGGGCGCGGTCTCCCATGCGGGCCCGCGCCACGGCGAGCACAACGAGGCGGTGTTCCGCGACCGCCTCGATCTCTCCGAGGAGGACCTCGAAACGCTCCGGGAACAGGGGGTCATCTGATGCGGTTGACCGACGTGACGCTCCGGGAGGGCGGCCAGATGCCCGGTCGCTCCTACACCGCCGATCAGAAAGTCGCGGCCGGCTGCGAACTCGACCGGCTCGGCGTCTCAGTGATCCAGGTCGGCTTCCCGATCACCGGCGAAGAGGACAGGGAAGCCACCCGGCGGCTCGCGGCCGAGACCGACGCCGCGATCGAGGGGATCGCCCGCGCCGTCCCCGGCGACATCGACGCCGTCGCCGAGGCCGACGCGGACCGGATCGACGTCTTCGCGCCGCTTTCGGCGGGCCAACTCGAACACGTGATGGACAAAGAGTACGGGGAGATGCTCGAGATCATCGACGACGCGATCGATCACGTCCGCGAGTACGGGCTCCCGATGACGCTGACGCTCATGGACGCCTTCCGGACCGACCCTGCCCGGCTGATCGAGGCCTTCGAGCGGTTCTCCTATCCGGCCCATCTGGGGCTGGCCGACACGGTCGGCGCCCGGACGCCGGGGTACGTCGAATCGTTGCTCGAGGACCTCTCGTCGGGCGGTGTCGATCTCTCGCGGGCGGGCGTCCACTTTCACGAGGATCTGGGCGTCGGGACGGCCAACACGCTGACGGCGGCCGAAATGGGCGTCGGGAAGGCCGATCTGAGCGTCGCGAACCTCGGCGAGCGCGCCGGTAACGCCGCCTTAGAGGAGGTCGTCGTCGCCGACGCCCTCGCGGGGGAATCGGCCCTCGACGTCGAGGCCGACGAACTCATCCCGGTCTGTCTGGAGGTACTCGAGATCCTCGCGGAGGACGTCGACCCCCGGAAGGCGGTCCTCGGCGGGGAGGTCACCAGCCACGAGGCCGGGATCCACACCGCGGCCATGCTCGAGGAGCCGAGCGTCTTCGAGCCGTTCGATCCCGCCGAGTTCGGCGGCCGGCGCGATCTCGTCTTCGGGGAGGGGACCGGTCGCGGCGGCGCCCGGAAGCTGATCGAACGGGCGGGCGGCGAGCCGACCGACGAACAGGTCTCCCGGCTGCTCGATCGGTTGGCCGAGGCGGGGCCGCTCGATGGGACCGAGGCGACCGAACTGGCGGCCGAGGTTCTCGACGGGTAGCCGCAGAGCGGAGGCGTCCCGCCTACCGTTCGGGTCCGATATCCGGGAGGAGTACACAGAGTCCGACGACAAGAACCGTCGTCCCGAGTCCGCCCGCAGGCATGGGGATCGCACCGATCACCGCCGTCGGTTCCCTGACCGCTTTCTTACCTCGGATCCCAGCCCGCGAACTCGTCACCGTCCTCGATCTCGACGCCGAGTGCGTCGATCACCTGTCCGAGCGCGGCGTATCCCGCGGCGGTCGATGCGGCCCCGATGGTCGCCTCGGCCCCGAGTTCCGATTCGACCGCCTCGTGGAGCGCGTCGGTCACCCGACCCCGGACGACCGCACGGGTGTAGGCGATGAGGGCCTGTTCGTCGATCGGGAACCCGGTCCGGTCGTCGCGGCCGATCGCCGCGATCTCCTCGGGGGTGAGCCCTGCGTCGGTACCGACGTTGACGTGCTGGTGCCACTCGTAGGCCGAACCGAACTCCGAAGCCGCGGTGAGGATGACGATCTCCCGCTGGCGGTCGGATAGCCCGGAGTGGTCCCACAGCGACCCGAGAAACGCCCGAAAGCCAGCAAGCACTTCCGGGTTGTTTCCGATCGCGCTGTAGACGTTGATCCGTTTGCCGGGCTGGAGCGAGGAGACGATGAGGTCGGCGTACTCGTCGTCGAGATCCTCCTGTGAGACGTAGTCGACACGTGGCATACGTGTACCCGAACGAGCGACCACCTAAAATTTCCGTCCGGTTCTCGTATTCTCGGGCTGCCGGAATTCGGACACCGATCGGCTCCTGTACGAACAGTTTATAAACCAATCCGTCCCGAACGCCGTGTATGGACGAACGCGTACGCGAACACGCCGCCGTGCTGGTCGAGTGGAGCGCGAGAGTCGATCCCGGGGACGACGTCGTCGTAGACGTCGCCGAGGGCGCCCACGAACTCGGGGTCGCGGTCGCCGAGCGGCTCGGGGAGATCGGCGCGAACGTCGTGACGACGTACGGTTCCGGGGAGATCTCCCGGGCCTACCTGTCTGCCCGCGACGGCGAGTTCGACCTCGGGGGCCACGAACTGGCGCTGTTCGAGAACGCCGACGTCTACCTTCGGCTCGGCGGCGGCCGGAACACGGCGGCGACGGCTGACGTCGAAAGCGACACCCGACAGGCGTACTCCAACGCCCGCCGCGAGGTTCGGGAAGCGCGGCTGGACACCGACTGGGTCTCGACTGTCCACCCGACCCGCAGCCTCGCACAGCAGGCAGGGATGGCCTACGAGGAGTACCAGTCGTTCGTTTACGAAGCCGTCCTCCGGGATTGGGAGGCGCTGGCGGAAACGATGGCGGAACTGAAGGCGATCCTCGATGCGGGATCGGAGGTACGGCTCGTCACGGACCGCCCCGACCGGCCGAGAACCGACGTCAGGATGTCGATCGACGGTCGGACCGCGGTGAACTCGGCGGCCTCGGTCGCCTACGATTCCCATAACCTCCCTTCCGGTGAGGTGTTCACCGCGCCGTACGGGACGACCGGTGAGGTCTTCTTCGACGTGCCGATGACGATCAACGGCCGCCGCGTCCGGGACGTCCGGCTGGTCTTCGAGGAGGGCGAAGTCGTCGATTTCGACGCCGAACAGGGCGGTGACGTCATCGAGAGCGTCCTCGAGACCGACGCCGGCGCACGGCGGCTTGGCGAGCTCGGGATCGGAATGAACCGCGGGATCGACCGCGTCACGGACAACATCCTCTTCGACGAGAAGATGGGCGATACCGTCCATCTCGCGCTCGGCCGCGCCTACGACGCCAACCTCCCCGAGGGCGAGTCCGGAAACGACTCGGCGGTCCACGTCGATCTGATCGCCGACGTCTCGGAGGGTTCGTTCATCGAGGTCGACGGCGAGGTGATCCAGCGGAACGGCGTCCTCCGGTTCGAGGAGGGGTTCGCCGCCGAACGGTAGAGCGGTTCCTCGAAGCTCGAGGCGGACGGTGACGACGTCGTGACATCCGGGGAGGTCCGCGAGACACTCCGGGAGCCGACGGTCCGAGCCCCGATCTCCGGACCCGCCGCTCTTCGGTCGGTGACGGCTGAGGAGAGTAAGCCCCCTTCTGTTCGGCCCGGCATTCGGCTGAGCGCCCGCCGCGTCTCCGGGCTACCAGTGGCGACGGGCTTGCACCGGTGAGGGTTCGCCGTTCCATCCGTTCCCGCCCGTCGGCTCGCGGCTGACGCCGCTCGCGTGGCGGTCGTCGATGACGACCGCCCAGCCCTCGACGGGTTAACTCCCTTCCCTTGCGGGTCGGTTCGCGCGTTCGCGGGGTGACCCCGCGAACGCCGCCGGCCGTTTTGACGGCCGAACGCGTCTCATCGGTCGGGGCGGGTGGTCCCGTTTCTGTTCCAGCGCCGGCGGTCTCCCGCCCCGGGCTTGCGCCCGGTCACCTGCCCGGAGGGTGGGGGGACTTTCCTCATGGGCAGGGCGGCGACGCCGCCCCGCTCACGGGAACCGGGCTTCCTCTGCCGACCGAAGGTAAGCCGGTCGGTGGTTTAAGCCGTTCGGTGATCGACATCGTCGGCGCGTTCAGGTGCGTCCACGCCGTCGCCGTCGGTGGGCCCGACTGCCGCGATCCCTGCACTATTAACCTCCTCGCGGCCGACGTGGCGGCATGCGGCTCGAACGGATTCCACTCGAGGTTCCGACGCGAGCGCCGGGCGGTCGGACCGCCGCCCACGTCGTCGGCGTCGAGGACGCCCTGCTCGTCGATCCCGCCGTGGCCGACGAACGGCTCGAGGCGACACTCGAACGCGTCGGCCACGTCGCCGTCACCCACCACCACCCGGATCACGTCGGCCGGGTCGCCGCCTGCGCCGAGCGCGCCGACGCGGCGGTATGGTGTCGGTACGGACGGGCCGCAGCGTTCGCCGACGCGGCCGGCCTCGAACCGGATCGGACCTTCCGGGAGGGGACGACTATCCCGGTCGGCGACGGCACCGTGACCGTCCGCGAGACGCCGGGACACGCCGTCGAACACGTCGCCTTCGAACTCGACGATGGGATCGTGACCGGCGATCTGGCCGTCGCCGAGGGCAGCGTCGTCGTCGGTGCGCCCGAGGGGGATATGCGCGCGTACCTCACCTCCCTCCGTCGGATCTACGCGATGGACCCGTCCCGGCTGTTCCCGGCTCACGGTCCCGTCATCGACGAGCCCAGAAAAACCTGCGAGCGGCTGATCCGCCACCGGCTCGACCGAGAACGTCGGGTGCTCGCCGCCGTCGAAGCGGGCAACCGGACTGTCGCCGACGTCCTCGATGCCGCCTACGAAAAGGACCTCGAGGGCGTCCGCGATCTCGCCGGCCGGACGGTCCGGGCACATCTGGACAAACTGTGCCACGAGGGGCAGGTCCGGTGGGACGGCGCGCGGGCCGCCTCCGCCGAGCCCCGTCAGTCGTAGCGGCAGACGCCGAGTTCGGCGACAGCCCCGGTCACATCGAGCCTTTCAGCGTCGAAGACGGTCGCGATCGAGCGGAGCGTCCGCGTTCCTTCGATCAGTGTCTCCCCCGTCTCGGATGATGGCTTCGGGGGTGACCGTCCGTCCGCTTTCGGGGCCGTCTTCGACGCTCACCTCTCCGCGTCGACGTACAGATAAACCGCACAGACGGCGAGAACGGCCTCGGTGCCTTTCGTGACGACCAGGATCGGGTTGGGGCTCCCGCCCCTGTAGAACGCCTCGAGGCTCCAGCCCTCGAACGCAAAGAGCGCGAGGATCGTCGCCACCAGGTGGATGATGCCCGTCACCAGCGCTGCGAGAACGGCGACGTACCCGACCGGATTCGACGGCGACGAGATGCGTCGATCCGTCCCGGTTGTGGATGTCGTGCCCATATCCATACAATCCAACAGTGCGAGCAAAAGCGGTCTGGTGCGATCGTCGGAGGGCGCGGATCGAGCGCGCGGGCTCTCTCCGCTATGGCTGGCGGACTCCCCGACACCGCCCTCCGTCAGACACCACCTCGAAGCCGAGCGCCTCGTAGAAGGGTCGGACCGCCGGATCGAACCCGGCCGACAGACGCGGGCGGCGCGTTGCCGCCTCCCGGATCAGCCCCGAGCCGACCCCCTTCCCTCGGCGCTTCGGCCGGACCGCGATCGCCTCGATCTCGGAGCCCCGGAGTACGAGCGCCCCCAGGATCCGACCGTCCTCGATCGCGACGAGGACCGACGACCGGCGGAGAAGCCCCGCCTCGACCTCCAGCAGCGCGCCCTCGAGGATCGATCGAACGGCGATGTACTCTCCGGGGACCGCCGGCCGCGTCGTCGTCATCCGCCCTTTATGAGTCGGATGACCCGAACCGAACCGGTATCGACGGGCCGATCCTCCGGGACGGGACTGTCGTCGACGAGTACCGACGCCTCCTGTGTCGAGAGCCCGACCGCCTCGAGGACGTCGCCGTAGGTCGCGTCGGCGGCCACCTCGAGTTCGTGGGTCTCCCCGCCGACGACGTCACACGTCACCTCCATACGACGAATACGGGATCCGAGCCGTTTCAGCGTGCCGTTTCTCGCCCCCGACCCGATACGGCGACGCTTTCCTTCCGTCTCGGGAAGTTTATGACTGACGGGAGCCATCTCCGTCTATGAGCGAGGCCGCCGCCGAGGATCGCGGGCGGGAGATCTGGATCGAGAAATACCGACCACAGTCGCTCGATGAGGTCGTCGGCCACGACGACATCACGGCACGGCTTCTGAACTACATTAACCAGCAAGAATTGCCGCATCTTCTGTTCGCCGGCCCGGCCGGTACTGGGAAAACCACTTCATCGATAGCTATCGCCAGAGAGATCTACGGCGACGACTGGCAGGAGAACTTCCTCGAACTCAACGCCTCCGACCAGCGCGGGATCGACGTGGTCCGCGACCGGATCAAGAGCTTCGCACGGGCCTCCTTCGGCGGCTACGACCACCGGATCATCTTCCTCGATGAGGCCGACGCGTTGTGTGTGCCGCCCGAAACGAAAGTCATCACTGGGTATCCGTCCTCACCGGAAGTGAAACCGATAGAGGAGGTAGCCACCGACGGTGAGCCGATACCGTCCGTTGATTTCGGGACGAACGAAATACAGTCTGACACGGGCAAACTCGTGGATTCCGGTGTCGCGGACTTCTTCGAAGTTGAATTGGAGGACGACCGGACAGTTCTTGCGAGTCTCGGTCATCCGTTCTTCGTGGTCGGGGATGATGGGCGGCTCGTCGAAAAAGAACTCCGGGAACTATCGCCCGGTGACGAAATAGCCGACTTGAAAGATGACGTGGGTGTCTCTCAGTGCGATGTCTGTGGCGCTTGGACGGCGGGTCGGTTCTGCTCTGTCGACTGTAAGAACGAAGGGCACAGTCGGGAGATGCAGGGCCGAGGCAATCCGATGCACGGCGTCGAGTGGTCGAACGATCGCCGCGAAAAGATCATCGAGAAGCTCTCCGACGGGCGGCTATCGGGGGACAATAACCCGAACTACGGGGGAGAGTTCCACGGCGTTTCCGTCTGGGAGATGGATGAACAGACGATCGAGGAATTCTGCGAACAGATCAGCGAGCTGCGATCCGATACCTCTTGGGACGAGTGGGTCGTCGATGCTGACCCCGAAACGGTGAAAGAAAAGATCGGAAACGCTTCCGCCGAGTGGTGGGCCAACTTGGACGAGGAAAGAAAGACGGAGGTTATCGAGAAGAGCACGGAAAATTGTGAATACCCTGTTTATGATATCACGGGCGACAACAACCCGATGCGTGACCCGGAGGTTGCACAGAAGGTTTCGGAAGCACTGCAAGGACACGAACCGACGGGAGGAAATATCAGACACAGCGAAGAACTCGGTCACCTCGTCCGATCTGACTGGGAATACGAAGTCGCGAAGGCACTACAAGACACCGGGATCGACTACGAATACGAACCGGAATTCGAGCTATCCGATTCGGTTTTCCATCCAGACTTCTTGCTTGATGATACAGTAATCGAGGTCAAAGGGGTCGCCGAACTCTGGGGCCAGCCGGATAAGGTTAGGGAGTTCATGGAAACATACGGCGACGATTACACGTTTGTCGTCGTCGGTGACGGTGCACTCCCCCATGACGAACATTACGAAAGGGACGAATTCGAACCCGCGCTCGTCTCCGATGGTGGAGTAAAACCCGTTCAGACCGCGGAAATACGACGGATCGAACACAGTCACCGTGGGAAAGCGTACAACATTAGTATGGAGGGCACTCCCAACTTCATGCTCGCTAACGGTATCTTGACACACAACACCAGCGACGCCCAGTCAGCGCTCCGGCGGACGATGGAACAGTTCTCCGATAACACCCGTTTTATCCTCTCGTGTAACTACTCCTCGCAGATCATCGACCCGATCCAATCGCGGTGTGCGGTCTTTCGGTTCTCGCCGCTGGGTGACGACGCCGTCGCCGAACAGATCGAGGTCATCGCCGAGGTAGAGGGGATCGAACTGACCGACGACGGGATGGACGCCTTAGTGTACGCCGCCGACGGGGACATGCGGAAGGCAATCAACGGCCTGCAGGCCGCCGCGGTGATGGGAGGCGTCGTCGACGAGGAGGCGGTCTATACGATCACCTCGACGGCCCGCCCCGAGGAGATCCGTGAGATGGTCACGGCGGCGCTTTCGGGTGATTTCACCGCTTCCCGTGCGCAGCTCGATTCGCTCCTGACGGACGTGGGGATCGCCGGCGGCGACATCATCGACCAGATGCACCGGTCGGTCTGGGAGTTCGACCTCTCCGAACGGGAGGCCGTCCGGCTGATGGAGCGGATCGGCGAGGCCGACTACCGGATCACGGCCGGGGCGAACGAGCAGATCCAACTCGAGGCGCTTCTCGCGTCGCTCGCGCTCGAGGAGTAACGGTGTCCGCACGCGGTGATCCGGAGGGCTGATCGCCGATCCGAACCGGACACTTTAGAACGGCGCAGCCCCTCGATCGCGTGTGGATCCGACGCGCATCGTCGAGGAGTTTCCCGCCCCCTCGTTTCGGGGCGCACAGGAGCAGGCCCTCCGGGACATCCGCGCCGCCTTCGAGGCGGGCAACGAGGTCGTTTTGGTCCGTGCCCCGACGGGAAGCGGCAAGTCGCTTCTGGCGCGGGCGATCGCGGGCTGTGCCCGCCGGGACGGCGAGGCCGCGCCGAGTCTGCCGACCGGCGCCTATTACACCACACCACAGGTCTCCCAGCTCGATGACGTCGCCGGCGACGAGTTGCTCGACGACCTGAGCGTCATCCGGGGGAAACCGAACTACACGTGTATCCTGCCGGGGGAGACCTCGACGCCGGTCAACCGGGCTCCCTGTTCGCGCGAACGCGGGTTCGACTGCCCGGTCAAACACCGGTGTCCGTACTTCTCCGACCGGGCGATCGCCTCGAACCGTCCGATAGCGGCGATGACGCTCGCGTACTTCATGCAGACGGCCGGCAGCGAGGTGTTCGGCGAGCGCGACGTCGTCGTCGTCGACGAGGCCCACGGCCTCGCCGAGTGGGCTGAGATGTACGCGACGATCGAGCTGTCCCCGTCGTCGGTGCCAGTCTGGGGGTCGTGTCGGCCGCCCGATATCGAGGACGTTTCCGACGTCGAACCGTACGCCGAACGGCTGCTCGAGACCTGCGGCCGACGGCAAAAGGAGCTCCGCGGCCGGGTCGAACTCACCGAGGCCGAGGCCGAAGAGCGCGACCGACTCGCCGAGTTGACCCGGGATCTGAAGTGGTTTCTCGAGGATCTCAGAGACACGGAGAGCCCGACCGTCTGGGTCGCCGACCAGTCGGACCGCGGCACCCGGGAGGACCCCCGCGGCGGCGCCGTCTCGATCAAGCCGCTGGACCCGGCCCGGTACCTGCATCACACCGTCTGGAGCCGCGGCGAACGGTTCGCGCTGCTCTCGGCGACGATCCTCGACAAGGCGGCCTTCTGTCGCGGGGCTGGGCTCGATCCCGGATCCGTCGCTTTGGTCGACGTCCCCCACACGTTTCCGGTGGAGAACCGGCCGCTGTACGACGTGACACAGGGGAAGATGACCTACGAACACCGCGAGGAGACGCTGCCGGGGGTGGCCCGGACGGTCGTCCGGCTGATGGCGAAACACGGAGACGAGAAAGGGCTGATCCACGCCCACTCCTACGACATCGCCGATCGGCTCGGGGACCTCCTTTCGGAGTTCGGCGTCGCCGGACGGATCCGTGGCCACGACCGCGAGAACAGAGACGCCGCCCTCGCGGGCTGGAAGCGGAGCGACGACCCCGACGTGTTCGTTTCCGTGAAAATGGAGGAGGCGCTGGATCTCGCTGGCGACCTCTGCCGGTGGCAGGTGCTCTGTAAGGCACCGTACCCGAACACGAACGACTCCCGGGTCGCACGGCGGCTCGAGGACGGCCAGTGGAACTGGTACTACAGGACGGCGCTCCGGACGGTGATCCAGGCCTGCGGGCGGGTCGTCCGGGCCCCCGACGATCACGGCACGACGTATCTCGCCGACAGTTCGCTTTTGGATCTGTTCGAGCGCGCCCGCTCCGATATGCCGCCGTGGTTCGAAGATCAGGTCGATCGGATCGAGCGTCCGGAGCTTCCAGCGTTCGATCCCGCCCGGGCCGTCGGCGATCGGGGTGGATCCGATACCCACGGCCGGACGGGGCGCCGTTCGAACGCCGACTCCGTCGACGACCACCCGCTTTCGGACGTCTGGGGTGACGGCTGATCGGCCCCCGACCGTCGGTGTGTCTCTCGCTGGTTTAAGATAGCTCCGGACCGTACCGTTCCGTGTGAGAAACAGCGAGCGGGCTCGGCTTTCGGCAGTCGTCTTCGCCGTCCTCTTCACCCAGCTTTTAGTCTATCCCGGTGTCGACCGGCTCGCGGCGGCGCTCGGCGGCGGCTCGACCGTCGACGCCGGGACCGCGTTTCTGGCTTCCCAGCTTCTGGCATTCGTGCTGTTTTCGGCCGTCTGGGGGGCGCTTTCAGATCGGTTCGGTCGGCGGCTCCCCTTCATCGTCATCGGCGCACTCGGCGGGACCGTCGCGTATCTGGCCCTGGCGGCGCTCGTACTCGCCGGCGTCGGTGATTTCCGAACCGCCCTCGCGCTCCGGTTCGTCGAGGGGGCGTTCACCATCGGCGCGTTCTCGCTTTCGATCACGATGCTCATGGATCTCGACGGCGGCCACGGCCGCAACATGGGTGCGGCCGGTCTCGCGATCGGGCTCGGGGCGGCGCTGGGGGCCCCCGTCGGCGGGGGGCTGTATACGTTCGGCCCGCTCGCGCCAATTCTCGTCGCCGCGGCGCTGCTGTCGACCGTGGCGGCGGTGACCTGGACGCTTCCGGACCGGACCCCGGATCGGTCCAGCAGTCTCGGGGACGCCCTCGCCAGCATCCGCCGGACGCCGGAACTCGCCGTCCCCTTCGCGTTCGGCTTCGCCGACCGGTTCGCCGCGGGGTTCTTCGGCCTCATCGGTACCTTCTACTTCCGGGATACGTTCGATCTCGAACCCTCCGGGATCGGGCTGTTGCTCGCGTGTTTCTTCGTCCCCTTCGCGCTGTTGCAATACCCTTTCGGGGCGTTCTCCGATCGGATCGGCCGCGTCGTTCCGATCGTCGCCGGGTCGGCCGGGTTCGGGACCGCCATCCTCTCGGTCGGGCTCGCACCGACCGTCGGGACGGCCGCGCTCGGGATGGCCGTCGTCGGCGTCCTCGGGGCGCTCGTCGCGCCCGCGACGATGGCGCTCGTCACCGATCTGGTCGACCCGACCGAGCGCGGCGCCGCCATGGGGGGATTCAACATCTTCGGGAGTCTCGGCTTTCTCGGGGGCATCCTCGTCGGCGGTTGGCTCGCCACCCGGTACGATTATTTCGCCGCGTTCGTCGTCGCCGGCGGGTTCGAGATCGCCATCGCGGTCGTCACTCTCCCCGTGTTGCTCAAGATCGCGCCGACCCCGACAGTCCGGTTCGGGGTCAGGGAGTGACCGGTCGCCGCCGGTGACCGATTCCGCCGGACCGGTCGGATCCGTCCGACGGGAGCCGTATCAAAAGTACCATGCGTTCCCCGGACATAGGGCACGTATCCGGTGGTTTCCGTGACGAAAAAACGCGAATACAAGGACGAGTACCCCGACAAGACGCTGTATATCCCCGGCCCGACCGAGGTCCGCGAGGACGTCATAGAGGCGATGTGCGAGCCGATGTTCGGCCACCGCATGGATCGGATGACGGATCTGTACACGACCATCGTCGAGGACACGAAAGCGTTCCTCGGCACCGACAACGACGTCATCGTCCTCACGGCGTCGGGGACGGAGTTTTGGGAAACATCGACGCTCAACCTCGTCGACGAGAACATCCTCGTGGCGACCTGTGGGAGTTTCAGCGAACGTCACGCCAACGTCGCCGAACGGCTGGGCAAGGACGTCGACAGGCTCGAATACGAGTGGGGTCGGGCGGTCAAACCGGCGGACATCCGCGAGGCACTCGAGACGAGCGAGAAGGATTACGACGTCGTGGCCTGCGTGATGAACGAAAGCTCCACCGGCGTCCGGAACCCGATCGAGGAGATCGGCGACGTCATCGCGGAGTACCCGGATACCTACTTCGTCGTCGACGCCGTCTCGTCGCTGGGCGGCGATTACGTCGATATCGATTCCCACGACATCGACGTCATCTTCGCCTCCACACAGAAAGCCTTCGCCATGCCGCCGGGGCTGGCTGTCTGTGTCGTCAGCGACGACGCCTACGAGCGCGAACTGGAGAAGGGGTCGGCCTCCTGGTACGGTGGTTTCCAGCGGACACTCGATTACTACGACCGGAAGGGCCAGACGCACTCGACGCCGGCGATCCCGATCATGCTGGCCTATCGAAAGCAGATGAAACGCATGCTCGAGGAGGGCCACACAGGCCGATCGAACCGCCACGAGGAGATGGCCGAGTACACCCGTGAGTGGGCCCGCGAACACTTCGAGATGTTCCCCGAAGAGGGATACGAATCACAGACGGTCGCCTGCATCGAGAACACGCAGGGCATCGACGTCGCGGGGACGATCGAGACGGTTTCCGAGGAGTACGATATGGTGTTCTCCAACGGGTACGGCGACATCGCCGAGGAGACGTTCCGGATCGGCCACATGGGCGAACACACCCTCGAGAGCGTTCGGGCGCTGACGGACGCTATCGAGGACGTCGCCGGCCTCTGAGACGGCTTTCGGTCCCGATACGCGACACGTCCGATTTTTTACCATCCCTCCCGAAGCCTTCGCCGATGGAGGAACCGCAGGACAACCCGTACGTTCGGGATCCCCCAACCGACTTTACACCTCCCGAGGATCTCGAGGAACCCGAGGCGAAAACGCAGATCGAGCTACTGCGGGAAGCGATCCGGTACCACGATCACCGGTATTACCGGCAGGCCGATCCAGCCATCTCCGATCGGGCCTACGACCGGCTCTTCGAGCGCCTGGAGACGCTCGAGGACGCCTTCGGTCTCCGCTCGGAGACCAGTCCCACACAGCGCGTCGGCGGTGAACCGATCGACGAACTCGAGACCGTCGAACACGTCCGTCCGATGCGGTCGATCGATTCCTCCGGCGAGCAGACGGACGTTCGGGACTTCGACGACCGCGTCCGGGACCGACTGGCGGAGGCGGGCTACGAGGGGCCGATCCGGTATCTCTGTGAGCCGAAGTTCGACGGCCTCTCGGTCGAACTCGTCTACGAAAACGGGGCCCTCGAGCGCGCGGCGACCCGCGGCGACGGCGAGCGTGGTGACGACGTGACCGAGAACGTCCGGACGACCCGGTCTGTTCCGCTGGAACTCCGCGGCGATTATCCGTCGTTTCTGGCCGTTCGCGGCGAGGTCTTCATGCCGAAGGAAGCGTTCCAAGCGTACAATCGCGATCGCATCGAGCGCGGCGAGGATCCGTTCGCGAACCCGCGAAACGCCGCCGCCGGAACCCTCCGCCAACTCGACCCGTCGGTGACGGCCGAACGCCCGCTGGACTGTTTCGTCTTCGGAATCCTCGACGACGGCGGGACCGGTTTCGAGACACGGCTCGAGGAACACCGGGCCGTCGACAGGTGGGGATTCCACACCGACGGACACACCGAGCCCGTCGAGGACATCGACGGTGCGATCGCGTTCCGCGACCGGATGCTCGATCGACGGGACGACCTCGGTTACGAGATCGACGGTACCGTGATCAAACTCGACCAGCTGGACGCCTGTGAACGTCTGGGATCGACCGCGCGTGCGCCGCGGTGGGCATTTGCCTACAAGTTCCCGGCCCGTACCGAGGAGACGACGGTCCGCGATATCGTCGTTCAGGTCGGCCGAACCGGCCGGATAACTCCGGTCGCGTTGCTCGATCCGGTCGAGGTTTCGGGCGTCGAGGTGTCGCGGGCGACGCTTCACAACCCCGAACAGATCGCCGAACTCGGCGTCAACGTCGGCGATACGGTTCGGATCAAACGCGCCGGGGACGTGATCCCCTACGTCGAGACGGTGGTCGATCACGCCGAGGACGGATCGTTCGAACTCCCCGATCGGTGTCCGGTCTGTGAGAGCCCGATCGAACGGGAGGGACCGCTGGCGTTCTGTACCGGCGGGATCGGCTGTCCGGCCCAACTGCGGCGGGCGATCCAGCACTACGCGTCCCGCTCCGGTCTCGACATCGAGGGACTCGGCGAGAAGGCGGTCGATCAGCTGCTCGAGGCCGGTCTCGTCGAATCGCTTCCGGACCTGTATACGCTCTCGGAGACGGAACTCGCGGGACTCGACGGCTGGGGGGAAACGAGCGCGGCGAACCTGCTTTCGGAACTCGAAGCGAGCAAGCGACCGCCGCTTTCGGATTTTCTGGCTGCGCTCGGCGTTCCGGGCGTCGGCGGGACGACCGCCGGTGATCTCGCCCGCTACTTCGGAACGCTCGAGGCAGTTCTCGAAGCCGACGAGGACGAACTCCGGGATGTCGAGGGGATCGGGCCGAAGACTGCCGCCGAGATCCGGGAGTTCTTCGAAAGCGACCGGAACCGCGACGTCATCGCGACGCTCCGCGATCGAGGGATCGATCCCGAGTCGGCCGAAACTGCCGATGACGCCCTCGAGGGGCTAACGTTCGTCTTCACCGGATCGCTCGAGGGATGGACCCGAGATGAAGCTCAATCACTGGTCGAACGCCACGGCGGTTCGGCGACCTCGAGCGTCTCGGGAAACACCGACTATCTCGTCGCCGGGGACAACCCCGGCCGGAGCAAACGCGAAGCTGCCGCCGACAACGACGTTCCGACGCTCGAGGAATCCGATTTCCGGAGGTTGCTTTCCGAATACGGCGTCGAACCGTAGCGAACAGGCGGAACAGCTCTTCCGGTGACCCGTGTTCCGCTACGGTGCTTTCGCACCCTCCCGCCCCGGCGGATCACCGACGATCGCTCAGCGCATACGGGCGGTGGCCGCGTCCTCGTATATAAATTGGATGTCCGGCCCCGCCTCCACTCGATCACGACCTCCGGGGTGACGGTAACGTACTTTGCCCGTCGCGTTCGGGATACACACGATGGGTGTTTTCGATACGATCCGGCAGGCGCTCGGATTGAGTGCGGAAACGGACGCGGCGCGGGAGGCCGACCCCGAGGATCTCTTCGGGATGTCGACGGCGTATCTGACCATGGAAGCGGATCTGGGTTTCGAACCGACCGGCGACGCGGCGCTCTGTTTCGCGAACGTCGACAGCACCGCGTTCCGGGACGCACGACGGGAAGTCGAGGCGGTCCTGGAACTCGGCGAGGAGGAGACGGGAACGACGGCCTCGTTCATCGAGGACAGCCACGGGTATCACTGGATCGTGCTTCGCGACCGGGACTTCGAGGACCTCGTCACGAGCGTCCACTTCGCTGCCGAGACCCTCATCGAGGCGGGGTTCGGATCCCGGTTGCTCGCGGCGCTTTTCGCGTTCGAACGCGAGGGGACGACCGCGTACTGGATCTACTCCTTCCGGCGCGGCGCGTATTACCCGTTCGTCCCCGCTGGCGGCCGAGAGCGGGACGAACGGGTCGAGTTCAAACTCGAGAGCAACCTCGACGGCGAACTGAACACCGAGGACGATACCGCCTACTGGTATCCCATGTGGCCAGAGGGCGATGCCCACCCGTGGGGATGAATCCGTCGCCGGTCGCTCTTTCCTCCTAAAGTTTCGGACCCTCTCGGTTTTCGGATGCGTGGTGTCCTGCGGTTTCACTTTCAGTAAGCTGTTAACGAGACTTTATGTACCGGGCGGACACAACGACAGGTATGGCAGCAAGCGCAGAAGACCTAGAGGAACTGCCGGGCGTCGGCCCGGCGACGGCGGACAAGCTCCGGGAGAACGGTTACGAATCGTATCAGAGCATCGCGGTCGCCAGCCCCGGCGAGCTCTCGAACACCGCCGATGTCGGCGAATCCAACGCCAACGACATCATCCAGGCTGCCCGCGAGGCCGCCGACATCGGCAGCTTCGAGACCGGATCGGACGTTCTGGAACGGCGGGAACAGATCGGCAAACTCGAGTGGCTCATTCCGGAGATCGACGACATGCTCGGCGGTGGCGTCGAGACCCAGTCGATCACCGAAGTGTACGGCGAGTTCGGCGCCGGCAAATCCCAGGTCACCCACCAACTCGCGGTGAACGTCCAGCTTCCGGCCGACGCCGGCGGTCTGCACGGTCGCTGTGTCTTCATCGACAGCGAGGATACCTTCCGCCCGGAACGGATCGACGAAATGGTTCGCGGGCTCCCCGAGGAAGCCATCGAGGCGGCCATGGAGGACCGAGATATCGACGGCACGCCCGACGACGAGGACGCGATGGAGGAACTCGTCGAGGCGTTCCTCGACAAGATCCACGTCGCGAAGGCGTTCAACTCCAACCACCAGATCTTACTCGCCGAGAAGGCCCAGGAGATCGCCGCCGAACACGAGGACGACGAGTATCCAGTCCGGCTGGTCTGCGTCGACTCGTTGACCGCTCACTTCCGGGCCGAGTACGTCGGCCGTGGCGAACTCGCAGACCGCCAGCAGAAACTCAACAAACACCTCCACGACATCGACCGGGTCGGAAACCTCTATAACGCCGCCACCGTCGTCACGAACCAGGTCCAGTCGAACCCCGACTCCTTCTTCGGCGACCCGACCAAGCCCATCGGCGGCAACATCCTCGGGCACAAATCCACGTTCCGGATGTATCTAAAGAAATCGAAGGCGGACAAACGGATCGTCAAGCTCGTCGACGCGCCGAACCTCCCGGACGGCGAGGCCGTCATGCGCGTCCAGGGCGAGGGGCTCAAACCGGAGTAACCGTCGAACACTGACGGCCGTCGCCCCGGCATGTGAGACCGAACCGCGGCACGGCCCTTTGGAAAGCCTTAAGGTTCGAACCCGGCTACCCGATAGTGCAGGGAGCCCGGGTGGTGTAGTGGCCCATCATACAACCCTGTCACGGTTGTGACGCGGGTTCAAATCCCGCCTCGGGCGCTCTTCTTTCGACGAATCGCGATGACTACTTACACGTGTCCTGCTGTTGTTCTCAGTCGTTACGCGATGATGTTGTTTTATCATTCCCTCGTCTGTCGTCAGATGCATTGGCCGATCAAAACACCAAGCACCGCGGAGATGCGACCGAATCAAAAATAATCCACGAACTGATCTCGGACGGATACAGCGTTTCGGTTCCGTTTGGGGACAACGACAAGTACGATCTGATCGTTGATGACAGCGGAAAACTGCACCGTATTCAGTGCAAAACAGCATGGGAAAACAAGCCGGAGACCATCCGGTTCAATACACACTCACAGACGACGGCGAACGGGGAATACCACGAAAAGACATATCACGACGAGATTGACGCGTTCGTCGTTCGGTATCCCGAAACCGAGCAACTATACTGGATCTCTATCGACGAAGCGACCAAACAAAAAATGGAACTCCGGTTTGAAGCCGATCTGAACCACCCGTCGATAAACTGGGCAAGGAATTACGAGTACCGAGGGAATATCCCGTCAGGTAATTAGTATCTCGTCCCGTACCCAACGTATGCCGACGTGGACTGGCGCGTGGTCGGAGGCGGAAGCCGAATCCTATCTCGCGGAGGCGACCGTTCCGATCCGGCTGGCGTGTCGGACGCCCGCCGGCGGGTTGTGGATGCTGTCGCTTTGGTATCGCTACGAGGACGGGACACTCCACTGTGCGACCGGTGCTGATGCCGATATCGTCCGCTATCTGGATGCCACCCCCGACGTCGCCTTCGAGATCTCCGACAACCGGCCGCCGTACAAGGGCGTTCGAGGGGCCGGGACGGCGACGATCGAACCCGACGAGGACAAGGCGTTGCTCGAGAGGCTTTTGATTCGGTACCTCGACGGCACGGACAACGAACTCGCGACTTGGCTGCTCGATGCCGGCCGCGAGGAAGTCCGGATCCGGATCGAACCGAGTAAACTCTACACGTGGGATTTCACCGAACGGATGGCGGACGTGACGACGGAGGAGTGATCTGTCAGACTGTATACTCGGCGTCAGCGGAATCCTCGACGACCTCGATCCCGCGGTTGTTGACCGCGTGGGGATCCAGCCCGACCTCCTCCAGGAAATCCTTGTAGATCCGCTCGCAGGTTTCTCCGTCCTTCTGTTTGTCGCTGGCGTGATCACAGAGGTCGGCGATCCCCTCGGGGACCTCGTTCGTGTAGATGATCCAGTGGTTGACAAGATCCGAGAGCCGCCGGATCGGCGAGGTGAAGTGCCCGTAGATCTCGAAGTTCAGCGCGTGATGGCCGCCGAAGGGATCCGACATGTACTTGGCTCGCGGCATCACTTTCATCACGGCCCACTGGATCTTATCGAGTTGTCGTCCGGGCGCTTCCTCGAGCGTCGCGTTGACCGCCTTCCGGGGGTCGTCCCACGCGTCACCGGGGATGGAGACGCCGTCGAGGTCCTGGATCTCCTGGAGCGCCTCGTCCCACTCCTGTGGCGTCGGCTGGGGGTGGACGCGGAACATCGCCTCCAGCCCCCGGTTCCACTGGAGTTCGTGGGTGACGGCCTTGTTGGCCTTCAGCATACACTCCTCGATGATGGTGTGGGCCCGGTCGCGTTTGGGGTTCAACACGAGCGAGCCGTCCTCCTTGCGCTGTTCGTGGAGCCGTTCGGCGAGTTCGTACGCGAGGTTGTTCTCCTCGTACAGCGGCGCGTCGGGATCCTCGAGGCGGTCCTCGCAGTCGTTGTACGTCTGGCGGGCGTCGGAGTGGATGACGGACTTGTAGATGTCGATCGACTCGTGTGAGAGCGTCTCCCCGTCGATGTGCATCTCGACGGTGTGGGCGAGTCGGTCCTCGTTGGGGACCAGAGAGCAGACGGTCTCGGCGAGGATCGGCGGGAGCATGTGGACGGTATAGGCGGGCAGATAGACGGTGTTTCCGCGCTTCTGTGCCTCCTCCCACATCGTCGTCTCCGGGTTCACGTAGTGGGTGACGTCAGCGATGTGGACCCACAGCCGGTATCCCTCATCGGTCCGTTCGACCGAGATCGCGTCGTCGAAGTCCTGGGCGTCGGCGGGATCGGTCGTCCACGTCGTCAGATCACGGAGATCCCGCCGGTCCTCCAGTTCCGCCTCGATGTCGCCTTCGGGATCCGAGGCTCGCTCTTCGGCCTCGGTGAGTACCTCGTTCGGAAACTCGTCGCGGATCTCGAACTCCTCGAAGAGTTCCTCGCGTTTGTTCTCGAGGTGGCGGGCGAGTTCCTCGTCGATTCTGACGGGGCCCTGTCCCTCCGCCGTGCCGGCGTAGGCCTGCTCGTCGCGGTCACTCATACCGGACGGTTGGGCGGTGGTACAGTTAGTCGTTGCGAGGGAGGGGGTCAGCGTTTCCCGTCGTGTCTGCCGTCTTCGCCGTCCGGCTCCTCGATCCCTTCCTCGAGGGCCTCATAGTAGCGTTCGACGAATTCCCTTCCGGTAACGGGGTCCCCCTCCAGCCCGACGAGCAGTGCCTCGAGCCCCTCCCGCGGCTGGTGGCACAGCTCCCGGTAGCAGGGTTTACACAGGTGTTCGAAGGTCTTTTCGCGGCGGTTCCAGCGGTCGCCGTGTTTGTCGTACTCGCGGGCGTCGGCGCGGTCGAGCGTCTCCCCGCACGCGATACAGGTGACGTCCGTGTCCTCCCGCCGCCACATATCACGCGTTTGGCAGTGGTGGGACTTAGTCGTATCTCTCGTCGCAGCGCCGACTGACGACGGGTCCTCCCGGTCCTCTCCGCTTGCGAGCCGCCACCACAAGCGTATAGACGCCTCCGGCCCGACAACCGGTATGGATCCACGGATCCGCGAACACGCCGAGATCATCGTCGATCACTCGACGGACGTACAGGCGGGCGACAACGTCGTCATCAGCGCCCCGAGCGTGGCCGAGGATCTGGCCGTCGCACTCCATAAGGCCGTCGGCGACCGCGGGGCGACGCCGACGTATCTCGCCAGCGACAGCCGGGCACAGCGGGCCTACCTCCGTTCGGTCGACGCCGACGACCTCGAGACGCCGACGCACACGAAGGCTCTCTACGAGGAAAGCGACGTGTTGATCCGCGTCCGCGGGGAGACGAACGCGACCGAGCAAAGCGACGTCGCCCCCGAAAAGCAGGCCGCCCACTCGAAGGCCAACCAGCCCGTCCAGGAGGCCGCCCTCTCGCGGCGGTGGTGTCTCACGCAGTTCCCCTCGCCGGGGAACGCCCAGCTCGCGAACATGAGTACCGAAGCCTACGAGAACTTCGTGTGGGACGCGATCAACAAAGACTGGGACGCCCAGCGCGAACATCAAGAACGGATGGTCGAGATCCTCGATCCCGCCAGCGAGATCCAGATCAAAAGCGGCGAGACGACAGACGTCAGGATGTCGCTCGACGGCATGAAGACGCTCAACGATCACGCCGAAAAGAACCTCCCCGGTGGGGAGGTCTTCACCGCGCCCGTTCCCGACAGCGTCGAGGGGGAGGTGCTCTTCGATCTGCCGCTGTATCACCAGGGTCGGGAGATCACGGATGCCCACCTCGTCTTCGAGGGCGGAGAAGTCGTCGACCACGCCGCCGAAAAGAACGGGGACCTCCTGACCGAGGTGTTGAACACCGACCCCGGCGCCGCCCGGCTTGGCGAACTCGGGATCGGGATGAACCGCGATATCGATCGGTTCACCTACAACATGCTCTTCGACGAGAAGATGGGCGATACCGTCCACATGGCGGTCGGCCGCGCCTACGACGAGTGTGTCGGCGAAGACCGGGAGGCCAACGAGTCGGCGGTCCACGTCGATATGATCGTCGACATGTCGGAAGACTCGTTCATCGAAGTCGACGGCGAGATCGTCCAGCGCGACGGGACGTTTCGGTTCGAATCGGGCTTCGAGGCGTAGCGTCGCTTTCTGAACGTTTTCGGGAGGGACGCGGAGCCACCGCTGACGTCGAGACGCCGCGGTCGAAAAAGGGTGCCCCATGAGTGGGCATCGACGGGATGGCGGTCCCACCGAAGACAGGGAGTGGTCGGACGTATGCTGAGCGAACCGACAGGCAACGGTTTGTGCCGATGGATCTATTTCGAACCGACCACTGGACAGCAGGTGCCTGAGCCGTTCTACCGCGCGGTCACCGGGCCTGGCGGGATCCCCCCTTCGGCGTATCGGGATATGGTTTCGTGCGTCTTCGTTCGGTTTTCGCGTTGAACGATGAACGCACGTATTTATCAACGAGCATTACAATTACATACATAGTCCGAATTGGTATAAAATTTATGGCTTTGGCAGTAACTGCGTGCGATGGAGTACGAACACCGAACGAAAGCCTACCGAAGAAAACGTCTCGGCAGTTTCCCCGCTTCGTCCGGGAACCGAGCATTCCGCTACCCCTCACCCGGAGGCGTGGTCCTCGACCGCCCGCGGTTCGGATCCGGCCGTTCTCAGTCCCGATACTCCGTCCGGAACCCGCGGAACTCGGTACGATGGACCTCTCCGTCGGAGAGGATCGGCACGGCGAGGTCCTCGGTGACGGGGTCGTCGGCCGCCCCGGCGGTATCGATCAGCTCCCGGTACGTCGCGATCGCGTCCTCCTCGGCGTCCGTTTCGGATTCGACCCGGTCGGCGAGTTCTTCGAGTCGCTCTTCGCGGCAGGCGGCGAGCGCCACGTCGATGCCCTCCCGGGCGAGCGTCACGTTGACGCCCTCCCGGCCGATTCCCGAACTCGCTCCGGTGACGATGACGGCGTCGCTTTCGATTGTCCCTACCATGGGGGGTGCTCATCCGGAGATGTGACAAGTTCCCTCGTCGCGTCCGCTCGATCGCCGAACGGCCGACGCCGACAGTATCGCTCTCAGCTCGTACGATACTCCCCGTGTTTCATCCCCAGCGCGAACGCGATCAAACCGAAGACGAGCATCGACGGCGCGACCATCATGAGCGTCGTCTCGAGGGCCATCATGCCGCCGCCGACGAGGCCGCCGATCCCGACGACTACGATCGCGAGCAGCGCGCCGAGCGAGACGGGCAGACTGAATTCCATGCCAGCGGATTGGATCGGTGGGCGTATAATCCTTCGAGTTCCGGAACAGGGATCGTGATCACGACCGAGATCGGACCGATTCAACTCACCGAGTACCCGCCGTCGACGACGAGACCGTGTCCCGTGATGAAGGACGCTTCCTCGGAGAGCAGGAAGGCGATCGCGTCGGCGACTTCCCCGGGGCGGGCGAGCCGACCGAGCGGGTACTGACGCTTCGCCCGCTCTTTGGCCTTCTCGGGGTCGGGCATCGACTCGAAGTACGCCTCGCCCATCGAGGTCTCGACGAACCCCGGACAGACGGCGTTCGCCCGGACACCCTCGCTCCCCGCCTCCGCGGCGACCGATCGGGTGAAGTTCATCACTGCGCCCTTGCTCAGCGAGTAGGCCGACTGTTTGGGCAGCCCGAGAAACGACGCCAGCGACCCGACGTTGACGATCGAACCGCCGCCCTGCGATTTGAAACGCGGCAGGGCGGCCCGACACCCGTTCCAGACGCCCCGGACGTTCACGTCGATAACGTGTTCGAAGGTCGATTCGCTCACGTCCTCGGTGTCCGCCGGCGATTGGATGACCCCGGCGTTGTTGACGAGCCCGTCGAGCCCGTACTCCTCGGTCGCCGTCGCGACGACCGCCTCGAAGGCGTCGGCGTCGGTCACGTCGAGTTCCTGAAAGACGGCCTCGCCGCCGGCGTCCTCGATCGCCTCGACGGTTCCGTCGCCGCCGTCTTCGTCCACGTCGGTGACGACCACGAACCCCCCCTCGTCGGCGATCCTCAGCGCGGTCTCACGGCCGATCCCGGCGCCGGCGCCGGTGATCAACACCGTCTCGTTTTCGAATCGCATGGTTTCGTGTCGCCCGGCGCCGGCATAAATTCTGCCGGGAGCGATCCGATGTTTGGGCTCCGACCCATTCGGCCCTGCCGTCGCTTTTTTTAGGCGGCTCACGCTGGGGTGTCGCCGCCGAACGCCGGCACCTCGGCCGGCGGCTCCTCGGCCGGCTCTCTCGCCGAGAGCACGAGCGTCGAGAAATCGGTCTCGGTGAGATCGCCCCGCTCTAGGGCCCGGAGCCAGCCGGCCCGGAGGAACCACTCGCCGTGGAATCCACCCTCCGTATCGAACACCCAAAACCGGCAGTCTTCGGGCTTCCAGCCGTCTTCGTAGGCGTCCCGCAGCTCCGTGCTGACGTGGCCGAGATCCACCTGTGTCAGGCCCGCGTCGGCGGTCTCGTACTCGACGTGGAGCGTCCCCGACTCGCGGTCGTGTCGCTCGACGTAGATCCCCAGACTCATCAGGTTCAACTCGAGTCTGGCGACGATCTCGGAGGCGTCCATATCGCAGGTTCGGGGAGCGATCGAAAAGAAACTGCCGACGCGTCGACGGACGGATCCTTCAGACGCCCTCCGGTGGGTCGTCCTGATAGTCGAGAACCGCCTCTCGGAGCTCCGTCGGAACGTCGGTCGGCGATCCGGAGTCGTCGACGACGACGTGGGTGACCGTCCCGTCGACGAGAAGCTCGCCGTCGGCGTTGTGACACTCGTATTCGAACCCGATACTGGATTGTTCGATCCGATGCACCCGCATCGAGTTGGACAACCGGTCGCGGAACCGGGCCGGCTTGCGGTAATTCAACTCCATGTTGACCACGTGGAGGTCCCAGCCGCGGTCGCGTATCTCGTCGTAGGGGTGGCCGACGGCCGCGAGGTATTCGGTGAACGTCTCGTCCTGATAGGTCGCGTAGTTGCCGTAGAAGACGATCCCCTGAGCGTCCGTTTCCTCGAACCGGACGGTGTTCTCGTAGACTGCGTCCATACCGCTCCGGGTGTCCGGTGACGGGATAAATCCGCAGGTTCCCGCGGTATCGGCGCCCGATATCGCTCGGGCGATTATATAATCCCGATCCGTATTCCCGGCAAGTACGCCCATCCATGACCCGAACCGTACTCGTCGTCGACGATTCCTCGCTGCAGCGGACGATCATCACCGGCGCGCTCGGGGACCGCTTCGAGGTGGTCGGCCAGGCGGAAAACGGCCGCGAGGCCATCGAGCTGTTCGAGTCGACCGAGCCGGATCTGGTGACCATGGACATCATGATGCCCGAGATGGACGGCGTCGAAGCCACCGGTCACATCAAATCGATGACCGACGAGACGAAGGTGATGATGTGTACGAGCGTCGAGCAGGCCGAAAAGATGAAAGAAGCCGTCCGCGCCGGCGCCGACGAGTACGTCACCAAGCCGTTCGACGAGGAGGACCTCCTCGATACCGCGAGGAGGCTCTGTACCTGATCGTGTCCGATAATAGGGTATAACAAGCCGTCGTCCCGTGTGTGAACGCATGTCAGCACGCGACGACGAACTCGACCCACAGGCTGCCGCACTGCTCGAGGAACTCGGATCGGGGATCGCCCCCCCATCGTCGACGCTTTCGGTCGACGCCGGCCGACAGCTCTTAGAGGAGCTGTTTGCCGTCGAGGACCCCGAACCGGTCGGCGAGCGGACCGACATCGAGATCCAGGGGCCCGAGGGCCCGATCCCGCTTCGGCTCTACGCACCGGCGGGGGAGGGCCCGTTCCCCGTTTTCGTTTTCTTTCACGGCGGGGGCTGGGTCCGGGGCTCGATCGAGGCCTACGACGGGCTCTGCCGGCGGCTGACGAACGACGCCGGCTGTCTCGTCGTCTCCGTCGAGTACCGGCGCGCCCCCGAACACCCGTTCCCGGCGGGCTTCGAGGACTGTTATGCCGCGACCGAGTGGGCCGCGACGCACGCGGCCGATCTCGGCGGCGATCCCGACCGGGTCGCGGTCGGCGGCGACAGCGCCGGCGGGAACCTCGCTGCGGCCGTCGCGCTTGCGGCCCGCGACCGAAACGGGCCGGAACTGTCCCACCAGCTTCTGTTGTATCCGGCCGTCAGCCACCCCGAGCTGCGGTGGTTCGACTCCTACGACGAGAACGGAACGGGATACTTCCTCGAGATCGACAGCATCGAGTGGTACCACGAGCAGTACACCGATCCCGCGGATCTCGGGAACCAGTACGCGTTCCCGATCCGGGCGCGGGACCTCTCGGGGCTGCCCCCGGCGACGGTCCTGACGGCCGGGTTCGATCCGCTCGTCGACGAGGGGCGAGCCTACGCCGATCGGCTCGAGGCCGCGGGCGTCGGGACGACGCGGCTCCACTATGAGTCACAGATCCACGCGTTTCTCAGCCTCTACGAACACCTCGAGGGGGCCGACCGGGCGATCGAGGATATCGCCTCGCAGCTCCGGACGGCCTTCGGCGTCGATCAGTAGGTATCGGCCATCGTCTGCGCCAAGAGTCCGTCGGGATCGAGAACGATATACACGGCGACGAACGGCTCGTCCGGATCGAGAACCCACACCGAGAAGGGCGGATCGGCGTTCTCGGCGGCGCGGGCGACGAGCGGTTCGAGCGGTTTCGTCCCGTCCTCGAACTCCGCAAAGAGGTCCCGTTCTCCCGGCTGGGCGGCGAAAGTGTAGAGGACCCCGTTGGGGTTGCGATCGGTGTCGTAGGTCACCCGCGAACCCATCGCGTCGCCGGTCGCCCGCGCGGCCTCGAAACAGGACGTCGCGGCCTCGAAGATCGGCTCGTCGGTCCGGCGGAACCTGAACCGGGTCGTCGATTCGACGGTCGCGTCGACGAGCGTCGGTTCCTCGCCCCCCCACTCGAGCGTTCCGTCGATCCGGTTGCCGACCGAGACGTCCGGAACCGCCGAGCGGGGAACGTAGACCGGATCGGCCGACGTGACGTCGAGAAGCAGCCACTCGTCGTCGTTCCGCCCCGGAAGTACGCGGAACGGGCCCTCAGTGTGTCCCGGCATGTCCCCGTTGGCGTCCGTGTTCATGGTTTCTCTCCGCGCCGGGATCGGATCATCTCCACGACAGCATCGCCCGGAGCTGTTCGAGCGAGAAAAGCGACGTCGGTCGGTCCATGTGGACGCCGATCTCCCCGGAGAGTGTCCGGAGACCGACCCGCTGTATCGGTTCGGGAAGCGAGTAGCCGGCCCGGATCGCCTTCCCGATCGCCTGATCGCGACCCAGCTCCGACCGCCAGGCGTGTTCGTACTCCTGTACCGTCGCCGGGTTGTCCGGGTCGATCGTCTCCGCCGCGACGTCGGCCGCCCGCATCCCGTAGAGAATACCGCCGCCGGTGAAGGGTTTGGTCTGGCCGGCAGCGTCCCCGACGAGGAAACTCCTCGTTCCGACCGTCCGGTCGGGTGGACCGATCGGGATCGCGCCCGAACACCGGCGTTCGATGTCGGCGTCGTAGTCGTCGACCAGTTCGTCGAACCGGCCGGCGGCGTTCTCGCCCGGCGGGACCGCCAGCCCGTACTCGACGCCCGCCTCACCGCGGGGGATCCGCCAGGCGAAAAAACGCGGCACGGTCAGGTGAACGTCGACGAAGTCCTCGTGGTCGGCCCGGGGGTCGAACCCCAAAACACCGTGTAACAGTTCCGCCGGTTCCGGCAGTCCGAGCTGGCTCCGGACCTTCGATCGGGGGCCGTCGGCGCCACAGACGAGCCGCGCCTCGAAGCGTTCGACACCGTCCGGCCCCGCCGCCGTCACCTCGACGCGGTCGGGGCGTTCCTCGACGCCCGTGACGGTGTGTCCGGTCCGGATCCTCGCGCCGGCTTCGCGGGCACACTCGGCGAGCGTTCGGTCGAGTTCGACCCGGTCGATCGTGTTCGAGACGACTCCCGTCTTATAAAACCGGTACGCCCGGCTGTCGGCGCCGCCGAGGTGGAACCGGGCGCCGGAGACCTCGTTTTGTCGGAGTCGCTCGCGGGCCGATCTCGGAACGAAATCCCAGATATCGAGGCTGACGTGGCCCGAACAGGCCAGCGGCTGGCCGATCTCGCCGGATTCTAAGACCAGCACATCGCGGCCCACTTCGGCGGCCGACCGGGCGAACCGCGACCCCGACGGGCCGGCACCCACGACGAGGACGTCGTACATACACGATAGGGAGCGGCCAGCGGTCAAATATCCACCGCAACGCCACGGCCGGTCGGTTCCGGTCGGTACCCCTCGATCCCCGGCCGGTCTCCGATCCCGTCTCAGTCGCCGTGTTTCTCCGTGTAGTCGTCGGGGCGTCTGACGTACGTGTACTCGATCGATCGGCTCTCGATCTCGGCGGCGGCGTTCCGCTTGATCGAATCGAGCACCGACTCCGCCCGGGATCTGGCTTCGGGAGTGAGGTCCGGAGCCCTGCTCGCCGAGCGGAGCTCCGCCTCGAGCTTTTCGCCCTCAAGTCTCCGCAGGTACGCCGCTGCGATCTCCGCGGCGGGTTCGTCCGGGCTATCGAGTGCGTCGACGAGCCGGCAGTGAACGTCCGCCCGGTCCGTGCGGTCCGTGGCTTCGCCGAGAAGCCAGGCCGCCTGTCGTCTGATCGCCGGCCGCTCGCCGCCGTCCCCCTCTCCCCTCGTGGTCACGACGTCGGCCAGCAGATCCGCTAGTTCGGCCGTCTCGGCCGGTTTCGAACCCTCGACTAGGCGGTCCCGGACCTCCGCGGGACGTACCGAGTCCCCGTCGGTGTAGAGTTCGATCAGCGACCCGATCGCTTCCCGACGGACGGTCCGTGATCGGTCCCGGACTGCTTTCGTGAGGACGTCCGCGGTCCGTTTTCGGTCCAGCCCGCCGAGCCGTTCGACCGCGATCCGCCGCAGTCTCTCGTCGTCCGCCTCCGCGGCGGGCAAAAGCGCCGAGAGCGCCGCCTCGGTGCCGATAGCCGCGAGCGCTTCGGCCGCCGCCCGGCGGACCATCCGATCGTCGGCCCGCAACATCCCCGCGAGCGGTTCGGCGTCCGCCCCGTCGATCCCGCCGTAGGCTTCGATCGCGCGCGTCCGGACCCGGCGGTCCGGATCGTCGAACGAAGCTTCGAGGTCCGCCCGGACGCTCCCGTCGGCGATATCGCCCATCGCGGCCGCGGCGACCAGCCGGAACCCCGCCCGATCGGCGGCCAGCCAGCGACGGAAGAACGCTTCCGTCCCGGCCTCGCCGTTGCGTTCGAGTGACCGCCGTATCGTCCCCGCCAGCCGGTCGATCTCCCCCGGATCGTGGCCGTACAGCGCGTCGATCGCCGCCGCCCGTACCGTCGGGTCGTCGTCCCCGAGCGCCGCCCGCCGTAGCGCCTCGAAGAGACGCGTCGAATACTCCGTCTCTGTCCCGGCCAGACTGCCGAGCGCCTCGGCCGCGCTCCGTCTGATCGCCGGCCGGTCTGCACCCGCCAGGAGTCGGCACAGTTCCGGGACGTCGCCGCCGTCGATCGGCGGTTCGAGCACCGATCCGTCGATCCTCTCGTCGGTCTCCGAGAACTCCGCGTCCTCCAGCCGATCCAGCCAGTTTCCTGATCCGTCGCTGTCGGTCTTTCTCGAGTTCATGCTGTGCGATCCGTGATCAGGCCCCCGGCGTTCCCGTTCCCGTCTTCGTTCCGGTCCTCGTTCCGGTTCCCGTTCTCGGTCCGGTTCCCGTTCCCGTTCCCGCCTCCGTCCCTGTCCCGGCGGCCGGTCGGCGTTTCCCCGCTGACCCCGCCCGTCGTGTGGTACCGATACGGTTCACGGCGGTGTTTCCGTTCTCGTATATTTCAATCTACGGACGGTATCGATCGATCCGACGACGCTTTCGGCCCCGGATTGGACCCTCGGTGAACGATACTGTCCGACGGGTTAAATAATCCCGAACCGACCGACCGGACGGGAGCGATCCGGTAGACATGGTACACAAATGGCGATGCCGACACTGTGGGTTCTCGGCCTGGTCGGACAGCCGCGAACGGCTCGATCGGACGATCGGGTCGCACCTGTTCGATCACCACTCCGGACGCGTAGTGAAGGCTGATTTCCGGTTGCAGTGGTCGTGTCCCTACTGTGGCGCGACCGGGAAGGAACACGACGAAGCGTCGATAACCGATGCGTTCACGGAGCATCTCGGCGAACACGCCCGGAACGCGATCGAGGGAAACGCACACATCGCCGCCGAGATCGGCCGCAGCGGGAACGTCCTGGTGAAGGCGCCGACCGAAAGCGACGTCGCGGACAACGCCCGGATCCATTTCCTCGCCGGGAGCGATCTGGCGATCGTCGTCACCAAAAAGCCGAAAGCGCGGATACGGCTGCTCCACCGGCGGCTCGAGGGGTGGCCCGGACGGACGGTCGTCATGACGACGAAGCGCCGTCCCCTCGAGGGGGGGTTCGCCCCCGATCTCGATCTCGATCTCGCCTCGGCCCCGATCGAACTCGTCGAACTCGACCGGCGGCTCGGCCCGAGCGATCTCGGCGAGACGATCTCCCGCGTCATCGACGCCCACTACACCCCGGGGCGGACGGTATCGGTCGAGTTCGACATCCTCTCGGATATCGTCCAGTCGTTCGATCTGCGGACGACCTACGACTTCGTCAGCATGCTCTCGGGGCGACTGGAGGAGGTCGGCGCGATCGCACACCTCTACGTCGCGGCCCACCCCCGGATATCGAGCGCACTGAACGTCCTCGAGGAGCAGATCGATCTCGAACTTCACGTCGACTCGAAGGTCTTCACCGCCGAACGCTGATCCGGGTCAGGCCTCGTCGCCGCTCCCGTTCCCGAGTACCCGTCCGATCCCGGGTAGAACCGCCGCGAGGCGGGTGACCCACCCGAGCTTGAACAGCCCGATCTGTGAGAGGACGCCGAGGACGAACAGGATCCCGAAAAGCGGCAGTTCGAACCCGAGGATCGGCGTCGATCCGAGCGGATCGAACAGGACTGGATCGAGCGAGACGTTGTCGCGGACCGCGGTGAAATCCGCGACCGTGAGCGACCGCGAGGCGAACGCCGAGCCGATGAAGGCGGTGATGAACATCAGCGCGAACTTCGTGAGCGTAAAGCCCAGCAGGGCGCCGACGGCCCCGCCGAGGATCATCACGAGATACCGGACGAGACCGCCCTCGGTGAAGATCGGCGTGACGACGTACAGCCCGATGTAGGCGCCGACGACGAAGGCGGGGATCGAGGTCGCAAACGAGAGGGCGACGTACGCCAGGGCGGCCCCGAGCCCGCCCCCGAGGACGACGGCGACGGCCAGCCCGACGGGCCCGCTCGCACCGAGCGTGCCCAGGACCTGTGGTGCGACGACGTACCCGCCGAAGCCGCCGATGAGAAAGCCCAAAAGCGCGGTCGCATACACAGAAAGCGCTGCTCCGAAGAACACTAGCGCCAGCCCCACGAGGACTAGCCCGATACTGACGGGTTCCATACCGGTCCCTCACAGTCCAGTGGAATAAGTTTGCAGGCCGACGCGTCGATCAGACGAAGACGAACGCCGCGGTCCCGGCGACGAAGAGCGCTCCGGCGGCGGCCGCGGTCGGCCGGTCTCCGAGCGGTCGACCCAGCTGTGTCTCGGCGAGAGACTGTACCGGCGGGAGCACGACCAGCCCCGCGAGGAGAAAAAAGACCCCGGCGCCGGCAGTCAGCGTCGTCAGACCGGCGACGAGCGCCACGTAGCCGACGGCGTACTGCAGCCGACGCCGGAGGCCGTCGGGCCCGTGGCCCCCGCCGCCCAGCCCTCGGGCCCGTTTGTCGATATACTCGTTGAGCCGTCGGCTCGCTTCGTCGTTCTGCGGCGTCGCACACGTCGGACAGAAGTTGTCGCTGTCCTTTACCCCGGTGCCACAGTTCCGACACGACGGCATAGTCGTTCGGCTCTACTCCGCCAGTATAAATCAACTTTCGCTCCGACTCAGTATCGGAAACTGAACCGCGACGACGCTTGATAACGCGGCGTCGAGAACGGTCCCCTATACAGCCGTATGTCGATGACTCCCCCCGGTTCCCGGCCCGCCGAACGCCGCGACGCTGTCGGATCCGCCGGCCAGACGGTACCGTCCGTTTCGGCCCCACGGAGCGCCCGCTTCGGGCTCGCGTTGTGCTGTGTTCTCGCCGTCGTCGTCGGGGCGCTGTCCCTTCTCGCCGCGCCGGCCGCCGCCGATCCGACGGTCGACGGCGTGACAATCGAGGACGATTCGGCGTGGATCGGAACCGAGGAGAGCCACCGGATCGACATCGAGGCCTCCGGGATCAACACGACCGACGGCCCGGCGACGGTGACCGTCGAACTTTCGGGGTGGCCGAGCGACGCGATCGTCGGCGGGCCGAGCGTCGACGTCGGGGGCGGCGCTACGATCGACGGGGACGTCGAAACGGACGGTTCGACTATAACGTTCGACGTCGACGCATCCTCGGGGACGACGACCGATCTCTCGACGACCGTCGACCTCACGCTCGAACACCCGCTTGCGGCGTCGGTCGACGACAACGACTACAGCGTCGACGTCGAAGTCGATGACACCGGGGGCTCAGACGAGGACAGCGCCGGAGTGACACTCGAGCGAGTTACCTACAGCACCAACAAGGACGGGTTCGACTCCGTCCCGGGGGTCGTAGACCAGCGCGGACTGGAGATCGAAGCCTCGAACCTCGAGTCCGGAACCGACTACGCACTCTACGAGTTCGACCCCGACGAGGAGGGCCTCGGGGATCAGGTCCCCGCCGCGTCGGTACGGACGGACGGAACGACGGCGACGATCGAAACGAGCCCGTGGGCCGAATCCGGCCGGTACATCGTCTCCGACGGCGAGGACGTCGTTCCCGCCGCCGATAACAGCTTCCGGCTTCGGGTCGACGAACTGACGGCAACACAGGCCGACGGAACGGTCGATTCCGGCGGCCCGGGCGCGGAGACGAGCGTGCGTTTCGACTCCTCGCTACAGTATCAGTCGTTCGACGTGTACGTCTCCGCGGAGACACTGGACGCAGACGAGCTATTCGAGGTCTTCAAGGGCGAGGAGATCCGCGCCGTCGAACACGTCTACCGCAGCGAGTCGAAGATCGTGATCCGCGGCGTCGAGCCCGGGGAAGAGGCTCCCATGACCTTCGAGTCGCTCCCGGAGGGTACGTACAACTTCAACTACGAGACGGTGCGTACGGCAGCCAGCGACACGACCGCCGTCAGCGCCGAGGAGTCCGACGTCGATGCCGAGTTCGGAAGCGACGTTTACGAGGTCGAGGCCGGCAACATCGTCGAGATCGACCTCTCGCTTGAGAACACGAACGAAGCGTACGTCATGGTCGGCGGCGATCGGCTCGGCGAGGACCGGGCCCCGACGAACTACTTCGATATCCTCCACGTCGAGGGCGATACGACGATCCGGATCAACACGCGCCTGCTCGGGACGAACGTCCTCAGCGAGGAGGCCTACGCCGCCGAAAGCGGACAGGTGACGAGCTATCTCCACGACCCCGGCCACGAAGGCTTCGACGACGTCTCCTTCGAGGGGGGTGCCAGCGACCTCGAGGGGTTCCGCTGGGTGAACGGCGTCGGCCCGCTCGCCCGCCCGCTCCAGCCCGAGCGGTTCAGGCTGGTCGCCGGCGCCTGGGGATCGGTTACCGTCCGCGAGGACGGGGTTCCGGACTTCGAGCGCCCGATGGATCGCTCGAACCTCAGGATCACCGACACGGACGGCTTCGATAACGTCACGACGTACGTCGCCCCGGAGGGCAGCCCGAGCGAGTACGAAGGGGAGGACGAACTCGGGGAACTGGAGGGCTCCCTGACCCAGCGCCGGACCGTCGCGAAGGGCGACCGGCTCGTCTTCGAGGTCGAGGCCGACGGGCTCACCGGTCTCGTCTCGTGGCTCGACGAACGGCTCGGCGAGGGGGAAGACATCGAGATCGACCACGGAACGCTCGAGACACTCCTGGAGTTCCCCGACGGGTTCATGCTCGAGGCCGAACAGACCAATCCGGACTCGAACACCGGCGAACGCGCCGCGAAGTTCGACCTGGAGGGGTCGACAGACGGCGACCTGTACATGGTCCACGAGCCGATGGCCCAGAACGGAAGCCAGTTCGTCATCGATCGATACTATCTCGTCCTCGATACGCGTGACTCGGGGCCGTTCGACCGGGAGATCGAGGCCGGCGACGAGTACCGGTTCCGGTTCGGGTACGCGGCGACCGGCGAGACCGACTGGTTCGAGACCGTCGATCACGCCGCGGTCGAGCCCAACGACGCCGCGCCGCATTTCCCCTACTACGACGCGCACGCCGATCCCCGACCCGAAACCCGGCTCGTCACGGTCGAGGAACGGTCCGTCGAGTACAACCGGACCGACAGCCGCGATCGCCCGGTCATCAGGGTCACCGACGAATCGACGCTCTCCGGGCGGACGAACCTCGCGCCGGGAACCGAGATCTCGATCCAGCTGGTCGCGGACAACCGGACCGAGCCGATCCGGGCGACGATCGACGACATCGACATCGCCGAGGACGGATCGTTCAGCGTGACACGGGACCTCTCGGAGTTCGGCCTCGACGACGAGATCGACGTCGAGTTCTACGTCGACCAGAAGCTCCTCGAGAAACGGCCGGCCGTCCCGATCGGCGCCGACGAACCCTTCGTCGACTACGAGATCGCCGACCACACCGAGGCGAGGACCGTCACGCGGGGCGAGACGCCGGCGAACGTCTCGGCGACTGTCGAGAACACCGGCCACGTTCCCGACGGCCAGTCGGTCACGCTTTCGGTCGACGGCGGGACGATCGACAGCCGGACTCTCGAACTCGAGGAGGGTGAGTCGGCGACCGTCGCGTTCGACGACCCCGTCGACCTCGACCCCGGCGAGTACACCTACACGATCGCGACTGCCGATGACGACGTTACCGGCCAGCTAACGGTCGAGCCGAACGGGAGCGGGAGCGAAAACGGGAACGGAAACGAAACCGATACTGGCGACGAGCCGGCCGATGACGGCTCGGACGACGGATCGCCGCTCGAAAACCTGCTCGGCCCGCTCGGCGGCCTTCTCGGGGGGATCGGTGCCCGACACGCCATCGGCAGTGCGGCCCTCGTCGGGGTGATTCACGTGCTCGGGTACTGGAGTTGAGGCCGCCTCCTGTTTCGCTTCCGGCAGCGTAAACGGCCGATCAGTCGTCGCCGGCGGCCCGTCGGCCGCCGCCCCGGGGGCCCTCCAGATCGATCGCCGGGAGGTGATCCCGGAGGTACCGCCCCGTGTGGGAGGCCTCGGTCCGGGCGACCGCCTCGGGTGTCCCCTCGGCGACGAGTCGGCCGCCGCCCTCGCCGCCCTCGGGTCCCAGATCGACGAGGTGGTCGGCGTTTTTCACTAGATCGAGTTCGTGTTCGACGACCACGACCGTGTTGCCGTCCTCGGTGAGCCGATGGAGGACGTCGATCAGTTTGCGCTCGTCCTCGCTGTGGAGGCCGGTCGTCGGCTCGTCGAGGAGATACAGCGCGTCGCCGCTGTCGCGTTTGCCGAGTTCTTCGGCGAGTTTGACCCGCTGGGCCTCACCGCCTGACAGCGTCGTCGAGGGCTGGCCGAGCCGCATGTATCCGAGTCCGACGTCTTTCAGAAGCTTCAGCCGACGGCGGATGCCGCTGTGGCTCTCGAAGAAGTCGTAGGCCTCGTCGACCTCCATCTCGAGGACGTCCGAGACCGTAGCGCCCTTGTACGTGACCTCCAGCGTCTCGTCGTTGTACCGGGCCCCCTCGCACTCCTCGCAGGGGACGTAGACGTCCGAAAGAAAGTTCATGTCGATCTTGACGGTGCCCTGTCCGCCGCAGGCCTCACACCGGCCGCCCTTGACGTTGAACGAAAAGCGGCCCTTCTTGTATCCGCGCTGTTTCGAGAGCTTCGTCTCGGCGAACAGCTCCCGGATGTGATCGAAGACGCCGGTGTAGGTCGCCGGGTTCGACCGGGGGGTCCGGCCGATCGGGGACTGGTCGATGAGCCGGACGGTTTCGACCTCCTCGATCCCCTCGATGTCGTCGTGGTCGCCGGGGAAGACGTCGGTGTCGTTCATCCGGCGGACGAGTCCTTTATAAATGATTTCGTGGAGGAGCGTCGACTTGCCCGACCCCGACACTCCGGTGATGGCGGTGAAACAGCCGAGCGGGACGTCGACATCGATGTTCTTCAGGTTGTGCTGGCGGGCCCCCCGGACGGTCAGGTAGCCCTCGGGATCGCGGCGCTTCTCCGGAACCGGAATCGACCGGCGGCCGGCGAGATAATCGCCCGTGACGGAGCGGTCGGCGGCCATCACGTCCTCGACGTCGCCGTTGACGACGACCTCGCCGCCGCGCTTGCCGGGGCCGGGGCCCATGTCGATGACGTTGTCGGCGCGCCACATCGTCTCCTCGTCGTGTTCGACGACGACGAGGGTGTTGCCGAGATCGCGGAGTCCCTCCAGGGTGTCCAGCAGTTTGTCGTTGTCGCGCTGGTGGAGTCCGATCGAGGGCTCATCGAGCACGTACAGCACCCCGACGAGCCCTGACCCGACCTGCGTCGCCAGCCGGATCCGCTGGCTCTCGCCGCCCGAAAGCGTCGACGCCTCCCGATCGAGCGTCAGATACTCGAGGCCCACCTCCTCCATGAACCCGAGTCGGGCGCGGATCTCTTTCAGTATCTCCTCGGCGATCTTTCGCTGGCGGTCGTCGAGGTCGGCCTCGAGGCCCTCGAAGTGTTCCAGAGCGTCGCCGATCGACAGCCTGTTGACATCGGTGATCGAGGTTCCGCCGACCAGGACGGCCCTCGATTCGGGTTTCAGCCGGGTACCCTCACACGCGGGGCACGTCGTCGTCGCCATGTAATCCTCGATGTGTTCGCGGGTGCTCTCGGAGTCGGTCTCGATGTACCGGCGATCGAGGTTCGGAATCACGCCCTCGAAGCGTTTCTCCTTGCGTCTCGTGCCGTTCTTCGTTCGTCGCTCGAAGACGACCTCCCCGTCGGTCCCGTAGAGGAACTGCCGTCGGACCTCCTCCGGTAGCTCCTTGAAGGGCGTCCCGACGCTCACGCCGAAGTGGGCCGCGACGCTGTCCAGCCGGGTCCGGTAGTACGAGCGGCTGTAGCTCCACGGCTCGAAGACCTCCTTGATCGGTTTCGAGGGATCGGTGACGACGAGGTCCTCGTCGACCTCCTTCGTCTCGCCGATGCCGTCACATTCGGGGCAGGCACCGTGGGGGGAGTTAAACGAAAACGACCGCGTCTCGATTTCCGGCAGGTCGATCCCACAGTGCGTACAGGCCAGTTCCTCGGAGAACTCCACGACGAGCCTGTCGTCGTCTTCGCCGGCGAGATCGCCCGTGCTGCGGGATTCAGAGCCGATTTCCGTCTCCGCGGGCGGGTCGGGGAAGACGACCTTCAGAACGCCGCCGGCCTCCTCGAGGGCCGTCTCGACGGAGTCGGTGATCCGGGAACGGCTCCCCTCGGAGAGTTTCACGCGGTCGACGACGACGTCGATCGTGTGGTCGTAGTTCTCGTCGAGGTCGGGCGTCTCGACGGAGAGGTCGTACTCCTCGCCGTCGACTTCGATCCGGGTGTATCCCTCGCTTACGAGTTCCTCGAAGCGGTCCTCGAAGGCGCCCTTCTGGTCGCGGACGACGGGCGCACACAGCTTCGCGCGGGTCCCCTCCGGGAGCTCGAGCAGCCGCCGGACCATCTGTTGGGCGCTCTGCTCGCCGACCTCCCGGCCGCACTCGGGGCAGTGTGGCGTCCCGACACGGGCGTACAGGAGCCGGAGGTAATCGTGGAGTTCGGTGACGGTCCCGACGGTCGATCGGGGGTTGTTGGCGGCGTTCTTCTGATCGATCGAGATCGCCGGCGAGAGGCCTTCGACTTTTTCGACCTGCGGTTTGTCCATCTGGCCGAGGAAGTTCCGGGCGTAGGCGGAAAGCGATTCGATGTAGCGGCGCTGGCCCTCGGCGTAGACGGTCTCGAAGGCCAGCGACGACTTGCCCGACCCCGACAGCCCGGTGACGACGGTGAACTCCTCGCGGGGAATGGACACGTCGATGTCCTTCAGGTTGTGCTCGGAGGCACCGCGGACGACGATGTCGTCGGTCATTACCGACGGAAGGGTTCGAGGGGGGGAAATCCTGTCGGTTGCGGCCGCCTGAACGGGGAACTGAGATCGGCTTTCGGTCGGCTCCCCGGCGCGTCCACTGACAAACAACAAGAGTTAATCGGCTGCCGTGTCCCTCTCCGAACGGTATGAGCAAGGTCAGCATCATCGGCGCCGCCGGGACCGTCGGCGCCGCCGCGGGCTATAACCTCGCGTTGCGCGATATCGTCGACGAACTCGTGTTCGTAGACATCCCCGACCAGCGTGAGACGACGATCGGCCAGGCTGCCGACGCGAACCACGGGACCGCCTACGAGTCGAACACGACCGTCGTCCAGGGCGAGTACGAGGACACTGCCGGCTCTGACGTCGTCGTCATCACGGCCGGCATCCCCCGCAAGGAGGGCCAGACTCGGATCGATCTCGCGGGCGACAACGCGCCGATCATGGCTGATATCGGCGCCTCGCTCGACGAGCACAACGACGATTACGTCTCGATCACGACCTCGAACCCGGTCGACCTGCTGAACCGCCACCTCTATGAGGCGGGCGATCGCGACCGACAGAAGGTGATCGGGTTCGGCGGCCGACTCGATTCCGCACGGTTCCGGTACGTCCTCTCCGAGCGGTTCGACGTCCCCGTCAAGAACGTCGAGGCGACGATCCTCGGCGAACACGGCGACGCACAGGCTCCCGTCTTCTCGAAGGTCCGAGTCGACGGCGCCGATCCAACGTTCGACGCCGACGAGAAAGAAGAGATCCTCGAGGACCTCCAGGAATCCGCGATGGACGTCATCTCCCGGAAGGGCGCCACCCAGTGGGGCCCCGCGACCGGCGTCGCCCACATGGTCGAGGCGGTGCTCGAAGATACGGGCGAGGTGCTGCCCGGATCGATCGTGCTCGACGGCGAGTACGGCTACGAGGACACCGCCTTCGGGGTGCCGGTCAAACTCGGCGCCGACGGTGTCGAGGAGGTCGTCGAGTGGGAACTCGACGACTACGAGGCCGAACTGATGGACGAGGCGGCGGCGAAGCTCTCCGAACAGTACGGGAAGATCCAGTAGACCGGCGCGTTCCGTAGTCGTTCCGTGCCGGATACCACGCCGCGAGGTTCGGACGAGATGAAACGTTACAGCCGGCAGTATCAGTTCGGGTCGCTGCCGGGCGTACCGGGTTCGTACTCCTCCGGCAGCCGATCGCCGGTCAGCGATGCCCACTCATAGAGCCGTCCCATCTCGGAGCTATCGCGTCCGGACATGTGTGACACCCTCACGGGGATAATCTACCGCCCAGCGTGATAATCGTTACGCCGGGACCTAGACGATCTTTTCGCCCTCGTCGTCGTATACCTCGATCGCGTCAACCGGACAGGCCCGGGCGGCGAACTTCGCGTCGAGTTCGGCGTCTTCGGGAATCTCGCGCTCGAAGACGTCCGGGTCGGTTTCTACGCCGCCGTCGAGGTCGGCTTTTCCCTCCGTTTCGTTGCGCTCGAAGGCGTCCCACTCGGCCGTACACTGGAACATCCCGATACACGTCTCGCGATCGAATCGGACCTTCATAGCCACCATTCGACCGAGGCGAATAAAGGCGTGACGGGCGGGTCGCCGGACCTCACGCCGCCTTTTCGATTCCCACGACGTCGAAGCGGGCCCCGCCACCCTCGCTTTCGGTCACGGTGATCTCCCAGCCGTGGGCCTCGACGATCTCCCGGACGATCGTGAGCCCGAACCCGGTCCCGGTCTCGGCGGTCGTGTGACCGGGTTCGAAGATCGCCTCCCGCTTCTCCTCCGGGATCCCCGGCCCGTCGTCCGCAACATAAAATCCCCCGTCGATAGCGCCGAGACGGACGGTCGCCGCCGGTCCGGCGTGTCTGGCGGCGTTCATGAAGAGGTTCTGCAGGAGGGTCCGGAGCCGGTCCCCGTCGGCGTAGATCTCGACGTCGGCGTCGGTCTCGAGCGTCGCATCGGCGGTATCGGAGGTCCGCCAGGACGCCTCGGCCGCCGCTTCGAGCGAGACGACCTCGCGCTCGCCGACCGTATGGCCCTGCCGTGCCAGCGTGAGCGTGTCCTCGACGATCGTCTCCATGCGGCCGAGCGCATCGAGGGCGGCGTCGAGTTCCCCGCTCCCGTCGTCGATCCTCCCCTTTGGGAGTTCGATACGACCTTCGGCGACGCTCATCGGCGACCGGAGATCGTGAGAGACGATCTCCGCGAACCGTTCGAGCCGATCGTTCTGTCGTCCGAGTTCCCGTTCGCGCCGCTTGTACTCGGTGACGTCCTTCTGGAAGCCGATCCAGCGGTCGATCTCGCCCGACTCGTCGCGGATCGGGCTGATCGTGACCTGGTTCCAGAACATCTCTCCGTCCTTCCGGTAGTTCCGGAGCTCGACGGTCGTCGACTCGCCCTCCTCGATCGCCCCCCGGAGTTCCGCGACGGGGTCGGCCCGCGTTTCGGGTCCCTGGAGGAACCGGCAGTTCCGGCCGATGGCCTCCTCGCGGTCGTAGCCGGTCATCCCGAGGAACCGGTCGTTGACGTACGTTATCGGGTCGTCTTCCCGGTTCGGGTCGACGAGTACGATCCCGATCGGGGCTTTCTCCATCGCGCGCGTCCGGCGTTCGAGTTCGGTCTCGCGCCGTTTTTCGTCGCTGATATCCCGCAGGATGCCGACGCTGCCGCGGAACTCCTCGCCCTCGTATGGGAGAACGCCCATGTGATCCCGACACGGGATCGGATCGCCGTCCTTCGGGACGATATCGACCCCAAACTGGGCGGTATCGGGACCTTCACTCGAGAGGATCTCTCCGAGTTTCCTTTCGGCCGTGGCCACCGCCTCGTCGCCTTTGATGATATCCGTTCCGCTCCCGACGATCTCCCCGCGGTCGTAGCCGGTCATCTCGAGGAACGGATCGTTGACGTACGAGAAGACACCGGTCTCGTCGACGACGTAGATCGGGTACTCGAGCGCACGGAGGACCGTCGAGTAGCGGTCGGCCTCGATCTTTGTCCGGTACTCGGCGGCGGCCTGCTCGATTCGGTTCGCGAGTCGGCGCTGCTGGTCGGGGCCGCCTTTCTGGAAGTAGCCGGTGACGCCGGCGTTGACAGCCCGACTCGCGATCTCCTCGCTTCCCTTGCCGGTATAGAGCACGAACGGGACGAGCGGGTGCTCCTCCCGGATCGCCTCGAAAAGCTCCAGCCCGTCCAGCCCGGGCATGTCGTAGTCGCTTATTACACAGTCGAACCGTTCGCCCGACAAGCGATCGAGTGCCTCCTCGGGGTTCGTCGTCGTCGCGACCGAAACCGAATCGAGTTCGCTGTCGAGGAACGCGGCTGTCAGATCCAGCACGGACCGATCGTCGTCGACGTGCAGGACCGACACGTCCCGCTGGCCGGACCGGGATCCGCGGAGGTCAGACGCCATCGTCAATTATTGGGACTGCGGAATAAAAACGGTTTCCCGAGCTTCAGCCGTCGAAGCGGTCCGGGTCGACGGGGATACGATCATTTACATTCGGTGACGCACAACTCGAAGGCGATGGACGTCGTCGACGTGTCCGGCGTGCCCGCGTGGTTCGCCGAACAGCTCCGCGAGGAGGGCATCGAGTCGCTGTACCCGCCACAGGCCGAGGCCGTCGAGGCCGGCGTCGCCGAGGGCGAAAGCCTCGTCGCTTCGGTCCCGACCGCCAGCGGCAAGACGCTCATCGCCCAACTCGCGATGCTGTCGGCCGTCGACCGGGGCGGGAAGGCGCTGTATATCGTGCCGCTTCGGGCGCTGGCGAGCGAGAAGCGCGAGGAGTTCTCGGCGTTCGAGTCCGAGGGCGTCTCGATCGGCGTCGCGACCGGCAACTACGAAGACAGCGGCGAGTGGCTCGCCGATAAGGACGTCATCGTCGCCACGAGCGAGAAGGTCGACTCGCTCGTCAGGAACGGCGCGCCGTGGGTCGAGGACCTCGACTGTGTGGTCGCCGACGAGGTACACCTCGTCGACGACCCCAACCGGGGGCCGACGCTGGAGGTGACGCTGGCGAAACTCCGGCGGATCAACCCGAACCTGCAGGTCGTCGCGCTGTCGGCGACCGTCGGCAACGCCGAAACGCTGGCCGAGTGGCTCGACGCAGAACTCGTCGACTCGACCTGGCGGCCGATCGATCTGAAAAAGGGCGTCCACTACGGGCAGGCGCTCCATTTCGGCGACGGCTCACAGCGCGAACTCCGGGTGGGATCGAACGAGAAGCCGACCGAGGCGATCGTCCGGGAGACTCTCGCGGAGGGCGGCTCGACGCTCGTCTTCGTCAACTCCAGGCGGAACGCCGAAGGGGCGGCAAAGCGGCTCGCGAACACGACCGCCGACGGGATCGACGACGACGAACGCCGGAAGCTCGCGGAACTGGCCGAGGAGACCCGTGGCGTCTCCGATACCGAAACGAGCGAGGATCTGGCCGCCTGCGTCGAGAAGGGCGCTGCCTTCCATCATGCCGGCTGTTCGAGCGAACACCGCTCTCTCGTCGAGGACGCCTTCCGGGCTCGGCTCATCAAGGTCGTCTCCGCGACGCCGACGCTTGCGGCCGGCGTGAACACCCCCTCCCGCCGGGTCGTCGTCCGCGATTGGCGGCGCTATTCCGGGGACGTCGGCGGGATGAAGCCACTGTCGGTGCTCGAAGTGCATCAGATGATGGGCCGGGCCGGCCGTCCGGGGCGGGACCCCTACGGTGAGGCGCTGCTTTTGGCCGACGGCCACGACGAACTCGACGAACTCTTAGATCGGTACGTCTGGGCCGATCCCGAACCCGTCGAGTCGAAACTCGCGCGCGAGCCGTCGATGCGAACCCACCTGCTCGCGACGATCGCCTCCGGCTTTGCCGACTCGCGGGCGGCACTGCTCGAGTTCCTCGGCCGGACGCTGTATGCGACCCAGTACCGCGAGGGGGGCGACGGCAACGACAACCTCGAACGGATCGTCGACTCGACGCTGGAGTACCTCGACCGCAACGGCTTCGTCGAACGGGGCGGGGGGATCGAGGCGACGAACCTCGGACATACCGTCTCGCGGCTGTATCTCGACCCGATGAGCGCCGCCGAGATCATCGACGGCCTCGGGGACGCGACCGGTCCGACGGTGCTTGGGCTGTATCACCTCGTCGCCCGGACGCCCGACATGTACGAACTCTACCTCCGGTCGGGCGACCGCGAGGAGTACACCATGCTGGCCTACGAACGGGAGGCGGAGTTCCTCGGCGCGACCCCCAGCGAGTTCGAGGAGGAACGCTTCGAAGACTGGCTGTCGGCGCTGAAGACCGCCCGGATGCTCGAAGACTGGGCGAGCGAACTCGACGAGGAGGCGATCGCCGAACGGTACGGCGTCGGCCCCGGCGACATCCGCGGGAAGGTCGACACCGCCGAGTGGCTGCTCGGGGCCGCCGAATCGCTGGCCGGCGAACTCGGTCTCGACTGTGTGGGCGCGATCCGGGAGGCCAGAAAGCGGGTCCAACACGGCGTCGGCGGGGAACTCATCGACCTGGCTGGCGTCCGCGGCGTCGGCCGCAAGCGCGCGAGACGCCTCTACGATGCCGGGATCGAGACCCGGGCGGAGCTCCGGAACGCAGAAAAGCCCGTGGTGTTGGCCGCGCTTCGGGACCGCGAGAAGACCGCCGAGAACGTCCTCGAGGCCGCCGGCCACCGGGATCCGGACATGGACGGCGTGACGCCCGACGCGTCGGTGACGCCGCAATCCCGAGCGGACGGCGAACCGGCGTCCGAACGCGGATCGACTCCCGACGGCGGCGAGGACCAATCCAGCCTCGGTGATTTCTGATGGGGGAGCGACCGTGAAACTCCTCGAAGGGAAAGTCGAGATCGGCGGCGATCGCTTCGGCGACGTCGACGCGTTCGTCGATCGGCTCGGTTCGATCGGCGGCGCCAACGGCGTGACAGTCCAGGCGTTCGACGCCCGTTACGTCGTCTCCCGGCGCCACCTCGAACGCGCCCTCGAAGTGGCCGACCGCGAGCGAGAGCGCGGCGAAGGCATCGTCCGTGATCGCGGCGTCGAGATAACCCTGTACGCGGCCGGCCGACGACAGATCGACCGGGCGATGGAGATGGGCGTCTCGACGGGCGAGACACCGCTCGTCGTCGTCGTCGATGGTCCCGGCGACGAGGAGGCGGCCGCCGAGGCGGTCGACGGACTTCTCCTCGAGGAGACCACGCTCGGCGGGTACGACGACGATCGGGTCCGCTCGTTTTACGACATCGGCGCGGCCGAACTGGCGGCGACCGACGCCGGCCTCGAGGCGCTCGTCCTAGAGCGGGTCGCGCTGCTCGTCGTCGAGCGATAGTCTCAGATCAGGAAGACGTCGGCCGAATCGAATTCCCGCCCGCAGTCCCGACAGCGGTAGACCATCCCGTCCTCGGACTGTAGCTGACCGCCGCACTCGGGACAATCTGAGCCCGCGCGTCCTGACATGGGTATCGATGCGGGCGTCGCGGGCATAGCTCTTTCGCGGCGACCGGTGCTGTCCCGTCCGTTTCACGTCGGAGTCCACTCGCAGGCGTTCCCCGTCGTCAACCCGTTTGCCTCGATGTAGGTCGACAGACACGCGTAGTTACAGAAATATTCCGGTGACCCACAGTCTTCGGCGCAATCGCGCACACAGATCGGGTCGTGATCGAAGATCCGCGAACCGCAGTACGCACAGGGCTCGTCCTCGAGTGGCGTGTCGATGGTCGTCGACATAACGGGGTCTATTGTCGTTTCGGCGGAAAGCCTTTCGCCGGCGTGTGTCGCTGTCGTCCCGGCGCCCGGTTCCCGCGTCCGGCCGCCCCGAGGACAAAACACTCATCGGTATCGAACTCCCCTGTCACGGTATGTATCAGCCGAACGCGATACGACAGGCCCGTCCGCCGTTCCCCGGACAGGGGGTGTCCGTCTGATGGTCGACGACTTCGAGCGCCCCCCGCAGGGCGAGTTCGAACGCGAGATCAAGGTCTATCCGGAGTTCTTCGACCGTCTCGAAGCCGAGGGTGCCCTGGACTTCTGGGACGCGGTCACCTCCGAGACGGAGATCGAGGGGCTCGTCTACCACCACCGGGGCGTCCAGGTCCCGAGCTACGACGGGCGGTTCGTCGACGAACCCACCGGGGAGACCGGCCGATCGGCCCCGGCGTTCAGCGTCGAATTCGGGACCGTCGGCCCGCGGAGCGTTTGGGCGGTCTTCGATCGGACGCTGTCGTGGGACGTCTATCTCGTCCTCTTCGAGGAGGGCGCGGCCATCGCCTGGATGAGCGACGCCGAGTTCGAAGCCGAGGAGGCCGACCGCTTCCCCTCGAAGGCACAGGCGGTCAAGGCCGGACAGTTCTCTTTCGGCGTCCTCTTTCGGTTCGGTCCCGACTGGGTCGAACGCGAGGAGTGGGCCTTGGGGTCGGCCGCGCCGGCGCTCCTCCAGCTCGGCGACGGGACCCTTCTGACGCCGGAGACCGAATCGGAGTTCTACGGGAACGCCCACGCGGTCCCCGACGAGTTCCGACCGGCGGTCGACACCGGCGCCGCGCCGTTTTATGGGCTCCTCGAGGCCGGAATCTCCGTGGATTCGGAGTCCGGGGACGGCAGCCAGTAAACGCCGGCACTGTTCTCGGGCCGGTCACCCACCGAACGGCTCGTAGCCGAGCCCCTCGATGAGGCCGAACTCGACGGCGTTGACGATGTAGTGGGCGATCACGACGACGAGCAGACTGCCCGTCAGGACGAAGACCGCCGCCAGGACGAACCCGAGCAGTGCGGTCGCGGCGATCCCGATCCACCCCTGTGCGCCGTGGCCGGCCCCGAAGACGACCGAGGAGCCGACCGCGAGCGCCCACGGGGAGAGCCCGAAGCCGGCGGCGAAGGCGCCGATCAACACGCCCCGGAACAGAAGCTCTTCGAACCCGGCGATGATCGGCAACACGACGAACAGCAACAGTGCCCACCCCCGGGGCGAATCGGGGGCGAGCAGTTCCCGGAGCGGGCCGCTCGGATCGGCCTCGAGGGCGTTCGCTATCCCCCCGAGCAGGACGTTCCCGGTCGCGATCGCGAGCCCGACGGCGACGCCGAGGCCGATCGCCACCGGAACGGAACCGTCTCCACCGATCCCGAGCGTCGACAGCGGGATCCCGGCGAGGACGATCCCGACCGAAAGGACGGCCGCGAAAATAAGGTGAGAGACGGCGACGTTCGCGAGCAAGGCAGTCTTCGGAACACGGTTCACCGTGGATTCTGGATCCGGACCCGGAGTCGGGCCCGGACCCGACTCCGGGTCAAAAGTCGGGCCCGGAGTCGACGCGTCGATCGCCTCGAGGTGGTCGGCGCCGTCGGGAAAGCCGGCACCGGACCGCCGGGGCGGCTCGACCGTGGCGTCCTCGACGAACTGTCCGGAGCGCCGCGCCGAAAACAGAAGTACCGTTAGCAAAGAGAGGGTGAGCGCCGCGAAGGCGACCCACCGGGGCACGCGTTACTGGGGGCTCGGGTTGGTCGTCCCGACCTCACGCTGTTCGAGAGCGGAGCCGGTGATGCTCTTCAGACGATCGATCAGCGAGTCCTTAGCAGGCTCACCCGCCAGCGCCACGTCGAGTACTTCGGAGATGTGCGAGACCGGGACGATCTCGATTTGGTCCTTGTACTCGTCTTCGATCATCACGTCCTGCTCGTTGGCCTTCGGGATGATCACCGTATCCAGCCCGGACTTGGCGGCGGCCTCGATCTTGTGGGTGACGCCGCCGACCGGCAGGACGTCCCCGCGGACTGAAAGCGAGCCGGTCATCGCCATGTCCTGTCGGACCGGGATGTTCTCCAGCGCCGAGATGACGGCTGTCGCGACCGTGATCGAGGCCGAGTCGCCGTCGACACCGCCCTCGCCGGCCTGGACGAACTGGATGTGGACGTCCTTCTCTGAGATGTCCTCGTCGGAGAACTTCTTGATGATCGCCGAGACGTTCGAGACTGCCTCCTGGGCCATCTCCTTGAGTTGGCCGGTGGCGATGACGTCGCCGGGCCCCTGGCTGGGGGCGACCTCGGCCATGACGGGGAGGACGATTCCCGAGTCCTCGCCCATGACCGCTAGCCCGTTGACGCGGCCGACGACGTCGCCCTCGTTGACGGTGAGCTCGTAGTCCTTGCGGCGCTCGATGTAGTCGTCGGCCAGCTGCTGTTCGATCGATCGGGACCGCGCTTTCGCCTCGAGGACGTCATCCCGCCGGGTGTGTTCCCGTCCCTCCGCGCGGGCGATGTCGCCCGAGACCCGGACGAGCCCGCCCAGGTCCCGGAATTTCAGCGTCAGGTGTCCCTTCCGTCCCGCCCGGCGGCGAGCCTCGAGGATGATCTCCTCGATCGCCTCGTCGGTAAACGGTGGCAGCCGGCCGTCGTTTGCGACCTCTTGGGCGACGAAGCGGGCGTACTTGCGGCGCATCTCCGGGGAGTCCTCGATGGTGTCGTCCATGTAGACCTCGTAGCCGTACCCCTTGATACGGGAACGGAGTGCTGGATGCATGTTCTCCATCGCGTCGAGGTTCCCGGCGGCCACCATCACGAAGTCCGTCGGGACGGGTTCGGTCTGGACCATCGCGCCCGAGGAGCGCTCGCTCTGGCCGGTGATCGAGAACTCGCCCTCCTGGATCGCGGTCATCAGCTTCTGCTGGGAGCGGATGTCGAGGGTGTTGATCTCGTCGACGAAGAGCACGCCCTTGTTGGCCTTGTGGATCCCGCCGGCCTCGACGCGGTCGTGAGAGGGCGTCTCCATGCCGCCGGACTGGAAGGGGTCGTGGCGGACGTCGCCGAGCAAGGCGCCGGCGTGTGCGCCGGTGGCGTCCTCGAAGGGGGCGACCTGCTGGTCGGCGTTGTTGACCAGCAGGTTCGGGATCATCGAATCGGAGCCGCGGCTCATGTACTTGAACGCGAGGTAGATGATCCCCGCGGCGATAATGCCCAAAAGGAGCTGCTGGGCGATGAGGATCGCGTAGCCGAAGACGACGGCGATGATGATCCACATCAAAAAGCTCCGCATCTGGTTTCGCTTGCGGGCTTCCTCCTTGTGAGCGTCAACGATCTGTTCGCCCTTCCCGGCCGGCACCGTCCGGACCTTCGGTTCGTTGCCGTCGTCGGGGTTGTGATAGACGAGGACGTCCTGCAGTTCCTCCTTCGGGAGCAGCTGGCTCATCGCCTTCGCGAGCATCGATTTGCCCGTCCCGGGCGAGCCGATCATCATCACGTGGCGGCGCTGTTTGGCCGCCTTCAGGACGATGTCGCGGGCGTGGTCCTGTCCGATGACCTGATCGACGAGCCGATCCGGAACCTGGATGTCGGCGCTGGAGTCGATCTGAAGCCCGCCGAGGAGGGTGTCTTCCTCCTCCTCGTTGATCTCGACGTCGCTGTTGACGTGAACCTCGCTGCCGAGATCGGAGCCATCGAGGAGTTCCTCGTCCTCCCCGAGCTGTTCTTCCGCTCCGGTACGTTCGGACTCGGTCGGCCGGTTCGGCTGGGAGTTGTTGGGAGTCTCCCCGTTGCTCCGGTCGCCTCCGGCCCGCTCCGGGCCGTCCTCGCGGCCGTCCCCCGCCCCTTCCTCGGGTTCGGTTCCGTCGGCGTTCCCCGACGGATGCTGCCGTGGCCCACGACGCTCGTCGGCGTCCTCGGCCTCTCTTGGGTCTTTTTCGTCGCTCATAGAAACGTTGCTAGTACTGTTATTGACGGGTCGTCAACTGATATACTTTCTCCCCGTGACAGCCGAGGGAACACCCCGAAACCGCACGACTGCGACGTCCCGATCGGTCACGTTCGCACCGCCGCAGTCGACCCGCCGGGTTTATCAACGCACAACTCGCATCGCCCCGTATGACGCGGGGGTTCTACATCGGGCGGTTCCAGCCGTACCACGAGGGGCACCACGCGATGGTCGACCGGATCCGCGAGGAGATCGACGAACTCGTCGTCGGGATCGGGAGCGCAGACCAATCACACACCGTCCGGAACCCCTTCACCGCCGGCGAACGGATCATGATGATAACGAAGGCACTCGCGGAGTTCGAGATGACGACCTACGCGGTGCCGATCGAGGACCTGAACCGCAACTCGGTGTGGGTCAGCCACGTCCAGTCGATGAGCCCGCGGTTCGACGTCGCCTTCTCGAACAACCCTCTCGTCGTCCGGCTCTTCGAGGAGGCCGGTATCGAGGTCAGACAGTCCCCGATGTACCACCGCGAGGAGTTCGAGGGCACCGAGGTCCGCGAGCGGATGGCCGCCGACGGCGACTGGGAGTCGCTCGTCCCCGAGGCCGTCGTCGAGGTCATCGACGAGATCGAGGGGGTCCAGCGGATCCAACGGATCACGTCGACGGACGCCAACGACGAGGGGGCCCCCGAGACTCCCTCACGATGATCACGCTCGCGTCCGACTTCGGGACACCGTATCCCGCCGCGATGAAGGGCGCGATCCTCCGCCGCTGTGACGTTCGTCTCGTCGATATCGCCCACGATTTCCCCCGACAGGACGTCACCGCGGCGGCCTTCTGGTTGACCCAGGTCCTCCCGGAGTTCCCCCCGGCCGTCCACCTCGTCGTCGTCGACCCCGGCGTCGGCACCGACCGTTCGGCGCTCGTCGTCCGCGCCGGCGAGCACGTCCTCGTCGGGCCCGACAACGGTGTTCTGTGTCCGCCGGCGCGTGCTCTCGCCGGCGCCGGCGGTATCGAAGCCTACGAGATAGCCGCCGAGAACCCACGCAGTGCGACGTTCCATGGCCGGGACGTGTTCGCTCCCGCGGCGGCGAGCGTTCACGGCGTCGCCCCCGATCGCCTCCCTGAGCTCGATCCGCTCTCGCCGGCCGGGGAGATCGTCGACCTCGCCTTTCCCGACCCCGAGATCGACCCCGATCGGGCGGTCGGGACGGTCCTGGTGGTCGACGGCTTCGGAAACGTCGTCACGAACGTTCCCGGTGGAATCCTCGACGGTCGCGAGACGGTCGAGATCGACGGAAAGCGACGGCCTGTCGTTCCCTCCTACGCCCACGCCGACCCCGGAACGCCCGTCGTGACCGTCGGCAGCCACGGCAACGTCGAATGTGCGGTCAACCGCGGCCGGGGCGAGGAGGCGTTCGGGCTGGCGCCCGGCGACACGGTTCGGATCGGGTTCGAGTGACGCGCGGATCCCATTCTCCCCCGACATCGGCCGAACCCTTATGCACTGTTCGGCCTAACGATGAGTATGTTCGTACCCCTCCAGTTTGGCGGTGCGGTGTTCCCGTTCGTCGCTTTGCTCTTGCTCGTGATCGCCGTCGTCGCGGTCTATCAGGCCGTCGAGATCGTCAACGCCTACGAGAAACGGGCACTGACGGTCTTCGGCGAGTACCGCCGCCTGCTCGAGCCGGGGATCAGTTTCATCCCGCCGTTCGTCTCACAGACCTACACCTTCGACATGCGGACCCAGACGCTGGATGTCCCCAGACAGGAGGCGATCACCCGCGACAACTCGCCGGTGACGGCCGACGCCGTCGTCTACATCAAGGTCATGGACGCAAAGAAGGCCTTCCTGGAGGTCGACGACTACAAGAAGGCCGTCTCGAACCTCGCCCAGACGACGCTGCGGGCCGTGCTGGGCGATATGGAACTGGACGACACGCTGAACAAACGCCAAGAGATCAACGCGAAGATACGGAAGGAACTGGACGAACCCACCGACGAGTGGGGGATCCGCGTCGAGTCGGTCGAAGTCCGGGAGGTCAACCCCTCGAAGGACGTCCAGCAGGCGATGGAACAGCAGACCTCCGCCGAGCGGAAGCGGCGGGCGATGATTCTCGAGGCACAGGGCGAGCGCCGCTCGGCGATCGAGAAAGCCGAGGGTGACAAACAGTCCAACATCATCCGCGCACAGGGGGAGAAACAGAGCCAGATCCTCGAAGCGCAGGGCGATGCGATCTCGACGGTGCTGCGGGCGAAATCCGCCGAGTCGATGGGCGAACGCGCCATCATCGAACGCGGCATGGAGACACTCGAGGAGATCGGGCAGGGCGAGTCGACGACGTTCGTCCTCCCGCAGGAGCTGACCTCGCTTCTGGGCCGGTACGGCAAGCACCTCACCGGCGGCGACGCCGCGACCGATGCCGACCTCCTCGAATCGATGGAGTTCGACGCCGAAACCCGCGAGCTGCTCGGGCTCGACGACATCGAGGAGATCCTCGGTCAGATCGACCAGGAAGCCGAAATGGACGTCGAGGAGATGGAGGCCGAGGCCGAGGCGATCAAGACCGGGGCCGACCCCGCCGACATCAAGGACCCCGACGACGTCATCGCCGAGATGGACGAAGAGATCCCGGAGGCCGAACCCGACGAGGACCTCGAGACCGAGACGAACTGAGACGGATCGGGCTTCGGGACACCGATACCCCCAAGCCGGCGGTGCGAAGCTGTTTTATTCGTCACTCGCCAACGGCTACTCATGCCCGAACGGGGGCCCGACGGGGGGATCGACGAGGGCAAGCGTGCGACGCTTAGACGCTTTGCGGCCCTCGGCGCGGCGACGCCCCTTGTGCGTCTCTCGGGGAACGACACGAGCGACGTCAGAGACGCCATCGTCGGCTACCTCGCGGCGACCCCCGGCGCACACTTCTCGAAGCTCCGTGACGACCTCCAGCTCGGCACCGGCGAGACCCAACATCACCTCCGGCGGCTCGAGGGCGACGGCGCGGTCGAACACCGGAAGGACGGCGAGTACAAACGCTACTTCCCGGCCGACCGCTTTTCGGACTTCGAGCAGCGCGCGCTCGGATACCTCCGCCGGGAGACGCCCCGCCGGATGCTCATCGCCCTGCTGCGGGACCCGGCGGTCCCGGGCAGCGATATCGCCGCGACGGCGGACGTCTCCCGGTCGACGGTCTCGAAGTACGCCGCCGAACTCGAGGCCGCCGGGCTCGTCTCGCGGGACGACGGGTACGAGCTACGGCGCCCCGAGACGCTTTTGACGCTCGTCGTCCGGTACGCCGATTCTTTCGGCGAGACGGCCGTCGCCTTCGCCGGCGAGGCCGACGCGTTCGTCCGGTATGACCCCTAGACGCTGACTTTCCAGGTCGTCCCCGAGGAGTACCCCCACTTCTCGACGTCGACGTCGAACTCCCCTTCACAGATGGCCGTCATGTTCGTACCGACCTCCTTGGCCGAGAGGCCGAGCTCCTCGCCGATCAGCCTCGATTTGAAGTAGGTCTTCGTCCGGCCCTTCTCTCGGAGGTACGCGAGGATCCGCCGTTGTTTGTCGGTGAGATCCGCGCTCGACCCAGCGGCAGTCGCGCTCATACCTGTCGGGTGACCTTCCATCATAAAAGGCTGTTTGGTACGGTCAGTCAACACCGTCCAGTCGGTCGGTTTTCACGGTTTCCGATCGCCTGTGGACGGACAGACGGCCCCGGTTGGTACGGGGCGGAAACGGGAAAAAATGGCTACCGGACTCGGGCGTCCGCGTCGCTGTCGGCGTCCGTCCCGCCGTCGTCGGCGCTACCGTCGGACGTATCGGCCGCGTCATCGGCCGCTCCGGACGCGTTCGTCTCGGGCGCGTCCGTTCCGGCCGCATCCGGGAACCACTCAACGGGGGATAGCCGTGAATCAGAATTCGCCCCGTTAAACGTTCCTATCCGCGAATTAAGCCGATTTAACTCCGGTTAGCGGTCGTGATGTCCGATGGCCCCCGGCGGACGTCGGCAACAACCCATTTATACGTTCCTCCCGTTCCGACGCCCGTGAACCGGAGCTTCCTCGTCGCGTCGCTGGCCTGTGTCCTTCTCGTCGCTGTCGCGCCCGCCGCGGGCGTATCCGGGGGAGACGGATCCGGATTCGCCCAGCAGGGCATCGACACCGACGACGTCCTCATGTCGATCACCATCGAGGAGGACGGCGACGCCGTCTGGGAGATCGAGTACCGGACGCGGCTCGAAACCGACGACGACGAACAGGCCTTCGCGGAGCTTCAGAGCGCAGTCGAGTCCGATCCCGACCCCTACGCCGGGCGGTTCCACGACCGGATGAACACGACCGCGAGCGCGGCCGAGAACGCGACGGGCCGGGAGATGGCGATCACCGACATGACTGTCTCGGCCGAGAACCGAACGCTCCCACAGGAGTACGGCGTGCTCACCTACCGCTTCCGGTGGTCGAACTTCGCGGCCGTCGACGGCGATCGGCTGGTGGTCGGGGACGCCATCGGCGGGCTGTTCCTCGACGACGAGACGGCGCTTTTGATCTCCTGGCCGGAGGGCTATGACATCATCGGGGCGTCCCCGGAGCCGACCGAGACGCGGGCGGACGCGGTCGTCTACAACGGCCCGCTGGATTTCGGCGGCGGCGAGCCCCGCATCGAACTCGGGCCGTCGACGGATACGCCCCCGGACGACGCCCCCGACAACGGCGAGCCGTCCGATACCGGCGGCTCGCTCCCCGGATGGACGTCGATCGCCGTGCTCGTTGTCGCCTTGCTCGCCGCGGCGGGCGCGTTCCTCGCTTACCGACGGCGCGGCGGACGAGCCGACACCACCGAACCGGACGCAGAGGACGGGACGGCCGACGGGGCCGACGGAGCCGACGGGGCCGACGGCGGCAACGCCGGCGCGACGGCACAGCCCGACGAGGAACTGTTGAGCAACGAGGAACAGGTCCTCCAGCTCATCGAGGCAGAGGGCGGTCGGGTGAAACAGCAGACGATCGCCGAGGAACTCGGCTGGACCGACGCCAAGACCAGTCAGGTCACGAAGAAGCTCCGCGAGCGCGGTGACCTCGAGGGGTTCCGGCTCGGCCGCGAGAACGTCCTCTCGCTGCCGGAAAACGGGGACGGCTCGGACTCGGATTCGGACTCTGATTCGGAGACCGGAACGTAACAGCCCCGATCAGCGCCGACGGCCCGCCAGGAACGCGGCGGCCACGAGAGCGAGGACGGCGACTACGACGCCGAATCCGGGGGAATCCTCCGCGGTGTCGTCGTCGGCCGTCCTGTCGTCTGACCCGTCATCCGTTTCGTCCCCGGCGGTCGGCTCGAGAACCACCTCGAAACCATCGAGGCCCGTCCCGGGGTCCCACGTCGCTGACGTTTCGTCGGTACTCGAGGGGGACGGCTCGGCGGAGGCGACGCCGTATCCCTCCGGCGCCGCGACGGTGAACGGCCGGTCGGGCTCGAAGCCGGAGGCGAACGGCTCGGTCACGGTCAGCCGATCGCCGTCGACGGCCGCGAGGTTCGACCACGAGACCGACAGTTCGATCACGCCGACGCCGCCGTCCCGTCGGAACTCGGTGGACGGATCAGTGACCGACATCTCCCGGTCCGTCGCCGTGCTCGCGTCCGCGGCGACGGCGGTCATCCGGCTTCCGAAACGATCCGCAAGCGCCGTCCGTGCGGTTTCGTTCGCCCGCAGCTCCTCGAAGGCGGCTTCTTCGTCCTCGGTGTCCAGATCGTAGGTGAACGTCATCGACACGTCGGCGTCGCCTTCCGCGTCGAGTTCGACCAGAAAGCGTTCCTCGCCAGTTTGGGCTGCGGCCGGCGCGGCCGCCAGCGTCGAAAGCAACGCGAAACTGAGACAGATGCCGACGATCCGAAGGGTACTCGGCCTCATCGTACGGTATAGCCTCGTCTTCCGGGGATTTCTATATAATCGCAGTACATCCCTGCGGATCAGTTCCCGGCATTGCCGCCGGCATCGCTGTCAGGACCGCTACTGGTACTGTCGGCGCCGTCGGCGTCGGCGTCCCCGTCACCGCCGTCGCTTCCAGTGTCCGTCCTCCCGTCGTCGGTCGTCTCCTCGTCGTCCTGTTCCTCGTTCGCGCTGGAGGGGGCTTCGTCCGCCCCGTCGGGTGCACCGTCGCGGTCGCCCGGTCGTTCATCGGATGCGCCGCCGTTCCCCGCTCGCTCCTCGCCGCGCTCGCCGTCCGCGTTGGGACCACCGGGTCGATCGTCGCTGGCGTTTCTGTCCCCGCCACGATCGGCCGGCGGGCCGCGATCGACCATGCCGCTTCGGTTCCCGGCGATGCTACGGGCGATCTCCGCGACTTCCGGGCCGCTCAATTCGTCCGCGTTCGTGCGTAGCGTCCGGATCGCGGTGGTGTTGACGCCGTTCTCCCGGAGGGTCTCCTCGGGGAGTTCGGCGGCGGTCGCGTTGCTCCGATTGAGCTGCCCTCTGACCGTCTCGGTCTCGGTCGCGAGTCTGGCCATCCGGGCGCGGTACTGGCCCTCGCTCATGGTACCGTTCTCGCGCTGTGCTTCGAGTTCGGCCTTCCGTTCGTTCAGTTCGGTCAGCCGGGATTCCGACTCGTTGAGCTTCGTGGCGATGTGGCTCGCCTTGCTCGCGTTGTCGTTTGCGCGTTCGAGGCCGATCCGGAACGCGTTCCGTTCGATATCGCCGTCGACTTCGGCCGCCTGGACGCCGACGACGCCCGAGAGCCGTTCGCCGGGCGCCATCCCTTCGTCCTCGGTTTCGGTCTCCTGTGCGGTGACGCCCGCCACCGGGACGAGAAGCGTCCCGACGACGACCACCAACGCCACGAATAGGCTGGCTCGTTTCATTACACTTCCCGCTTGGACCCGTGGGTACGTATAAACCACCAGTAGTCACGCCGGATCGACGCCGATCAGTCCGGATTAAGCCGGATTAAAACCGCAATACTGCGACGGCTTTCCGAACGGACGCGGTCGAACCCCTCGCGAACGGTGAAAATAGTTATATACTTGTTCAGGAGCGGCGTGAGGAATCAGCGCCTACCGTTCCGAACGGCGCTCACTCCAGGATCTCGCCGACGGCGAAGTTGGACTTGACCTCGGCGACCTCGATCTTGACGCGCTCGCCGACCTCCGCGCCCGGGACGATGATGACGTAGCCCCGCTCGACGCGGGCGATACCGTCGCCCTGTTTGCCGAGGTCCTCGATCTCGACGTAGCGGATCTCGCCCTCCTCGACCGGCGGTTGCGGTTCCTCGGCGGGCCGATCGGTGCCCGTGGTGTCGGGGGCTGCCACCTCGCCGTTTATAAGCGCGACCCGGTAGGTCCCGCCCGCTTCGACGGCGCCGGTGTCGATCTCGCGGCGCGGTACCTCGACGACGTAGCGATCCTCGCGCTCTTCGATCTCGGCGCTGAACAGACACAGGAGTTTCTCGGAGATTTCCATAGATCTACGCTCCGGACATGAGGGGGAGGCGTATAGAAGGTGTCGCCTGTCGATGTTTCTCCCGGCGCGGCCCCGCTCACTCTAGGGGGGTTCCGTCGGGCCGTTTCGCCCCCTCCGAATCGTGGACGACGATCCCCCCGGCGTCGGGTCGGGGACGGTAGTTGTCCCGGACGGCGATCGCCTCCTCGAGTTCCCGGATCGCCCGCTCTTTGAGCGCTTCGGCCAACTCCTCGGCGGCTTCCCGGGAGATATCGCGTCCCAGTCCCTCACACTCGTGGGCGCGGACGAGCCCCTCCCGGTCGACGGCCTCGCCCATCGGCTGGCTCGTCCCGCCCAGGGCGACGCTGAACGGGTAGGTCCGACAGACTAGCGGCCGGTCTTCGTGGACGGTACAGGCGCCGGTCCCGTCCCCTGTTTCAGTGTAAAACGTGCAGTCACCACAGTGGTCGGTCTGTATCGCCCACTCGAAGGTCTCGCCCGACGGTTCGTCCCCGCCGGGGCCGTCGTCCTCGCTTTCGTCGTCTGTGTCGTTTCCCCCGTCCCCGCCGTCGATCCCGTAGGGCATCGGCCGGGTGACGTCGCGCCACCCGTGATCCTCGGCTTCCGAGCCGGCCGCTTGTAGCTGCCGGGCTTCGTCGGGAAACAGCGTGGCCGTGTGGGGCTCCCTGTCACCCTCGGCCGTCCGCTCGGCCGTACAGCAGCCGCCACACCGGGTGCACTCGAAGCCGATCGACTCGATGGCGTCGGCGAGCGCCTTCACGGACAGCTCCCGCGCTCGCGAGAGTTCGGCCTCGAGACTCTCCATACCGGGCCCTTCGGCCGCTCGTTGATAAGGCCGCTGCTCTTTGACCCCACGGTCGCTACCGTCCGTCGGTGCCCCGGATCGGGGCCGAGGTCGGGATCGCCCCTCGATTCACTCGGCGCGTTCGTCGCCTTCCGTCCCGGTCTCGGCCAGCTCTCCCGGGGTGAGTTCCTCCATTTGCCCGGCAAGGGTGGCCGCGTCGCCGGCGACCGTCGCGGGATCGACGCCGGCCTCGCTGGCGACGATCCGGACGTGGGTTGCGAGCAGCGAAAGCGCCTGCAGGCCCTCCTGTTCGGGGTCGTCGGCCGTCTGGGCGAACGTCGTGTCGGCGGTCTCGCCGTCGCGGACGACGCCCAGATAGAACGCCGTGATCGAGTCGTCGTCCAACAGTTCCCGCGCCTTTCGCCGCTCGTGCTCGAAGTCCGCCTCGCTATCGTCGTCCATGCGTACGCTGTGTCGTGTGGACGCAAAAAACCGGTGTCCTTCCGGGCCGGGGGCGGACGGCCACGTTCGTCGGCAAAAGTGGTTCGCCCGTCGGGCGGGTCGGCTACTCGGAAAGTGCCTCGAGGAGCATCCGCTCGAGGGGCGCTTTGGCCGCCTCGTCCTGGAGGTTCAACGCCGAGCAATCGGTCAGTTCCTCGACGAGGTCGACGCCGGCGGCCGTGTTGGTGGCGATCCCCGCCACAAGGTCCGGCGACGTCCCGAACGCCTCTTCGATCCCGACGACCGCGTAGGGGTCCGAAGCACAGAGCAAAGTAAAGGCGACCTGCTCGTCGAGCATCTCGACTGCGGCCGCCCCGTTGTACGGTTCGAGGGGGCTTGCGCCGACCTCGGCGACGATCACGTCGGCGGTCTGCATCCGGTCGACGACAGGGCCGACGGAGTCCCGGAACGTCTCCTCGGGGCAGACCGTCGTCGGTAGCCCCGCGTCGACGAAATCGTAGATCGGCGCCGCGCCCGCGACCTCCATCGACAGCACGTCGCCGTAGGTCCCGGCCCCAGTCAGTTTGCAGGCGGCCACGTCGTAGCCGTTCTCGACGAGCGCCCGGACGGCCACGCGACCGCTCATCGTCTTTCCGGCCGACATGCTCGTCCCGAGGACGAGAACGACCGGCGTCTCGTGGGACACCGGCTCGGCGGTCAGTCCGTACTCGTCCATGCGGGCGGCGGCTCCGTCGGGGAGGACGTGGCCCTCGTATTCGAGTTCGATCGGCGTCCGGGTAAACGGCGAACTCGAGGTGACTCGGCCGAGCACCCCGCCGCCGGTCATGACCTCCAGCCGTCCGTCCGCACCGACGTCGCGCCAGCTGCCGACCAGTTCGCGGGTGGCCCGACGCGTTCCCAGGGCGCCGGCGATCGTTTCCCCCTCCATCAGTTCGACCCGTCGTCCCCGCGGGTTCTCGACCCCGACGTCGGGGTCCGGCCGCCGGGTCACCCGCGCGAGCACGTAGTCTCCCCGTTCCCACTCCTCGCGGGGACGGGGCTCGGTTTCGTAAGCGCGTGCTTCGAGATCGGCGATCCGTGTGACGGACGTGTGGACGTCTGCTTTCATGTGTGGTGGAACCTCTTACCCCTGTGTTTCGGTCTCGAGCGGTTCTTCGAGCAGGCAGGCGGCGAGAAGCGCGACCCGGTCGGTGAGCGCATCGAGATCGACGTGCTCGAAGGACTGGTGGGCCCCGTCGCCGACCGCGCCGAACCCGTCGATGGTCGGTGCGTGCTGGCTGGCGTCGTTGCCGTCGCTCGCCCCGCCCGACTGTGTCCCCTCGAGTTCGAGCCCGAGCCGCCGGCCGACTTCTTGGACGCGTTCCCAGAGCCGTCGGTTGCCCGCCGTCGGCTCCATCGGCGGCCGCCCGAACCCTCCCTCGACGGCCAGTTCGGTTCCCGGCGTCTCCGCCTCGAGCGATCGGATCCGCTCTGCGACGGTCTCCGCCGCCTCGTCGGTTGGGGCGCGAACGTCGACCTCGGCTCTGGCCTCGGGCGCGACGACGTTGGACCGCAGGCCCGCGTTTACTTCCCCGACGTTCACCGTGACCCCCGACTCGACGTCGGTGAGGGCGTGGAGGCGGTGGATGACGTTGCCGAGTTCCTCCGTCGCGCTGGCACCCTCTTCGGGTTCGAGCCCGGCGTGGGCGGCTTTTCCCTGGATCGTGACCGTGAAGTGACCGACCGCCTTGCGGGCGGTCTTGATCTTTCCCTCCGGTCCGCTCGCGGGTTCGAGGACGAACACCCGGTCGGCCCGCTTTGCGAGTTCGACGATCCGCGGTTTGGATTCTGGACTGCCGATCTCCTCGTCGCTGGAGACGAGCAGGTGGACCGGAACCGGCGGGTCGACCGAGATCGCCTCCAGCGCCCGGAGTGCGAAGACGGCCTGGGCCAGCCCGCCCTTCATATCGAGGGCGCCGGGTCCTTCGAGGACGTCGTCTCTGATCTCCGGGGGGTTTTCCTCGGCCGTGCCGAGCGGCCAGACGGTATCGGCGTGGCCGATCACGAGCTGGATCGGTTCCGTTCCCGTCCGATCGGACGCGAAGGCCTCCAGCCACCCGCCCGTCTCCTCGCCCGAAACCCGTTCAGTTCGGAGGCCGACCGCCCCGAAACCGTCGGCCAGCCGATCGAAGAACCGATCGAACGTCTCGGGGTTCTCCGTCGGGGTCTCGATCTCGACGAGTTCGAGCAGGTACGCCGCCAGCGCCTCCCGGTTGGTCTCCGCCCACTCCCCGAGCCGGTCCTCGACGGTGGTAGACTCCTCGGGGGCGGTCATCGTTCGAACCCCTCCGGGAACGGGAACGCCCGCGCTTCGCTCACCTCGGCGAACCGGTCGGGATAGAGGTGTGCAAGCAACGGCGCCCGCCGGAGCAGCGCCTCCGGTTCGGCGTCGTCGCTCCGGTAGGCGTCGGTGTGGACGTGCTTACCGACGATATCGCCGGTGACGAGCCCGGCCTCGCCGAAGCCCTCGACGATACGGTCGAGTTTACACTCCAGTACGCCGTAGGCGTCGACGATCGCGGGCGCGTCGACGGCGTCGGCCTCGACCGTTTCGATCCCGGTGAGGGAGGGCTTCGAGCCCTCGCTATCCCTTGGGGCCGCCGCGAGGCTGGCCTCGAGGACGTCCCCGGGTCGGGGATAGCTGACGGTGAACACGCCCGTCCGTTCGACGTTCCGGTAGGTCCCGTGTTCGGGGGTACAGACGAACCCGAAGTGATCCGACCACCCGATCGGCATAGCCATGTGCTTGGGCGCCAGATCCGCCGTCCCGTCCGCCTCACGCGTGCCGACGATCACGAGCGGCGATACCGTATAGAGCGTCTCGAAGAACGATTGATCCGGCTGGAGCGCGACGAGGTCGGGATCGTCTGTGAGCGTCATCGAACTGGTCTCCAAGTACCTACTGGCTCACGGAACAAACTGGTTTTGGTCGGATACCTTACATTTGTGCGGAGCCGGGGAAGCGTCACAAAAGCGGTTCGACGAGCGCCTCGCCGGCCGCCAGCAGTTCCGCGAGCCGCTCGCGTGTCTCGGCCTCGGCGTAGATCCGGAGTTTCGGCTCCGTCCCGCTCGGCCGGACGAGCAGCCAAGAGCCGTCGTCCAAAAGCAACTTGAAGCCGTCGTCGCGCCCGACCCGTTCGACTTCGGTCCCGGCGACGGTTTCGGGTAGATCGGCCGCCAGCCCCTCGAGGACGGCCGCCTTCCGGTCGTCGGGACAGTCGACGCTCCGGCGGTCCTGGACGATGTCGCCGTACTCCTCGCGGATCCGGTCCAGCCGGTCGTCCAGCGGTTCCTCGCTGTGGGCGGCCGCCACGGCGAGCGCGAGGAGGACGCCGTCCTTGTTCCGGAGGTGTCCACCGATCCCGAACCCACCCGACTCCTCGCCACCGAGGAGCGCGTCGTGTTCTTTCATCGCGTCGGCGACCCACTTGAACCCGACCGGCGTCTCGTGGACCGCCTGTCCGTGGGCCTCGGCGATCCGATCGATGAGAAACGTCGTCGAGACGGTGCGGACGGCGTCGCCGTCGTCGGTCCCGAGACAGTAGTCGTACAGCGCCGCGAACAGCCAGTTCGGGTCGACGACGCCGCGATCCGGCGTGACGACGGCGATCCGGTCGGCGTCGCCGTCGTTGGCGATCCCCAGTTCCGCCCCGTCGTTTTCGACCATCTGAGCGAGGTCGACGAGGTGCTCGGGGGTCGGCTCCGGGGCGGTTCCGCCGAACTCGGGATCGGCGTCTTCGCGGCGGGCCTCAACATCCGCGCCGGCGCGGGCGAGAAGCCGGTTCGTCACGCCGCGGCCGCTGCCGTGCATGCCGTCGTAGGCGATTGTCCGCCCTTCGAGGTCGGCGTCGACGAACGCCAGCGCGTGCTCGATGTACGGTTCGATGAGATCGGTCTCCTCGACGCTGCCCCACTCGGGTTCGGCGAGCGGTTCCGGCGGCTTCAGTTCGGCGGCCAGCCGGTCGGTCACGTCGGGGAGCGCGGGCGCCCCGTCGGCGGGGATGAACTTGATGCCGTTGTCGGTCGGTGGGTTGTGGCTCGCGGTCACCTGCAGCGCACCGGCCAGGTCCCGATCGGTGACCGTCCAGGCGACGATCGGTGTCGGCGTGTCACGCGGCGGGACGATCGCGTCGAATCCCCCGGCACAGAGCACGCGACAGAGTTCCTCGGCGGCCGAACGCGATCCAGCCCGGGGATCGTAACCGACGGCGACGGGCGCGTCTTCACCCGCCGCCCGCAGGTGATCGACGACGGCCTGCCCGACGGCGCGGATCCGCGCCCCGGTGAACGACTCCGTCGTCGTCCGCCAGCCGTCGGTACCGAATTCGATGTCCATGCCGTCCGGTCGTCCGGGGGCGGGGAAAACACTTCGGACGCGGGCTATAGTAGTCAGTAGAACTGTTTACACACCACTCACAGCCGGATGGCCAGCGACAGCCACGCTGGCCGGACACTCGCGAGTGGATCTGCACTGACTTCTACCGACTACTATAGTTCAGAAGCGCCGCCATCTCCTCGTCCTCATGGAGCTTTTCACGGAGGTCGTCGGGATCGACGCCGAGTCTGTACGTCGGGCGACCTTTCCCGACCGGCGACCGGTTATCGGAGCGGTGCTCCTCGAGCAGTTCCGCGCCGACGAGGCCGTTGAGCGCACGGGTCACGTCGGCCTCCGAGACGCTCCCGATGGGTGCGCTCTCGGTGTTCTCGAGGAGCCGCCGTGCGGTCTCCCTGATCGCGGCCGAATCGACCGGTGTCCGGTCGTCCTCGGCGAGATCGATCACACAGCAGAGAACGATCCGCTGGACGAACGTCGTCGACTCGGGATCATACATACTGAATGCATCGATCGGGGAGAAAATAAACCCTCCCCCGTCCGTACTCGACGGCCGAACGGCGACGCAGACCAGTTTTATGATACAGTATGACAAACATGGTGTTCATACTGTCTATGATGCTTGACGATCGAACCTGTCTTGTGACCGGCGCCTCGAGAGGGATCGGTCGCGGGATCGCCCTCGAGTTAGCCGATCACGGCGCGGACGTGGTCGTGAACTACCGCTCATCCGAGGCCGCCGCCCGCGAGGTCCGCGACGAGATCGAGTCGGGACCCGGGCAGGCGGTGCTGGCCCGGGCCGACGTCTCGGACTACGGGGAGGTCCAGTCGATGTACGGGGCTATCGAGGAGGAGTTCGGTGGGGTCGACGTGCTCGTCAACAACGCGGGGATCACCGCCGACACGAAGTTCGATAACATGTCGAGAGACGAGTGGGAACGGGTGATCGACGTCAACCTCGGCGGAGTGTTCAACTGCACGAAGGCCTGTTACGACGACATCCAGTCGGCCGACGAGGGTCGGCTCATCAACATCTCCAGCGTCGTCGGCCAGGAGGGAAACTACGGGCAGGCCAACTACGCGACGACGAAATCCGGGCTGTTCGGTTTCACCCGGACGATCGCCCTGGAGATCGCAAGCGAAGGGTCGACGGCCAACTGCGTCGCTCCCGGTTTCGTCGAGACCGACATGCTCGCCGATGTTCCCGACCGCGTCCAGGAGAACATCCTCGAACGGATACCCCTCGATCGGTTCGCACAGGTCGAGGACGTCGCCGGCATCGTCCGGTTCCTCGCGAGCCGGGATTCGAGCTACATGACCGGGCAGGTACTCGGTGTCAACGGCGGCATGGAGTGGTAGCTACCCCCACGGGCGGACGACGGAACCGGCGTCGCCCGGCGGCAGATTGACAACCCAGCGCCCGAACCGTCCGACGATGGGAACCGGCAAGATCCCGCGGGCGTTCTTCGAGGAGCCGATCGGGACGACGTACCGCTGGGGCCGACACACGGGGTCGATTTCGGCGTCGTCTCGGTCGGCGGCCGGGCGGTCGTGACGGCGACGGATCCGGTGTCGGTGTTGCCCGAGTTGGGGTTCGAGCGGGCCGGCGAGTTCGCGGTCGGGATCGTTCTCGCCGACGTCGCCGTTTCGGGACGCCCTCCTCGCCGCCGCGGCCGGCGAGGTGACGGCGATGCACGATGCGACCGAGGGCGGCCTTCTCGGCGCTCTCCGGCCGCGGCACGGCCGCCGAACGCGTCGGCCGGGTCGAGACCGGCTCGGGCGTCGAACTGGACGGCGGAACGTTCGAACCACCGGGCGGTGACTCCTCGTGGTCGGTCTACGAACGCCTCCGCCAGGCGGCTTCGGAGCAGCCACGACCGGTGCGGTCCGGAACGGACGGCCGAGTCGACGCGCCGTGCGGGACGTTCCCCGGAGTTTCTGACGTTCGGTTCGTGGTCGATCCGTCGGCTGCGGCGCTGCCGGGCCAGCGCCGGGTCAGCCCCTGCGTTCGATCAGCGCCGCCCGCGTGCCGGAGTAAACCGGTTTCTCGCGTTGGTTGAACGCGATGTGCTCGAATTTGACCCGACCCACGCCGCCGGGGCCGGCGTCGCCGTCGACTTCGAGGACGCGCGTGAACCCGTAGACGGTGTCCCCGAGCGTGACGAAATCGTGGAACGTCTCCTCGCCGTATTCGAGCTCCCGATAGGTCGCCTCGTCCGAGCGGGCGTGTCCGAGCGCGACGGATCGGGTCACGTCGCCGTAGGCGACGATCTCGCCCGACGGCGAGTCGGCCATCGCGTCTCGGTTGTGGTGCTGGCGGGCGGTGTTCAGCGTCGACAGCGGGAGTCCCGAAACGAGTGGATCGTCCATCGTCCGGCCCCGCTCGTGCCGGTATGCGACGGCCGCGTCCGCCCCGGCCGTCGCCAGCGCGGCCGCGAAATCCTCGAAGTACGGTCCCTCGGGGGTGAGGAACTCCACCGGGAGCGATCCCTCTCGGTCGGTGTGCGTTCCGTCGGCTTCCGAGCTCGATCCGTCCGTTCCGCCGCCGTCGGTTTCGAGCGGTTCCCGTCGGGGAACCATGTTGGTCCGCTCGTAGGAGACGAGGACGTCGCCACTCCCGGTGTCGATCCCGCGGGTCCTCCAGGTGACGATGCCGTAGTCCGGGCGTGAACTCGAAGCCGCTTTGCTCTCGACGGTCGATTCGACCCGGATGTCCGTCCCGGGATAGACCGCGTTATCGTGAACGACGACGTCGTCCCGACCGAGGAAGTATCCGCCTTTCTCCGAGAGGTCCTCCACGCTCGGCCCCATGACCGCCGCGAGGAGGTAATCGGGGTGGACCGGCGGTTCCTCGAAGCCCCGCGCTCTGGCCGCGTCGGTCCGCCAGTACATCGGATCGTGATTGAGCGTTTGGCCCGCCCACAGTTCGCTGGCGTGCCGGGAGAGTCCGAGCCCCGGAGCGTGTTCGATCGTTTCCCCCTCGGTGAACTCTTCGAAGTGGTTGCCCTTCTGTTTCGTCGTGACGGCTTCGAGCGCCGCGGCGAACGTCTCGGGATCGGTCCAGTCTGTCATCGCGTTCCACTCCGTTCGGACATCATCGCCCGGTCTCCGGACGGTCCGGTCGCTTCGCTTCGACCCGAAGGCGATCGATCCGCCCCGGCACCGTCGGGTATTGTTGTCCGTCTTCGCATGTGCATCGAGCCGTTCGATTGGACAACGAAGGCGGATGTGTTTTCGGTCCGCCGGTCGGTCTCCGTAGACCGGATAGGATCAGGCGTCACCGGCCACCCCCGGGCGCCGTACGGTCCGGGTTCGTCTGGCGATCGTCCGCCGCATCTCGTTTTCGACGATCATGTAGCCCTCGTCGAACCCCATCCCGGGTTTCGCCAGAACCTGTGCGGCGTCGGTCGCGAGCGCGACGTGAGCGCAGACGCGCGCGGAGAGGTCGGTTTCGTTGCAGGTGCCGCCGAGATACGCCCGAGTCTCCGTGCCCTCGCAGTACTGGACGGCCGCCGCCGATCGCTGGATCCCGCCGATGTCCGGCGTTTTGACCTGGATGACGTCGGCGGCGCCGGCGTCGACGAACGCCCGGACGTCCTCGAGGGTGTTACACCACTCGTCGGCGACGAGATCGACGTCGAGGCCCGCGTCCGCCAGGCCGTCTCTGAGTTCGCACATCCGGGCGATCTGGGCCTTGCGACCGCCGGCGTCCATCGGCCCTTCGATCTGCAACGGATACGGATCGGCGGCCGAACGGAGCGCCCGGAAGTACTCGATGACGTCGGGGCTGTCGTACGGCGGCCCGAAGACCTTCCCGAGGATGCCGTAGACGTCGATGTGAAACCGCGGCGAGTAGTCCTCGTCGCCGAGTTCTCCGGCCCGGTTCGAGAGCCACGAGAGATACTCGAGCAGTCGTTCGCCGTCCTTCCCGACCTTCCGGACGCTGTTGAACAGGCCGTGTGGAAGCACGTCGACACGCTTCAGCAGCATCTTCTCGGCGTTGGCCCGTCGCTCGTCGCCCGACTGGCCGAAAACCGGGACCGGTTCGGTCGCGGGTTCGCTCCCGACGGTGTCGGCTATCACGTCCGTTTTCGTCGTCCGCCGCGCCGTCGCCGCGGCCTCGAGCAACGCCTGGGAGACGCCGTACCGGACCGCGGTGTGAAGCTGACCGCCGCCGCTTCGTTCGCCGGGTAGTGCCCCGGTTTCGTCGACCAACATCCCGAAGTCGGCCGGATCGCGCCCGACGAGCGTCCCGGCGATGCGGTCTTCGACGACCGGACGGTAGCGTTCGGCCCGAAACAGCGGATCCCGCCCGCCGGCACCCGAGTACTGGACCGCGGCACAATCGCCCGTGGCAGTCGTGCCATCGGAGAGTTCGATCTCGACCGACAGCGCTTCGCCGGCCTCGCGGATCCGATCGAACCCCTCGGTCGTCGGTTCGCCGCGGTATGTGGCGCCATCGGCCTCGGCGCCGGCCTTGATCGCCCGCTGGTCGTCGAAAAAAAAGCCGGCGACCGTCGGAACCGCCCGAACCGCTTCGATTTCGAGATCGGAACTCGGCTGCATCTATCGTCCCCCCGCCGGGCGTCCGATGAGCATTCCGTCGCTGATCGCGTCGACGTCGTCGGCAACCATCCGGAACGTCTGTTCGCGCCCTTCGGTCCGTGCGCGCGAGTCCAGTCGGTTGCGGTGGATCTCCTTGACCTCCTCCGAGAGCGCGAGGTCGGCGAACTCGAAGATCCGGACCCGACCGTCGTCGTCGCGGGCCGGGAGCACGTCGCCTTTCGCGCTGTCGGAGGGAGAAAACGGAACGTCGAGTTCGCCCGTCTCGAAGGCTGCAAGCGTACCCCGGGCCACGTCGCCGTCGCCGAGCGAGAGCACTCTCTCGATCAGCTCCCGGCTGGCTTTCTGTATCAGGTTCAATTCGCGGTCGACACCCTCGATCCGAATGTCCTGTTCGATAACCATGTTGATTAGCTGTCGTGTCGTGCGCAGTCCGGCGGCGTTCGCCTCCTTGGTCGGGACGCCCTCGAACTCCTGGGGTGATTTGGTGATGACCTTATCGGGGTTGGCGACGGCGGCGGTCATCGCGCCGAGCCCGATCACCCCGTTGGCGCGGGCTTCGTCCGGTGGAAACCCCCCCATCCACTCGTGGAAGACGGTCGTAACCGAGACCGCATCGTGGAGATACTCCTCGCCCAGCGCCCGCAACGCATGTAGCGCCGCGACGTCTTGGACGATGTTACCGACCTGCCCGTAGCCGAGCGTGATCGAGCGGACGCCCTGCGTGGCTGCGAGCATCCCCTCGATCACCATGATCGCGATCGCGATACACGGCGGCACGAGCGTTCCGGTCAGCGGGCCGAAGGGCTCGCGGTTGATCGTAACGCCGCGTTCGGTGTAGGCCCCGGCCAGCCGATCGACGTACTGCCAGTGTTCGATCGTCTCGGCCAAGTCGTGCTCTTTGGTGTAGGGAATGTTATACGAGATCGGCCCTCCCTCGAAGCTTTCGAACCCGCCGGCGAAGGTGATCGCCGCCAGCAGCCGAGCGTCCGGGGTTCCGTGGCGGACTTCCACGGGCGCGTCGACGGCCTCGATCAGCTCTCGACAGCCGTCGACGCCGTGGTTGACCGCCGGGAATCCGTTGAGCGTATTCTCGCCGGTCTCGCGGGCCTCGACCAGCCCGTCTTCGGCCTTCCCGTACTCGTTGTCCCGGGTGTAGGAATCGATCGTCGTCGGGAGGAGATCCGCCCCCCCAGCCGTCCGGAGGTGCTCCAGCAGGTCGATCTGCTCTTCGAGCCTCGGAACCCCGGCACGGGGCTGCAGTAACGGCCTGTCCGCCGATTCCAGTACCGTCGCGAACCGTTTGTGGTCGGGGAGCGTCTCGTGGTACTCGATCGCGTCTTCGAAGTCGATCGCCGCACCCGTGGGCCAGGCCGACCGGACGCGTTCGTCGATGCGATGCAACTGATCGTCGGTGAGTCGTTCGTCGCGAACCATCGTATGCTCGGTGTCCGTCCTCTCAGGTGCTTATCGCAGTCCGCTCGGCTTCCGCCTCTCGCATCCCGAGGTCGCGCTTGAGGGCGGTGATGGCCGCCTCCGGGCCGGCTTCGGAATCGAAGACGCGATCGAACCCCATCTCGCGGAACGTCTCTCGCGTCTCCTCGAAGTCGTTCTGTCCGACCGAGAGGTTGCCGCCGATGTATGTCGTAACGTCCAGCCCGGCGGCCGTGATCTTCCGGTGGAAGCCACGGCAGTCCTGTTCGGCGTGGCCGTACAGCGACGACACCAGTACTGCCTCGGCGTCGTGTGCGTCTGCTGCTTCGACGAACCCTTCCTGGGACGTCTGTACGCCCAGGTTAACGACGTCGAAGCCGGCTGTCTCGAGTGCCCGTTCCAGGATCGTGATCCCGACGACGTGGGCGTCGGAACCGATCACGCCGAGGATGACTGTCGTCGCCATGTCGGTACCGGATTCGATGGCTGGGTGTGCAATAAACCTAATGATCTATAATGATAATATTCTTTAAACACTCTAATATACGCGTCACCCCAGTGTGTCGATTAATCACATTCTAAATTATAATTAGTGAACTTTATACCCCACCGGACGGCAAACGAGGATATGGGTGCGCTCGATGACCTTCGCGTCCTCGATCTGACACAGGTGTTGGCCGGCCCGTACTGTACGATGCTGCTCGCGGACATGGGTGCGGACGTGGTAAAGATCGAGCGTCCGGGCGGGGATCTGATCCGTCCCAACCCGCCCTTCGCGGAGGATCCCGACGCCGAACCTTACGGTGGATACTTCCAGAGCGTCAACCGCGGTAAGCGTTCTATCGCCCTCGATCTCCACGAGGACGACGACCGGGGCGATTTCCTCTCGCTCGCCGAGCGTGCGGACGTTCTCGTGGAAAACTACCGCGCCGGAACGATGGAGAAGTTCGATCTCGGCTACGAGACGCTGGCCGAGCACAACCCCGAGTTGATCTACAGCTCGATCCGTGGGTTCGGCGACCCCCGGACCGGCGAGAGCCCGCGTCAGGGCCAGCCGTCGTTCGATCTGATCGCCCAGGCGCTCGGCGGCGTCATGGAGATCACGGGACCGTCCGACGGCCCGCCGACGAAGGTCGGTCCCGGCGTCGGTGACCTCTTTACGGCGGCGCTGAACTGTGCGGGCATTCTGGCCGCGATCCACCACCGCGAACGGACCGGCGAGGGACAGCTCGTCGACACCGGAATGTACGACGCCATGATCTCGCTGTGCGAGCGGTCGATCTATCAGTATTCGTATGCCGGAGAGTCGCCGACACGGCGGGGAAACGCCCATCCGACGTTGTTCCCCTACAACGCTTTCGAGGCCGCCGACGGCCACGTCGTGATCGCCGCGTTCAACGACAGACACTGGCGGGCGCTGTGTGCCGCGATGGACCGTCCCGACCTCGCCGCCGAGTACGAGTCTATCGACGACCGACTCGAAAACCGAAGCGTGATCCGCGGCGAGATCGCCGCCTGGACCCGCGAGCGGTCCGTCGGGGCGATCGTCGACGAACTCGAAGGGACGGTGCCGAGCGCCCCCGTCCACGATACGGCGGACGTTTTCGCGGATGAACACCCGAACGCACGGAACATGCTCGTTGAAGTCGAACAGCCCGGTGCGGATCGACCCGTCACGATCGCGGGGTCGCCGATCAAGATGTCCGAAACGAACCCAGCTCCCGGCGGGCGGGCGCCGCTTTTCGACGAACACCGCGAGGAGCTTCTGGAACCGGCCCGGGCCGCGTCGAACGACTGATACGCCGATGGCGGAGTCACCCCCGCCGGACGCCGTCGCGGTTGCCGGAGGGACACACTTTTTCAATCCCTCGTGTGGTAGGAGGTGCCACAGCGAGACATCGATGAACGAAACGACCTTCGACGGCCGCCGCGGTCTCTCCCGGCGACAGCTCCTTTCGGCGCTCGGTGTCGGAACCGCGACGTCGCTGGCCGGCTGTGGGAGCAGCGGCGACGGGAACGGAAACGGCGGCAGCGGCGGCGGAACCGATACCTCCGGAGAACAGGGGATCCCCGAGGAAACCGACGAACTCCCGTCGGTGAGCGGGTCCTACGACACCGTCACGGGGGCGTCGTTCACGACGCTCAACCCGCTGTACAACACCGAGTCCGGGGCCGGAACGGCGATCGGGCGGGCCCTGGATCAGGGGTACACCTTCGATTCGAACCGGGAGTACTTCCCTCTCCTGTACGACATGACCACCGACGAGGGCGAGGTCTGGGTGTTCGAGATCCGGGAGGGCCTCACGTTCAGCGACCCCTACGGTTCGGTCGACGCCGAATCGTTCGTCTACCTGATCGAGGAACTCCACCAGAGCGACTGGGCCAACACGGCCAGCGCCGCGAACTGGGCGGGCGTCACCGTCGAGCGGACCGGCGACCTCGAGTTTCAGGCCGAACTCCAGCAGCCGCGGCTGCTGTGGCCCGAGAGCTTCGACCCGCTTTTGTTTCCGATCCCGAAAGGACTGCTCGAACCGTACGTCGAGGCCGAAGACACCGAGGGACTCCAGCAGGACGAGGAGCTTCTGGAGTTGGAGTTCACCGGGAACCTCGGTCCCTACACCCTCGAGGAGTGGGAGCGCGGGGCGGGCACGAGCTACACGCGCAACGACGAGTACTACCTCCGGGAGATCGAGGCGGGGCCCGACCTGTTCGGGAACGCGCCGTACTTCGAGGAGGCGACGATCGACGTCGTCGAGGAGCAGGCCTCCCGGCTCGGCGCGCTCGAAACCGGCGAGGCGGATTCGGCGTCGATCCCGCCCGAGCGCTTCGAGGACTTCGAATCGAACTCGGACATCAACGTGTTCCAGGTCCCCCAGCCGTTCAATCAGATCCTCTCGGTCAACATGCGGGACAACGGCTGGAACGCCGGCCCCGGGAACCTCTTTCGGATCACCGAGTTCCGGCAGGCGATCGCGTGTGCGATCAACAAAGAAGAGCTCATCGGGGGCGTCTACCGGGGGCTCGCCCAGCCGCATTTCACCTGGCAGCCGCGGTTCTCGGAGTTCTATCCCGGCGACGAGGCGATCTCGACGTTCGGGACGGGCGATCTCTACGGCCCCGACCCCGCCCGCGAGCGTGCGGAAGCGGCCTTCGAGCAATCGGAGTTCGACTACGGCTTCGATGGCGACGCCCTCGTCACGCCGGAGAACGAGCAGACCGTCCTCGATCTCTACTACAGCACCGGTTCGGAGACCTCACAGCTCGTCGCGGAGTTCGTCGCCGAGGAACTGAACCGGAACCTCGGCATCGAGGTCGAGATCGAAGCGATCGACGGCGTTCGGTTCGACCGTGACTTCTGGACGGCCGAACCGGAGGGCGGAACCGACACGATCGACGGCGAGACCGTCGAGTGGGACGCCCCGACGCCGAACAACCCCGGACCGCGGTCGGTCACCTCGAACGAGGCGTGGGATATGTCCCTCGTCTTCGGGTTGAACACCTACCCGCTGAACCCGCTGACGAACCGGTTTTTCTTCGACGGCCCCGACGCCCGGTACAACCCGGTCGGGTACTACCCCGAGTTCGACGCCGAGGAGCTGTTCCGGCAGGCGGGCCGGGCGAGAACCGAAGACGAGTTGGCGACGGCCTTCGAGGAAATCTTCATCAACCTCGCGTCCGAACAGCCTTACGTCATGCTCCTGTTCAGCGACAGTATCACCGGCTACACCGCTGATCTCCGGGGACCGACTGAGGACTTCTCGAACGGCTGGGACTTCGCCGGCTGGTATCTCGAGGACTGAAACGTGAGACCGAACCGCCATCTCCGGAGCTGACGACAGCATGGGACTGCCACGGTACGTCGCCGCACGGATCGTCTGGGCCGCCGTCGTCTCGCTTGTCATCGTTACCATCACGTTCGTGTTGATGGCGGCGGCACCGAACCCGGCGATCCAGGAGGCCGCGACCCAGGCGGCTCTCGAGGGCGGTGACCCCCAAGAGGCGGTCGAGCGGGAACGGGAGCTTCGCGGCCTCGATGAACCGCTCCACGTCAGATATCTCGATTTCCTCACCGGCGTCTACACCCTCGAATGGGGGTGGTCGGAACACCGCAGCCAGCCGGTGACGGAGGCGCTCTCGGAGGGGCTGTATTACACCGCACAGTACTCGGTCCCGTGGACGATCCTGACGATGCTGATCGGGCCGCTCGTGGGGGTGTACTCGGCGGCCAACATGTACAGCTGGAAGGACCATCTGGCGACGGGCTTTGCCTTCTTCGGCTATGCGATCCCGAACTTCTTTTTCGGGATCATCCTGCTTTTGCTGTTCGGCGTCTGGCTCGATTGGATCCCGGTCGTCTACAACACGGACGTCGCGGTCTTCAGCCTCGAAAACGTCAGACAGCTCGCGATACCGGTGTTCGTTCTCGTCACCGGCTCGATCGGGGCGATCATGCGTGTCTCCAGAAACGAGTCCGCGGAGTTCCGGAACGCCGACTTCATGAAGACGGCCAAAGCGAAGGGCGTCTCGCCGCTTCGGGCCTACGCCTACCACGTCATGCGGCCGACGCTGGTGCCGCTTTCGACGACGCTCGTCGGGCAACTGCTCGCGATCTTCCTCGGCTCCTCGCTTCTGGTGGAAGTCGTCTTCGGCATCCCGGGGCTCGGCCGGCTGACGTTCGACGCCCTCGTCGCACAGGACACCAACCTCGTTTTGGGTTCGACACTGATATTTACGTTCATCGCGGTGATCGGGAACCTCCTCGAGGACATCGTCTTCACCGTACTGGATCCGCGGATCAGCTACGACGACAGATAACAACGATGGCAACGGAAAAAACGGACAAACCGGACCGGTTCGACGAGGTCGACTGGACCGAACTCGCCGGCACGAGACGCCGCGATCTCTCGGTCAACTCCCTCGGGATGATCGCGACGACGCTCCCGCTCGTCGCGCTGTTCGCCTACGACTGGCGGTTCGTCGGCGAACGGGAGGCCACCTTCGGGGCCGTCGGGCTCGAGGCCGACTGGTCGGGTATCGACTTCATGTTCGTCTTCACGCTGCTTCTGTTCTGTTTCTATCTCGTCTTGCCGCTGTATCAACACCCCCGGATGACGCGGTACTACTGGCGGGAATTCAAGCGGAACCGGCCGGCGGTCGTCAGCCTCGGGTGGCTCCTCGTCGTCTTCGTCGGCGGCCTTCTCGGACCGCTCGTTTTGAACGCGCCCCAGCAGGACGTCCTCGCCGGTCACCAGCCACCGGTGTTCCTCTCGATCGATGCGGCGAACGTCGCCCAGTGTCTCGGGGAGGTACGCGGCGGGCGGTGTTACGGCACCTGGCAGTACCCGCTGGGGACCACCCGCGGCGGGAAGGGCGTCTTCAGGACGATCGTCTACGGGATGACGATCAGCACCCAGATCGCTTTCATCACGACGACGATCGTCGCCGCTATCGGCGTGTCCGTGGGGACGGCAAGCGCCTACGCCGGCGGCTGGGTCGACGAACTCCTGATGCGGTTCGTCGACATCGTGCTGTCGTTCCCGACACTTCTGATGTTCCTTTTGATCCTCTATATCTACGGCGCCGGACTGGGGATGTTCATTTTCGTCTTCTCGCTTTTCGCCTGGGGCGGGACCGCCCGGTACGTCCGCAGCAAGTCGCTGTCGGTCGCCGAGGCGGCCTACATCGACGCCAGCCGGCTCAGCGGCGCGGGCACCTACCGCGTCGTCCGGCGCCACGTCGTGCCCAACACCGCCAGCAGTATCATCACCCAACTCACGCTGCTCGTTCCGGGCTTTCTGCTCGCGGAGGCACAGCTCGCCTTCCTCGAGTTGGGTGACTCGGAGCTGCCCTCGTGGGGACAGCTCATCTCCGCGGGCCGGAGCGATCTCGCGTTCGCCCCGTGGATCGTCCTCGCGCCGGGGATCGTGCTGTTTCTCACGATCCTGGCGTTCAATTTCCTCGGCGACGCGCTGCTCGATGCGCTGGATCCACAGACGGAGGCCGAGACCGAACGATGAGCGAACACGACCGCGATCCGACACCGGACGCCGAAACCGAAACGCGAAACGACGAGCCGTTGCTCGAGATCGAGGGGCTCCGGACGACCTTCGGCACCGATTCGGGAACGCTCGTCGCCGTCGACGGGATCGACGTCACCGTCCGGGCGGGCGAGACCGTCTGTCTCGTCGGCGAGTCCGGGTCGGGCAAGACCGTCGCCGTCGAGTCGATCACCCGGCTCGTACAGTCGCCGCCGGGACGAATCGAGGGGACGGTTCGGTTCAAAGGGCAGGACCTCCTCTCGGCCGACGAGGCGACGATCCGATCGATCCGGGGCCACGAGATCGCCCACGTCTTCCAGAACCCCCAGAACGCGTTGAACCACTGTTATACGGTCGGCTGGCAGCTCGTCGAGGCGATCCGGGTCCACGAGGACGTCCCCGAGGCGGCGGCCAGAGCGCGGGCGATCGACCTCCTCGATCGGGTCGGGATCGCCAACGCCAGCTCTCGGTTCGACGATTACCCCCACGAGTTCTCCGGCGGCCAGAAACAGCGGATCATGATCGCGATGGCGCTCGTCGGCGATCCGGACCTGCTCGTGGCCGACGAGCCGACCACCGCCCTCGACGTGACGGTGCAGGCACAGATTCTCGATCTCTTCGAGGAACTCAAAACGGAGTTCGACATGGCGGTGCTTTTCGTCACGCACGATCTGGGTGTCGTCGCCGAGATCGCCGACCGGATCGTGGTGCTGTACGCCGGGAAGGTGATGGAGCGGGGAACCGTCCTGGATATCTTCGAGCGTCCCGGCCACCCCTACACCCGGGCGCTTTTGGAGTGTCTGCCGGGGCGGGGCAACGAGATCAGCGGGATCGGGGGATCGCTGCCGGAGCCGACGGCGCCGCCCGACGGCTGTCGGTTCGCCCCCCGCTGTCCGCACGCGATCGACGCGTGTCACCGGGACGGCCAGCCCCTCGAAACCGAGATCGAGCCCGGCCACTCCGTGTCGTGTGTGTTCTACCGGGAGGGGCGGGACAGTTCGGTCGTCAGCCCCGAGGGCCCGACCGGGGTGTCCTCGGACGACGCCGACGAGGAGGCGCGATCCACCGATGACTGAACGCGGCGGTCCGGCCGGATCCGGCGAACCGTTGCTCTCGGTCCGGGACCTCGAAAAGCACTACCCGATCGAGGAGGGCTTTCTCTCCAGACGGGTCGGGACGACGAGGGCCGTCGACGGGATCAGCTTCGAAATATACCCCGGCGAAACGCTCGGGCTGGTCGGCGAGTCGGGCTGTGGGAAATCGACGGCCGCGAGGTCGATCGTCCGCCTCGATGAGCCGACCGGGGGCGAGGTGATCTTCAACGGCGACGGCCGCGGGCGTGCCGAACGGAACGACGACGGGACCCACCCGAACGACGTCACCCGGTTCGATCGGGCCGAGCTGAAAGCCTTCCGCCGGGACGTCCAGATGATCTTTCAGGACCCGGCCTCGAGTTTCGATCCGCGGATGACCGTCGGCAGCGCCGTCGCCGAGTTACTTTCCGTCCACGGGATGACCGACGGGCGACGGCGCCGGGGCATCGTCGAGAACCTCTTAGAACGGGTCGGGCTCTCCGCGACGGATTACGACCGGTACCCCCACGAGTTCTCCGGCGGCCAGAAACAGCGGGTCGCGCTCGCGCGGGCGCTCGTGTTGAACCCCGATCTCGTCATCGCCGACGAGCCGGTCTCGGCGCTCGATATGTCGGTGCAGGCGGAGGTCCTCTCGTTGATCGAGGAGCTCCAGGCGACGTTCGGGCTGTCGTTGCTCTTTATCAGCCACGACATGTCCGTCATCGAGCGTATCTGCGATCGGGTCGCGGTGATGTATCTCGGTGAACTCGTCGAAGTCGGTCCCGTCGAGGAGATCTTCGCCGAGCCGCAACACCCCTACACCGAGGCGCTTCTGTCGTCCGTCCCGACCCCGGACCCGCGTGCCGAGCGCGAGCGGATCGAGCTGTCGGGCGCCGTTCCGGACCCCGCGGATCCGCCCGACGGGTGTCGCTTCCACACGCGGTGTCACCGGGTCATCCAGCCCGAGGGGATCGATCTCGAACAGCCCGTCTGGCGACGGCTGCTCGATTTCCGGGAACTGGTCGTCTCCGGGGCGATCGATATCGAATCCCTCCGGGACCGCGCCGCGACCGACGCGGCGCCCGAGGAGGGCGATCCCGTAGCCGAGGGGGCGGTGTCGGTCGCAGAACGGATCAGAGACGAGTTCGATCTCCCGAGGCGGCTGTCGGATCCGACGGCGGAACGGGCGCTCGGGGACGCCATCGGGGAACTCCTCGAGGGGGACACCGAGGCCGCCGCCGAACGACTCGCCTCGGTGATCGTGACCCCGTGTGAGACGACCGTTCCGGGGTGGACGGACCACGGAAACGGCCATCGGTCGTCGTGTCTCCGTCACCGCCCGGAGGGCCGGCCGATTGCCCCTGACCCTGCTACCGACGACCGATAGCGTCTCTCGGTCACTCGTCTCCCTCCTCGTCACAATACGGGCCGCATCCGGTCGTTATTTGAGGATCGGCGAATGATACGTGGTGTCATATGGCTTCCAACCGACTTGTCGGCGCCGTCGACACCGCCGACGCGTTTCTCCGCCGTCTCGCTCGGTCGTACGTACTCGTCGTCGTCGTCGCGCTCGTCGTCGGGCTGTCTCTCGCCCCTGTCGTGTTCTTCGCCGCCCCCTCGGAACCCACAGAGGTCGCTGTCGTCCCGGTGGCTGGCACGATCGACGGCCCGAACGAACAGCGGATAACCGCACAGCTCTCGCGGGCGCGAGACGATCCCGACATCGAGGCGGTCGTCCTGCTTTTGAACAGCGGCGGGGGAAGCGCGGCGGCCAGCGAGGAGCTCTATCTCAGCGTCAGCCGGACCGCAGAGGAGATGCCCGTCGTCGCGGCCGTCGACGCCGGCGCGCTGTCCGGGGCGTACTACGCCGCCGCCCCGAGCGACGAGATATACGCGAAGCCGGCCTCCAGCGTCGGGAGCGTCGGCGTTATCGTCCCGATGCCGCCGGACGTCGAACCGAACGACATCATCCTGACGACCGGACCCTCGAAGGCCGCCCCGGACGACACCCGGGAGTTCGCCTACCAGCGGGCGGAGATCGGCAACGCCTTCGCGAACGCCATCTACGAACACCGCGGCGAGGAACTCGAACTCGCACAGAGCGAACTCACGGAGGCGAACTCCTATACGGGGACGCGGGCGAACGAACTCGGGCTCGTCGACCGGATCGGCGGGCGAAAGCGCGCGATCACGAGGGCCGCCGAGCTGGCCGGGCTCGAGGAGTACGCCGTCACCGTCCTGCGGGGTGAGGGCACCGTCCGGTTCGTCGCCCAGGCCAACTACGTCGCCGCCGACACGCCCGACAAAGAGCTCGTCTCGCCGTCGTATCTCACGGGACAGGGAACGCCGGGCACGGGGGCGGGGAACTACCTCGCGATCCCCGCGGAATACGCGGTACCGGCGGATACGGCGGTCCGCGACGAGTCGAAGCCGGAGCCGACGACCGACGGAACCGACGGGCGGTCGGCGGGGGGTGAGACCGATGAGTGACGGGCCGCCGGAGGACACCGCCGACGAAGCGGAACCCTCGGACGCTACGGCGATCGATCGCGACCGGAACGCCGGAACGGGGACTCCCGCCGAACCGGGCCCCCCGGACGGTGCCGACGAACCCACGGACGGACCCGACGATACGGCTCCCGACGTGCGCAGTCGTCTCGTCGTCGGTGTCGTGATCGTGTTCGGCGTTCTCGCCGTCGCGGCGATCGCCGGCGCCGTCGTTCCCCCGGGCCCGACGACACAATCGATCGAGGATGCCCCCGATCCTACCGAGCCGCCGGACCCGTTCGTGAACGACGTCCGTGTCGATCGAACCGCCGCCGAGGGGGACGTGACCGTCCCGTCGAACCTCACCGTCGGCGGCGGCGCCGATCGACGCACGGTCCTGATAGAGCAGACGGGAGCGTTCGAACAGGCCGACATCAGACCGTTCGTCGCCGCGACGACGACGGCCGGCCACAAGGTTCGCTTCCGGAACGGCGGCCCCGACGCCGATAGCGACGCCGAGGACCTCGAGGATGCGCTGGCCGACGCCGACGCGTACGTCCTCGTCGCACCCCGCTCCGGGTTCGACGAGGAAGAGGTAGAGGCGATCAGGGAGTTCACCGACGACGGCGGCCGGCTGATCCTCCTCGGGAGCCCCGACCGTATCGAGGTCGCGAGGGCCGTACTCGGGACGTCCCTGCAGACGGTCCAGACCGACATGCGGACGGTCGCGGGCGAGTACGGTATCGTCTTCGGGAACCGCTATCTCTACGATACGGCCGACCACGACGCCACGTACCGGCACGTGTTCGCGGAACCGACCGCGGCGGCCTCGGAACTGGAACTCGACCGCGTCGTTCTCCCGACCGCGACCCGCGTCGAGTCGGAGGACGCGACGGTACTCCTCCGGACGCCGGGGACGACGGAACTCTCCGACGGCGGGTCCGCCGACACCTACCCCGTCGCGGTCGAGGACGGGAACGTCATGGCGGTCGGGAACGTCCGGTTCCTCTCCGAGACGAACCACAACGTCGCCGACACCGAGGAGTTCCTCGGCTACGTGGTCGAGTTCGCGCTAGGAGGTCGATAGCGCCGTCCCGTCCCGGCCTCAGAGCCCCTCGATGGACCGGAGCCGGACCTCGACGGACGGCGGCGCGGCGCTCGGTCCGTCGGTGACCCGGTGGTCGGGAATGAAAAGCGGCGCGGAGTTCTCCGAGAGCGCCGTCCGAACCAGGCGGCGATCGGCCTCCGTCTCGGGGTCGAGACCGGCCGTCATCCGCGTGAGCGCCTCGACGGTGATCTCTTCGCCGTACGGGACGGTCCGGAGGGTTTCAAGGATCTCCCGGCGGTCGGTCGGCATCGTCATCGCGACGTCGACGTCCTCGAAGTCCTCTGCCGTTCCTTCGAGGTACGCGTCCATCCGGTCCAGGAGTGGGTGGTCCGTCCCCGCCTCCGGGTCGGCCGTCTCTGGGAACGAAACCGACAGGACGCGACCGCCGGCGGCACCGAACTGGACGTACCGCTCCAGATACGACGACTCGCGGGCGTAGATCCCCGCTTCGGGCTGGGCGTTCATGCCGGTCCTTCGGCGGGCGGCGGCTTGAAGATACGGCATCCCCTGCCGTTCGTGTGGGTCAATAACATGGGCGGATCGACAGCGACGGGTCTTTTGGCGACGATGTCTCACGTCCGGTATGGATCTCACCGAGCGCCCCAGACGCCTCCGAACCGACGGCGTCCGCGGGCTGGTCAGCGAGACCGACGTGCGTGCGGACGATCTCATCGCGCCGATCTTCATCGACGCGACCGCCGACGAACGGGCCGAAATCGAATCGATGCCTCGCCACGAACGCGTACCGGTCGAGGAAAGCGTCGCCCGCGTCCGCGAGATCACCGACACCGGCGTCGAGGCCGTGATGGTGTTCGGGATCCCCGAGTCGAAGGACGCCGAGGGGAGCCGTGCATGGGCCGAGGACGGCGCCGTCCAGCGGGCGGTCCGCCGGATCACTGCCGAGACGGACGTCTACGTCGCGACCGACGTCTGTCTCTGTGAGTACACCGACCACGGCCACTGTGGGATCGTCGAGGAGAACGCGGCGACGGATCCGGAGCTGACCGTCCGCAACGACGCGACGCTGGATCGACTTCGGCGGATCGCCGTCTCCCACGCCGACGCCGGGGCCGACATGCTCGCCCCCTCGGGCATGATAGACGGGATGGTCGGCGCGATCCGGGACGCCCTCGACGGGGCCGGCTACGAGGACCGATCGATCATGTCCTACGCGGCGAAGTACAATTCGGCCTTTTATGGGCCTTTCCGCGACGCTGCCGACGGGGCGCCGGCGTTCGGCGACCGCCGCCACTACCAGATGGATCCCGCCAACGCCCGGGAGGCGGTCCGGGAGGTCCGCCTCGACGTCGAGCAGGGCGCCGACGTGTTGATCGTCAAACCTGCCCTGGCGTATCTCGATATCGTCTCGACGCTTCGGGCGGAGTTCGATCACCCGATCGCCGCCTACAACGTCTCCGGGGAGTACGCGATGCTGCAGGCTGCCGCCGGGAACGGGTGGCTCTCGCTCGAGGAGGCCGCCTACGAGTCGCTTCTGTCGATCAAACGGGCCGGTGCGGATCTAATCTTGACGTACTTCGCCGAGGACATCGCCGACAGGCTCTAGTTCGGCTCCGATCGCCGACCGTCGACCGCGCGCGAGCCGAACTCCCGGCCGAACGGTCGGGAATGCTCCGTTCTGGGGTAACAAACGTCCAAGAATAGACTGTATAGTCTGTCTATTTCCGGACGGTTTACGTCCTTATATTGCTATTATTATCCCCTATATCAGACGGTCGTTCACTTAGGAAGTAAGAAAAACGCCAATGTAAACTCCAAGATTTATATAGGTCTGTTCCATGAGGATATCACGTAATGCAAGCTACGAACGTAGCGGAAAAACTCGAAAGTATGGACGTTCATGAAAATACTTGCGGTAGTGTAACCGAGGTGGAAAGATGATCGAGGCGATCCCGATGCAGGCCAGCGCCGAAGCGATGGAGGCCGCGATCAACGAAACGTGGATCCTGACGGTGACGTTCCTCATTTTCTTCATGCACGCCGGCTTCGCGATGCTGGAAGCGGGGCAGGTGCGCTCGAAGAACGTCGCGAACCAGCTGACGAAGAACATGCTGACGTGGTCGGTCGGTGTCACGGTGTTTTTCGTCATCGGCACCGGATTCGAGAGTCTGATGAGCGGCGCCGGCTTTTCGCCGGCTGCCGGCGCGGGCGGGTACGTCGGCTGGTTGTACGGGGCTGTCTTCGCGATGACTGCGGCGACGATCGTCTCGGGGGCCGTCGCCGGACGCGCGAAGCTCCGTGCGTACATCGCCTACACGTTCCTTCTGGCGGCCGTGATCTACCCGATGATTACGGCGTTCACCTGGGCGGCACCCGAAACCGGGCTCGTCGAACAGCTCGTCGGCGCCCCGTTCGCTGACTTCGCCGGCGGGATGATCGTCCACGGTATGGGCGGAATCGCCGGACTCACCGCCGCGGCCATCCTAGGACCGCGGATGGATCGGTACGACGGCGACGGCTCGGTGAACATCATCCCCGGCCACTCGATGACGTTCGCGGTGCTGGGAACGCTCATGCTCTGCTTCGGCTGGTACGGGTTCAACGTCGGTACTGCGGGTGCCTTCGACACCGGCGGCGCCGGTGCGAACACGCTCGGTCAGGTCGCAATGACCACGACGGTCGCCATGGGCATGGGCGCGGTCGGCTCCGCCGCCGTCTCGCTTTTCAGATCCGGCAAGGTCGACACCCTCTACACCGCCAACGGGATGCTCGCCGGACTGGCCGCGATCACGGCGATCCCGAACACGACCACCTGGTGGGGCGCGTTCGTCGTCGGCATCCTTGCGGGCGCACAGTTGCCGATCGTTTTCAGCTTCGTTTCGAACCAGCTCAAGATCGACGACGTCTGTGCGGTCTTTCCCGTTCACGGTAGCGCGGGCGTACTCGGTGCGCTCCTGATGCCGTTCGTCGCGCTGCCCGGCACCGTCGATTCGATCGCCACCCAGTTCATCGCTCAGTTGGTCGGCGTCGTTATCATCGGCGGGTGGACGATCACTGCGACCGCCATCGTCTGGTACGTGTTCAAGGCCATTGGACAGGCCCGCGTCTCCCCCGAACACGAGCAGGACGGCCTCGATGTCTCCGAACACGGCGTCGACACCTACCCCGAGTTCGGTGGTCGCGACTCGCTGGCGACCGACGGCGGCCCGGAAGCCTCCGAGGACGTCATCCGGACCGACGGCGGCTACACGGAGCCGTCCGACGACCGCATCCGGACCGACGGCGGTCAGCCCGAAGACGATATCAAACTGGTCATGGCCTTCATCCGCCCGGACCAGCTCTCGGACGTCAAGGAGGGGCTCGCGGAGATCGGCGCGCCCTCGCTTACGGTCACGAACGTCTCCGGGCGGGGATCCCAGCCCGCAAAGACCGGCCAGTGGCGCGGCGAGGAGTACAGCGTCGACCTCCATCAGAAGGTCAAAGTCGAGTGTGTCGTCAACGACATCCCCGCGGCGGACGTCGCCGAGGCGATAAGCGACGCCGCAAAGACCGGCGAACCCGGTGACGGTAAGGTGTTCGTCCTCCCGGTCGAGGAGGCTTACCAAATCCGGACCGGCGAGGTCGGTCCCGACGCGGTCTGACCGTGTCGATGACGAAGTCGCTGGACGAACAGCTCGTCGCGGCGCTGTGCCGAAACGGTCGCGCCGACGTCCGCGATCTCGCGGCGGCGACCGACGCGGCGCCGACGGCCGTCCAGAAACGCCTGGCGGCGCTGGAGGAACGCGGGACGATCGAGGGATACGCCGCGACGATCGACTACAGCCAGTTCGGCTACGAGACGGTGATCTTCCGGCTCGTGGTCGAACTCGGCACGATCGACGAGGTAACCGCCCGGCTCCGCGAGCAGCCGTCGTTCGTCACGGTCTATCAGATGAGCGACACAGACACCGTGTTCGCGGTCGGGAAGTTCGGCACCGAGGCGGCGATGACGAGCTGTCTCTGTGGCCTCCACGACGACACCGACATCCGTCGTGTCGAGACCGACCGCGTTCGATCGGTGCAACTCGAAGGCGGCTCGCCGATCGTCGACGGGTGAGACGGACGGGTGGGGATGGCCCTCGAACGTTTCGGGGTGGCGGATACGTTTTTACTATCCCGGCCTCGGCCCGACGGGCCGACCACCGTTTCGGAAGAAACATGACGGGGGTCCGGGGGGACCCCCACGGAGGAACCGACGGTTGCCAGCCGTTCCGGTTCGCTTTCTGCGGTGCTGTGCCGATAGCCGCGAGCGCTCGCGGCGAATACGTCTCGGTCTTTCGTTATCAAAAATCGGCCGAACGGCGCAATAATGTCCATCGACTGCCCGAACACTCACTGTCTGTCCGATACTCTGTCCTAAAACAATGCGAACGTACCATCCCCCGCCGATCGATCCTCCACGACGGACGATAACGCCTTTCCCGTCAGGGAGAATACGGTCGGACATGAACCACGAAGCCTCACGGTCGCTGTACGATCGGGCGCTTTCGGTCATGCCCGGCGGCGTCAACTCGTCGGTCCGGGCGGCTCCCCAGCCGTACCCGATCTTCGTCGATCACGGCGACGGCGGCCACGTCGTCGACGCCGACGGCAACCGGTACATCGATTGGATCCAGGGGCTCGGCCCCCTGCTTTTGGGCCACGACATGCCGGAGAAACTGCAGGCGGCGATCCAATCTCGGGCCGCCGAAGGGCCGATGTACGGGATGCCCAGCGAAATCGAGGTCGAACACGCCGAGTTCGTCTGCCGGCACGTCCCTGGGGTGGAGATGATCCGGTTTGTCAACAGCGGGACGGAGGCGACGGTGTCGGCCTGCCGGCTCGCGCGGGCGGTCACCGGTCGGGACAAGATCGTCATCATGCAGGGCGGCTACCACGGCGCCCAGGAGTCGACGCTCGTCGAGGGCGACGCCGACGGGACGGAACCGTCGAGCCCGGGCGTCCCGCAGGCCTTCGCGGAAAACACCGTTCCGGTCCCGTTCAACGACCCCGAGGCCGCCGAGGCCGCTTTCGAGAAACACGGCGAGGACATCGCCGCCGTCCTCGTCGAACCGGTCCAGGCGAACATGGGCATCGTCTATCCGGTCGACGGCTACCACGGGATGCTTCGGAACCTCTGTGATGAGCACGGCTCGCTTTTGATCTTCGATGAGGTCATCACCGGGTTCCGCGTCGGCGGGCTGGGCTGTGCTCAAAGCGAGTTCGACGTCGACCCCGACCTCACGACCTTCGGCAAGATCATCGGCGGCGGCTTCCCGGTCGGCGCGATCGGCGGCAAGACCGAGTATATCGAGCAGTTCACGCCGTCCGGCGACGTCTTCCAGGCCGGGACCTTCTCCGGGAATCCGGTGACGATGGCCGCCGGCCTCGAGACGCTGAGGTTCTGTGCCGAAAACGACGTCTACGAGCACGTCAACGGGCTGGGGCGACAGCTCCGTGAGGGGCTTTCGGAGATCGTCGCCGACTACGCCCCCGAGTACACCGTCGTCGGTTCGGATTCGTTTTTCAAGCTCGTCTTCACGCGGTGCGACGGGGAGCCGCAGGGGGAGTCCTGTCGGAACGGCTGCCGGCAGGATCCGGACTGCGACCGCTACGGGGGCTGTCCCAAGCGGGGGACCGATATCTACCGCGCCGAGACCGACCGGTACGCGCGGCTGTTCCGGCCCGCGATGCGCGAACAGGGAATCTTGGTCTCACAGAACCAGTTCGAGTCGAACTTCGTCTCCTACGGCCACACCGAGGCCGACGTCGAGGAGACGCTGGAGGCCTACAAGGAAGCGCTTTGATTTTCCTTCCTGTGATCGAGGGAACGAACGTCCCTCTCCTCACTCACCGTCCGGCGAACTGACGCCGTGTTCGAGGGTCCCGATCCCCTCGATTTCGATCTCGACCGTATCGCCACCGGAGAGCTCCCCGGTTCCCGACGGCGTTCCGGTCGCGATCACGTCGCCGGGTTCGAGCGTGAGATAGGCCGTGATCTCCTCGATCAGTTCGGGGACGGAAAACGCCAGCTCGTCGATCGAGGCGGCCTGTCTCCGCTCGCCGTTCAAAAACAGCTCGATCGAGGCGTCCTCGGGCACCTCCTCGGGGGTCGCGACCGCCGGTCCCAGCGGCGCGCTGCCGTCGAAGGCCTCGGTCCGCACCCAGTTCCGTTCGAGGTCGGCGTCGTCGCGGTTCGTGACGTCGTTCATGCAGGTGTATCCGTGGACGACGTTCTCGGCGTCGGCCGCATCGACGTTCCGGCACTGTTCGCCGATCACGACCGCCAGCTCCCCCTCGTAGGTGATCTCCTCTTTTCGCGGCAACAGCTCGATCGTCGCGCCGTGGGGGGCGACCGCGTTCGGGGTCTTGAAGAAAAGCGACGGCCGCTCGGGGATCTCCTCGTCGACCTCGTCCGCGTGGGCCGGATAGTTGAACCCCACACACACGATCTTCGAGGGCTCACAGGGTGCGAGCAACTCGATTTCGGGATCGTCGATATCGTAGCTTCGCCCCGCCGCTTCGAGCCGGCTGTCCCCGTATATGCCTCTTCTGACCGTCCCCGCCGGATCGCGGAACCGAACGTAGCGCATGGCGTGTAGGGTGACGGGGGAGCAAAAAAGTCTGCCGGGACCGGGCTGGAACGGGGACCGACGGGGCCGGACTAGCTCCCGTAGGTCTCCTCGAGGTACTCGACGATGTCGTCCGACTCGGGCATGCCGTCGACGCTGTGGTCCTCGTCGATGATGACGGGCACGCCCGTCTGGCCGCTTACTTCCTTCACTTCGGTCCGTTCGCCGTGCGATCGCGGCACCTCGATGCTGTCGTACTCGAGGCCGAGTTCGTCCAGCTTGTCGATTACCTTCGCACAGTACGGACAGCCGGGAAGTTCATAGAGGGTGATGTTTGCCATCGACGAGCCGTAGGCGACGGAGCCTAAAGAACACGACGCTATCGTGTCCGGCCGGCGTCAATCCGCCGCGATCGGGTCGACGTCCGCCGGCGCGTAGACGTCACCGAGGTCGGCTGCGGTCGGTGCTTTGACGATCGTGACAGCGTTTTCGTCCCGTTCGATCCGGACGGCGCCCTCGAAAGGAGTTCCGACCCCGTCGAACGTCCAGACGGTCCCGCCCTCGAGGGCCCGTCGCTTTCCGTCCCAGTGTGCGGCCACCGCTCCGTACCCCTCGGCGAAGGCCGTCGCGTTCGCTTCGTCGACGAACGTCACGTTCCAGACGTAGGCCGTCTCGTTGCCGCGCTCGTAGGCATGTAGCCGGTCGGCGTACCAGCCTTCGGCGTACTCGACGTCGTAGCTGTAGGGCTGTTCGGAATCGAGCCCGTCGGGGCCCTGGTTGCGGAAGGCGTCGCGGTCGACGACGCCCGGCGAGTCGCCGGCGTAGGCGGTGTAGGCGAACATCGTCGCGAGGCCGGCCTCGCCGACCGTCGCCGCGTCGGGTCCGTCCTCGACGGTGACCCGCTCCCACGCCGGAGCGTTTCGGTCCTCGACGGTCGCCTCCCCGTAGGCGTCCTGCCGGTATGTTTCGGGGTGGATGAGTTCGGCGCTGGCGGTTGGGGGGTCGCCGTGGATCGAATCGACGGTCGTCCATCCGCCGCGGTCGCGGTGGTACTCGACGAAGCTCGGCCCCTCCGCGTAGGGGAAAAATCCGAGGAAGTACACGCCCCAGTGGAAGTCCTCGGGGAGCCCGCCGGTCGCGGTGTCGACCTCGATGCACTCCCAGGCGCCGGTCTCGCAGTTTCGCTCGTAAGCCTGCTCGACGACGGTGGCGTCGCCCTCGATCAGCCCGCTGTTTGCGTTGATCGAATCGAGCGTCGAGCCCTCGGCCGAGAGCCCGAAGTGCTGGTCCTGGAGGACGTGTACCAGCTCGTGGGCCAGCGTCAGTTCGTCGTCCAGCGTCGCCGGGTCGTTTCGGCTGACGATCACGAGCCGCTTTTCATTCGGCTGGTAGAAGCCGAGGACGACCCCGCCGCGGTTGTTCCGGCGGACGTCGACGACGTCCTCGTCGGGGCCGACGAGAAACAGCGCCTCGTGTTGGACGTTATCGAGCCGCCGTCGGTCCTCCGTGGGTTCCGTCCAGACGTCGCCGTACTCCTCGCGGAACGTCTCTTTGTCCACGATTTCGACGTCGACGTCCGTCTCGAACCGGAGCCCGCGCAACAGCTGTATCCGGGCCATCGCCCGCGAGACGACGGCTTCCGTCTCGTCGGCCGAGAGCCCGTCCTCGGCGTCGATATCGATAGACTCGTTGTACCGGTAGCCGTCGTAGTAGCCCAGCGAGACGTCGTCGGTCGGCGAGGGGCCGGCTGCGCCGGAGGGCTGATAGCCGACGGTACAGCCGGCCAGCGCGAGGACGACGGCGAGCGCCAGCACCGCGGCGGGCCGTCGAGTCATTACTCCCTGTCGGGGCTGCATCGACAAAAGGATACGGCAGCCGGTCGCCGTCCCACCGGCGCAAACGGTTTGCCGATCACGACCGAACCGGTCGGTATGAACCTCGATCCGGACGAGACCGCGGTCGTGGTCGTCGACATGCAGAACGGCTTCTGTCACCCCGACGGCTCGCTGTACGCCCCCGAGAGCGAGGCTGCGATCGAACCGTGCGCCGACCTCCTCGAGGACGCCCGCGCGGCCGGCGCGTCGGTCGTCTTCACCCGCGACGTCCACCCGCCCGAACAGTTCGAGGACGCCCACTACTACGACGAGTTCGATCGGTGGGGCGAACACGTCCTCGAGGGCTCGTGGGAGGCCGAACTAATCGAGGAACTCAGGCCCCGCGAGTCGGAGCTCGTCGTCGTCAAACACACCTACGACGCTTTCTACCGGACCGAACTCGAGGGATACCTCGAGAGCCACGGCATCCGTGATCTCGTGATCTGTGGAACGCTGGCGAACGTCTGTGTCCTCCATACCGCCGGCTCGGCCGGCTTGCGGGATTACCGGCCGATACTCGCCGAGGACGCCGTCGGGGCGATCGAGGAGGACCACCGCGAGTACGCCCTCGATCACGCCGGGTGGCTCTTCGGGGAGGTCGAACCGCGTTCGGCGATCGAGTTCGTGTCGGGGTAGGCCGCTTTCCCTCCTCCCTGTTTCCCCGCCGTGTTTCCCCGCGTTTAAGTCTGCCCGCCGAGAATCGAACGTATGGACGATCGAACGTACACGGCAGACGCGACGCCGGACGAGACGGTCACCGTCGCCGGCTGGGTCCACGAGATCCGCGATCTCGGTGGCATCGCCTTCCTCATCCTGCGCGATAAGACCGGGCGTATCCAGATCAAATTCGAGAAAGAGGAGATGGACGACGAGCTCGTCGAGACCGGCCTCGACGCGCCCCGGGAATCCGTCGTTTCGGTGACCGGGGCGGTCGAAGAGGAGCCCCGGGCCCCGACGGGTGTGGAGGTCACCCCCGATTCGGTCGAGGTGCTCTCGGCCGCCGACACCGAACTCCCTCTGGATCCGACCGGGAAGGTCGAGGCCGAACTCCCGACGCGGCTCGACAACCGGACCCTCGATCTCCGCCGGGAGGCCGGCCAGGCGATCTTCGAGATCCGAAGCGAGATGCAACGGGCGGCCCGGGAGGCGTTCCGGGCGGTCGACGCGACCGAGATCAACACCCCGAAGATCGTTGCGACCGGCACCGAGGGCGGGACGGAACTGTTCCCGATCACCTACTTCGGGCGGGAGGCATTCATGAACCAGAGCCCCCAGCTTTTCAAACAGCTCGTGGCGGGCTCGAACGTCGAGCGCGTCTTCGAGATCGGCCCGATCTTCCGCGCCGAGGAGCACAACACGCCCCGGCACCTCAACGAGGCGACCTCGATCGACTTCGAGGGGGCCTTCTGTGATCACCACGAGGCGATGGACGTCTGTGAGTCGGTCGTCGTCGCCGCCTACGAGGGCGTCGCCGAGAACTGCACCGAGGAACTCGGGGCGCTGGATCTCGCCGAGGACTTCTCGGTTCCGGAGACCCCGTTCCCGCGGCTCACCTACGAGGAGGCGATCGAACGGATCAACGCGACCGGCGCACTCGACGAACAGCTCGTGTGGGGCGACGACCTGCCGACCGAGGGCGAGAAGGCCCTCGGCGACGACGTCGGCGGCCACTACTTCATCACCGACTGGCCCGCCGACATCAAGCCCTTCTACATCATGGATCACGACGACGACGAGACGCTCTCGACGGGCTTCGATCTGATGCACCCCCGGATGGAACTGGTCTCGGGCGGTCAGCGCGAACACCGCCGCGAGCAGCTCATCGAGGGTTTCGAGGCGCAAGGACTCGACCCCGAGGCCTTCGAGTACTACACGAAGATCTTCAGATACGGGATGCCGCCCCACGCCGGCTGGGCCATCGGCGGCGAGCGACTGCTCATGACGATGCTCGAGTTGGACAACATCCGCGAGGCGGTGTTGTTCCCGCGCGACCGGCAACGGCTTTCGCCGTGACGGCCGCGCCTTTTTAAACCGGATCCGACGCGTTCGGTAGCGTCGGTCCCAGTTCGTCGGCGATCTCGAACAGCCGGTTGTACTTCACGAGCCGTTCCGAGCGGGCCAGCGAGCCGACCTTCAGCTGGCCGGCGCCGCGGGCGACCGCCAGATCGGCCATCGTCGAATCACACGTCTCGCCGGAGCGGGCGGAGACGACCGGCGACAGCCCGGCTTCCTGGGCCCGCTCTATGACCCCGAGCGTCCGGGTGATCGTCCCCGCCTGGTTCATCTTGACGAGTACCGCGCTCGCCGCGCCGGACTCGATCGCCCGGCCGAGCCGGTCGCGGTCGGTCACGAGGAAGTCGTCGCCGAGCAACTGGACGCCGTCCAGCCGACCGGCGAGCTTTCGCCATCCCGCCCAGTCGTCCTCGAAGAGCGGGTCCTCGATCGAGACGATCGGATAGCTCTCGGTCCACCCGAGGACCCGGTCGATCATCCCCTCCCGGTCGAGCGAGACGCCGTCGGTCTCGAGGCGGTACCGTTCGGCGTCCTCGTCGTAGAAGTGCGTCGCCGCCACGTCGACCGCGAAGGCGACGTCGTCGGTCGCCGGCTCGAACCCTGCATCGAGGATCCCCGCCCGGAGCAACTCGAAGGCCTCCTCGATCCCCTCCATCGGCGGCGAGAACCCCCCCTCGTCGGCGACGAGCGGCCTGACGCCGCGTTCCTCGATCCGGTCTCTGACGGCCCGCCGGACGGTCCAGACGGTCTCGATCGCCTCCTCGTAGGTGTCTGCACCCCTCGGAACGACGAGAAAATCCTGGATCTCGACGCCCCCGTGGGCGTGGAGGCCGCCGCTCAGTATATTCACCATCGGTCGCGGGATCGCCCCCGGCTCCTCCGGTGCGAGGTATGTGTAAAGCGGTTCGTCGCGAACCGCGGCCGCGGTGCGGGCGACGGCGCCCGACACCCCGAGGACGGCGTTCGCGCCGAGCCGCGAGAGGTCCTCGGTCCCGTCGGCTTCGAGTAACGCCTCGTCGATCGCCGCCTGCTCGGTCACGTTCCGGCCGACGACGGCCGGTTCGAGTTCCGCCTCGACCGCCTCGACCGCCTCGGTGACACCCAGCCCACCGAACCGGTCGCCCCCGTCGCGGACCTCGACCGCCTCGTGGCTTCCCGTGCTCGCTCCGGCGGGGACGGTGAACGTTCCCGACCCGTCCGGCGTGTGGACCCGGGCCCGGACTGTCGGGTTCCCGCGTGAGTCCAGCACTTCCCAGGCGTCGATCGCTTCGATCGTCGTCATGGGAGTTCCCTCGGGCAGTGGTCTGTTAAATGGTCTGCTCTCCCATCGTTCGGCGTCCGTGGAATCGACCGGCCCTCGGCTGCCGTACCGAATCGCAGCGAACTGCCTGCAGGCCAACGTCGCGTCCGCGCCCCCGAAACCACGTGAACCGCCTCGAGCCCGGACCATCCCTGTCGAAAGGGTAAAGCTTCAGGAAACGAAACGAATCACCGTGACATTCACATTCACCGGATACCGTCGGCCAGACGGACGGATCGGGGTACGGAACCACGTCGCCGTACTCCCGACGTCCGTCGCCGTCAGTAGTATCGCCGAACGGATCGCCGAGACGGCCGGGGACGGCGTCCGGGCGACGCCACACCAGATGGGAACCTCCCAGCCTGATCGAGCCCGCGAACAGACCGAGCAGGTTCTCGCCGGCGTCGGCAAGAACCCCAACGTTGCGGCGGCCATCGTGCTCGAACTCGGGACCGAGTCGATCGACGCCGACGCGATCGCCGACGAGGTCTCGAAATCGGGGATCCCGGTCGAGACGCTCTCGGTGCGTTCCGTCGGCGGCACGGGCCCGGCGATCGAGCAGGGCCGCGAGACAGCCACGGCGTTCCGGAGGGACAGCGAGGACGTCCGCCGCGAGGAGGCGGACGCCTCCGAGATCGTCTTCGGCGTCGAATGCGGCGGCAGCGACGCGACCAGCGGGATCGCCGCGAACCCGGCCGTCGGCGAGGCCTGTGACCGGCTGATCGAGGCGGGCGGCACGGCCTGTTTCAGCGAGACGCCGGAGTTCATCGGCGCGGAACACATTCTCGCTGACCGCTGTACCGACGAGGAAACCAGAGAGCGCCTGTTGAACCGCGTCGACCAGCGCGAGGCCCAGGCGGAGCTGATGGGCGTCGATCTGCGCGGTGCCCAGCCGACGCCCGGAAACCAGGAGGGCGGGCTCACCACCATCGAGGAAAAGAGCCTCGGCGCGATCGTCAAGGGTGGGACGACCCCCGTCGAGGGGATGGTCGATTACGCCGAGCCGCTCCCGGTCGGTGGAGGGCTCGTGTTGATGGATACGCCCGGATACGACGTCGAAAGCGTTGTCGGAAAAGTCGCCGGCGGCGCCCAGATAATCGCCTTTACCACCGGGCGGGGCAGCACCACCGGCAACCCGATCGCGCCCGTGATCAAGGTGACCGGCAATCCCCGAACCTGGGACCGGATGGCATCGAACATGGACGTAAACGCCAGCACGATCGTCGAGGGCGACTCGATGAGCGAGGTCGGCGGACGGGTCTACGAGACGATGGCCGCGGTCGCCGACGGCCGCCGAACCGCGGCCGAACACCGCCGGCTCGAGGAGTTCGCGATCAACGAACTCCAGCCCAACGAGCTCGCAGCCGAGGGGATCCGCGGATGAAGGGCGAAGTGCTCGGCGACGGGGTCGGCTTGGTGTTACACGCCGACGACAACGTCGCGACCGCCCTGCAGGATCTGGAGGCCCAAGACCCCATCGACGGCGACACGACGGCTGTCGAGTCGGTCCCGTTCGGCCACAAGGTCGCCCTCGAGCCCATCGCCGACGGCGACGAGGTCGTCAAGTACGGCGAGGTTATCGGTCGCGCGAGCGGGTCGATCGCCCCCGGCGAGTGGGTACACACCCACAACTGCGAGAGTACCCGCGGTCGTGGCGACCTCGCCGAGGAGGGGGTGGCGGAGTCGTGAGCCGAAGCGAACCCGCGACGACCAGCGGCTACCGGCGATCCGACGGTCAGATCGGCGTTCGGAACCACGTCCTCGTGTTGCCGTCGGTGATCTGCTCACACCAGATCGCCGACCGGATCGCCGACCAGGTCGGGACCGCGGTCAGCGCCCCCCACGACCACGGGTGTGCGCAACTCGGCTCCGACAACGAGCGAACCGAGCGGACGCTCGCGAACCTCGCTGCCAACCCGAACGTCGCGGGGTCGGTCGTCGTCGGGCTGGGGTGTGAGGAGGTCCAAAGCGACTCGCTGGCGGAGACGATCGCCGGGAACGGCCGTCCGGTTCGCGAGCTGTCGATCCAGGGCGTCGGCGGCACCGACGCGTGTCTCGAACGCGGTGTCGAGATGGCCGAAGAGCTAGTCGAGGCGGCGTCGCAATCGACACAGCCGACCGACCTCGGCGATCTGACCGTCGGGATCGTCGCGAGCGATCTCGCGGATTCGACCGTCTCGACGGCCGCCCCCCGGGTAGCGGCGTTCGTCGACGAGGTCATCGACGCCGGCGGGCGGGTCGTCGCCGCCGGCAACGAGCCGATGCTCGCGGATCCGGATGCCGCACTCGAGGCCGTCGAGCCGGCGGCCCGGGCGGACGCCGAGCGACTCCTCGATCGGAACCTCGAGGAACCGGCCAAGGTCGGTCGAGTCCGCCGACGCGCCGAGGAGATTTCGTTTGCCGAGGCTACCGGGGCGTGGGGCGACCACCAGGTTCAGGATCTCCTCGAGTACGGCGCGCGGGCGACCCACGACTCCGGTGTGGCGCTCGTCGATGCCCCCTCCGAGTTCGCCTCCGCGACGACGGCGCTCGCCAGCGCCGGAGCGGGGATCGTCATCCATCTCACCGCCGACGGCGTCCCCGCGGGTCACCCTGTCGTCCCGGTCGTGAAGGTAACCGGCGACTCGGAGACGGCGGCGGCGCTCCCCGAAGACATCGACGTCGACGCCGCGACCGATCCGTCCGGCACCCTCCGTCGGACGGTCGAAGGGATCGTGGCCGGGGAGGATTCGGCTCCCGAGCGCCACGGTCTGACGACGTTCGCGATCGACCGGATCGGCCCCTCGATGTAGTCCGGTCGCGAGGACGCTCGGTTTTCGTTTTTCGCTTCCCGCTTATGCTTTCGACCGGCGGCTCGACTGAGGCCCCAGTGTGTGAACAGAAAATTCCTTCGAGGCGTCGTTACAGGCGGACGCCCCGGTATCGATCGTCCCGGTTCCCGTTCGGTCGGGTCCCCACCGGCTCACGGATCGACGGCGTCGACGAGATCGCCCATCGCGTCGTGGAGGATCGCACAGTCGACGTAGAGGGCGACGTACTGGGCGCCGGCGCGGATCCACTGTTCGGCCATCTCCGGCGTATCCGCGTACGTCCCCACGATCGTGTCCGTCCCCTCGACGCGTTCACAGACCTCCTCCATCTTCGCTTCGACGCGGGGGTCCCGGACCTGTCCCGGGATCCCGAGCGACTGTGAGAGGTCATACGGGCCGAGAAACAGCACGTCGATCCCCTCGACGTCAGCGATCTCCCCGACGTTCTCGACGCCCTCCTCACCCTCGATGTGGACGATCACCGTCGTCTCCTCGTTTTGGCGGTCGGTGTAGTCGTCGCCGCCGACGTAGTCGCCGGCCCGAACGTACCGCGAGAGCCCCCGCTCGCCGATCGGATCAAACCGCGCCGCCGCCGCCGCGTCCTCCGCGTCGGCCCGCGTTTCGATCTGGGGGATCTGGACGCCGCCCGCGCCGATATCGAGCGCGCGCTGGATCTCAGGTTCGCTGCTCTTTCGGACGCGTACGATCGGGCTGGCGCCACCCCGTTCGGCGGCGGCACACAGCGAAAGCGACGTTTCGGCCGTCAGCGGCCCGTGTTCCTGGTCGATGATCACGAAGTCCATCCCCGCGATCCCGGCGATTTCCGCGACCATCGGGGAGTCGATGATCTGGAAAGTTCCGATCGTCGTTTCGCCGTCCTGCAGTCGCTGTCGAAGCGTGTTCGATTCCATCGTCGTGGTATCCGAACCCGAGAAAATAAACGTTGCGTCCGGCCCCGACGAGCGCCGCGTCCCGTCCCGACCTCGGGGGCGGTCAGTCCGTTTTGTTCACCGTCACGAACCCGTCGAAGTTGAGTATCACGTGCTGTGCGCGGTCCCCGAAGATCGCCTTCCCCGTCGGCGAGCGTTGCTTGCCGGCGATAAACACCTGATCGCACTCCTCCTCGTGGGCGAACTCCGAGATCACTTCCGGCATCGCGTCGACGATGCCGGCCGATCGGTACGAGACGTCGCGGTCGCCGACCACCTCGGCGGCGAACTCCTCGGCGATCTCTTCGGCGTGTCGTTCGGCCGCCTCGATCGATTCGATGTTTCGCCCGAGGCTCGCCGCTTCCTGCAGCCGTGTCTGATAGTTGTCCCGATCGACGAAGCGTGCGAAGACGAGTTCGATACCGAACGCTTCGGCGAGTTCGACGGCGTGGGAGCCGAGTTCCCGTGCCGCGTCCGAGTCGTCCGCGACGACTAGATATCTGTCCATACTTACCCCGGCGTGACGGAGGTAAATTACTTTTACGACGTCTACAGGACGTCCGGGTTGACCGGGTTCGTCGGTTCCTCCCCCTGGAGGATCCCGACCAGGTCAGAAAAGAGGGTCTTCCGGAGTTCGACTATCGACGGCTCCGAGTACCACGCCGCGTGGGGTGTCATGATAACGTCCTCCCGATCGACGATCGGCTCGTCGTCGGCCGGCGGCTCCTCCGGGAGCACGTCGAGGCCGGCCCCGGCGATCTCGCCGGCCTCTAGGGCCGCGTTCAGCGCCGGCACGTCGACGACCGCTCCCCGAGAGGTATTGACGAGGATCGCGGAGTCTTTCATCCGTTCGAACTCGGACGAGCCGAACATCCCTTCGGTCTCTTCGGTGAGCGGGGTATGGACCGAGACGAAGTCGGATCGATCGAGCAGCTCCCCGAAACCGACCTTCTCGACGCCCTGTGCTTCCATCTCATCGGCGTCGATGTAGGGGTCCTGGGCGAGCACCTCGAGGCCGAACCCGGCAGCCTTCTCGGCGACCCGGCGGGGGATCTTCCCGAAGCCGGCCAGCCCGAGCGTGCTCTCGGAGAGCCGGGGGATCGGCGCGCCGATCTCCCAATCCCAGCCACCCTCCTTTATGTCCCTGTCGTAGGCCGTGACCGAGCGAACACACGCCAAAAGCAACGCGAACGCGTGGGTCGACACCTCGTCGATTGCGTAGTCCGGAACGTTCAACACGACCGTCCCGTTCTCCGTCGCCGCCGGAACGTCGATGGTGTCGACCCCGATACCGTACCGACCGACCGCTTCGAGGCCGTCGGCCCGCTCCAGGACCGACCGCGAGATATCCGCGAAGGTCAACGCGAGGGCGTCGGCGCCGGTCTCCTCGATGGCCTCGCTGACCGCCTCGGCCGATTCGAGCTGCCGTTCGACCAGTTCGATCCCCGCCTCGGACGTTATCTCGCGTTCGATGTCGAGTTCTCCGTATATTTGGTCCGTTACCAGTATCGTTTTTTCCATCGGTGTGTAGGTTCGATTGAGCGTCCAAAAAAGGTTGTGTAGTCGGGTCTCGTCCCGCGGCGATCAGCCGTCGCGTTCGATCGACCGCTGCCGACCGGTCACTCGTAGGTGTGGACGCTGCCCGTCGCGTTCGACTCGATGTAATCCCAGTCGTACTCGACGCCGAGGCCGGGGCCGTCCGGCACCTCGATGCACCCGTCGTCGTCGATCGTGTCGATGTAATCCGAGTAGTCGCCCTCGTACACCGGCGGGATGGGATTGGGACACTCCGGGTGGACGAGCGCCAACTCGTAGTAGTTGGTGTTCCGGGTCGCGGCCACACAGTGCCGCTGGGCCGGTCCCGGGGCGTGGTACTCCACGTCCAGACCGAACCCTTCGGCGACGCGGGCGATCTTGATCGCGCCGGTGATGCCGCCGTCGTACTCGGGATCCGCGCGCACGAAGTCGGTCGCCCCGTTCGCGACGAAGTCGGTGTGGGGTTCCAGCCCCCGGACGTGTTCGGTCTGTAACAGCGGCGTCTCGAGGTGCTGGCCCAGACGTTTGTGGCCGTGCTGGGAGATCCCGCCGTCGCGGTAGGGGTCCTCGTACCAGTAGAAGTCCTGCTCGTCGCAGGCCTTCCCGACGGTCAGCGCGTCGCCGAACGTCTCGTACTCGCAGGCGGGATCGAGCATCAGGTCCATCTCGTCGCCGACCCGCTCGCCGACCGCGTGGACGGTCTCGACCTCCCGGTCGATGTCGCGGGCCTCGTCGCTGCCGCCCCAGCCGTGGATCTTAAAGCCGGTGTAGCCCATCTCGAGACACTCCTCGGCGAAGTCGGCGAACGCCTCCCCCGAGTCGAGCCCGCCGTTGTCGTCGCCGTGATACGTCGAGGCGTACGCCGGGATCCGATCGCGGTAGGTGCCGAGCAACTCGTGGATCGCCGCGTCGTGGTGTTTGCCCGCGAGATCCCACAGCGCGATGTCGACGGGGCCGATACCCATCCGGTCGTATTTGCGGAGCGCACGCTTCATCTCGCTCCAGTGGCGCTCTCTGTCCAGCGCGTCCCGGCCGACCAGGTAGTCACCGAGGAGGTTCAGCTGTGCCGCGGCCGGCGAGTTCCCGCCGACGTACTCGCCGGTGACGCCGGCGTCGGTCTCGATCCGGAGCGCAAAGAGCTTCCGATCGGTGGTCGCCCCCGGCTCGTAGACGAGGTTGAACCCCGTCTCGCTGGTGCCGACGTCCTCCAGCGGGTAGGCGAATTCGGTACTCTCGATTCGGGTGATCGTCGGACCCATACCGGGCCGATGCGGGCCACGTATATAAAACGAAATCTTCGAGAACGCGTCGACAGCCTCGGGATTTATTTCGATGTCGGTACTGTTCGTACGCATGTCCGACGACTACAGTATGCTCGCGGTCGAGGAGGCCGAACGGAAACCGTCCAGCGTCTCGGGGACGCCCCACGTCGATCTCGTTTCGGAACTCGGCTGTGAGGAGATGCGCCCGAAGGTGTGGTTTCTCTCGCCCGGCGACGAGATGAGCTTTCACCGACAGACCGAACAGGAGGAGTTCTACTACGTTCTCGAGGGTCCCGGCCGGATGAAAGTCGGCGCTGACGGGGAGACCAGCGACGTCGCCGAGGGGACCGCCGTCCGGGTACCGCCGGAGACGCCGCGCCAGATCCTCAACGACACCGACGACGGCGAACACGTCTGGCTCGTCGTCGGCGCGCCGCCGACCGAGGACGACGGCCGGCCCGCCTTCGACGACGACGCCTGACACGGATCGGGGCAGTTCGGTAGCCGTTCCTCCGTCGAGCGGCCTTGAGATGTGGTGTCACTCCCGGTACGGATCGGTGGCTTTAATTTCTCCGTCGGGAGGTGACTAGCCATGTCGGACGTACAAATCACCGACGTAGAGACGTACCTCGTCGCCAATCCCTGGAAGCCGTGGGTCTTCGTCCGCCTCCATACGGACGCGGGCGTGACGGGTATCGCCGAGGCGACGACACACGACAAACCCCGGACGATCGCCGCGGCGATCGACGAGATGTCGGATTTCTTCATCGGGAAGGATCCGTTCGATACCGAGGCGATCTGGCTGGAGATGTACCGCGACGAGTGGTTCTCGAAGAACGTCGTCAACACCACCGTCTGCTCGGCGATCGACATCGCCTGCTGGGACATCAAGGGGAAACTGCTCGATAAGCCGGTCTACGAACTGCTCGGTGGGTCCGTCCACGGTGACGAGCTCCGGGCGTACGCCAACGGCTGGTATACGGACACCGGCGGCGAACCCGAGGGCTTCGCGGAGGCCGCCGAACAGGTCGTCGACGACGGCTACGACGCGATGAAGTTCGATCCCTTCGGGACGGCCTGGCAGTCCGTCCCGAAGAAGGACGTCAACCACTCCGTCGAGATCGTCCGGGCGGTCCGGGAGGCGGTCGGCCCGGACGTCGATCTCCTCATCGAGTGTCACGGCCGCTTTACGGCCGGGCAGGCGGTCGACATCGCGCGGAAACTCGACGAGTTCGATCCGACCTGGTTCGAGGAGCCCTGCCCGCCGGACTCGATCAACAGCCTGCGGGAAGTGGCCGACAAATCGCCCATCCCGGTCGCCACGGGCGAGCGCCACATGACCAAACACGAGTTCTACGAGCTGGTCACCCGGACCGACGTCGACATCCTCCAGCCCGACCTGATGAACACCGGCGGGATCACCGAGGGCAAGAAGATCGCCGGCCTCGCGGAGGCCGACCACGTCGACATCGCACCGCACAACCCGCAGGGGCCGGTCGCGGGCGCGATCTACTCGCACTTCTGTACCTCGATCCCGAACTTCAGGATCCAGGAGATGTTCCAGACCTACGACGCCGACTGGGTCGAGGACCTGCTCGTCGATCCCCTCGAGGTCGAGGACGGCTTCGTTCAGATGCCCGAGGGCCCCGGCTACGGCATCGAACTCAATATGGACGTCGTCGAGGAACACGAGTACACCGAGGATCGGGTCCACACGATCAACCTCTTCGAGCGGGACTGGGAATCGCGGGCGATGGACAAACGGTAGCCGACGGTTTTTCCCTTGCCGTTCTCGAGGGTGCTATCCCCCCGTCGGAACGAGACACTGATCGGGGGCGGCCAGCCGGTGGAGCGAAACGAGCAACAGAAGCATCGACAGGACCTGGATCTCGAGCCCGCCGAACGGGAGGATCGCCAGCGTTCCGGCCGCCCCGACGCCGAGCACGGCGAGTACTACCGAGCCGCAGGCCGCACACCCGCCGGTGGCGGTCACCAGCAGGACGCCGAGCGAGCCCGTCCCGACCTCCCCGCCGATCCCCCGCTGTCTGAGACGGCCCACGATCGAACTCACTGTCACGCCGGTCAGCCCGGCCAAAAGCACGAGTAGCGTGTCGGTCGCCGGATCGACCGTCCCGCCGACGAAGGGGAAAAGCGCCGACAGCACCCGAAGCCGGGTCGCTAGGTCGGCGTTCCCGAACACCACCACATCGAGTACGAGCCGCGCGTTCTCCGGGAGGACGAAAAGCGCAAGCGACACCGCCGCGACCGCGAGGGCGAAAAGAAGCGAGCCGGGCGTCGACAGGACGCTTCGGATCTCCCCGGCGATCCGGTACCAGTCGGTCGTCGTGGTCGGCATCCACCGGTCGATCGAACGCCGGACGTTCATCGGATACCCTCCCGTCGGGCCGGTGTCCGCCCTCCGAAGGTCGTTTTGCCGGAACTCATAGATCGAGCGCCCCCTCGAAGACGTCGTACGGCTGTGGCCCGACGACCTGCGTGACGTACTCGCCGCCCTCGAACAGGACGAACGAGGGGACGACCGAGACCTCGCTGTCCTCGGCGGTCGATTCGGTCGCCTCGATTCGGTCGTCGTACCGTCCCTCGTCGACCGCCGTCAGGACCGACTCCGGTTCCACCGGCAGCGATTCCGCCTCGGTCGCGATCCACTCTCTGATTGACCCCTCGTCCAGTCCGGACTGTTCCTCGTAGAACCGGCTTTTCAGTTGCCAGAACGCCGACGGTTCGGCCTCGTGGACGGCATACAGCGCGTTTATCGCCAGCCGGCTCCAGGCGGGTTCGACCCACGGGACCGCGCGGGCCAGGTAGGTGACCCGGCCGGCCTCGACCGGACCGTCGCGCAACTGCGGGAACGTCTCGGCCGCGAACGTCGCACACGACGAGCAGGAGGGGTCGTCGAAAGCGACGACGATCCCCTCGGCCTCCTCGATCGGCGGCCCGAGACGCGGCGGCTCCGCGGGCGTGTCGAGGGCGGGGTGGTCGGCCGTCGCGGCGCCGTCGTTGCCGCCGTCGTCGTCGCCGCCGTCGTCGTCGCCGCCGTCGTCGTCGCCGAGACAGCCGGCGGTACCGACCGCGGTGCCGGCCGCCAGCGCCGACGCCACAAACGTTCGTCGCCCGATCACGCTTCTTCGATTCCCAGGTCGGCGGCGACCGACCGGTAGGTCTCGCGGGCTTCGCCCGAGACCGGCCGATCCGAATAGAGGTCCCACTCGTCGGCGAACCATCCCGTCTCCGTCCCGACCTTGAGGTTGGCGGACCAGTTGAGAAACTCGGCGGCCAGATACGGGTTCGCGGCGTCGGCCGGCACTGCGAGCGTACTCTGTGCGTAGATGCGTCCACCGGGGTTCCCGTACCGGATCGGCGTGTAGTCCTGCGAACAGAGACACATCCGCGGGTGGGGCAACACGCCGACGTCGAGTTCGCCCTGTTCGAACTTCGTCCAGGCGTCGAACCAGTGTGTCCAGTAGTTATCGACGATTGGCTCCTGTTCGAGCAGCGCCTCCCGGACCGCATCCGGATCCTCGGGATCGAAGGGGTCCTGTCCGGTGTAGAGGGCGCCGATCTGTCCGAGCAACACCGGATCGGCCGGCATCGAGACGCGCCCCTCGTGGGCTTCGTCCCAGAGCAACGACCAGTCGGTCGCCTCCGAGAGCACATCGAAGTGGTACGCGAGCGACATCGCTACCGGCGCCTGCGGGTAGCCGTAAAAATCGCCGTCCTGACCGTAAAACGATAGCTCCTGTCCGCGAAGCGGAACCTCCGGGGGCCACACCGGCATCACGTCGGTCGGGAGCGGCTGGAGCAGCCCTTCCTCCATCGCGTTCGCGAACTGTCGCGAGAAGAGATGGACCACGTCGGGGGCTTCGCCGTCCCGCAACCGCCGTTCCTGCTCGAACGAGGGAACGACTATCCGGTCGAACCCCTCGAGGTCCTCGGCGTGTTTGAAGCCCATCGCCTGATCGCCCCAGTACCGCTGCCAGGTCCACAGCTCGATCTCGCTCGCGTTCCGGTCCGGCGGCCACTCCTCGACGCTCGAGAGGTCCTGTCCGGAGCCCCTCGCAAGACATCCCGCCATAGAGACGGTTACGGACGCAGCTGTCGCCTTGAGGGCGTCCCGTCTCGTGAGGTAGGTCATACGGTATAATTGTTTCAAAAACATATATATCTATTCCTAACGTGCGCGAGTCTCACCGATATACGGCTTCAACCGGCAAAAAATGAGACTTACATCGACGGGGTCGGTCCGTCGTTCGATCGGCGGAACCGTGAGGGACACCCCGTCGGTTCGCTTGGGCTACCTCGCCCGCCCGTGCCGTGACCCGACGTTTTATTCCTCGGTCGGATGTACCCGATCCCATGGAGATTACTGACGTCTCCGTCGAGAAGTTCCGGGTCGAATTCGAGGAAGCAAGCGGGATCTCCCGCGGGCGGTCGTCCTCGACTCGGCCGGCCGCGCTCGTGGTCGTCGAGACCGACACCGGGCTGACCGGTATCGGCGAGGGGTACGGCCCCAACGCGTCGATCATCGAAACCGTCATCGAGGAGAAGTACCGCCCGAAGCTCCTCGGGATGGACCCCCGCGACATCGAGTCGATCTGGGCCGAGATGGTGACGAAAAACACCTACTGGGACCAGAAAGGACCGGGCATCTCCGCGGCCAGCGGCGTCGACCTCGCGCTGTGGGACCTCCTCGGGAAACACCACGACGAGCCGGTGTACCGACTGCTCGGCGGCAACGCGCACGGCGATCGGCGACCGCGGGCCTACGCCTCGGACCTCTTTTGGGACGATCCGGACGCGATGGCGGAGACGGCCGCCGGATACGTCGAGGAGGGGTTCACGGCGGTCAAGACGCACCTGGGTCGCGGCCTTGAGGCCGACCGCGAGCGCGTGCGGGCGATCCAGGACGCCATCGGCGACGCCGAACTGATGGTGGATATGAACTGCGGGTACGAACCGCCCGAGGCCCGCCGCGTCGGGCGGATGCTCGCCGAGGAGGACGTCTACTGGTACGAGGAGCCGCTCTCGCCGTACGACGTCGAGGGACACGCCGAACTCCGCGAGGCGCTTTCGGTGCCGATCGCGACCGGCGAAAACGAGTACACGAAGTGGGGCTTTCTCGAGTTGTTCCGGGAGGGGGCGATCGACTACGCGATGCCGGACGCCATGCGCTGTGGCGGGATCACCGAGACACAGAAGATCTGTGCCCTCGGCGAAGCGTTCGAGACGGTCGTCACCCCCCACAGCTACACGACGGGCGTCGGCCTCGCCGCGACGATCCATCTCGTCCTCTCCTCGCCCGCCTGCCGGTGGATCGAGTACGACGTCACCGACTACCCGCTGTACGAGTCGCTTTTCGTCTCGCCGCCCGAACTCGACGAGGAGTGTCGGATCGAACTCCCGACCGAGCCGGGGCTCGGCGTCGAGATTCCCGACCGGATCAAAAGCGAGTACGGCGTCGAGTGACCGGTTCGGATAGACGGAGCGCTATCCCTCGCGGTCGGGCAGCACCTTCCCGGGGTTCATGATGCCGGTCGGGTCGATCGCTTCCTTGATATCGGCCATGACGTCGACGGCTTCGGCGTGCTCTGTGGACATGAACTTCCGTTTGCCGATGCCGACGCCGTGTTCGCCGGTCGCAGTCCCGCCCATCCCGATCGCGGTCTCGACGACCCGCTCGTTGACCTCGTTCGCGCGCTCCATCGCCCCCTCCTCGTCGGGGTCGACGATCGGGAGATAATGGAGGTTCCCGTCGCCCGCGTGGCCCACCATCGGCGTGAACACGCCCACGTCGTCGGCGACGCGTCCGACCGCCTCGACGATCTCCGGGTACTTCGAGATCGGGACGACGACGTCGCCGATGAACGCGGGTTGGTAGTTCTCCCGGTACGCCCGCGACGCCGAGAGGGCGTCGTCTCTGGCGCTCCAGATATCCTCCATCTCCTCGCCGGAGCGGCTGAGCCACTCGTTGGCGCCGTTGTCCTCACAGATCTCCTTTACGAACTCGACGTCCTCGTCGATCCCGCTGTTGTTGCCGTGCAGTTCGATTATCAAAAGCGGCTCGACCGGGAACACCTCCTCTCCGCGGTAGTCGTTGACGAGTTCGACCGACTGCTTGTCGATGAACTCCATCGCGCCGGGTTCGAGCCCGAACCGGATGATCTCCGAGACCGCGCTGCTTGCCTCCTGTGGCGTCGGGAACGTGACGAGCGCCGCCCGCTTCCGTTCGGGGATCCCGGAAAGCGACAGCGTCGCCCCGGTGACGACCCCGAGGGTCCCCTCGCTGCCGACGAAGAGGTCCTTGAGGCTGTAGCCCGCGGAGGTCTTGATCACGTCGCGACCGCACTCGATCGTCCGCCCGTCCGGGAGGACGACCTCCAGCCGCAGGACGTGATCGCGGGTCTCCCCGTACCCGACCGCGTTGATCCCGCTGGCGTTGGTCGCGATCATCCCGCCGATCGTCGCCGCATCGCCCGAGGAGATCCCCGGCGCGAACCGGAGCCCGTACCGGGCGAGGTGTTCGTTCAAATCGTCGTAGACGACGCCGGGGCCGACGACCGCCTGCAGGTCGTCCGGCCGAACCGAGATCGACTCCATCTCGTAGGTGTTCAGCACGATCCCGCCCTCGGTCGGGATCGCGTTCCCCTCGACCCCGGTGCCCCCGCTCCAGGGCGTCACCGGAATCTCGCGCTCGTGGGCCGCCTCGAGGATCGCCGAGACCTCCGCCGTCGTGTGGGGCCAGACGACGACCTCGGGGAGGTGGTCCTCGTGGGGGCTGGCGTCGGCGGCGAACTGTTCGCGGACGCTCTCTTCGAGTGCGAGCTGCTCGTCGTCGAGCAGGTCGGTGAGGAAGTCGTACGTACCCGGCGTCGCGTCCTGTGTTACCATACCGCCGGTTGGTGAGGAGGGTTTGTGTTCGTTTCGATCCCCGGTACCCTCCCGTGGGGGCGGGGCTCATCGTCCGACGGCGACACGGCCGGGGTGGCCACGGTCCGGCTGCTTTTGGTCGGTCGGGTCCGCGACGGATCGGCCGTTCTCGTGAAAAAATCGAACCGCGAAAAAAGGGGGACGGACCGGTCAGATCAGATGAAGCCGGTCGCCCGCGGGAACCAAAGCGTCAGTTCCGGGATGTTGATCAACAGCAACAGTACGATGATGTCGACGATGAAGAACGGGACGATCTGCTTTGCGATCGGCCAGACCGGGACCTCCGAGACGCTGGAGGCGGCGAACAGACAGATGCCGACCGGCGGGGTGATCAGCCCGAAATTCAACGTCACGATGAACATGATCCCGAACTGGAAGGGGTGGATCCCGAGCGTCGATGACATCTCGGCGATCGTCGGCCCCAGCATGATCGCCGCGGCGCCGATCTCGAGCCAGGTCCCGACGAACAAGAGCAGAAGCGAGATGACGAGCATGAACCCGAGCGGACCCAGACCCAGCCCCTGGATCGCACCGATGAGCGTGTCGGTGACCCCCGAACGGGCGAGCACCCACGTGAGGATGCTGGCGAATCCGATGATGATGTACAGCTGTGCCGACCGCTCCATCGCCTCTCTGAGCGCTAGATACATCCCGTTGAGGCTCAACGACCGATAGACGACGACACCGAGGAAGAACGCGTATCCCGAGGCGGCCGCTGCCGCTTCCGTTGGCGTCATGTATCCGCCTGTGATCCCGATCAGGATGATTGCCGGCATGGTCATCGCTAGGAGCGAGTGGCCGAGCAACATCGGGTACTCCTTCCGGTCGACCTCGACCTCGTACCGGGGGAGGTCGTACCGCACCGCCATGATCGCGACGAGAACCATGAGCGACAGGCTCAGCAGGATGCCGGGAACGACCGCCGCCGCGAACATCCCACCGATCGACGTCTGTGTCACCGCACCGTAGATGACGATAATGATGCTCGGGGGGATGATCGGGCCGACCAGCGAGGACGCTGCGGTGACGGCCGCGCTGAAGTCCCGGTCGTACCCTTCGTCGGCCATTGCCGGGACGAAGATCGACCCGAGCGCGGCCACGTCGGCGACGGCCGCGCCCGTCAGTCCCGAGAACAGCAGGCTGGCGACGATGTTCCCCTGTGCGAGCCCGCCCCGGAACCGGCCGACAGTCACGTTCGCCGTCCGGATGAGGCGGTCGGTGATGCCGGATTTGTTGACCAGTTCACCCGCCAAGAGGAAGAACGGAATCGCAAGCAGTACGAACTTGTCCAGGCCGCCGTACGCGCGGGAGATACCGATCGTCAGATTCTGATCGACGAATACCAGGAACAGGAATCCGATCATCCCGATCGCGAACCCGATCTCCACGCGGGAGAAGATGAACACCAAAAGCAGGGCCGCGAGTATCCCTGCTGTGGCCATTGTGGACACCATATTAGTCTTCCTCCTCGATCTCCACGGCGCCGTACCGTTCACTATAGTCCTCTTCGAGCTGGGTTGGGTTGTAGTTGATCTGAACGAGCTTTGAGATGCACATTATCACGAATAACACGCCGCTGAGCGGCAGGATCAGGTATATATAGAACATGTCGAGGTCGAATCCGCTGCCGAATATCGGCTCGAATATGCGGTGTAGCGACGTCGACACGGATCGGAACCCTGCCGTCGTCGCGTACGCCCATCCGTAGTAGGTGTACACGGCCCCGAACGCGGTGATGAGAAGCAACTGGAGCGTCCGGATGCGCCGCCGCATCCGCACCGAGAGCTTCTCGATGACGAACTCGACTTGGAGGTTTCTATCGGTCCACACCAGTGGGGGCAAAAGCAAAAGCGACATCCAGATCGCAAGCGTCCGGCCGAGCTCACCTCCCCACGGAGGGACCCAATTGAACACGTATCGGGACACGACCTGTCCCGCGATCGTCAACACGAGTATGATCATCAGCGCCATCGCGATCGCCCAGAGCCCTCGCGCGAGCAGGTCCATCGCCTTGAACCAGCGTTCGAAGACGTAATCGAAACGGTCGAACACCGTACGCGCGGCGTTACCTATCGGTGCGAGAGCTCGATCGATATACTTTGCGGTGGTTGCGGAAATGGCTAACATAGCTCTGTCTGTCGGGTGTATTCGTACATCATACAAATATGATTATATTTCGGTGGGCTACGATCTATCCAGCCGTTACTGGAGTTCGGGGTTGTATCCCACCTGCTCGACTGCCTCTGTGATGGACTCCTCCTGCATCCCGATCCAGGAGGTGTCGTCGACCTCCTCCTCGATGATCTGCGTGACGGGTTCCTGGGTCCGCTCTCTGAACGTCTCCATCTCGCTGGCCGACGGCTCGTAGATCTGGATGTCGTACTCGTTGCGGAAGGTGTTCTCGAGCTGGACGCGCTGGATGCGGTTGACCATCCGGGAGTGCATCGAACCGAGCTGGGCGGCCTCGTTGACCATCGTCTGGTAGGCCGGGTGGAGGTCGTTGTACCACTGACCGGAGGCCAGCGCGAAGTTGATCGAGAACACGTGGCCGTCCTTCATGATGTAGTCCTGGACTTCCTGGAGGTTAGCCAGGATGATCGTCGGGATCGCGTTCTCCTGGCCGTCGACGACGCCCGTATCGAGGGCCTGATAGAGCTCCGTCCAGTCGATCGGCTCGGGGGTGGCGCCGAGCTGGCGGGTGATCTCCATGTGGGCCTCGATGTCCATGTTCCGGATGGTGAGCCCTTCGAGGGAGTCCGGCCCCTCCAGCGGCTCGTTGGCGCTGTAGTGTCGGAAGCCGCCGTTGTCGTACCAGCCGACCGGGACGACGTCCATCTGCTCTTCCATGTGATTCCGGAACTCGATCCCGAACTCGGTGTTGTCCCACACGTAGTTCGCGACGTCGACGCTCGGGTACGCGTACGGTATCGCCATCGTGTTGATGTCCGGGAGGAACGGGGCGACGTGCCCCTCGGCGATCCCGGCGACGATCTCGATCGCGCCGGCCTGGGCCTGCTCGATCGATTCGACGTCGCCCGCGAGCTCCCCGGCGGGGGCGATGTTGACGGTGAATCGCCCGCCGGATTTCTGCTCCATGTAGTTCTTGAACGTCAGTGCCTGCCGGTGGTTGTGGAGTGTGGGGTCGGGGGTACCGAGGTGGTGCCACGTCATCTCCAGTTCCGGGAGGTCTTCGACGTTCTCGACGGCCTCCTGTCCACCGCCGCCGTTGCCGTTACCGTTACCGTTGCCGCCGTTGCCGTTACCGTTGCCGCCGTTGCCGTTACCGTTACCGTTGCCACCGTTACCGTTACCGCCGGTACAGCCGGCAAGGACGCTCGCCGCTCCTGCGGCTCCTGCTACTTTCAGAAAGGTTCGCCGTCGTGTACTACGATCTGGCATACGACCGAGGTATGCGACTCCCAATTAATATAATTTTCCATGCTGTTTGATAGATAGTGACCTATCTGCCTGTTTTTGATATATTTCCATTAACAATATGCGGGATATATTCGACACCCCCTCTGTTGTACGCGGTTTTTGACTGGTTTTCCGCTCGTGCGCGCTCCTCCATTGACCAGTAACTTAAAACCGCTCCAGGGTGAATCGGGCCGCGTACGCGTCGCGATACGGACCGGTCACGGTGCGCCGATCACGGCCCGCCGTGGGTCGGTCGTTTCGACGATACGCGCCAATCTAACCATGACTTACAAAGCAGGCATCATCGGAACCGGAGGCGTCGCCGGGATGGGTCTTCTCGGCATGCACGACGAGGAACAGATCGGCTCGGAGAAGATCGAGGCGAGCCACGCCGGCGGCTACGACGCCGCCGACGGTATCGAACTGGTGGCGATCGCCGACATCGACGAGGAGAAACTGGCCCGCTTCGGCGAGGCGTGGGAAATCCCCGACTCCCGGCAGTACGTCGGCCACGAGGCGATGCTCTCGGCGGAGGACCTCGACGTCGTCTCGGTGTGTACTCCCTCCTTTCTCCACGCCGATCACGTCATCGATACCGCGGAATCGGCGTCGTCCCCCGACCTGATCTGGTGTGAAAAGCCGGTCGCCTCGGCCGTCGGCGACGCCGAAGCGATGATCGACACCTGCGATCGGGAAGGGATCGAACTGCTCGTGAACCACTCGTTCCGCTTTACCGACAAGCTCCGACAGCTCCGCGAACTGGTCCACGAGGAGAACATCCTCGGGGAGGTCCACTCGGTGAGCACCCAGTTCCGGATGGAACTGCTCCGGAACTCGACGCACCTGCTTGATACGCTGGTGTACCTGCTCGACGCTCGCGCCGAGCGCATCAGCGGCTACATCACCGGCGAGAACGAGGCCGTCGACGCCCTGGAGGCGGACACCGACGTCGACGACTCCGGCGGCGGCGGGTTCGTCGTCATGGACGACGGCACCTTCGCGACGGTCGACTGTACGATGCCCCGCGAGGACTCCTCGATGAACCTGAACTTCATCGGCTCCGAGGGGAAACTCTACATGAACAACGACGACGGCGAGTGGCGCTACTGGGCGCTCGAGGACGGCGAGCACGTCGAACGCTCGCTGGAGGGAATCGAGGGCTCCTGGACGTGGGACGACGACTACGAGCGCGCCTTCGCGAACGCGGCCGAGCACATCGTCGACGTCCTCGAGGGACGGGCGGAGAACGACTCCACGGGCCGGGAGGCGATGCGGTCCCTGGAGATCATCGTCGGGTTCTATCTCTCCCATTACACCTCCGGTCAGGTGACGGTTCCACTGGAGCGACCCCTCCGGGACGTCGAAATCACATCCTGGTAACCACACTCATCAAACCATGACAGACAACACGTTTCAGGACGGACTCGAAGCCGGCGTTCCCCAGCTCGGGCCGGGCGCAATAACCTGTTCGCCGACGATCGTCGAGACCTACGGTCGGGTCGGGCTCGATTTCGTCTGGCTCGATCTCGAACACAGCGGGATCAGCCCGACCGACAGCACCGCGATGGAGGACCTCGTCCGTGCGGCGGCGGTCGGCGGGACCGAACTCGTCGTCCGGGTCACATCGAGCGAGCCGGCCGTCGTCCGGAAGGTGCTCGATGCGGGCGTCCGCAACGTCGTCGTCCCGCGCGTCGAAACCGCCTCGGAGGTCAAGCGGGTGGTGAAAGCCTCACGGTTCGACTACGACGACGGGCCGGGCGAACGGGGCGTGGGTATCGGTCGCGCCAACTACTGGGGCGAGGACATCTCGGCCGACTACCGACGTCGGGAAGACCGGTCCGTATCGGTCGGCGTGAACATCGAGAACCACACCGCGATCGAGAATCTCGATGAGATCCTCTCGGTTCCCGAACTCGGGTTCGTCCTCCTCGGCCATCAGGACCTGTCGGTGTCGATGGGGGCGATGCCCGACGATCCGGCGGTTCAGGACGCGATCGAAACCTACCGGGAGACCGCCGACGCCGCCGGCGTCCCGTACGGACGGGCCGTCGGGATGGACCCCGACGCGATCGAAGCGGCCGTCGAGGCCGGCTACCGGATGCTCCTGGTCGGCGACGAACTCGGCGCCGTTCGGCACGCCTTCGGCGATCGGATCCGACAGTACGAGTAGCCCCACCGCTTTCGGGCCGGCTGCTCCGGTTCGGTCCCCCGTAGCAAAGTATATTTGTGAGACCGAACACGGGTATCTATGACTCCGGACCCGAACGGATCGACGGAGGAAGAGGAGTTCGCCGTCGTCGTCACCGACGACTGGCGTCAACTGCCAATCGAGGACTTCGAGATGGGGCTGGAGCCGCTCTACGAGGCTCCGGGGGTGACGGTGCGGTTCGACGAGACCGGGCCGCTCGAGGAACGGCTCCGGGGGGTCGACGCGGCGATCGTCGGGGAGAACGACCTCATCACCGACGGGACGATCCCAGACGACGGCCGGCTGCGGATCGTCGGTCGGCTCGGCTCGGGGTTCGACAACTACGATCTCGAGGCCTGTACCGACCACGGCGTCGTCGCGACACACGCTCCACAGGGACCGACGGAGTCGGTCGCCCAGGGCACGCTCGGCATGCTCATCGCCTGTGCGCACAACTTCGTTCGGTACAACCGGCTGGTCCGCGAGCAGGGCTTCGAGGGCCGGTTCGCCAATATCGGCGTCGAACTCAAAGGGAAAACGGTCGGGATCGTCGGGATGGGCCGGATCGGCCGGGAAGTCCGCGAGAAGCTCCGCCCGTTCGATCTCGACGTCCTCGCCTACGACCCGTACGCCGAGGCCTCGGAACTGCCGGCCGATACAACCCTCGTCGATCTCGACGAGCTACTCGCCTCGTCCGATTTCGTCACGCTTCACGTCCCGCTCACCGACGAGACCCGCGGGATGTTGACCGCCGACTCGTTCCGGCGGATGAAGGAATCCGCCTACCTGATCAACACGACGCGGGGCGGGCTGTACGAAGACGAGACGCTCGCACGCGCGATCCGGGAGGGCTGGATCGCGGGCGCGGCGATCGACGTCTTCGAAAACGAGCCCGACGTCGGGGGAAACCCGCTTTTCGAGCTGGAGGACTGTCTGTTCACGCCGCACATAAGCGGCGTCACGATCGATTCGCTCACCCGCATCGGCAACATCCTGGCCGAATGCGTCCTCGCCGTCCACCGGGGTGAACTCCCCGACAACGTCCTCAATCCGGAGGTATACGGGCGGTCTATCCCGGATGAACACCTCTCGCCGTCCTACCGCCCCTGACGCGTTTCGCCGACGTTCCGGAGCGAGCCGAGTGGTCACGTCCGACGCCCGGGTCGAGGCCCGGTCTTCGAAAACGATTTCATCCCCCGCGGCGACCGGTCTATTATGCACCGAGTCAGATTCCGAGACCCGGCCGGGGCGGTCCGGACCGGACGTTGGGACGGCGACGAGATCGTGTTTTCCACCGAAACGTACGCCCCCGAGGAGGTCACCGTCCTCCCGCCGACCGATCCCTCGAAGATCGTCTGTGTCGGGCTCAACTACGCCAACCACGCCGAAGAGGAGGGCATGGAGATCCCGGACCGGCCGCTTTTGTTCCTCAAGCCGCCGAACGCCGTCGCGGGCCACGGCGACACGATCACGCTCCCCCGCGGCAAGGAGACCGTCGAGTTCGAGGCCGAAATCGCCGTCGTGATCGGCGAACAGTGCCGGAACGTCGACGCCGACGACGCGATGGACGTCGTCGAGGGGTTCACCTGTCTGGACGACGTCTCGAACCGCGACGACCAGCGGGTCGAACAGAACTGGATCCGCGGGAAAGCCTTCGACGGGGCCGCCCCCGTCGGTCCGGTGATCGCGACGCCCGATGAGGTCCCGGCGGACGCCTCGGTCTCGCTGCGTCTCAACGGCGAGACCAAACAGTCCTCCTCCCGCGAGGACTTCATCTTCTCGGTGCCGGAGCTGATCGAGGAGATCACCCGGTACATGACGCTGGAACCCGGCGATATCATCTCGACGGGGACGCCGGCGGGGGTCGGTCCCCTCTCGGACGGCGACACCGTCGAGGTCGAGGTCGAGGGCGTGGGCACCCTCGAACACGACGTCCGCGCGCCCTGAGGACCGACGGCACCCTGATTACCGACGGCCCGCGTGCGTGATAGACGGCGCGTATGCACCGTCCGTCCGGGCCGAAACCGTGTTTCTCGAATCGCCTCCCGGTCGGCTGGAAGATATATACGCATTCCCCGTCGATTTCCCGCATGCAGCCGTCACACGTTCTCGTGCCGATGGACGGATCGCCGCTGGCTCAGGAGGCCTTCGAGCACGCACTCGCGGTATTCGACTGCAAGCTGACGGTTCTGAACGTTATCACACCGCTGGATTCCCCGCTGAGCGAAGGGGGCGTTCTGGACGTCGACGATACACGGCTCGAGACTGCACGGAAACAGAGCGAGGAACTGATCGAACGGGCCAGCAACCGGACCGAGACGGTAGCCCGGGACATCGAGACGGCCGTCGAAATCGGCGATCCGGCCGAGGCGATCCTCGCATACGTCGATGCACACGATATCGACCATGTCGTGATGGGCGGCCACGGCAGCGAGGGGGGACGGATCGCACGACGGCTGCTCGGTACCGTTGCGACCGCCGTCGTCGGTGAAACACCGGTAACCGTCACGGTTGTCCGGTGACAGTCACCGTAGCCGTTACACGCGTACCCCGGATCCGGCTTTCACCGAATCCCGGGAAGTGCCGAGAAGGCCCGATAGAGCCCGAAACCGATGGCGATCGACGTCGAGAGCGTGATCAACCAGAAGGCGAGGGTTACGCCGATCTTCCGTCGGGAGACCCCAGCCGACCCCGCCGCGAGTCCGCTGCCGATCACGCCGGAGATGATGATGTTGTTGAACGAGATCGGGATACCGAGCGCGATCGCGATCTGTGCGATAATAAACCCAGGGACGAGTGCCGCAACCGACCGCCGGACACCGAGTTGTGCGTACTCCCGGGACGTCGCCTGCAGGAGACGCGGTGCGCCCATCCACGCACCGGCGAGAATCCCCGTCGCGCCGAGAGCCAGCAGGACGATCCCCGGCAATCCGAGTTCGACCCCATAGAGGTTCTCCAGCGGTCCAGTCGCAAGCCCGACCTGGCTTCCGCCGCTGGAGAAGGCGACGACACTCCCGAGGACGAGCAGGAAGGTTCGGATCCCCTGCTCGACGGACGCCTGTGTCTTACGGCGGATATAGGTGAAGCCGGCTCCGGCGACAAGCAGTGTAACGATCACGGCGACAACGTCGACCCCGGCAACCGTCGGGCGGCCAACAGCTATCGCGATGGCTTCGGCAAACGATCCCTGGGCGCGATCCGGGTGTGGGATCACCCCGAGACGGATGTTCGCGAGAATGCCCCCGACGACCGCTGCGAGCAACGGGACACCGACCGTCTCGGGCACCTCATCGCGTCTGAGAAGTGTCGCAGTAAGGAAGGCGAGTCCGCCGGATACCGGCGGGACGAGTAACCAGAACGTCCCGATACGCCGGTAGGTTCCGAACGCTGGATCGCCGCCGAGCGAGAGCCCGACACCGACCATCGCGCCGGTCGTCGCAAAGGCCGCAGGAACCGGATAGCCCGTGTAGACGCCGAAGATCATAAACGACGCCGCCACGAGCAGCCCGGTACTCGCCGCAAGCGGCGTGATCGTGACCCCGCCGATCAGGTCCGCCCCGACCGTTTCCGAGATTGCGCCTCCCTGGGTCAGTGCCCCCGCTGCCGCGAAAATCCCGATAAGAAACGCCGCACGCATCGTCGAGATCGCGTTCGCACCGATCGCAGGGGCAAACGGTGGCGAGTTGCTGTTCGCACCGAGTGCCCAGGCCATGAACAGGCCAGCGAGCGTCGCAAAGAGGACGAGAATCCAGAACGCAAAAGTCACTGCCGGACCCTCCATACCCGCGTCCGGGGATCGATGTCGTCAGGTCCGGGGACCGAGCCGACGGCGGTGATGGAGCACACCACCCCACTCATTGCCGTAGCGGTATCGTCATGGTCCCGCATTCGGGGTGGTGTCTTATGAGTTGGTGTGGTTTTTAGGCCGCTTCGAAACCCCACCCGAAGACCCGTCGTCGACAGTCAGTAGTTCAGATAGACGGTCTTCTCGGCGGTGTAGAAGTCGATCCCGGCGTCGCCCTGCTCGCGGTAGGTGTTCGTCGAAGATCGCTTGTAGCCGCCGAAGGGGACGTGGAGTTCGACGCCGGTTGTCTTGTCGTTGACCTTCGCGACGCCGGATTCGGTCTCGTCGACGAACCGGTGGGCCTCGTCGAGGTCCTGGGTCACGATGCTCGAAGAGAGGCCGTACTCGACGCCGTTGGCCACCTCGAGGGCCTCCTCGAAGCCGCCGACCTCGATAACCGACAGCACGGGGCCGAACACTTCCTCCTGGGCGATCCGGTCTTCGGGGTCGACGTCGGAGAACACCGTCGGCTCGACGAAGTAGCCGTTCTCGTAGGTCGATCCCTCTGGACGGCCACCGCCCGTCTCGAGAGTCGCGCCCTCCCCGTTGGCGATGTCGATGTACTCGAGGGTCCCATCCAGCTCCGACTCGCTGATGTGGGGGCCCATGTCCGGATCCTCGAGCCCCGGCCCGATCTCGATCGACTCGGCGTGCGCCACGATCTGGTCGAGGAACTGCTCGGAGACGTCCTCGTGGACGATGGCACGGGAGCAGGCCGTACACGCCTGGCCGGTGACGCCGAAGGCCCCGCCCGCGACGATCTCCGTCGCCTGATCCAGGTCGGCGCTGGGCATGACGATCGTCGGGTTCTTCCCGCCCATCTCACACTGGACGCGCTTTTGATCGCCCGACGCGGTCTCGTAGACGCGCTCGCCGACCGCCGAACTCCCGGTGAAAGAGACCACGTCAACCGCGGGGTGAGAACTGATCGTGTTCCCGACCTCGCTCCCGGGGCCGGTGACGAGGTTGACGACGCCGTCCGGAACCCCGGCCTCATCGAGCGCCTCGACCAGTTGTCGGGCCGGTCCCGGTGCCGCCGAGGCCGGCTTGAGCGCGACCGTGTTCCCGGTCGCCAGCGCCGGAGCGATCTTCCAGGCCGGGATCGCGCTGGGGTAGTTCCAGGGCGTGATCAGCCCGGCGACGCCGAGCGGTTCCTTGCGTACCGAAAGCTCCGTCTTCTCGCCGCTGGACTGTTTGTTCGGGCCGCCGATGTCCCTGGCCTTCTCGGCGTAATAGTAGAACAGATCGATGGACCGGCCGACCTCCCCGGCCTCCGATCGGGTCTTGCCCTCCTCGCGGACGAGCGTCTCGACGAGTTCCTCCTTGCGGCTCTCGAGGATCCCGGCGGTCTCTCTGAGTATCCGGCCCCGCTCCGGCCCCGGCGTCTTCGCCCATCCCTCGGCGGCGTCGTTGGCGGCCTCGATCGCCCGTTCGGTGTCGGCCTCGGTCGATCGCTGATAGGTCCCGACGACCTCGGTCGTGTCGGCGGGGTTTCTGACCTCGATCGTTTCGTCGCTTTCGCTTTCGACCCACTCGCCGTCGATGTAGTTTCGGTAGTCAGCGCTCATCGTACAGTAATTCCGTTCCGTCGTACTAATATCCGACGTTGACGGACCGTCCCCTGGATGGCCGTTCCCCGCCGCTTTCGCGTCGGGTCGCGACTGTACTGTTCTTTGCCGATAGATCGGGTAGCCGCTATGGAAGTCACGGATGTCGAGACTTCGTCGTCGACGCCGACCGGCGGAGCCGGTTTTTTCGGCGTAGAGACCGACGGAGGGATATCCGGGATCGGCGGGACGCACAAACACTACCCCATCGGCGAGGACCCGTCGAACCGAAAGACGGCCACAATCTCTTCGACGGGGGCGGCGCGCTGAAGCGGCCCTGAACTCGGAAAAACTCGTTTCAGACCTCGGTAACGTCGTTTCGCAGCGTTCCGATCCCGTCGATCGTTATCTCGACGGTGTCGCCCGGACTGAGCGTGAAGTCCGACTCCGGCACGAGCGAGGTTCCGGTGAGAAGCACCATCGATTCGGGGACCGCGTCGTGGCGGGTGCAGTACTCGACCAGTTCCTCGGGCGTCCGTACCAGATCGGACGTCGAGGCGGACTCGTCGTACATCGTCTCCCCGTCGCGTTCGATCCGCATAGAGATCGTCCGGTCGAGGGGATCGACCCCCTCGGCCGCGAGGACACACGGGCCGATCGAACACGACCGGTCGTAGACCTTCGCCTGGGGGAGATAGAGGGGGTTCTCGCCCTCGATCGTCCGGCTGCTGACGTCGTTGCCGATGGTGTAGCCGACGACCTCCCCGTGGTGGAGGACGATCCCCAGTTCCGGCTCCGGGACGTCCCACGCCGAGTCCGCCCGGACGCCGATCGCGTCGTCGGGACCGACCGTCCGGCTCGGCGTCGCTTTGAAGAACACCTCGGGCCGATCGGCGTCGTAGACGTCCAGATAGACCTCCGGTTTCCCGCTTTCCTCCTCGCGGGCTTCCTCGCTGATCTGGTAGGTGACGCCCGCCGCCCACACCTCCTCCGGGACGAGCGGGCGGGCGGGATTCGCCTCGACTGTCGCCATATCGACCGGTTCCGCCTCGTTTAGCAATCGTTCGGTGAGCTCCGTCACCGACCCCCCCGAGATGCTCGCGGCCGCGGCCAGATCGGTGAACGACTCGACGTCGGGTCGGGCAGCGGTCAGATCGTATCCCTGATCGTCGACACGGGCTATCAGGCGGCTGTCGGGCGCCGCAGTTCGGTAATATCGCACACCTTTCGATCGCCGCTCGCACAGATAAACGTTACTTCGGACGCCGATCCGTTACTCCGGTGGTCGAGTCGGGTCGAGTCGGGTGTCCCGCCGTCGGTGCCGGTCTGTCCCGTCCGGATCGGCGTGGCGGCTCTCAGGCCGTCTCTGTCCGGACGAGCCGCTCGAAGGCGTCCAGATCCCGGATCGGGTCGGTCAGCGTCCGCTTTGCGATCCGACGCAGGGTCTCTTTGGTCTCCGTCCGCTCGACGTACTCGACCGGCGACTTGCCGTCGACCCGGGCAAGCATGAGCACGCCCAGTTCCTCGACGGTCTCGGCCTCGATATCCCAGGTGACACGCCCATCGTAGGCGTCGAAGAACGCTCTGGCCGCCTCGCGGTACTCGGCGCCCCGGTCGGCGTTGTAGACCGACTTGATAAAGAGGTGATTGAGCATGAACGCCGTATCGAAGGTCGGATCGCCGCGGTGGGCGACCTCGAAATCGAGGATCCAGACCCGGAACGTGTCGTCGTCCTCGACGAGGACGTTCTTCGGGCTGTAATCGCCGTGGACGAGCGTCCGTTTCGAATCGAGCAGCCGTTCGGTCGCCGCCTCGACCGCCCCGGCGACGTCCGGGTGTCGGCGGGCGACCGTCCGGTGGTAGGGGTCGATCCGGAGCTGATCGAAGGGGAGTTTGCTCTCGAAGGGGGCCAACCGCTCCGGCTCGTCGGCCGCCCCCTCGTGGACCGTTCCCAGTACGTCCCCGACCGCCTCGGCGACGCGGACGTCGACGCTCCCCCCGAGGAGGTCGGCCTTCCACATCCGGGCGTCGTCGGGCGCACACTCGAACCCGACGACGTCGTCTTCGTCGTCCTCGAAGCGGACGCCCGGCACCGTCGCCGGTAGCTCCGTCGGCGCCAAAAGCGCCTCGTAGGTACGGGTGGCGGCCGCCTCGTTGTGGACCCGGTCGACGTCGGCGGGCCAGTCGGCCTCGACGTCCAGGTTCGGGCGCGGCTGTTTGAGCACGAGACAGTCCTCCCCTGTTCGGACCATCACGACGCGGTTCGAGACGCCGCCGCCCAGTTCGGCGGCCTCGACGACGGCGGACGGGTCGGCTATCTCCCCGCGTCCGGCGAGATACGCCGCGGCGGTGTCCGGCGATAGGGTAAACGACATGTCAGCCATGACCACGGTCGGACTGTTAAAACAGGGGGTATCGATACGGCCCTGTGGGGGCTCTTTCGATCGCGCCTCCTGTCCGAACATTCGTGTACGTGCTCGCACGCAAGCACAATTTAGTAGAGAATCGGGCGGCCGTATGCGGTCATACTGTCGGCGATAGCGATTCCGGGGGGATTCCTACCCCGCGGAATAGCTTCACGAAATTACAGCCGACAGCATCGACAGCCGCCCCCGGCTGATGGTTCTCCTCGCCGTTTATATGCTCTTACTAGGTAGCTTCTGTATTTTGATGGTATCAGATGGTATTGAACGACGAATTTATATACATGCGGCCCCTCCCTACAGTTACAATGAGCGAATACACCTCGCCTGTCACGATGGCGTTCGAGTTCCAGCGCAACGCGATCGAGGGCACGCACGAAGCGATCGAGAACAGCCTCCAGATGCAGCAGAACGTCGGCGAAACGTTCATCGACAGTTTCGGCCCGGTACGCGACGTCTCCAAGCGGAGCACCGACCTCGTCCGGACCGGCGTCGAGTCGTACTTCGAAGCCGTCGAATCCGCCGTCCCCGCCGGGAGCGGTCTCGAGGACGTCCGCGAGACGATGCACGAGGGCCTCGATACCCTCGAGGAGAGCCAGCTCGAGGCGATCGACCAGCTCGAGGCGAACCTCCAAGAGGGCGTCGAGTCCGGCGAGGAGTTCCTCGATGAGTTCCTCGCGGCCCTCGAGGAAGGGGTCACCACGCTGCTCGAGAACCACGAGAGCCTCGAGAGCCAGACCGTCGAGGCCCTCGAGGACCTCGAAGAGGGGCTCGAGGAACTCCGCACGGAGTTCGAGGCCCGCGGCGAGGAACTGCAGGAGCAGCTCGAATCCCAGGCCGAGGCCGTCCAGGAGCAGCTCGAGGACGTCACCGAGGGCATGCAGGACGCCGCGGTCGATTCCTCGGCGTAACCACCGCGTAACCACCGCGTAACCCTCGACACTTTCACCTTGTTTTCACGCTCCGTACCGACGGGTACACAAACGGCCGTCCCCGACGGCCGGTATGAGCGAACTCACCGTCGAGCCGGTCGAGTCTATCGAGACGGCAGACCCGCCCGCCGGCGTCGACGCGCCGGAATACGTCCTCTACGGCGGGAAGGGTGGCGTCGGCAAGACGACCTGTGCCGCCGCGACGGCGCTGGCCAGCGCCCGTGGTGGGACGCCGACGCTCGTCGTCTCGACGGATCCGGCCCACTCGCTTTCGGATACCCTCGAGACCGACATCCCGGCGGAGCCGACCCGAATCAGGGAGTACAGCCCGCTTTTCGCCGTCGAGATCGATCCCGAATCGACGGCGTTCGAGGGCCCGTTTGCGGCGGGGGCCGACGATACGGTCGACACCGAGTTCGACGGGACGGGGCTCGGCGGCCTCGGCGAACTGCTCGGCGGCGAGACGGGCCATCCGCTCGGCGGCGCGATGCCCGGCGCCGACGAGGCGGCCGCCATGCAGCTACTTATCGAGTATCTCGACGACCCGCGGTTCGAGCGCGTCGTCGTCGATACCGCCCCGACCGGCCACACCCTCAGACTGCTGGAGTTACCCGAGGTGATGGATTCCATGATGGGTCGGCTGCTCGCGTTCAAACAGCGGCTCTCGGGGATGGCCGGGAGCCTCGGCGGGTTCTTCGGTGACGACGACACGGTCGAGGACGGAACGGCGAGCCTGAAGGAACTTTCCGCGAAGATCGAAAAGCTACGGGCCGCCCTCGAAGATCCCTCCCGGACCGACTTCCGGGTCGTGACGATCCCCGAGGCGATGAGCGTCACCGAGAGCGAACGCCTTATCGACCGGCTGGAGGGGTTCGGGATCCCCGTCGGAACGGTGGTCGTCAACCGCGTCAGCGAGGACCTGACCGCCGCCGCGGGGCTCGACGAGGAGTGGTTCGTCGCCCCCGACACCGAGAACTGCGAGTTCTGCCGGCGGCGCTGGGAGGTCCAGCGGGAGGCTCTCTCGCGGGCCCAGGACCTCTTCCGGGGGCGGGAGGTAAAGCGGATACCGCTGTTTGCGGAGGCGGTCCGCGGCGAGGCGATGTTGGGCGTCGTCGCGAGCTGTCTCGACTAGCGGTCTCCGTCGTTTTCGGGCACGACGAGGACGCGGAGGTCGTTTACGTTCGTCCCGGTCGCGCCGGTCCGGAGCAGCCCGCCTTTCGGCTCGAGAAAGCCGTAGCTGTCGTTTTTCTCCAGCGCCCGGCGGGCCGCCGCCGGGTCCTCGACCGTCCCCGCGTCGACGAGCGCGCCGGCGGCGTCGGTGCTGCCGTCCTCGCCGTCGGTGTCGACGGCGCCGAGGATGGCCGATTCGGGGAGCCCATCCGCGGCCGCGAGAGCGAACTCCTGGTTGGGACCGCCGGTCCCGTCGCCGGTCACCCGGACCGTCGTCTCCCCGCCCGAGAGGACGACCCCGGGCGGGGCGAGTGGATCGCCGCTCTCGGCCGCCTCGGCCCCGATCGCGGCGTGGATCCGCCCCGCAGCGGTCGCTTCGCCCTCGATCCGCGTCGAGAGGACACACGTCGAATAGCCCCGGTCGGCCGCGATTTCTCTGGCTGCGTCGACCGCGTCGCGTCCGGAGACGACGACGTGGTTGTCGACGTCGACGTCCGCGGGCGCCTCCGGGTCGGCCGCCCGGAGGTACTCCCCGACCGCCGGCACGTCGAGGTCGTACCGATCGAGCACCTCGAGCGCGCCCGCCGGGTCGGTCCCCGTCGGAACCGTCGGCCCGCTGGCGATGACTGGAAGTTTGTCGCCGACGACGTCGCTGATAAGGACGCCGACGACCGTCGCCGGGGCCGCGGCGGCCGCCAGCCCGCCGCCCTTGATCTCCGAGCAGGCCCGCCGGACGACGTTTATTTCGTCGATCGACGCCCCGGCGTTCAGGAGGCCGTCGGTGGCCGCCTGCATCTCCTCGACTGCGAGTCCCGCGACGGGCGCACAGAGCAGAGCGCTGCCGCCCCCTGCGATCGCCGCGATCACGAGCGTCCGCTCGTCGGCCGCCGCCGCGGCGTCGAGGACGGCACGCGCTCCCGAGACGCTTCCCTCCCCCGGTGTGGGGTGTTCGCCCCGCCGGACCGTCACGCGCTCGGGGTCGGCCGTCGGCTCGTTCGTCACGACGACGCCGCCGTCCACGCGGTCGCCGAGAAGCGCCTCGAAGGCCGCCGCGAGGTCGTCGGCCGCCTTCCCGCCGCCGAGGATACGGAGTGAATCGTACGCCGCGAGGTCGTATTCGGCCCCGCGGATCCGGAGGGTATCGCCATCGAGCGAGCAGTGTCGCTCGACGGCCCGGTCGGGACGGGCGGCCTCGATGCCCGCCGCCAGACAGTCCAAGGCGAGTTCGTGGGCCGGCGTCGCCGCCAGCCGGTCACGGTGTTCGAACATATCAGGAACTGAACCGACGGATCGCCGCGAAGATCCGGTCCTCGATGCGGTCGGGGAGGTAGCTCGCATAGACCAGAAGCTGGGCGGCCCGCCCGACGACGTAGCGCGGTTCGGGATCCGGCGTGACGGCGGCCTCGACGATCGCCTCCGCGACCGCCGCCGGGTGGACCGCGAGCGGGCCGTCCCCGCCGATGAGCGTGGCGTCCTCCTGGAACTCATAGAGGTCCTCGTAGGCCTCGGTCCGTTCCAGCCGGCCGAGTTCGTCGCCGACACGGTCCCGGAAGTTCGTCTCGACCGGCCCGGGCTGGACGACGCTGACCGAAATCCCGAACGGCTCGAGTTCGCGCCGCAACGAGTCGCTGTACCCCTCGATAGCGTATTTCGACGCCGCGTACGCTCCCATCCCCGGCGCGGCGAGCCGACCGGCGACCGAGGAGACGTTGACGATCGTTCCGTCCCCTCGTTCGCGCATGTGCGGCAGCGCCTCGCGGATCAGCCGGTGGGGTCCGAAGACGTTGACGTCGAACTGCTTTTCGAAGCGCTCGTCGTCGATGTCCTCCAGGGGACCGTGCTGGCCGTAGCCGGCGTTGTTCACCACGGCGTCGAGCCGCCCCTCTGCCTCGACGATCCGATCGACGACACGCTCGATGTCGTCGGGATCCCGAACGTTCAGCGTGCCGATCTCACAGCCTGCTTCCCCCAGCGTCTCGATATCGGCGGGGTTGCGTGCTGTCGCGTAGACCTGCCACTCTTCGTCCAAGAACGCGTACGCCGCCGCCCGGCCGATGCCGGACGAACAGCCGGTGATGACGACCGTTCGATCGCTCATGTTCGGGTGCTCGCGCGGATGGTAGTTAGGCGTTGGTATCCGACGATCTGCGGGCCGATCGGTCGGGTTCCCGGAGCCGAAACCCGATATCCCGACCCATCGACGCGAGCGGACGAACGACTACGGGCGATCCGCCGCGATCGGTAGGGGATATGATCGGCAAACTCCCGTCCGAACTGCTCGGAGACTCGTCGTGGGACTGTCCGGGGCGTCTGACGAGCTGGTCCTTCAGGGGCCCGCCTACGGTGAGGACACGGTCGCGATCCGACTCGAAGACGGTATCGGTGGTGAACTACCCCACTCTACTCGCTCGTGCTCACGCCGAAGCCGGAAGCCCGGCGCTGCTCGGGGGTGGGGTCTTCGCCTCGAATTAGGTAACGGCTCCGTCCCCGTTTCCGTTCTGTTCCGGTATCGATAGTCTCAACAGGTGTTTCCCGCAAGAGAACAGTAATGAGAGGTGGGGTGTACGACGGACTCCTTTTGGACCACGATGGTGTCCTCGTTCCGCTCGCCCCGAGATCGGTGCTGGAAGCCGCCGTCGTCGAGGCGTTCGCCGCCGCGGGTATCCCGGATCCGCTGCCGGAGGACGTCGACGCCGTCACGATCGAAGTCTCGCCGGCGGAGTTGCGCGCCGTCGCCGATCGCTACGACGTCGATCCCGACCGGCTGTGGCGGTTCCGCGAGGACCGGATCGAGGCGGCACTCCGGGACGAAGCGACCGACGGCCGGAAGGTTCCGTACGAAGACGTGGCTGCCCTCGAGCACGTCGACGCGCCGGTCGGGATCGTGAGCAACAACCAGAAACGAATCGTCGAGTTCGTGTTGCGGACACACGGACTGATAGAGCGGGCGGGGACGATCCACGCCAGACCACCGACACGCGACAGCCTACACGAAAAAAAGCCCGATCCGACGTACCTCGACGCGGCGGCGAGCGACCTCGGCTGTTCGAACCCGCTGTACGTCGGCGACAGCGAAAGCGACATCGTCGCCGGACAAAGGGCGGGGTTCGACACCGTCTTTCTGCGCCGCTCTCACAACGCCGACCGGGAAATCGATACCGACCCGCTGTTGGAGGCGAAGAGTCTGCGGACCGTCGTCGAAACGCTGGAGCCGGCGGACTGATATCGTCGAATCCCCTTCGCTCGGCGTGCTCGGAGCGGTCCCGAAATCCGACCGGCGCACAACGGACCGGACGGCCCGAACGACCACGGTCCCGAGTGTGGAGTGCTATTGACCGGATATCAACGGCTTGTCGCCGCCGTAGACCCGTTCGACGAGGAGGAGACTCACCAGAGCAAAGATGATGAGCGCGTACGATCCGGCAGCGAAAAGGGCGTCCTGAACGGTTGCGTATTCGCCCGTCCGGAAAATGATTGCTTTCCGCACCATCGCGATAACGCCGGTATAGATGACCAGTCGAACGATCCGTCGGGTGTCGGTCTCCTCTACGTACGCGAGGACCGTCTGGTACACCTCGACGATGATCAACAACAGGAGTCCCGTGTCGATAAATCCGATGACAACTATCGGATCGGTGATCTGACCGCTTCGGGTGGCCACGGTGATCTGTAGTATCAGATCGATCACCCCGATCGCAAAGAGCACGGCAAAGACCGTCGCGGCAACTAGTTCGATACCCTGGACGAACCGATCGATCGCTGCCGAATAACTCTCCGAGATGGTCTTCACCGTTTCCGGGTCGGGCGTAACGGAGGCCGCTTCCTGGGCCGCCGGTTCGTTCTCATCAGTCATAGATATCGGAACAGGCTCTCGATCGAAAGCCGTGAGTACTCCTTTCATCGAGACGTACGGGCGTAATCGGTATAGTCTGTGGGGTCACGGCTGTCTACGGGTACAAAAACGTTAGCTTCCAGCGATCGGATCTCCGATCGAATCCCCGGGTTCCTACCGGTCGCTCCCAACCTACACCTCCGATTTCAGCTCGTCGGCGTACTGATCGGCCAGCCGTACCGGCCGCGGGAGTTTGTACTCGCCGCCGCAGGCCGAAAGACACGCCACGGCCGTCGCCGCCGACAGCCGGTGGCCGGGCGAGACGTAGAGGGGGTTGATCCGCTTCGATTCGGGGAACTGCCGGCTCTGGTAGGCGTGGCCGACGACCGTCCCCTCGGGTGCGCTCATCGAGTCGTCGGCCTCGATCGACACGGTCTCGCCGGCCGGGAGTTCGTCGGTCGGCCCCCGCGGTCGCCCACAGAGCAGGCTCTTTGCGACGCCGATGGAGGGGGTATCGAAACAGACGCCGGCGTGGGTGGCGATCCCTGCCTCCCGGTAGTGGATCCGACCGCTCCCGTCGAAGATCAAAAGGTCCGGTTCGACCTCGAGCGATTCGAGCGCCGCGATCACCGGCGGCCCCTCCCGGAACGCGAGCAGCCCGGGCACGTACGGCATCGGCTGGGACCGGACGGCGCTCGTCCGCTCTATCACCTCCCCGCCGCGGAGGACGACCGCCGCCGATACCGCCCGACCCCCCGGGAACGCCTGATCGACGCCGGCGACCGTCGATTCGCCGCTCCGGATCGACTCGGGGGTCACCTCGGTTGCGTCCTCGAAGGCTGCCGCGTCGGCGACCTCGAGTTGCATCGCCTCCATCGCGTCGCGGTCGTCGCTGTCTACCTCCCGGGGCCGGAACCGGTCTTCGACGACCTCCATCTACGGGAACCGTCCCGGGCCGCCGGGACCGCCGGGACCGCCGGGACCGCGACCGGGCCCGAGGTTCAGCTGTCTCGGGCCGCGCCCGATCCGGTCTTTGATCCGGTTGCCGTACCACAGCCCGACGAACAGCCCGACGAGGTGGGCGAAGTGGGCCACGCCGCCGAGGATCCCGCCGTTCGAGACGAACGCGAAGATCGAGAAGGCCGCAAACAGCACCGTCAACGTCCGGATCGACATCGGGATGAAGAAGAAAAGCAGCACCTTCAGCTCCGGCGAGGTCATCGCCAACACGCCCATGATCGCCATTATCGCGCCCGACGCGCCGAGGACGGCGACCGTCTCGCCGGTCACGAGCCCGACCCCAACCTGTCCGAGGCCGGCGAGGATCCCGCTCCCGAGAAACAGGATCGCGAACTTCCGCGAGCCGACCTGCCGCTCGACGAGCGGCCCGAAGAAATACAGCGCGATCGCATTAAAAAGCAGATGTGCCGAGCCGCCGTGGGAGAAAACCGAAATGATCCACGTCCAGACGTACTCCGGGTGAGCCGTACTGAGGGTGAATATGCCACGCCATGTGGCGATATCGACCCGAAACTGCATGATCGTCTGGACAAGGAAGACGACCACCATAACCGCGAGAAAGAGATACGAGAGGTTGTTCCGGAAGTACGCAAGCGGGCCGCCGGGTCCCGTGTCGAGCCCTACGCGACCGAGTAGGTTCCCGGCGCTCTTCGTTGCTCGGCTCCCACCGGATCCCGTGTCGATCGTGTCGTCGAACCCGCTGTCGAAGACCCCGTCGGGATCGTTCCAGTTTTCGAGGCCGGGACACTCGTGGTTCTCCGGTAGCCGGTGCTCGCTGCAGTACGTTCCGCCGCAATGCCGGCAGTTGTACGGCATGTTCTCGTCGCGACCACACACGTCGCACGTCGCCATTACCGATCCTACTCGCCCCGCGAGCAAAATCGTTGGGATCACGTCACTGTCCGAACGGCGACCGCGACGCCGGGTCAGAGGAACGGGAACTCGCCGTAGCGGAGATAGACCATCACCACGACGATCAGAAACTGGAACGTCCCCTGTACGCCGGCCAGTTTGGCGTTGCGCTGACCGATCCGCTGGATGAGCCCGGCGTCCGGCTCGGCCGCGTTCATCTCCCGGTAGACCCGGATCTCGCCCGGAAGGATCAGCCCGAACCCCTCGAGGTTGAGAACGGTCACGATGACCAAGGCGGCGAGGATCGCCGGGCCGGGGATTCTGAGCCCACCGACGGTCACGGCGACCCACGCGGCCGACCCGAGGAGACTCACCGCGAACGGTGCCACCCACCGCGGATCGCGCCAGGCGTCGAACTGCCAGCCGATCAAAAGCAGGGCACCCGGGAGGTTGACCAGCGTAAACAGCGCCAGCCACGCGTCCGGGCTCGGCAACAGCTCCGTTCGGATCGCGAGCGTGATCCCGGAGAAGATCGCGACGACTGCGATCGTCGGCAGGAGAAACGCCGACTTGGGGGTGAACCGCCGGAAGAACTCCGAGGCCGACTCCTCGTCGAGTCCGCCGATAACCGGCCCGACGACCAGCCCCATGAAAATATCGATGCCCGTCCACAGCACGCCGGCCATCACGTGGACGAACGTGTGTTGTGTGGTCGTCCCCGCTGTCTGTACGTAACCGAAGACGGCCAGCGGGAGGAAGACGACGGCGACGGCGAAGGCGGGGTTCGCCGCTCGTGCCATACCGCCGACCGTCCCGCGGACCGATGTCGCTGTCGTTGTCGATGTCGTTGTCGTGGACATCCCTGTTCGAATCACGCTTTCGTCTCCGTAATAAAATTCACGCTGGGGCAGGTGTCGGCCTCGGGCGATCCGAACCGGAATCTCAGCGACGCTTCCGGCGCGCCATCCGATGTGCCTTTCCGGATCGACCGCGTGCGTACTGGTATGAAATCCGTTTCGCCCGCCGACCCTGCCCAGCGGCTCCCGAGGATTTCGGTGAGCCACCCATGACGGGAAAAGACGAGTACTACAACCGGGCCAAACAGGAGGGCTACCGCTCGCGGGCCGCCTACAAGCTCAAACAGCTCGACGGGGAGGCGGAGCTGATAAACGGGGGCGATACGGTCGTCGATCTGGGGGCCGCCCCGGGCGGGTGGCTCCAGGTCGCGACGGAGCTGGCCGGCGAGGGCGGCACCGTCGTCGGCGTCGACCTCCAGCGGATCGATCCGGTCGACGGCGTCGAGACGATCCGCGGCGACATGACCGACAAGGAGACCCGGGAACGCATCACCGACCGGGTCGGCGAGGCCGACGTCGTCGTCTCCGATATGGCCCCGAACATGACCGGCGAGTACTCGCTGGATCACGCCCGGTCGGTGTATCTGGCCCGGACCGCCTTCGAGACGGCGCTCGAGCTCCTCGCGCCCGGCGGCGATTTCGTCGCCAAGGTCTTCGAGGGTCCCGATACGAACGACCTCCGGGCGGACATCGACGAGGAGTTCGAGTACGTCCGGACGATTCACCCGAACGCCTCACGGGATTCCTCCTCGGAACTGTATATGGTCGCCAAGGGGCGGCTCACTGCGCCCGTCCGGGAGGGCGATCGACTCGAGATCGAGATCGAGGACGTCGGCAGCGAGGGTGACGGGATCGGGAAAGTCGAGGGATACACGCTCTTCGTTGCCGACACTGAGCCGGGCGATACCGTCGAGATCGAGGTGACGGACGTCAAGCCGCGGTTCGGGTTCGCCGAACGGATCGAGTAGGCTCGACGGGTCAGTCCGACAGTCCCTCCGAAACCGCCACGACCCCGTTACCGCACTCGACGACGACCGTCTGTGGGGGACGATCGCCGACGTTACAGTTCGCCGTCACCTCGTCGGTCTCGACGGTACCGTCGGAACGGCCCTCCTGGACCGACCGGAAGGACGCCGAAACCCGCACCTCGTATCGGCCCGGTGGGACGATCTCCAGTTCGCTCTCGACGTCGTCCGGGCCGAGTTCGTAGGTCCCCTCGTGTTCGGGGGGTTCGCCCGGCCGCGACACCGAGACGGTCAACCGCCACCGCCGGTGTTCGTCGTAGTTCCGGAAGTGGAGTTGCTCACACCGGGTCCGCACCGTTCCGGTATCCAGCCTGGTCGCGTTCGATGCAGTGGTGTCGGCGTATTGCTGCTGCATATCCGTTACATGGAGTATCGAAGTAAAAAACGGCCCGTAGAGTTAAACAGGAGTTTCAGTAACGGGGCTCTTTTATGTCCCGAAATCGCGTTCGTGTCCCGTCTCGGTATTCTCATGAGGGTGTCGTCGCGGCGTAGGTCCGCATCGCCGTTCGTTCGGCCCGCCGGAGGTGCTCGGCGGCGGTGCCCGGCGCACACCCGATCGCCTCGGCGACGTCGGCCACGCTTCCCTCCCGGGGCTCCTCGTAGTAGCCACACTCGACGGCTGCCGTGACAGCTTCGGCCTGCCGTGCGGTCAGATCGCGCCGGTTTTCGATCCGTCGGGCATCGTAGCCGCCGATATCACGGAGATCGACCGCGATCTCCGCCGGGATCGCCTCGATCGCCGTCTGCAGCGTCGTCGTGGGGCCGACGAGCGTCACCGTTATCTCGCCGTTCGGGCGATAGACGACCGGCAGGACGATCACGAGCCCGGCCCGCCGGAACGCGCCCGTGATTCCCCGATCGTGTTCGTCGAGTTCCTCGCGGACGTACACCGAGAACGTCCCGTCAGACTGCGTCGAAAGCGCGTACTCTTGCACCGACGGCACCCCACACAGCCGTTCTCCGTAGGGATCCGGCGGCCATCCATCGACGTGAAACAGCGCCGTGTGGATCCCGTCGCCGAGCGTCGATCCGAGCAGCCGTGCGGCCCCGTAGCCGTCGGTCTCCGCGAGGAACCGGTGCATCGGGTGTCGGTCCGACCGCTCCTGTGTGAGCGATAGCGTCGCGTACTTCATACGCCGGGATGCGCCGAGATACACTTAAAATATCCTCACTGATGAGGCAAAGCGATCAACTTCGGTCCCGAGAAAACCCCGTCACGATCGAACGATGCGACAGCAGAGCCGTCACCGGTCGGAGCCGCGATCTTCCGAAGCGTTCGACGCACTGCTCGGCGACGCCGCCTTCGGAACGGGGACCCACAGTAACGCGCCCGCGGTGGTCGTTCGGGCTGATCGGGTCGTCGACGCCCTCACGACGCTGTGCGAGGAAGCCGGCCTCGATCACTGCTCGTGTGTGACCGCCCAGCAGTACCCGGACCGCTACGAGACGATCTATCACCTGACGAGCTACGACGACCGGACCCGCGAACTCTCGGTCGTCGTGCCGACCCCGCCGGATTCGCCCGCGAGCGAGTCCGGGTCCTCCGTCTACCCGACGGCGGAGTGGCACGAGCGTGAGGCGTACGATCTGGTGGGGCTCGCCTACGAGGACCACCCGGATCTACGGCGGATCCTGTTGCCCGAGACCTGGCAGGGCCATCCCCTCTCCCGCGAGTACAACCCCGAAAAACCGCAGGTCGTCCCCTTCCGCGAACATCAAAACCCCCTCGCGGAGGACGAGCGAACGGACGCCGACACCATGCTCGTCAACGTCGGGCCGCACCATCCGGCGACCCACGGTGTCCTCCATCTCCAGGTCACGCTGGACGGCGAGCAGGTGGCGGACGTCGAACCCGACATCGGCTACATCCACCGGTGTGAAGAGCAGATGTGTCAACAGGGGACCTATCGACACCAGATCATGCCCTACCCCGACCGCTGGGACTGGGGCGGCGGCGGACTGTTGAACGAGTGGGCCTACGCGCGGGCGGCCGAGGACCTGGCCGACATCGACGTCCCCGAGTACGCACAGGTCATCCGGACGATGTCAGCCGAGTTGAGCCGGATCCTCTCGCATTTTCTCGCTGTCGGCACCTACGCGCTCGACGTGGTCGGGGAGTTCACTGCCGTCTTCCAGTATGCGATCCGTGATCGGGAACTCGTTCAGGACATCTTAGAGGAGTTGACGGGACAGCGACTGATGTTCAACTACTTCCGACTCGGTGGCGTCGCCTGGGACCTCCCCGTGCCCCGCGAGGAATTCTTCGAGATGGTCCGGGCGTTCCTCGACGGGCTTCCCGGGAAACTCGCCGAGTATCACGACCTCCTCACCTCGAACGAAATCCTCCAGCGGCGGACGGCCGGTGTCGGGGAACTGCCGCCCGAAACCGCCAAAGACTACGGCTGTACCGGTCCGGTCGCTCGCGGGTCGGGGATCGACTTCGATCTGCGGCGGGACGATCCCTACGGCTACTACGAACGACTCGACTGGGACGTCGTCACCGAGGACGGCTGTGACAACTACGCCCGGCTGCTCGTCCGGCTCCGAGAACTCGAGGAGTCGGCGAAGGTCGTCGAACAGTGCGTGAATTTACTGGAGGACTGGCCGGACGAGGACCGGGAGATCCAATCGAACGTTCCCCGGACGCTGAAACCCGACGCCGACGCCGAGACGTATCGTGCCGTCGAGGCCGCCAAGGGCGAACTCGGTATCTACCTGCGCTCTGACGGCACCGACACACCCGCGCGGTTCAAGATCCGCGGCCCTTCGTTTTCGAACCTGCAGGCGCTGTCGACGATGGCCGAAGGCGAGTACGTGCCCGACCTGATCGCCACGATCGGCAGTCTCGATACGATCATGGGCGAGGTCGACCGGTGAGGGGGCGATCCGTTCCCGCCTCCGCCCGCGACTTGCGGTGTCACGGACACGCACGTCACTTCAGTCGTGCTTTCTCGGCCTCCGATCCGGCTCGAGCGATCCAGACGAACGCGGCGACCGCTGCCCCGAGAGCCACACTGAGGACGGCGACCCGATCGAACGACAGCACGGCCCTCGTCGAGGCGATCGAATACCTGACGAACCAGAGGAAAAAGAGCACGTAACTGATCGCGGCTATCCCCGTCAGAGCGCTCCGAACGCCCCGCCCCGGCCGGGATCCGAGCATGTAATACACCCCGATCGCGCCGCCGATCCCGGCGAGGAGCGCGATCGGAAGCACGTAGAACACCGACGGGAAGTCGCTGCCGAACACCTCGAACCCGAGGACGCCGGCGACGAGGAAGACTGTCCCGCCGACACCGAACGAAACGAGGCGTCTGGGAAACATCGGTACTGATCTCCCGTCCCCCAGACGCAAAACCGTTCGGGCGTTCAACCGAGACAGCAGCCGTCAAACGCCGGATCCACTACTCGCCCGAGCGCTCTCCGGGCGTCCACTCGGCGTCGAGTTCCCGGTGGGAGAAGGGGAAGGCGTCCTCGCCCGAGTAACTGGCGACGAGGTGGCCCTCGCCCTCGAGGTAGTACTTGTAGGTCGTCAGTCCCTCCAGGCCGACGGGGCCGCGGGCGTGGATCTTGCCGGTCGAGATCCCGACCTCCGCACCGAGCCCGTAGCGGTAACCGTCCGCGAACCGCGTCGAGGCGTTGTGGAAGACCGAGGCGGCGTCGATCCCGGTCATGAACGTCTCGGCGGCGTCGGTATCCTCGGTGACGATCGATTCGGTGTGCTTCGAGCCGTTCTCGTTTACGTGTTCGACCGCCCCGTAGACGTCTCCGACGACCTTGATCGAGAGTTCCAGATCGCCGTACTCGGTCCGCCAGTCCCCGTCGGTCGCCGCGCCCACGTCGACGATCTCCCGGGTCGTCTCGTCGCCTCTGAGTTCGACGCCCGCTTTCTCGTAGCGCTCGACGAGACCGGGCAGGAAGTCGGCGGCGACCGCCTCGTCGACGAGGAGCGTCTCGACGGCGTTACAGACCGCCGGGTACTGGACCTTCGCGTCGAAGGCGATGTCTTCGGCCATCTCCAGATCCGCCTCGCTGTCGACGTAGACGTGACAGACGCCCTCGGTGTGGCCCAACACGGGGATCTGGGTGTTGTCCTGGATGTAGGAGACGAAATCCGAGGAGCCTCTCGGCATCACGAGATCGACCTTGTCGTCGAGTTCGAGCAACCGGTCGACCTCCTCGTGGGCCTCGATCAACTGCGCCCACCCGGCCGGCAGGTCGGCGGTCGCCTCCCGGATGATCTCATAGAGGATCCGGTTGGACTCGCTGGCCTCGCTGCCGCCCTTGAGGATGACGGCGTTGCCGGATTTCAGCGCGAGGGCGGCGATCTGGACCAGGGCGTCCGGGCGGGACTCGAACACCGTCGCGATTACGCCGATCGGGACGGCGACCCGGTACAGTTCCAGGTCCGCGTCGAGTTCCCGCGCCTCCAGCGTCGCCCCGAGGGGATCGTCCTGTTCGGCGACTGACTCGACCATCCCGGCGATATCCTCGAGTTTCGCCTCGTCGAGCTTCAGCCGGTCGACGAGCGCCTGGGTGTACTCGCCGCGTTCGAGCATCCCTTCGGCCGCCTCGACGTCCTCGGCGTTGGCCGCGAGGATCTCGTCTTCGCGTTCGCGGATCGCGTCGGCGATCGAGTTCAGCGCCGCGTTGCGCTCGCTTTCGTCGACGTTCGCGAGTTTCAGCGCCGCACGCTGTGCCTCCGTGACCTGCCTGTCGGTCTCGTGATCGTAGTCGTGATCGTGATCGTGTTCACTCATCGGTCTCCCCGTCCGTCGGGACGAATAGCGTCCCCGTCGGTTTAGCCCCGGCGATCCGCGCCAGGACGTCGCGTTCGGCCGATCCGGCGATGATCGCCGGGACCCCGTGTTCGCTGACGTCGCGGGCGCTCTCGACCTTCGTTCGGATGCCGCCGAAGCTCGCGGCCGGGCTCCCGTTGACGATCCGTTGGACCGCGTCGTAGTTCGCCCCGACGGCTTCAATCAGTTCGGCGTCCGGGTCCTCCTTGGGGTTGCCCGTGTACACGCCATCGACATCGGTCAGCGTCACCAAGAGATCGGCCTCGATCCCGATCGCGACCGACGCCGAGAGCATGTCGTTGTCGCCGATCTGTAGCTCCTCGGTCGCCACGGCGTCGTTCTCGTTGATGACCGGGATGACGCCCCACTCCAGAAGCGTCTCGACGGTGTTTTTGAAGTTCTGGAACCGCTCGGGCGTCTCGAAGTCCTTGCCGGTCAACAGGATCTGGGCGACCGTCTGGTCGTAGCGATCGAAGCTCTGGGTGTAGTGTCGCATCAGCAGGCTCTGGCCGACCGTCGACAGCGCCTGGTTCTCCGCGACCATCTCGGTCTCCTGATCGACCCGACCGCGCCCGGCGCCGACTGCGCCCGAGGAGATCAAGATCACGTCCTTGCCCCGGTCGCGCAGGTCCATGATGTCGGCGACCAGTTTGTCGAGTTTCACGCGGTCGAGCTGTGAGTCATCGTCGGTCAGCGAGTTCGTCCCCGCCTTGACGACGACCAGCTCGGCCGCAGCCGCCCGGTTCCGGACGCGATCGACCGTTTCGGCGTCCACCGGCTCGATCGCAGCTGTCTCACTCATCGTCGAAGGCCTCGGCCAGTTCCTGGGAGCGTTCCTCGGCCGCAGCGACGGCGTCGATCACCGCCTCGTCGGCGTCGCTGTCCCACAGCACCTCCATCCCCTCGATCGTCGTCCCGTTCGGCGAACAGACCGCGTCGATGAGTTCGTCGACGCTTCGGTCGTCCCGGAGGACGGTCTCGGCGGCCCCCTTGAACGTCTGGGCGGCGAGCGTTTCGGCCTGGTCGGGCTCGAGGCCGCCGTCGACGCCGGCCTGCTTCATCGCGTCGATCAGATAGAAGACGAAGGCGGGACCGCTCCCGTTGACCGCCGTCGTGATGTCCATCAGTCCTTCGTCGATCTCGACGAACTCGCCGAGGTCATCGAGCAATCCCCGGACCTCGTCGGTGAGGTTCTCATCGGCCGCCGCGGCCGCCATGTTCCCTGTCTCGGCGGCGAGGTTCGGCATGATCCGGACGACGGAGGCGTCGGTGCGATCCGCGACGAACGCCCGGGAGACGCCCGCCGCGAGGGTGACGAGCGTCTGATCGGCGGAGAGATCGAGGTCCTCCAGCACCGCCTCGGCAATATCCGGCTTCACCGCGAGCACGACGATGTCGGCGTCCTTCGCCGCGTCGATGTCGTCGGTCGTCTCCGACGCGTCCGCCTCGACACCCGCGAGTGCCTCGGGATCGAGGTCGATCGCCGTCAGGTGGTGCGATCCGGTCCGGGCCAGCCCCTTCAGGAAGGCCCCGCCCATGTTCCCGCAACCGATAACGCTCACTCGTGTCATCTTGGCCGTACCGAGTGGACCGAACGCTATACCAACTGCGGTTTCCGTCGTCGGAACGCGAGGGGCGGGATTAACGACGATCGGCGAACACTACGACAGCCGCACCCCGGCGGACACCGACGCCCGGCCTATCGGGAGTCCCGTCCGTGACATCGACGACGCCGGGATCGACTGCTGTCTCCCGGCGAAACTCTCACAGACCGGCCTCGATACCGGTCGCGGGGCGTTCGAGGGAGGATAACCGACGAAGCACAACGGTTTCGGTCCCGCCGTCCGTTCTCCCGATCACATGGATCCCGCCATCGGCTCGCTCATCGTGGGCGAAGTGTTACCGCGAGTGCTGACCATCGCGGTCGCGATCGCCGGCGGGGTCGCCTTCGCGAACGTCCTCGTTTCCTTCGGTGCGATCCAGTACATCGCGGCGCTGTCGAAGCCGCTGACCGGCCCCGCGAACCTCCCCGAGGAGGTCGGCAGCGCGATCCTGACGACCGCCGCCTCCACGACGGCGGGTTACGGGATGCTCGCGGAGTACCGCGACTCGGGGCTGCTCGACGACCGGGCGACGCTCGTGGCGGTCACGATCAACACCTTCTTCGGGTTCGTCCAGCACATCTTCACCTTCTATGCACCGGTGTTGATCCCGATCCTCGGGCTGAGGGTCGGCCTCCTGTACGTCGGGACGCGGGCCGGAATCTCGCTTGCGATCACGGCCACCGGCGTCGTCGCCGGGGCGTTCCTGCTCTCCGAGCGGAACGTAAACCCCGACGCGATGGCCGACGTCGAGGGACGGCCCCGTGCCGACGGCGGCGACGACCGGACCACTTCCGAGAAACTGCGCGAGGCCGGCCGCGGCGGCCTCGAGAAGACCCGGGAGATCCTGCCGCGGCTGGTCGTCGTCTACACGCTCGTCGTACTGATAACGGCGACGTACGATCTGGAAGCGGTGACCGGCGGCGCGGCCGATCCACTCGCTTCGGTGACGGGGCTGCCGAGCGCCGCCGTCCCCGTCATCGTCATCTACGCGTTCGACACCACCAGCGGCGCGGTGACGATCGCCCCGCTCGTTCAGGACGGCACCTTCACCGCCAGGGCCGCAGTCGCGACGATGCTCATCGGCGGGATCGTCTCCTTTACCGTCTCGACGTTCAAACGTTCGATCCCGTTCCAGTACGGCATCTGGGGGGCCGAGTTCGGCACGAAGGTGATCGTCGTCAACACGTCGCTGAAGGTGCTCTGGATCTCGATCGCACTGGCGGGGCTTTTGGCGCTGTAGCCGCGGCGACGACCGACGGTCCGGTTTCGTCCGCCGGGAACTACTCGGAGCGGTCGGCGACGTAGACGAGCCGGAGATCGTTGACGTTCGTTCCGGGACGGGTGTACACGTCGTCTCCGATTTCGGCGAGCGCGGTCGTGGTGTCGTGAGCACGGAGCGCCGCATCGATATCGACGCCGGCGTCGGCCGCCCGTCTCGCGGTGTCCCCGTCGACGATCCCGCCGGCGCGTTCCGTCGGACCGTCGGTGCCGTCGGTGTCGACCGCGACGACGGTAACCGCGAGCCCATCGATCCGATCGGCACACGCGAGCGCGAACTCCTGGTTCGGGCCGCCGGTCCCGGCGTCGTCGGGAACCGTCACGGTCGTTTCGCCGCCGGAGACGAGTACGCAGGGCGGCTCGAACGGCCGGCCCGCTTCGGCGATTTCCGCCGCGATACTCGAGATCGTCCGCCCGACGGTTCGGCTCTCGCCCTCGATCGATGTCGAGAGGATCGCGGCCTCAAGCCCCCTCGACCGCGCGCTCTCTTTGGCCGCGTCGCAGGCGTCGGCACCGTCCGCGAGGACGGCTACCGCCGCCGGCTCGTGAAACGACGCCGGCGTCCCGCGTCGGTCGCCATCGCGGAGGTGTTCCCGAACGGCCCTCGGCGCTTCGTTCCAGCAGCCGTGGCGTTTCAGCGCCGCGATCGCGTCCGACGGCGTCGTCCGATCGGGGACGGTCGGTCCCCACGGCTCGCCCGCGACCTCGTCGATCACGACGAGGGTAACGACCGTCGCCGGCCGGAGCCGCTCGGTCAGCCGTCCGCCCTTGATCCGGCTCACGTGTTTCCGAACGGCGTTGATGTCCTCGATCGGGGCGCCCGCCCGCAGGAGCGTTTCGGTGACAGTCGCCTGTTCGGCTACCGTCACCCCCGGTGGCGGAGTCGAGAGCAACGCCGACGCCCCGCCGGTAACGACGACGAGGACGAGGTCGTCGGTCCCGGCCGTATCGGCCATCGAGAGGACGGCTTCGCCCGCCCGCTCGCTTTCCGTCGAGGGGATCGGATGGTCGGCTTCGAGCACGTCGACGCCGGCGATCTCGCTCGTCTGGTCTCGTTTGTCGACGGCGATCCCGTCCGTCAGCCGATCCTCGAGGGATTCGGACAGCGGCCGGGCGAACGCCGTCGCACCCTTGCCGGCCGCGAGGAGATACCGGCTCTCGAATCCATCGAGATCGTAATCCGTGCCGTCGATCGAGAGGTCGTCCCCCTCCAGGCTTACGGTGTCATCTATCAGCCGTGCCGGGCGAAGCGCCTCGAGTGTGTCTTCGAGGATATCGAGCACCACGCGCCGGCCGGCCCGGTCGCCGTGGCCGAGCAGCCGGGCGCTGTTTTGGACGAACCGGTCCCGGTCGCCGGAACTCATCGTGGCCACGCCGCGTACCCGCCGTCACACTCCGCTTCGATTTCGAGCAGGCGGTTGTACTGTTCGGTCCGCTCGCTCCGGGTCGTCCCTGTTTTGATCTGGGCCGCGCGGAGTCCGACCGCGACTTCCGCGAGCCAGGTGTCGGCCGTCTGGCCGGATCGCTCGGAGACCTGGATCGCGTACCCGTTTTCCCGTGCGGTTTCGACCGCCTCGATCGCTTCGCTCACCGTCCCGACCTGATTTATTTTGCACAACAGCGCGTCGCCGGCACCGATGTCGATCCCCTTCCGCAGCCGCTCGTCGTTCGTCACGAAGAGGTCGTCGCCGACGATCTGGGCATCGAGTCGATCGGAAAGCGTCGCGAACCCCTCGAAATCGTCCTCCTCGAGGGGGTCTTCGATCGAGACCAGCGGATACGTCTCCTCGAGTTCGGCGTAGAACTCGAGTAATTCGCCGCGCGTGTAGGTCCCGTCGGCGAGCCGGTACGTCCCGTCGTCGGGATCGTGGAAATGCGTCGCGGCCGCATCGATCCCCAACTCGAAGACGTCCTCGTAGCCGCACGCCCGAACCGCGTCGAGAATGCTGTCGAAGGCGTCGCGGGGATCGGTCATCGTCGCGGGCGTGTATCCCCCCTCGTCGCCGACGCTCAGTGCGCTTTCGCCGTGGCTTTCGGCGAGTTCGTCGCCGAGTTCGTAGTAGACCTCCGCGCACATCCGTATCGCATCCCCGAAGCTGTCGGCCCCGGTCGGGACGATCTGGTGTTCCTGGAACGGAAGGCCGCTGGCTCCGAGTTCGCCCCCCTCGATCAGATCGACGAGCGGGATCGGGATCGTCGTCGCGGCTGGCCCGCCGAGATACCGGTACAGCGGGAGGTCGTGGGATTTCGCTCCCGCCTTCAGCGCCGCGAGCGACACGCCGGTCAAGCTGTTTCCGCCCAGGTTCGATCCGTCGGGGGTGCCGTCGAGTTCCCGAAGCAGCGCGTCGATCCCGGCCTGATCGGTCACGCTGTGGCCGACGAGTGCCGGTTCGATCCGCTCTTCGACGTTTCTGACCGCGGTTTTGACCCCCTTTCCCCGGTAGCGATCCCCGCCGTCCCGCAGATCGACGGCTTCGTGAACGCCGCGGGAACGACCGCGCGGGACGTCCGCCTGTCCGGCCGTCCCGTCCTCGGTTCGAACCGTCACGCGGAGTGTCGGTTCCAGCCGGTTGTCGAGTATCTCCCGTGCCTCGACGGCGTCGATCTCGCGGGTCACGTCAGACGGCCTCCCCTGTGTTCGGACGACTCATACCACATATCGACGCGGCGGGGGAAATAAACCTACACCTCTCGATGCCCCCGCGTTTCGATCCCGTCTGGATCGAACTCTCGGAGGGCATTGAACTGGTGACGGTGACAGCGTCGGATCGCCGTGCAGTCTCCCGACCGGGACCTGGTTCCGGACCGATTCCGTTCGTGATAGACTTCCGTAACGGTTCGACCGTCTCTCCTGCGACCCGGCGCGACGCTTTTCACCGGGCGGTCGCTACGACTGCCGTGAGACTGCTCGCGACGACGAACGGCGGGCTGGAGGCGATCGCGGCCGAGGAACTGGCCGAGCTTGTCGGCGCCGACGCCTCGGTCCACCACCGCGGGGTCGTCGAGTTCGAGGGTAACCGGGAGGACGTGTACGCGCTCCACTACCGGGCCCGGAGCCTCCATCGGGTCATGGCGGTGTTAGCCGACGGTTCGATCGACGGCCTCGAGGACGTATACCGGCTGACCGCCGGGGCGGCTATCGCCGAACGGCTGCCGGAGGCCGATTTCGGCGTCGTCGGGACCCGACACGGAACCCACGAGCTCACCAGCATGGACGTCGCCGACCGGGTCGGACAGGCGGTCATCGACACGTATCGGGAGGCGACCGGGACGCGGCTCCCGGTCGATCTCGACGATCCGACCGTCCGGCTGGAGGCGTACCTCTACGACGACCGTTTTACCCTCGCGGTCGATCTGACCGGCGATTCGCTGCACAAACGGCCCTACCGGATCTGTGAGCACGACGCGCCGCTCCGGAGCACGATCGCGTACGCAATGTTACAGATCGCCGGGTACGACGCCGGCGACCGGCTCGTCGATCCGATGGCCGGGTCGGCGACGATCCCGATCGAGGCCGCACTGGCCGGGGCCGACCGCATCCCACGGCCCGATCTCGATCCGATGTTCGAGGCGTTGCCGGACTACGACGGCGAGCGGTTTCGGGCACTCCGGGACGAACACGTCCCCGAGCCGGCGTCTCTCGATATCGAGGCCCGGGACCGCCGCGAGAAGTGGCGGCGGTGTGCACGCGAGAACTGTGAGGCCGCCGGTCTCTCGGAGGCGATCGATGTCGTCGCCGCCGATGCCCGTGAAGCGTCGATCGACGCCGACTGCGTCGTCACCAACCTCCCGTTCGGGATCCGCGTCAGCGAGGACCTTCGGGCCCTCTATACCGCGTTCTGCGAGCGGCTCCCGGCGGGGAGCGTCGACCGGTTCGTCGCGCTCACGACCGCCCCGGAACTGCTGTCTTTCGAACCGACCGACCGCTATGAGATCCCGTACGGTCGACTCGAGGCCACGATCGTCGTCTACGAGCCGTGAGCGATGGGACTGGTCCGCCGGCGGCGTGGCGTCTCGACCCCCGCTCTCGACCCGACATCGGTATCCTTATTAACAATCATGTAATATAGCGAACCGCATGCGAGACACCGCTTGCGACCGTGGGTTACTGCTCGCGCTCGGCGTACGTGTACGCTGACTTATTTTCCGAACGTACGGCCGACGACTACTCCCGAACCCCAACCGAAATGAGCACGAACCCCAAGACGACGACCGAATCGCAGCCGACAATCAGCCCCACGACGGAGATCGAAGCCCGCGGCGATCCGGACCCGTGGGCGGCCCCCGACGAGACGCCCCGGATGCCGTCTGCCCGCACCCAGCGACAGTTCGAGCCGACGTGTCGCAAGCGGCTCAGGAACCTCACCGACAGGGAGAACGCCTACTGCGAGTAGCGGTCGGTGTTCGTTCCGCCGAGAGTCCGATTCGCTTTCCGGTGATGCGGGAGACGCCCGAAGAGCCGGCCGCTGAACCCCGCGACCGGAACCCCCCGCTGTCGTCACTGGCTGATTAATCGCCTGATCAACCATAGTGAGACGTTATCCAGTGTCACATTCAACCTCGGGAATAATGATGGTTCTACAGGCTATAGGCGTCGGTGGCCCCCGGTTCTTCACGATGGGACTTTTCGTCCTCGTCATCGCAGCGGCGATGGCCTATTGGGTGTATACCGACGCGGAGAAACGCGGCAAGGACAACGCCCTGCTGTGGGGGCTGGGTGTCGGCATACTGACGCTCCTGACGCTGCTCGGCGGGATAGTCGCCCTCATCGTCTACGTCTGGAAGCGCTAGGCGGGTCGGCTACTCGATCGGCCGGCCCCCTTCGGTCGGCGGCGCGATGTGGTCGATAAACGCCTCGATGTCCGGCTCTTCGACCGTCACCCGGACGTGTAGATCGCCGAGTTCGCTCCCGTCGCCGACCGCGAAGTTGACTCTCCCCTCGAAGGCCGCCTGTTTCTTGAGATCGAAGCTGAACGTCTCGCCCTCGCGGTTCGAAAAGAAGGCCCCGCGGGCGGCCTCGAGGATCGCCTGCTCGTGGAGCCGCTCGGAGAAGTGCTCCATCGAGTGCGTTCTCGCCAGCAGTTCGCCCGGGTGTGACTCGGTTTCGGCCTCCGGAAAGAGGTTCCCGATCGCGTCGGCGACCCGATCGGTCACTTCGGTCGGCTTGACGGGCGCGGTGATCTCGACGTCGACGCTGTAGATCATCCCAGGACCTCCCTGACGCGCTCGCGGAACCGTTCCAGCGAGTCGGTGTTCTCGATCGTCACGTCGGCCCGACCCAACGCCTCACCGAGGCCGAACCCCAACTCGCGTTCGTCGCGGGCGGCCAGGCCCTCGCCGTCCTCCGTGTCGTCGCGGCCCCGCTCGGTGATCCGCTCTTTGCGCACCTCGAAGGGCGCCTCGATACCCACGAGGTCGAAATCCTCCCCGAAGTGCTCCTCGAAGATGTCGACCTCCGTATCCGAACGGATCCCGTCGACGACGACGGTATCGTGTTCCTCCAGTGCCGCCTCGATGTGGGGAAGCGACGCCTCGGCGATCGCCGTCGGGCCGTTCTCCTCGCGGAGCGTAGAGGCGACCTCGCCGTGGTGCCCGGCGGGATCGAGCCCGCGCTCGCGACACTCGGCGCGGATCACGTCCCCCATCGTCACGACGGGCACCCCCTGTCGCTCGGCGACAGCCGCGAACTCGCCTTTCCCGCTGCCCGCCAGTCCGACAGTTCCGATGACTCGCATTCGCATTCCGGTAGGACGAGCGTGCGTTTGAAGCCTTTGTTGTGCGGTTCGGTCCTGTCGGGCCAACCCGTATCGCTTTTGAACGCCCCGCGAGTATCGGGACTTGAGGGCACGTAGCTCAGCTCGGACAGAGCGTCGGACTTCTAACCGCGCCGGTGTTCCGGTGTGGGGAGACATCCGATGGCCGTGGGTTCGAATCCCACCGTGCCCGTTATCTGCGGGCGAAGTGAGCAGTAACGGCACCGGATTCGAACCCTGGAAGTCGCAGCGGCCGAGCGAAGCGAGGCCGACCGTCTTCCTCCGGTGAGACTCCCACCTAATTCAGCGAGGGAGTCCCGCCAACCGACGCTGACGAAACGTTAAGGGACCGCTATCCGCTATCGACACTCGATGGAAACCACCCACCGCGTCGTGACGGGGGATTCGCGGTCGCTCTCGGAACTCGAGGACGACTCCGTCGAGTTGGTCGTCACCTCGCCGCCGTATCCGATGATCGAGATGTGGGACGAGCTCTTTTCGGATCTCGATCCCGCGATCGGCGAGTCCCTCGAGGCGGGCGAGGGGCGGGCCGCCTTCGATCGGATGCACGAGGAACTCGGGACGGTCTGGGCGGAAGTCAGCCGCGTGCTCGTCGACGGCGGGATCGCGTGTATCAACGTCGGCGATGCGACCCGGACGGTCGACGGCAGTTTCCGCGTCTTCCAGAACCACTCCCGGACCGTCGACGCCTTCGAGGGACTGGGGTTCGAGCCCCTGCCGGAGATCCTGTGGCGAAAGCCCGTCAATTCGGGGGCGAAGTTCATGGGGTCGGGAATGCTCCCGCCGAACGCCTACGCGACGCTGGAACACGAGTACCTCCTCGTCTTCCGCAACGGCAAACAGAGCCGGCGCTTCGAGCCGAACGCCGAGCGCCGCTACGAGTCGGCGTACTTCTGGGAGGAGCGGAACCGATGGTTCTCCGACCTCTGGACGGACGTAAGGGGCGAGATACAGACGCTCGGGGACGGCGAACTGCGGGACCGATCCGCGGCCTACCCCTTCGAGATCCCCTACCGGCTCATCAACATGTACTCCGTCTACGGCGATACGGTCCTCGATCCGTTCTGGGGGACGGGGACGACCTCGCTCGCGGCGATGGTCGCCGGCCGCAACTCCGTCGGATACGAACTCGACGAGGCGTTCCTCCGGCGGTTCGAGGAAACTGTCGACGAGGTCCCCGAATACTCCCGGCGGATCGCAAAACGGCGGCTGGAGGACCACAGCGCGTTCGTCGAAACACGGCGCTCGGCGGGTGAGACCTTCGAATACGAGGCGGACAACTACGACGTCCCTGTCACCACGAAACAGGAGACGGCGATCCGATTCTACACCGCTTCGGCGGTTCGGGAAACCGAGGGGGGATACAGCGTCTCCTATGACCCCCTCGAGGAGGCCGGTATCCGGGCTGACACGCCATAGGACGACGTGGCGGCGTCGGCCGATATCCACCCCCATCGGACGGCCGCATAGGGTTAAGTCGGTCCCCGACGGAGCCTCTCCCATGCGCTACGGTAACGACGATCACGTCTACGAACTCCTCGACGAGTGGGCCGAGTTACCCGACGTGGATTCGTTCGTCGACGTCGGTCGAGTCTGTATCGACGAAGACGACATCCTCGTGTTGAACCGGAGCGAGCGCCCGGTGCTGAAGTTCGACGCCGCGGGGCGGTTTCTGGACTCATGGGGCGAGGGGTGCTTTTCGGGTCGACCCCACGGGATGGGGATCGGCCCCGAGGGCGAGGTCTACTGTACGGACGACGGCAACCACACCGTCCGGACGTTCACCCCCGACGGGGACCACCGCCTGACGCTCGGCACGGAGAACGACCCCTCGGAGACGGGCCACCGCCACAGCGACGACGTCTTCGAGCGGATCGCCTCGATCGACCGGGCGGCCGGCCCGTTCAACGGACCGACCGGTGTGACGGTGCCCGACTCCGGGGAGATATTCGTCTCCGACGGCTACGGTAACGCCTCCGTCCACGTCTTCGGCCCCGACGGCGAACTGCGCCGATCGTGGGGCGCCCCGGGCGCCGGCCCGGGCGAGTTCCGGCTCCCGCATTCGATCCACCACGACGATGCGGGCCGGATCTGGGTGACCGACCGGGAGAACTCCCGGATCCAGCGCTTCGATCCCGACGGCCGCTTCCTCGGGGAGTGGACCGACCTGATCCGCCCGACCGACGTGGCCATCGACGGGGAAACGGTCTACGTCGCCGAACTCTGCAGACGGGTCAGCGTGTTCACGACCGACGGAGATCTCCTGGCACGGTGGGGAAACGAGGCCGACCCCGAGGATCCGCTTTTCGTCGCGCCCCACGCTGTCGCCGTCGACTCGGTTGGTGACCTCTATGTCGGCGAAACGTCGTACGCCTACACGGGCATCGACCGCGGCGTGCGAACTCTCCAGAAATTCCGGCGGGTCTGATCCGTTCCTCGGCAGGACCGATCCGGGTTCAGGGTATCAGCCGCTCGATTTCGGTCACGAGGATGTCGCTTGCTCCTGCCGCCTTCAGGTCCGGGATCACCTCGAATACCTCCCGCTCGTCGACGACGACGTGGACGGCGACCGTCTCGCCGTCGGCGACGTCCATCACCGTCGGGCCGCCCATCCCCGGGATCTCCGTTTTCAACTCTTCGAGCGAGTCCGCCGGAACGTTCATCATCAGGTACCGCTTGCCGTCGGCGTCGAGCACCGACCGCAGCGCTGTCTTGATCTGTGTCAGTTTGGGGTCGTCGGCGAGTTCCGGATCGGCGAAGAGCCGGACCGACGACTCGAGCACCTCGTCGACGACCGAAAGGCGGTTCATCCGGAGCGTCGTCCCTGTCGAGGTGATGTCGACGATCGCGTCGGCGATGTCGACGTGTGGCGTCAGTTCCGTCGCACCCGAGACTTCGACGATATCGGGCGTGACGCCGACGGTCTCGAAGTACTCGTGGGTAATCGTCGGGAACTCCGTGGCGACGGTGCCATCGGAGAGTTCCTCCGGCGATCCCACGCCGCCGTCCTCGGGCGAGGCGAGGACGAGCCGGCAGGCCCCGAACTCGAGATCGAGGAGATCGACGAGGTCGGACTCGGACTCTCTGACCTGATCGAGGCCGGTGATACCGAGCGCCGCCGCCCCGTCGGAGACGTACTCGGGGATGTCCGCCGCCCGGGCAAAGAGGATCGAGACCTCCGGGTCGACGGTGTCGGCATAGAGCTTCCGCTCGGCCTCGCCCTGTACGTGGAGCCCGGCGCGTTCGAGGAGTTCCAGCGCCGGGTCGTGGAGACGCCCCTTGTTGGGTACGGCGATTCGCATACCCGGAGTTGGGGCGGGCGGGTCTTTTCGTTGTCGGGTCCATGCCGTCCCGGCGGGGCTTTCCGCTCGGGACTCCGGTTCGGCACTCGAATCCACCACAACCGTATTCAAAACGGCCTGCCTATCCGCCGTATCCGGACGGGACCCACCGGCAAGCCGGAACGAGAATGAACATCGAAAACGCCGATCGCCGGGATGCGAACCGCATCCTCTCGGCGGCGCTCGACGATCCGGGGACGCTCCCGGATCGCGACCTCGATCGAACGCTCGAACTCCTCGAGAGCGACGCGAAACGTGTCCGGATCGGCGCGGCGTGGGTGTTTGGTATTGTCGCGACCGACACGCCCGGCCGGGCGCTCTCGTACGTCTCAAAAATAGTAGACCGACTCGACGACACGGAGATCGGGTCCGAGGTGACGCGGGCGCTCGCCTACATCGCGGATGCGGACCCGGAGAGGATCGAGCGCGAACTCCGATCGATGGACGAAGAGACGGCACGGCGGTGCCGGGCGGCCCTCTGGGGTGAACTCGCCGAGCGAACGGTCGTGCGGACACCGACGGACGACGAGAAGGCTGACGGGGACGCGATGGGCCGACCCGAGAGCGACGAGTGGGGATGGATCGGCGGCGGCAGGCGGACCGAGGTCTACGATACCGGCTCCGAGCCGGATCGACGACGGCCGCCGACCGAACGGCCGGTCGCCCCTTCGACGGTCGACTACGACTACGATCAGTATACGCCCGTCGGGACGATCTATCGCGATGAAGCCGTAGAGAGTTTCAAAGTCAGCTACCGGACACCCGACGGCGGTACTGCACCAGGTATTTTCAAACGGTTCAGACCGCCCGAGGAAGGCGACTTCGAATCGACGTTCGATCGGCGGATCCGGATGTGGCAATCGATCGACGACCACGAGTCGATCCTCCCGGTCGTCGACTGGGGGACCGATCCCGTGCCGTGGGTCGTGACGGCCTACGAGGACGTCAACGGTGTCGCGACACTCGGCCGGAACGGACGGCCCGATGCCGCGGTCTGGACGCTCTCGAACGTCGCGGAATCGCTCTGTTTCGCGCACCGACGCGGCGTGATCCACGGCGGCCTGACACCCGGATCGATCGTCCGGAGTTCGATCTTCACCGAGCCCAACGCGTGGCGTCTTCCCCGCGTGACCGACTGGGGATACGTGAGCCTGCTCCGGAAGACCGCGCCGCTCGAGTCGGTGTCGGCGCGCTATCTCGCCCCGGAACACGTCGATCACGGATCCCCCGGCGTCGTCGACGGCGTTACGGACGTCTACGGGTTCGGGATCGTCGCCTACGAGGCACTGGTCGGAGAGCCGCCGTTCGGACCCGACTCGGACTCCGAGGACGGACTCTCGATTCCGGCCGCCATCGACCGGCGGTTCCCCGAGATCGAGAGCTTCCTCCGCCGCTGTCTCGCCGACCGAAAGCCGGAACGCTTCCAGACCGTCGAGGAAATGATGACGGCGTTCAGATCCGCGACGGAGGACGCCGATGGCTGAGCCGACGGTCGTCGGGTCGGGCGTTCTCGCGCGGTTTCTCGCCTTCGTCGTCCTCTTTGTTGCCTGCGGTGTCACCACGGTCTACGCCGCGTTGAACGACCGACGCGGCACGCTCTCGGTCGAGATCTGGCGATACGTCGTCGTCGCGATGGGGATCGGGATGGTCTATGCCGTCTTCGGCGGGTACGAACTGCTCGGGTCGACCCTCCTTTCGGACGCCGCGCTCACGGGACTCCGGCAGGTCTCTCAGCTGTTTTTCATCATCCTGCTCTCGCTTTCGATGCGGGAGCTCTACTACCGGCTCCCCTACCGGGACGCCGATTCGAACGCAACGCTGCTCTCCCACGGTCGGGCGCGGCTACTCGAAGCCGCGTTTATGGGGATCGTCTTCGTCGAGTTCGTGGTGGTCATCTCGATCGGGCTGACAGTCGCCGTCCAGGCTATCCAGGCCGTCGCGAGCGTCGCCTTCGCGGCCTACGGGATCTCGTTTGCCGCCGGAACGCGGGCCGAGGCGATGGCCGGCGGCACCGTCGTCGACAGCCTGCTCGTTCGGTTTATCGCCGTGTTGACGTGTCTCGGCGCGGCGGGCGCGCTCGACGGCGGGGCGCTCGTCGGGCTGCCGCCGACGCTCGTGGCCGGCGCGGTCACCGTTTTTCTCGTCATGTCGGCGGCGTTTCTGATTACGCTCGCGCTCCGGCTCAGGGCTAACGTCGAGGCGGCGGTGTAATCACCATTCCTTGCAGTCGGCACAGACGAGCCGCCCGTCGTCTTGCCAGCGACGCTCGACCGTCGTCCCGCACCCCGCACAGGTGGCCCCCACGGACGTCCACGCGTAGGTCGCCGTCGCAGACTCGGGGGATCGCTCGGCCGTCGTCTCTTCCCCGCTCGGATCGTTCGCCCCGTCGGCTCCGTCTTCGCGGTGGCTCGACCCGCTTTCGGTGTCCGTTGTCGCTTCACTGTCTCCGTCGTCCTCGCCCGTTGTCGGCGCATCTCCTTCGTCGCCCGACCCGCCGAGAAAGTCATCGAGCGAGGTCTCGCGCATACTGCCGTCTACTGTGTGCGGCTACTTCAACCGTTCCGTCGTGCGAGACGGATACACACAAGTAGGTGCGCCCGCCAACACTCGGTATGGTTGATATTCAGACGGGATTACGGGAGAACACCGTCGGTGCAATCGAACAGTTCCTCGAGATCGCCAGCGTCGATCCGCTCGTGGCGGCCATGCTGCTCAGCGGCGCGATCCTCGTCGGCTTCTCGGCCGGCGTCTTCGGGATCGTCACGCTCGGGGCGATCGTCACGGCGATCAGGCGCGGTCTCGCCGGCTCGGAAGAACCGAACCAGCCAGTCTGACCGCCGCATCGAGATCCGGCCCCAGCGGCGAGCCGACGACGAAGCTGTCGGCGTACTCCAGTACCGCGTCGATCCGGCTTTCGATCGTCGCCGGTTCGCCGGCGATACAGAAGGCGTCGATCATCTCCTCGGTGACCGCCCCGAAGGCGGCCTCGAAGTCGCCCGCGGAGATGTGATCGCCGATCGTCCCTGCCAGCTCCCCGTCGATCCCGTGGCGATCCAACACCGGCGGGGCCGCCCCGGCGGCGATGAACGCGACCGGCGGGCGGGCTGCCTCGCGGGCTGCCTCGCCGTCGGTCGCGACCGAGACCGAGGCGTAGGCGGCGAAGTCGAACGCCCCGCGTTCCTCGGGGCGTTCCTGGAGTCCGGCCTCGACCTGTTCGGCCGCCCACGCGAAGTCCTTCGGATGTGAGCCGTTCAATAGCACGCCGTCGGCGTGTTTGGCGGCCATCCGGATCATGTGTGGCCCCTGTGCGCCGACGTAGATCGGGATCCGTTCGCTCGGGGGCTCGAAGTTCAGCCCCGCGTCGGTCGCCCGGAAGGTGCCGTCGTGATCGACCCGCTGGCCGGCGAAGAGATCTTCGGCGACTTTGAACGACTCGAGTACCCGCCGGAGCGGCCGGTCGTGTTCGACGCCGAGGTTCTCCAGCGTGGATGGATCGCCGGCGCCGATCCCGAAGACCGCCCGCCCCCCCGACGCCTCGTCGAGGGAGGCGACCCGGGAGGCGAGCGTCACCGGATGGGTCTCGTAGGGGTTGGCCACGCCCGGTCCGAGCCGGACGTCGTCGGTCCGCCCGGCGACTCGATCCAGCGCGATGAAGGGGTCGCGGTTGTTGTAATGCGAGGAGCTAAACACCGTATCGAAGCCGTTGGCTTCGGCGGCCGCACCGAGTTCGCCGATGCGGTCGACCGGATGTTCGGGGGTGAGTTCGATCCCGATCATGCTCCGAACTCCCACTCGCGGAGCGCCTCGCGAACGATGTCGTCCTTCTCGCGTCGGAACAGGTCGTCGCTTCCGGCGTGGTCGCCGAACTCGAAACCGCGGACGACGGCCGCGGGCGTGCCGTCGCCGCCCTCGCCCGTAAGGAGGTTCGCCGCCGCGGCGAGTTCGTCGACGACCGCCTGGACAGTGACGTCGAGTTCCCGGCCGTCCCGATCCGTCTCGCCGCGCCAATCGCGGGCCGCCGGCAGCCCCGCCCAGCCGACCGCGACACCGCGTTGGCCGTACCGGAACGGCCGCCCGGAGGTGTCGGTCACCACGACCGGCACGCCGAGGGCCGCCGCGAGACGGTCGGCCGAGGCGGACGGGTCCTCCGGCAACAGGAGTAACTCGGCGCCGGGCACGTTCGAGCGGTCGATCCCGGCGTTGACCGTCACGTGGCCGAACCGCGTCACCGCGAGGAGAAACGGGACTTCGGTGAGCAGTTCCTCGCTCTCCTCGAGGACCGCCTGCGCGAAGCGGGGGTCCTTCGGTTCGCCGGTCACCGCTTCGAGGCGGCCGGCGATCGATTCCGCCCGCTCTGAGGCCGGGAACGCCGAGAGATCGGCCTTCCGGTCCTCGGCCTTCGAGACGACGGTGCTCGCGAGACAGAGCACGTCGCCGTCCTCGAACTCGGCCCGGGCGTCGACGAGATCGGCCAGATCGTCGCCGCCCCGGATCTCCGGCAATCCCTCGATAGCGAAGGTCTCCATACCGCAATAGAGGGGGAGGACGAACAAAAAGGAACCCGGTACCGGAGACACCTCCGAGCTGCCGGCCTTCCCGACCCGGAATATAAACCCCCGCGAGCCGAGCCTCCGCTATGAACGGCGAGATCGCCGTCGGGTTCTTCCGACACGGGACGGAGGTTCCCATCGTCCGTCACGAGGACGCGCCGCCGGTACGGTGGGATGCCGTTTCGGTCCGATCCACTGCCGACGGACGCGATCGGCGGCGGCCGGTCTCGGCGCTTGATGATACCGACGCCGCCACGCTCGTCCGGAGCGCCGATCCGATCGACGTCGGGACCACCGCTGGCTCGGCCGACCGGACGATCCGGCCGTACCTCTTCGAGTGTGATACCCGCGAGTTGTCGCTTTTTTCGGACGGTTCGTTCGCGGCCCACGCGTGGGTACAGCCGCCAGCGCTGCTCGACCGGGAGACGGCTCCGGGGCTGTGGGAGGCGTACCTCGCGGTCGCGCCGTCGATCCCGACGGTCCGTGAGGACACCGATCACGGGGCCAGCTACGTTTCGCTTCGGGCACTCGAGACGCTCCGGGACCGGGCGGCCGCCGCGGCGGCGACCGGCGAGGGCTACGATTCGGTCGCCACGACCGCCCGCGAGTTGTGCCGTGCCCGTCCGAGCATGGGCGTCGTCCGGACCCGGATCGACCGCGTCATGGCGGAGGCCGACTCGGACCCGGGGTCGGTCCGCGATCGGGCGATGAAAGCGTGTGCGGCGGCGGTCCGTGCTGACGAGGCGGCGGCCGAACGCGCCGCTTCCCGCCTGGGCGATCGGGTGTTCACGCTGTCGCGATCGGGGACGGTTCGGTCGGCGCTGGAAGCCGCGGGCCCCGATGCGGTGTTCGTCGCGGAATCGCGCCCCGCCCGCGAGGGGGTCGGGATCGCCGAGCGACTGGCCGAGACAGAGGCCGAAACCGAAACTGAGACCGGAAACGAAACCGGAACCGACGTGACCCTCCTGGTCGACGCCGCGATCGAGGGTCTCCTCGCCGACGGAACCGTCGATACCGTCCTCGTGGGCGCCGATACCGTCCTCGAGGACGGGAGCGTGATCAACAAGGTCGGCTCCCGGACCGCGATGCGGGCCGGGACGGCGGCCGGAATCGACTGCTATGCCGTCTGCTCGCGGGACAAGATCGTTCCGGGGACGGAGTTCGACCCCGAGTTCGGGCCGGCGGCGGCAGTCTACGGGGGCGAGGCCGACCTCGCCGTCTACAATCCCACCTTCGAACGCGTGCCGCCGCCGGCCGTCTCGGGTATCGTCACCGAGGACGGCGTCTACGGGCCCGACGAGATCGGGCCGATCGCGCGGGAACACGCGTTGTACCGCCGGTGGGACGGGTGATCCCCCCACAGACGCGGTCGGTTCGCTCACGCACCCCATTCACGACATTTTTATACGGTAGTGCACATAGCCGGCGTAATGGATAGCGACGTTTCCGAGCGGTTCCTCGGCGGGATCATCGTTGCCGCACTCGGTGCCGTGCTATCCGTCGTGACGGTCTTCGATATCTACGAAGACGCCGTTCTTCAGGGCGATCCGCTCTATCTGACCCTCCTGGAGAACGTAGTCCCGATCGGGGTCGATCTCGCCTTGATCGTCGTCGGGTCGCTTCTCGTCATCGGGCGGATGCCCTACGCCGGGTTCGCCCTGCGGATCGCCGGCTGGTGTCTCTTCGGCGGCGCGGCGCTTTTCGCGATCACCGGCTGGGTCTACTACTTCCAGATCCTCCAGGGCGATCTCAAACCGCTGGTCGTCTTCAGCCACGTCGTCGCGATGGGCGCGCTCGCGGGGCTTTTGATCGGCGTCTACGACGGCAGCCGGCTCGAACGGGAGACAGAACTCAGGGTCGAGCGCGACCGGACCTCCACGCTCTTCGAGAACAGCTCCGATTGTATCGCCGCCGTCGAGTTCGTCGACGGGCGGCCGGTCGTCAGGCGGATCAACGACGCCTTCCGTCGGACGTTCGAGATCGACGACGAGGACATCGTCGGCGAAGTGATCGACGACGTCATCGTTCCGCCGGAGCGAAACGACCGGGCCGAGACGATAAGCGAGCGGGCCAGCCGGGGCCGCCACGTCGAAGAGGAGGTGCTTCGGCTGACGGCCTCGGGCGAGAAACGGGCCTTCCGGATGCAGGCTATCCCCCTCGAGACCCCGGCAGCGGCCATCGACGGCTACGCCGTATACACCGACATCACCGGACAGCACCGGTACGAATCCCGGCTGGCGGCGCTTCACGACGCGACGAGAGAGCTGATGGAGGTGGGTTCGCCAGACGGGATCACCGAACGGGCCGTCCGTTCGGTCGACGACGTGCTCGGGTTCCGGACCGCCCGAATCTTCCGTTATGAGCCCTCGACCGATCGTCTCGAACCCGCGGCCCGAACCGAACGGGCCGGCGAGATCCTCGGGGACGCGGCGCCCCTCGAGCGAGGGGAGACGGTCGTCTGGAGCGTCTTCGAGACGGGCGAACCGGAGTTCGTCCGCGACGTTCACGCCCGCTCGGACACCCGATCCGATGTCCACAGAGGCGACTCCCCGATCCGTAGCGAGCTGCTCCTCCCGATCGGCGAGTGGGGGGTGCTGGTGATCGGCTCGGAGTCGGCCGATGCCTTCGACGACTCTGATCTCTCGCTTTCGCGGACGCTGGCGGCGAACGTCGAGGCCGCGATGGACCGGGCCGACCGCAGACAGGAACTCGAGGCACAGAACGAACGCCTCGAGACCTTCGCCAGCGTCGTCAGCCACGACCTCCGGAACCCGCTCGGGGTCGCCCGTGGCTTCCTCGAGTTGGCCCGGGAGGGCGAACCGGACGCGCTCGATCGGGCCGCGGACGCGCTCGATCGGATGGATCGGCTCATCGATACGCTGCTCGCGCTCGCCCGGTCCGGCGAGTCGATCGGTGACCTCGAGGCGGTTTCGCTCGACGACGTCGCGAGGTCCGCCTGGAGTACCGTCGAGACCGACAAGGGGACCCTCGAGATCGACGTCGGGAACGGAGCCGACGCCACCGTCCGGGCCGACCCCGATCGGCTCCGACAGCTCCTGGAGAACCTGTTTCGGAACAGCGTGGAGCATGGCTCCACGGGCAGTCGGACACAGTCCGACGACAGCGTCGAACACGGTTCGACGAGCAATCGGCTGCAGGCCGATGACAGCGTCGAGCACGGCTCCACGAGCGATCGGCCGGAGGCGGAGACCGACGACGATACGGGCATCACCGTCCGAGTCACACGGTTCCCGGAGGGGTTCGCCGTCGAGGACGACGGGGCGGGGATCCCCGAACCGGAACGCGAGAAGGTGTTCGAACGCGGGTACACGACCGACGAGGAAGGGACCGGTCTCGGGTTGATGATCGTCCGCGAGATCGCCGAGGCACACGGGTGGGCCGTCTCGGTCGGCGAATCCGAACCCGGCGGTGCGCGGTTCGAGTTTAGACTTTCGGAGCCGTGATTCGACCGTCGAACCAAACCGCCTATTCGTCTCGAAGGTCTCGGTTCGCTATGGCGATCCGAGTCGCAGTCCTGGTCGTCTGTTGTCTCCTCGCCTCGGTCGGTGCTGTGTCGTTTCTGGTCGCCCCGGGAGCTTCGGACCCCGACCCCGCCGAGTTCGATCGAACCGTCGCGATGGGGTTGACACTCGAAGAACAGCGGACCCTCGGGGAACGGGTCGTACCCAGGGCACAGATCGCGTACTCGCAGTATCCCTACCTCGTCGGCTATCGCGGTATCGGGCTCGCGGCCGCCGCGGTCGACGACCCGCTCGTCAGCCAGCAGTTCGGCTACCCACAGGTCGTCTACGTCGAGACGGCCCCCCCTGACGTCTCCCTCGACGACTCCGGATTCCTCGTCGGGGAGTACACGGGCGAGTGGATCCCGGCCGCCGAGGCAGTCTTCGTGATAGACAGCGCCGCCAGGATCCCCTCGGGGCCGACGCCGGTCGCCTTCAACGAGGAGGATCGGGCGGCCGCCTTCGCGTCGACCCACGGCGGCGAGGTCGTCGGCTGGGAGGAGCGCGGCCGGTTCGAGGCGCCGCCTTCGGACGGATCGGACGCACGCGATCGGATCGACGCCCAACACGCTGCGGCGAACGAAACCGTCGATTCGGCCTTCGAACTCCTCGATCGACCGACCGGAACGGTCGTCGGCGAGGACGCGCCGACGCTTTCGGCCGCGCTCGAAAACGCCGAGGCTGGCACCGTCGTCCGGCTTCCCCCCGGTACCTACCGGGGTCCGGTCGAGATCGACCGTTCGGTGACGCTTTCCGGCGAGGACGCAGTGATCGTCGGTGACGGCAACGGGACCGTCGTCACCGTCTCGGCCGACGATGTCGCTATCTCGGGCGTCTCGATCGCCGGTGTCGGGGAATCGCTCCAGCCGGAGGACATCCCGGACGAGGATCGCTCCGACTGGGACCGTCAGACAGAGGCGGCCTACGGGTACTCCGACGCCGCGATCACCGCCGACGGCGTCGATAGACTGCTCGTCACCGGCGCCGCGATGGACACCCCGGCGTCTGGAATTATCCTCCGCGATACGCAAGGCGCCGTTGTCGACGGTGTTCGGGTCAACGGGACCGACGAGTGGCGCGATGGGTTCATGGGTGTCGTCACGATCCGCTCGCCCGCCGTGATACAGCGTTCGACGTTCGACGGCGGGCGCGACGGGGTCTACACGCACCGGTCCGACGGGATCGTGATCCGGAACAACCGGTTCGTGGACGGCCGGTTCGGCACACACTTCATGTACACCTCCGACGGACTCTTCTCGGGGAACTGTGCGAGCGAACAGGCGCTGTCGGGGATTACCATCATGACGAGTCCGGCGGGGAACGCGATCGCGGACAACGTCATCACGGACACCGAACAGGGGATCTCGACGAGCGGATCGGATTCGTACATCGGAGGAAACGTCGTCGTCGACACCGACCAGGCGATCCGGACGAGCGCACGGAACTCGCTGTACGCCGACAACACCGTGGTCGGCAACGCGGTCGGCTTCCGTGCCTCCTCGGTCTTCCCGACGAGCGTCGTCGTCCGCAACGACGTCGCCGACAACGACCGACACGTTCGGGCCACGAGCGGCCCGCTTCGGGTCTGGAGCGAGGGCGAGGAGGGCAACTACTGGGAGGGCGCGGAGGGACTCGACAGGCGGTACAGCCCGACCGATCCGGTCGACGGACGGCTCCACCGGACCGAGGCGGCCCGGACGCTCGCGGCGGCCCCGATCGTCCGTGGCCTCCGGACGCTCCGTGGATCCGTCCCCGGGATGCGCGGCGAGAGCGTCATCGACGCTGCTCCCCGCGACACGCCGGTACACCCGGACCGACTCGAGACTGCCCGACGGATCGCCGACGGCAGTGCGGATCCCGGAGAGGTGTGCGCCGCGTGACCGACGACCCGGTGCTCCGGTTCGACGGTGTCTCGAAATCTTTCGGGACTGTCCGGGCGCTGTCGGAAGTGTCGGCGGCGATCCCCTCGGGTTCGGTCGTCGCGGTGATCGGACCGAACGGTTCCGGGAAGACGACATTGATCCGGATCCTCGTCGGCGATCTCGCCGCGACGTCCGGGGCCGTCTCCTATGAGGGTCCCGACGCCGACAGACCGATCGGCTATCTCCCCCAGGATCCGACATTCCGCCCGGGCTTTACCGCCGCCGAGACCCTCTCTTTTTACTCGTCGCTCGTCGACGGTTCCGGGCCGGAACCGCTGCTCGATCGGGTCGGGCTGGGGGCGGCGGCCGACCGGAACGTCGAGGCGCTGTCGGGCGGCATGCGACAGCTTCTCGGGATCGCACAGGCGACGGTCGGCGATCCGCCGCTGGTCGTCCTCGACGAACCCGCGAGCGGACTGGACCCCAACATGAGCGCGAACGTCTTCGAAACGGCCGCGGAGATGGCCGGTGCGGGGACGACAGTGCTTCTCAGCTCCCACGACATGACGCTCGTCGAGGAGACCGCCGATTCGGTGCTCGTTCTCGCCCGCGGGACGGTCCCAGCAGCGGGGACGGTCGAGGAACTCCGCGCGGCGTTCGACGCCGACTCGCTGCGCGGCGTGTTGAACGCCGTCGTCGAAGACACCGAACAGGTCGCCGTCGTGGGGGGTGACCGATGAGCCGTCTCCGGGGCGTCGGTCCGATCGCCTGGCGGGAGATATCGACGGTCGTCCGGACGCGCGGCTACCTCCTTTTGTCGTTCGGACTCCTCGTCGTTTTCCTCGGTGTCCTCCGGGGTGGCGGCGGGATCCGAGGTGGCTACGTCCCGACGGCCGTCGATCTCCTGTTGCCGCTGGAGTTGCTCGTCCCCCTCGTCGCCGTCGCGCTCGGCTACCGCGCCTTCAGCGGCGACAACGACGACCGGTCGGTGCTGCGGACCTATCCGGTCTCCGATCGATCGCTGGCCGTCGGCGTCTTCGCCGGTCGGTTCGTCGGTCTCGCCGCGATCGTCGGCACACCGCTTGCGGTCGTCGGCCTCGCCGTCTCGAGGATCGGCGGCCCCTCCTCGTCGGTCTTTGCCACCCACCAGGGCGTCGACTCGCCGGTGCTTTTCGTCCGGTTCATCGCGCTGACGATCTGTTTCGGCGCCGCCGTGCTCGCGATGACGATGGCGGCGTCGGTCCTCGTCCGGACGGGACGGGCGACGCTTGCGGCCGCCCTGGCCGTCCTCGTGGTCGTCGTCGCTGGCGGGGATCTGCTGGCGTTGATCGGGCTCACCGCCGGCGTCATCGAGGACGACCTGCTCGGGACGGCGCTGGCCGTCAGTCCCAACGCCGCCTACCGCGGGCTGGTCCTCGAGTCGGTCGTCGGCGTCGCGACGGATCAGGGCGGCACGATCGACGTCCCGGTCGCCGTCGCCGGGCTCGCCGGCTGGACGGCGGTGAGCCTGGCCGTCATCGCCGGCCTCGGGCGCCGGACTGTGTCGAAGATTCGGAGCAGATTCCGGATCGGATTCGAACGGCTAAAAGATACGGTACCCCGCTGACGGCCTCTCCGCCCGCGAGCGTCCTCGGACTCTGCGTCTGGTGGGCGGGCTCGCTTGCCGTCGCGGCCGTCGCGATCCGCCGGTAACGAAGTATAGTCCCGTTTTCGTCGGTCGGGCTACGCACTGAGCCCGGACAACACTTCACGGGTGATGTCGTCGTGTGTGAGGATCTCGCCGCCGTGCTCGTCGGCGAAGGCGGCGGCGTCGTCGGCGTCGGTGAACCCGATGAGCGAACTCCCCATTGCGCCTTCGACGTCGCTGTTGGTGACGAAGTTGAGATCCTGGAGCTCCGCGAACGCCTCGGCGCTCAGGTGGGCGCTGATGACGGTGGTCCCGCTGTCGTCGGTGAGTTCGTAATCGACGCTCGAGTAGTCGGTTCCGTAGGCGATCTGTGGTTCGTGACCCTGCTCTTCGTTTTCGAGGAGGTAGTTGTACGTACAGCTCGAGCTACAGAACCGGGCGATACCGTTCTCGCGGTCCTCGGGGAGCGACGGCGGGGCGTCGCCACCGTAGAAGGCCTCCCCGACCGGCCCGGGGTGCATCTCGATCCGCATGTTGCAGTAATCACACGACTGTCCCTGATCGAGAGAGACGGGGTCGGGGCCCTCCCCATCGCCGCCCAGACAGCCGGCGAGCATCCCGATCCCGCCGACCGCGACCGTCGTCAGGATCGTCCGTCGAGTCCGATCGGCCGTGTCGAGAAGCTTGCTGTCCATACGTGGAATAACGGACGGCAAAAGTATATGTTGTCTGGTATGTGTATGAAAAGAGGACCCGGAACGGTCGATCCGCCGCTACTGTTCGAGAAGCGAGTCGACGAGCCGCGAGAACCGATCGACGAGCCGGTCCGGTAGAGTCGGATCGATCTCGACGAGCGTCTCCCTGAGCAGTTCCGGTCGCGTCGGTCGAACCGAGACGGTTCGCCCCTCGTATTCCTTCTCGACGAGGTCGTACTCGAGGAGGTTCGAGAGGTGCCACTCGACGGTGCTGCGGGCGACGTCCAGCTCCTCGGCGAGGGTCGATGGCGTCGTCTCCCCGCCGTCGAGCAACAGCATGACGAGCTCCCGTGTCGTTTCGCGGCGCAACAGCGCGATCGCGGCCCGCTCCCGTTCGGAGTACCCGTCCGGGAAGTAGTGGGTCCGGCCGCAGATCTCCTCGCTGTGGAGGGTTTCCGCCCGGAGGAGCCGCCGGAGGTGATACTGGGTCTGTCCGGTCGCGATGTCGAGGTTCCGGCTCACGGCGTTGAAATGCACCCCCGGGTTGGTCTCGACGTGGGACCGTACGCGGCCTCTGGTGTCTGTCATGGTGTAATCCGGTCGTATGTTTTCTATGGATCGGCTGTACGTGAACGGCTGGCGGATTCTCATTCAGTGGGATCGCCGTCGTCCCTTTCGTTACCGGTCCGGTCGTATGCGCCCCGCTTTCGGAGCGCTCCCGCCTCCTCGAGTACCGACGGCGTCCGGCAGTTCCCACTCGCGCCCGCCGCCTGTGCGACCGCACAGTTGTTGCAGTCCTCACAGACGGCCCGGGTATCGGCCGGCCCGTCCAGCAGTCTGGCCGGGAGCCGGGGCTCGGCGTAGAAGGGCCGTCCCATCCCGACGAGGTCGGCCGCGTCGCCGAGGTAGCTGTCGAGTTCCGCTCGCTCTCGGAGACCCCCCTCGAGGAAGACCGGGATATCGACCCGCGACCGGACCCGCCGGGCGAGATCCGCGTTCCACCCCGGTTCCCGGTCGTACCGGCGCGACTGGAGCCAGTTGCCGGCCGCGACCGCCGTCGCTCGCGTTCGACTCCCGAACGCCTCGCGATAGCCCTCCTTGAGTGTCGGGTCGCGCCAGGCTCGGGCCGGGAACGCCCCCCGGACGATGCTCATATCCCAGAAGACCGAACAGCGGACCGGGACGACCCCGTCGTAGCCGATCGAGTCCAGACGGGCGGCCGTCCGGATGGCGTCCGCATCCGAGAGCCGGGGCTGGAGCGGGGCCGGGGCGGCCGCCTCCGAAGGAACTTTCGTGATCAGCGGCACGTCGCCGGCCCGATCGCGGATCTCCTCGTGGACGCGTTCGAGAAACCGGACGCCGGACCCGACCTCGGGGTCGATCCCGAACTCGTCCTCGCGGCGGTTGTAGAACGGCGAGAGAAACTGCTGGATGATCCCCATGTTCGCGCCCGCCAGATGGATCATATCGTAGCCGGCCTCGACCGCCCGGGCGGCGGCGCGACCGAAATCCGCCGCCAGCGCCTCTACCTCGTCGGTGTCCATCACCCTCGGATTCAGGTCCAGAAAGCCGACCCGATCCAGCGACCGGAGTATCCACGGCGGTCTCGAGACGACGAGCTGTTCGAGGCCGGGGTTCGATCGCCGGTAGCCGGCGTGCCAGACCTCCATACTCCGGAGTCCGCCGTACTCCAGCTGGATCGCGATCGCACTCCCGTGGGCGTGGACCGCCTCGGTCAGCTCCTCGAGCCGTTCGACGAAGCCGGAATCGGCGACGCGGGTCATCCCCGGGGCGGCACAGCCGCCGGCCTCGCGGACGATCGTCGCGCCCTGATGGATCAGTCCGGCTCCCGATGCCGCGGCGGGTTCGAGCTCGTCGATCAGCGTCTCGACCGCCTCCGGCCCGTTACCCGCACACTCCAAAAGCGGCGCGCGGTACAGCCGGTTCCGGATCGGTCGGCCGCCGACGGTGACGGACGATTCCAGCTGCGGTCCGAGCATAGACAGGATTACGGACGCGTTCGGCTTCATCGTTCCGCCCGCGGTTTAATATTGTGCTATGTGTGCAAACACTTATGAGGAAACGACCACTACCACAGGTATCATGGCCGACGCAATGAGCGAATACCTCAAGCAGGATATGCAGTGTGAGAGCTTGCTCGAGTGTGTTCATGGACTGAAGGAACTCGACATGGAGATCTTCCAGGTATTGACCGAACGGTCCGAACCGCTGACCGTCGACGAGGTCGCCGAGGCGGTCGACCGCGAACGCTCGACGGCCTACCGGTCGATACAGCGGCTCGTACAGAGCGGATTCGTTCAAAAAGAGCAGGTCAACTACGAGCAGGGCGGCTACTACCACGTCTTCCGCCCCACCGACGCCGACGAGGTCGCCGACGACATGCAGCGGATGCTCAACGACTGGTACGCGAAGATGGGACAGCTCATCAGCGAGTTCCGCGAAAAGTACGATCAGGCGGGGGACCGTGCCGCCGTCGAGAACTGACTGCGCCCGTCCCGTCGGCCCGTCTGGAGCCCTCCGCTACAACGCGGCGTCGGGGTCGTGTTTCGCCGCCATCCGGGATACCTCGTCGGCGTACCGCGATCTCGTTTCCGGATCCGCCACGACGCCGAGGTTCGTCTCCTCGACCTCGAGGCTGACCGGGGTTCGTCTCGAAGCGCCGGTAAAGCTCGTCAGCGCACGCTCCTTCCGGAAATCCCGGTGACCGTCGGGCGTCGCGTACGTGAGGATAATGAGGTTCTGTTCGTCGTCGGAGTAGGTCCGCTCGACGAGCCACACGCGGGTCGTCTCGGGCATCTATCCCGTCTGCTGGACGATCGCTTGTTTAAGATCGTCCGCCTGCTGGACACCCACGAAGCGCTCGACGAGGTCACCGTCCGCAAAGAGCAAAAGCGCCGGGATGCCCTGAACCCCGTACTGGCCGGCGAGCCCCTGAAACCGATCGACATCGACTTTGAGGACGGCGGCGTCGGTTTCGGCCGCCAACGCCTCGATCGTCGGCTCCATCATCCGACAGGGGCCACACCAGTCGGCGTAGAAATCGACGAGGACGACCTCGTGTGTCGAAACCGCGCTCTCGAGGTCGCTTTCGTCGGTCAGCTGTATCGGTTCGGACGGGATCGGCTCGATCTCTGAACTCATCGGCCCTTTCTACGGTCCCTGTCGGTTAATAGTTTTGGGTTAATAATACAATATTAACTGTGGATACCGTTCGCGACTGTGGCTTTCGAGTCCGAAAGAGGTTCAATATAGTATTTATTCGACAAACGCCGGCCATGTATTATGTTTATATTGTACAATATTATAAAAACTGTACGGTAGCCGGTAACGGTCCGGCCGGAGCCCGCACCGAACGACTTTACAACTGACGCCGGCTACCGCCCGCATGGACACGTTTCAGGTGACCGACGGCGTCTACGGGATCGACACCGGACTGTTCGACAGTTCGTTCACCTCGGTGTATCTCTTCGACGACGCCGAGCCGACGCTCGTCGACAGCGGCGCGGCGGCGACGGTCGATGCTGTCCTCGAGGGACTGAACGCGGTCGGCGTGCCGCCCGAGGACCTCGCGAACGTCGTTCTCTCGCACGTCCACTCGGATCACTCCGGCGGCGCGGGCGATCTCCTCGAGTACGCTCCCGGAGCCGACGTCTACATCCACGAGATGACCGCACCGCACCTGTCGGACCCCTCGGAGCTGATCGAGAGCAGCCGGCAGGCGATGGGCGAACAGTTCGAGGCGATGGGCGAACAGCGCCCCGTCCCCGAGGGAAACATCGTTCCGGTCCCCGAGGCGGGCACAACGGTCGATATCGGCTCGAACACCCTCGAACTCGTCTATGCGCCCGGCCACTCGCCCGACCATTTCGCCGTCTGGAACCCCGAGCGCGGGCTGTGTTTCGCCGCCGAATGCCTCGGGGGGTATCTCGCCGAGGCCGACCGCTGGACCCCGCCCTCGACGCTGCCGAACTTCGACGTCGAGGACTCGGCGGTGGCGATCGACCGGCTCGAGGCACTCGATCCCGACCGGATCGTCTTCCCGCACTTCGGCGTCTGGTCGGGCGAGCCGGCGGCGGCCTTCGAGACCGCCCGCGAGACGCTGTATCGCTTCGACGAGCGCGTCATGGAACTGTACGACGCGACGGGCTCGATCGAGGCGACACGCCGGGCAGTCGCCGACGAACTGCTCGATATCGCCCCGCCGTACGACGGGCGGATCGAGTCGTTCTACTCGACGCTTCTCACCGACGGCTACCTGAAATACCACGGAGTCGAGGTCTGATCGATCGCGATGAACCGGTCGGGAGAAAGCGTCGGCGCTACTCCTCGACGCCGACAGAGAGGTACTTCTCGAGGAGGTCCTCGCGGTCGCGAAGCTCCTCGATGGTCCCGTCCCAGGCGTTCTCGCCGCTCTCGATGATATAGGCGCGCTCGGAGAGTTCGAGCGCGAACTCGACGTTCTGTTCGGTGATGAGGACCGTCACGTCCTCGCTGACGATGTCCTTGAGGATCTCCTCTAGGTCCTCGACGATGACCGGGGCCAGCCCCTCGGTCGGTTCGTCGAGCAACAGTAGATCGGGGCTCTGGACCAGCGCCCTCGCGACCGAGAGCATCTGCTGTTCCCCGCCGCTGAGGTTCTGGCCGTTGTTCCCCCGGAGGTCGTCCAGAATCGGGAAGATATCGTACATCTCCTCGATCGGACGGCTCTCGCCCTTACACGAGTCACGCGAAAGCATGAGGTTCTCCTGGACGGTGAGCGTCGGGAAGATGCGCCGTTCCTCGGGGACGAGCTTGATCCCCTTGTTGCTGATCGCGTCTACCGAGTCGTCGACGATGCTCTCGTCCCGGAAGTCGATCCGTCCCTCCCGGCGGGGGATCGTCCCGGTGATCGACCGAAGCGTCGTCGTCTTGCCGGCGCCGTTCCGCCCCAGGAGCGCGACGACCTCGTTTTGATCGACGTGCAAATCGAGATCGTACAGGATGTGGCTGTTCCCGTAGTAGGCGTTGACGTCCTCGAGTTCGAGCGCGCTCATGCTTCACCCCCGAGGTAGGCCTCACGAACCTGCTGGTTTTGCATCACTTCCTCCGGCGTCCCGTCGGCGATGAGTTCCCCGCCGTCCAGAACCAGGATACGATCGGAGATACCCAACACGACCCCCATGTCGTGTTCGGTGAGCACGAACGTCGTGTCGGTCTGCTCGTTGAGGTCGCGAATGAGATCGACCATCTTCTCGGTCTCGGTCGCGTTCATCCCGGCGGTCGGCTCGTCGAGCAACACGACCGAGGGGTCGGTCCCCAAAGAGAGCGCGATCTCCACTTTTCGCTTGTCGCCGTGCGAGAGGTTCGCACATTTGGTCTCCGCGACCTCCTCGAGGCCGACCATCTCGATGACTTCCCGGGCCTCCGCGGTCAACTCCTCGTCGTCCCGTGCGACCGAGCGGACGTCGAGTGTTCGGTCGTTACGGCTGATGCGGGCGATACGGACGTTGTCAGAAACGCTCAATCCCTCGAAGATGTTGTTGATCTGGAACGCCCGCGACAGCCCCTTCCGGTTGATCTCGAACGGCTCCATACCCGTGATCTCGACGAGGTCCGTCCCGTCGTGGGCCCGGAGGTGCACCGTCCCGCCGGTCGGCTTGAGCCGTCCCGAAAGGAGGTTGTAGAACGTCGTCTTGCCGGCCCCGTTCGGGCCGATGATACTCGTGACGTCGTCGCTGTCGATCGAGACGGTCACGTCGTCGACCGCCAGAAGCTTCCCGAAGCGGCGTTCGAGCCCTTCGGTTTCCAGTACCGTCGTCACGTGTTGGCACCTCCCGTGAGCCCCTCCGGCTTGAGAAGCAACACGAGGATGAGCGCGATAAAGGGGAACAGCTGTCCCGCGCCGGCCGCGAAGATGCTCCCGACCGCGATCATGATCCCGACGAGGTAGGCACCGAAGAAGGTGCCGACGAACGAGCCGAGGCCGCCGATGACGACGATGATGAACGCTTCGATGATGACGGTTTCACCGAGGGCGGGCGTCACCGACTGCAGCGGCGCGGCGAAGGCCCCGCCGATACCGGCCAGGGCGGCCCCGATGAAGAACACCATCGTATAGAGCCGGGGGACGTTGACACCGAGCAGCGATGCCATATCGCGGTCGCTTGAGGTCGCCCGGACGAGCCGACCGAAGTTCGTCGTCTTGAGCGTGAGCAGGATCCCCCCCATCACCGCAAAGGAGACGAGGATGACGAACACCCGGTAGGAGGACATCGAGTACCCGGCCACCACGATGTCGAAGCCGAAGGCGGACGGCGGGTCTATTTGCCGGGTCCCGGAGCCGAACACCATTCTGATACCGTCCTCGAGGATGAGGACGAACGCGAAGGTCAAAAGCAGCTGTTCGAGTTCCTCCTCGGCGCGTCCGTACAGCCGCCTGATGAACCCCATCTCGATGATGATACCGAGGACCCCGACGACTACCCCGGCTGCGACGACGCCGATCCAGAAGTTCCCGATGGAGCTCGAAACAGCTGACACGGTCACGTACGCGCCCATCGCGAACAGGACGCCGTGGGCGAAGTTCAACACGCCGAGCACGCCGAACACCAGGCTCAACCCGATCGACACCAGAAACAGCCAGCTTCCGATGCTGAGTCCGGTGAGGATCTGGTCGAGTACTATTCCAGCATTTACCATTATAGTACCTCTCTGTCAGTTGCGGGTTAAAATTTTCGCTGTGTTAACGGCCATCTTCTTCCGCTTTTTCGATAGCCCCCATCCAGAATGTCCGTATTGTAACCAATACTTATTTGTATAATATCCGTGAACAACCGATAGACATGTCTCGACATGGTGATAGACCTCACGCAACGTCCGACAGCAACCTGTCGGGTCGATTCAGCCGACGAGGATTTCTCGCAGCCGCCGGATCCGGGGCTGCCGTCACTCTCGCCGGATGTAGCGGGAACGGCGACGGTGAGGGGCCGATCCGGATCGGTGGGACGTATCTCCTCTCGGGGCTCGCCGAGGCGCTGGGGGCCGGCTCCGAAGCGGCCGCCCAGGTCGCGGTCGACGCCATCAACGAGGACGGCGGTATCGACGGACGCGAGATCGAACTGGAGGTCCGCGACCACGGCGACGACCCGCAGGCGCAGGTCCGGAGCCTGGTCCAGGAGTTCGAAGCGGACGTGCTGCTCGGGATGACCTCCTCGGGCGTCACGCTGAACACCGGCCCGACCTGGGAACAGCTCGGTGTCCCGATCACGCTTACCGACATCGGGACGCCGTGGATAACGGAGCACGACACCGAGACCTACGGCAGCTACTACGAGGAGGACGGCACCGCCGCGGGGATCCCGAACCTGTTCCGGACGAACTCCCATACGGCCCACATGACGTACGCGATGGCGCAGTTCACCGTCGACAACTACCCGGATATCACCCGCATCGCGAACATGGGCCCCGACTACGCCTACGGCGAACAGACCTGGGAGTACTATCAGGCGTATCTGGACGGCCTCGGATTCGACTACGAGGTCGTCGAATCCCAGTTCCCCGAACTGGGATCGGGCGACATGACGCCGCAGATCACGAACGTGATGAACGCCGATCCCGAACTCGTCTTTACGAGTTTCTGGGCGAGCGATACGGTCACCTTCACGGACCAGGCGGCCGAGGCTGGGCTGTTCGATGAGGTCGTCGACGTCCTCGACACCATCGGGGCCTCCCCGGACAACTTCGAGGCGCTCGGCGACACGATGCCGGAGGGCGTCCACTACTCGGGTTGGTACTGGCCGGGCTCTTACGACACCGACGCGGATCAGGCGTTCGTCGACCGGTACCAGGAAACCTACGCGGATGACGACTCCATCACCGAGTATCCCACGTTCACCGGCGGGAGCACGTGGGCGGCGGTCCAGATCTACGCCGACGCTATCGAGGAAGCCGGCGGGACGAATCCCGACGACCTCATCGACGTCATGGAGGGGTACACCTACGACGACGACCCGCGCGGCTCCATCACCCTCGATTCCACTCACCACCAGGCGAACGCGTCCTGTGTGATCGGCGAGTCGTCCTTCGACGCCGACGTCCCCTACGACGGGGCCGGCCAGGTGAACATCGAGACCTACGAGATCGAACGCGAGGAGGCGCTCGATCTGCTCGAAGGTAGCGACCTGCCGCCGGGAATGTAACTCGGGGCAACAATGAGCTACGCATTCAGAGATCGGCTAGCGACAGCGGACAACACGACGTGGCTAGCGGTAGCCGTCGCTGCCCTGTTGCTCGCGGCGCCCTTCTTCCTCGGCGGGTTCCAGACCTCGCTTTTGACCCGGACGCTCATCTTCGCCCTGTTCGCCGTGGCGTTCAACCTGCTGTACGGGTACACGGGCCTGCTCTCGTTCGGACACGCGATGTTCGTCTCCGTCGCCGGATACACTACCGCGAAGACGGCGACAGTCATCGCGCCCGCGCTCGGGTTCGGCGAGCTGTTCGGCGGCATCGCGCCGGTCGTCACCTGGATACTGATACTGGCACTGTCGGTCGTTGTCGCGACGATCGTCGCCGTGACCATCGGGTACCTCTCGGTCCAGTTAGAGGAGATCTACTTCGCGCTTATCACGCTCGCGTTCAGCATGGCCATCTTCGTGGTGTTCCTGCAGGACACCATCGGCGAACTGCTCCACTCCTTCGGGCTCGGCGACGGCACCTGGAGTAACGGCTCCGACGGTCTCACCTTCCGCATGGGCGAGGTCCAGTTGTTCGGCTCCGAGTTCCGCCTGGTGAGCCTCGTCGATCCGTTCCACTATTACTTCCTGGCGCTTTTCATCGTGACGCTCGGGCTGTACGCGCTGTGGCGGATCGTCCGGTCGCCGTTCGGGATGATCTGTCAGGCCATCCGGGAGAACCCGGATCGAGCGAGGGCGCTCGGGATCAACGTCACCTACCACCAGTGGATGACGTTCATCATCTCGGGGATGTTCTCCGGGCTCGCCGGCGGCCTGCTCGTCTCGCTGTCCGGACAGGTCAACCCCGAAGCCCACGCCCACTGGTCCTTCTCGGCGGTCCCGGTCCTCATGACCGTCATCGGCGGTCCCTACTCGTTCCTCGGGCCGGTGTTCGGCGCGTTCGCCCACGAGTACCTGCGCTGGATCATCCGGCAGTTCCCGTTGCTGGAGGAATACTGGCAGTTCAGCTTCGGCGTTCTGCTTTTGATCGTCGTGCTGTTCCTCGACAACGGTGTCGCCGGCGGGATCAACCGCTTCCGCGCGTGGCTGGGTGTCGCCTCGACCCGCTATGCGGACGACGGCGCCGGCGGTGTCGTGGCGTTCACCCGCGAGACCGTGACGCATTATCTCTCGCTGGCCGGGGAAAAGCTCGCCAGGTAGCTTTCCTCGGCGGCTCGCTTCTTTCTGGTCCGTTCGGCCGATCAACGGTGGAGAGGCTCGGACGATTCCATCGACCGACCACACCCGAACGGCGGCGGTCATCGCGGGCAAAGACACAAGTCGGTACGGGAAAACACCCCCTGTATGTCGCTGTACTTCGAGGACCTGACGGTCGGCGACCGGTACGAGGCCGGCGCCTACACCATCGAGAAAGACGAGATCGTCTCTTTCGCCGAGCAGTTCGACCCCCAGCCGTTCCACGTCGACGAGGAAGCGGCCAAGGACTCGATGTTCGGCGAACTCGTCGCCAGCGGGCTCCATACGCTCTGTCTGTCGGTTCGGCTGTTCGTCACCGAGTTCGTCTCCCCCGAGGACGGCCTCCAGAACATGGGCGGGATCGGCATGGACGAACTCCGGTGGCACGCACCGGTGCGTCCGGGCGAGACGCTCGAAATCGAGATCGAGGTCGCCGACAGGACGCCCTCCGAGAGCCGCGACGACCGGGGGTACGTCGAGTTCGAACGGTCCACCTACACCGACGAAAAGGTGCTGTCGATGCGGTCGCACAACATCGTCCGGCGGCGGGACGCCGACCGCTGACGGCGACCGGCCGATCGATCAGGCCGCGCTGGCGACGTCCTCGGGCAGCGCCGTCTCGGGGACGACGCCTTCCTTCCAGCCGCGGGCGTCGTAGTACTCCCGGATGCCGTCCTCAAGGCCGGGCACGTCGTACGGGAGGTCGTCGTCCTCGGCGTCGAAGCCGCGCTCGTTGTTGAAGTGCCGTTCGAGCGTGACCGTTCGGGCGCCGACGTCCAGAAGTTCCTGGAAGTCCGCCCCGAAGAGCGCCTCGTAGCGCTCGGGCGACATGTAGTCTCTCGAGAACTTACAGACGACGCCGCTGTCGGCCAGCGCCATCAGGTTCTCCCGCTCGACGAGTACGTCGGCCTTCCCGGTCGCGCCCTCGGGATCCACCGCGTCCTCCTCGGGGACGAGGGGGTACTCGACCGAGTAGAAGGTGGCGTACATGTGGTCGGCGCCGCGGTTGGCGACGGCATACGAAAGGCCCTGCCCGTGGAGGACGCGGCCCTCGTGGGCGGCGAAGTCCATCCCCTTGACGGACCAGTTCTCGACGCCCAGCTCGTCGTGGGCGCGGTCGATACCCTCCGCGAGGGTGTCGCCGACCCCTTCCCGGTAGGCGATCTTCTCGACCAGCTCGTGGGTCAACTCGGCGTTCCCGAACTCGTCCTCGCTGGCGAGATACGCCGCGACGGTGTTGCCCGCCGAGATCGCGTCGAGCCCGTAGTTGTCACACAGCTCGTTGGACTTCATCACCTCGACGATGTCATCGATACCGGAGTTCGAGCCGAACGCCATCGCGACCTCGAACTCCGGCCCTTCGGTTTCGACGCCGGCTTCCCCGTCCTTCGTCGGGAGCTTACACGCGAAGGCACAGGCCGAGCAGGTGCCCTTCTTGTACTTTTTCTCCTCGACGGCGGCGCCGTTGATCCCCTCGACGCCCTCGAAGGACTGCTCGGAGAAATAATAGGAGGGGAGCCCGTCGACCTCGTTGGCCAGATCCATCACCGCGACCGTCCCCTGGCGTTTCATGATGTGGTCGTCGGTGGCGGCCTCGCGGTGGATTTCGGCCTGGGTCGCCGGGATCTCGATCTCCGCCGCCGAGTCGCCCTCGAACGTCATCGCCTTGACGTTCTTCGAGCCCAACACGGCGCCGAGGCCGCCGCGGCCGAACGCCCGTTCCTCGGTCGTCATGATCGAGGCGAACCGGACCCCGTTCTCGCCAGCCGGGCCGATGACGGCCGTGTGGTCGCTCTCGAGGCCGTGTTCGGACTCGATGTAGGCGGTCGTCTCCGGCACGGTCGCCTCCTCCAGTTCCGGGACGGCCTCGAACTCGACGCCCTCGTCGGTGACGTGGACGATCGTGAGCTCCTCGGCCGCGCCCGCCACCTCAAGGGCGCCGTATCCCGTGTCGGCGAAGTGCCGCGACATGAACCCGCCGGCGTTCGAGGAGAGCAGGCCGCCGGTCAGCGGCGAGACGCCGGTACAGTTCATCCGGCCGGTGAAGCTCATCTGGGAGGCCTGCATCGGCCCCGTGGTGAAAAACAGCCGGTTCTCGGGGCCGAGCGGATCGGCGTCGAACGGGATCCGATCGTGTGCGAGCTTCGTCCCGAGGCCGCGTCCTCCGATGTACCGCTCCTGTATCGGTCCGATGTCGGTTTCGGTCGTCGTCTTCCCGTCGAGATCGATCGTCAAAAGCGGGCCCTCGCTGTGTAACATGTCTAATACTCTGTCCGCCGACGGGCATAAATGTTCATCGGACGGACCGCGACCGACGCACAGTTTTTGTACCCGGCGGCGCACCGACCCGTATGGACGCCGCCGAGGGATGGTACGACGTGACGCGGCTCACCGACCGGAGCTACCGGATCACGGAGGCCGAAGCGTACGGCGCCTTCCTGATCGAGGGAACGGAGCGTTCCGTCCTCGTCGACGCCGGGATCGGTGTCGGGGACCTCCCCGATGTCGTCTCGGGGCTCGTCGGGACGCCGGTCACGCTCGTTCTTTCCCACACCCACTGGGATCACATCGGCGCAGCGGCCGGCTTCGAGGACGTACGCGTCAGCCCCGCCGAGTTGCCGGCCGACGGCCGGGTCGCGATCGACAGCCTGAGCGAGGAGTTCACCGAACGGCCCGCCCAGTTCACCGAGCGCTGGCTCGACGCCGGCAACGATTTCCCCGACGGCGTCGATCACGACGAGTACGCGATCGAGCCAGCCGACGCGACCGCGCTGCCGGCCGACGGGTCGATCGATCTCGGCGATCGGACCCTGGAGGTCGTCCCGCTACCGGGGCACTCCCCCGGCCACGTCGGCCTCCTCGATCCGGCGACGGCGACGCTCTACGGCGGGGACGTGGTCCACCGCGAGTACGGACTCTACATCCACTTCGAGGACTGTGACCTCGACGCCTACGTCGAATCGCTCCGTCGGCTCCGGGAGCTTCGGGACGAGGCGGCCTTCGAGACGCTTGCCACCAGCCACAACGAGCCACTGTCGGGCGGGGACCTCTCGTTGATCGACGACCTCCTGGCGGGACTCGAGGAGATCCGGGCCGGAAAGCGCACCCCCGAGCCCGTCGACACCGACTGGGGCCCTGCTCACTCCTATTGGGTCGGCGACTCGGAGGTACTCACGACGACGGATATCTGAGACCATGCAGACCGACACACACCGGATCCAATCGACGGACGGAATCACGATCAGCCTCCGGGAGCGGTCGCCGACCGACCCCGACTCTGCCGTCGTGTTCGTCCACGGGGCGACCTACGCCGGCCGCGCCGTCTTCGACCCCCGGGGTGCCCCGGAACACTCCTGGCTGGTGTGGTCGGCCGACGCCGGGCGGGCGGCGTTCGCCGTCGATATCCGCGGCTACGGCGACAGCGACCGCCCGCCCGCGATGGACGCCGAGGACGACGGGCAGGCGCCGCCGGCACGCGCTCCGGAGGCGGCGGCCGACGTCGCGGTCGCCATCGAGGCTGTCCGCGAGCGGTTCGGCTGCCCCGTCCATCTGGTGGGGACTTCCTGGGGGACGATGATCGCCGGGCGGCTCCTTACGGCCGCCGACGCGCCCGAGGTCGCCTCGGTAACGCTGTACGCGCCGGTTTTCGAGCCGGACCCGTCGCTGCTCGAGGGGATGCGCACGGACCCGCCGCCGACACGGACGGTGTCCCGAACGGAGGCCCGATCGCGGTGGAACGAGCAGGTCCACACGGACCCCCCGGCGGCGATCAGGGGCGGCACCGCGGACTCGGATCCGGTCTTCGAGGCCTTCTGGGCGTCGCTCGCCGCCTCCGGGCAGGGGGTCGAGGGACGGGACGCGATCGTCGCGCCGAACGGGACGCTCGCGGACCTGGCCGACGGCAGCGCCGGCGACCCGCCGTACGACCCCGGGGCGATCGACGTTCCGACGCTCGTCGTCCGGGGATCGCTCGATCCGACCGCGACGCGGGCGGACGCACTCTCCGTCTACGACCGGCTCGCCGTTTCGGACGACGAGGCCGTCTACGCCGAGATCGACGGCGGCACCCACTTCGTGCATCTCGAACGCCGCCGGAGGGCGCTCTATGAGACCGTTGAGGCGTTCCAGTCGGGCGTCCGCGAGCGAACCCGTTGAATCCGACGGCGACCCGCCGTTTCTTGTCGTCGCCGGTCGAACCAGCCGGACGATGGCGCCCACCGACGGCCGGAACGTCCTGTTCGTCGTCCTCGATACCGTCCGGAAGGACCACCTGACGCCGTACGGGTACGACCGCCCGACGACGCCGGTACTCGAACGTTTCGCCGATGAGGCACTCGTCTACGAGGAGGCGATCGCCCAGGCCCCGTGGACGCTGCCCGCCCACGCGTCGATGTTCACCGGCCGGTATCCCTCCGAACACGGGGCGACCCAGGAGTCGCCGTACCTCCCCGAGGGGGTCGGGACGCTCGCCGAGGCGCTGTCGGCCTCGGGGTATCGGACCGGCTGTTTCTCCTCGAACGCCTGGATAACGCCGTACACCCGCCTGACGGCCGGCTTCGAGGCCCACGATAGCTTCTTCGGCGCGCTGCCCGGCGGGGCCGTCCCGTCGGCGGCGGCCACCCTCTGGCGTCGGCTCGTCGACGGTCGGCTCCGCCCGCTCGCGGATCGGCTCGTCGAACTCGGCAACGCGCTCCACGAACGGCTCGCCGCCCGCGGGGCCGACTCGAAGACGCCCGCGGTCGTCGATCGCGCCCGGTCGTTCATCGAGACCGCCGACGGGCGATGGTTTACCTTCATCAACCTGATGGACGCCCACCTGCCGTACGTCCCGCCGACGGAACACCGCGCCGAGTTCGCCCCGGACGTCGACCCGACGGCCGTCTGTCAGAACTCGAAGGTCCACAACGCGGGCGTCCGGACCGTTTCTGACGCCGAGTTCGACGCGATCCGCCGGCTCTATGACGCCGAGATCCGGCACATGGACGCCCAACTCGGCCGGCTCTTCGGGTGGCTGAAACGAACCGGCCGGTGGGCTGACACCGTCGTGATCGTCTGTGCCGATCACGGGGAACTCCACGGCGAGTTCGGCCGCTACGGCCACGAGTTCGCGGTCTACGACCCGCTTGTCAACGTGCCGCTCCTCGTCAAACACCCCGATCTGCCGCCCGGACGGACCGGCGAGACGGTCGAGTGTCTCGACCTCTACGATACGGTCCTCGAGAGCGCCGCCGCGACCGACGCCCCCGGAGTCGTCGGCGGCCGGCCGTTCGAGCCCGAACGGTCGCTCATGTCGGAGGGCCGGGCGATCCCGGGCGGGGAGTACGCCTTCCTCGAATACCACCGGCCCGTCATCGAGCGCCGACAGCTGGAGACGAAGGCCGAACGGGCCGGGATCGGCCTCGAGGACCCGCGGTTCGACTCGCGGATGTGGGCCGTCCGGGGACCGGACGCGAAGTACATCCGAAACGAGCGGTTCCCGGACGAGGCCTACCGGCTCGACGACGGCCCGATCGAGGGGACGCCGATCGATCCCGAGGGACCGGTGGCCGCGGCGCTGTCGGCCGAACTCGATCGATTCGGCGCACGCGTCGGATCGACGTGTATGGACGACGACGGGAGCACCGACGGTACCGACGCCGAAACGACGGTTGCCAGGATGGACGCGGCGACGCGACGGCGGCTCCGCGATCTCGGGTACCGCTGACCCGGGACGGATCCGATATCGGTGCCGAGGGACATCAAAATACTACTAAGCGGGGTCGTCGTACCGCCGTCCGTGTCCGGAACCCACGCCGAGCAGGGGACGGAGGAACGTCGAGGGCGGGCGCTGGGGACGCTCGCGTTCGGGACGGTCGCGCTGTTGGCCGGACAGCTCGTCGTCTCGCCGCTTCTGCCGACGATAACCGAGACGTTCGGAATCACCTCCGGGACGGCCGGCGCGGCGCTGACCGCGATGTGGGCCTGCGGGGCCCTCTCGATGTATCCGGGCGGGCGGCTCTCGGATACGCTCGGCCGGCGGCCCGTGCTGGTGGTCGCCCTCCTCGTGGCGTCGGTCGGGCTCTGTCTCGCCGCCCTGGCGCCGAACTTCCCGACGTTCATGCTGGCGCTTTCGCTCATCGGCGTCGGGATCGGCCTCTACGAGCCGACGAGCATGGCGACGGTCGCGGATCTCTTTACCGCAAGACGGGGGCGGGCATACGGCGTCATCTCGGCCTGTTACAACGTCGGCAGCGGCGTGGCGGCTGGGCTCGCGATCGCGGCGCTTTCCGTCGGAAGCTGGCGGTCCGCCTTCCTCCCCGCGGTCGGCGGGCTCCTTTTCGTCGGCTGGCTGCTCCATCGGTTCCTGTCGGCGCCGTACACGCCGTCGTGGGTCCGACTGCGGCCGGGCGAGTCGTTCCGTCGGGTCTTCGTGACCACCGAGCTCCGGTACCTGCTCGTGTTGTTCTGTGTCAACATGTTCCTCTGGCAGGGCTCGATCAGCTTCTTTCCGACGCTTCTGCAGTCCGATCTGGGCGTCGCCCCGACCGCCTCGACGGTGGCTTTCGCCTCCATCTTCGCCATCGGCCTCGTCATGAGCCCGGCCGTCGGCACGCTCGGCGATCGGGTCGGCCACCGCCGTGTGGGCCTGCTGACCCCCGTCGTCGGGACCGTGGGGCTGGCGATCCTCCTCTTTGTTCCGACGGGGCCCGGCCTCGTCGTCGGGACGGGGCTTTTCGCGGTCGGGATGGTGACGTTCTGGCCGGTGATGACCGCCGATCTGATCGGCGCCCTCGACGACGAGACGATGGGCGCCGACTACGGGATCACGCGCGCACTCTTTTATGGGTTCGGGAGCCTCGGCCCGTCGTACGTCGGCTTCGCGGCCGAACGGACCTCCTTCGTCGTGGCGTATGCGGGGCTGGGCGGCTGTTTTCTCGTCTCCGCGGTGGTCTTCGTCCGGATCGTGTGGTTCGGTTCGACGGACGGGTGAGGGCCACGCTTGGCCTTCGTCGGGTCACCCGGTGAACGATCCCTTGCGGTGGAACGCCTCTTGCCGGCGGAGGTACTCGCGTTGGATCCCGTGGTATCCCCCCGGCGAGAGCCTCGCCGTCCTCGGGTCGCGTTCGGGACCCGGCACGCTTCCACGACGGCCTCACACTCCGGATCGGCCGCCGTCCGGCCGACCGACACGGCTTCGGGCCTCCGGTCGATCGGTATACGTCCCGTCGCTTACTCGGTCGTCGTCTCCTCGACGTCGAGTTCGCCATCGTGGATCTTGATCCCGTCCTGGGCGACCTTCTCGGCGAGTACCGCACACTTGATCCGCATCGGGCTGAGTTCGACCCCCAGCATGTCGATGATGTCGTCTCTGTCCATCCCTCTGACCGCCTCCAGCGAGCGGCCCTGCAGTTCGTTCGAGAGCATACTCGCCGAGGCCTGACTGATCGCACAGCCGTCGCCGACGAAACTCACGTACTCGATCGTCTCTTCGTCGTCGTCCAGCCTGACGAACATCTTGATTGTGTCGCCACACATCGGGTTCTCCCCGACGTGTTCGATGTCCGCGTCCTCGAGTTCCCCGTAGTTGCGGGGGTTCTTGTAGTGATCGAGGATCTGCTGGCGGTACATGTCCGATCCGATTCCCATTAGTACCGTTGAAAAGGGGCGTGAAACCCAAAAGACCACCGGTCGCGGGGTATGGGGGCCGACTACGCGAACAACTGTCTGGCGTCGTGGACCGCTTCGACGAGCCTGTCGATCTCGTCTTTCGTGTTATAGATATAGAACGAGGCCCGCGCGGAGGCGGCGGTGCCGAGCACGTCGTGTAGCGGCTGGGTACAGTGGTCGCCGGCCCGGATCGCGACAGCGCTGTCGTTGAGGATGCTCGAGAGGTCGTGAGCGTGGACGCCCTCGAGATTGAACGCGACCAGCCCGCCGCGGTCATCTGCCGGGGGGCCGTACACCTCGACGTCGTCCTCTTCGGTCAGCCGCTCGTAGGCGTAGGCCGCCAGTTCGGCCTCGTGGCGTTCGATCCGTTCCATCCCGATGTCGTCCAGGTAATCGCAGGCCGCCGCCAGGGCGATCCCCTGACAGATGATGGGCGTGCCGGCCTCGTACTTCCAGGGGAGTTCGTTCCACTTCGAGTCCTCGAAGGTGACCTTCAGGATCATATCGCCGCCGTAGAGGTACGGCTCCATCTCCTCGAGGATGTGCTGTTTCCCGTATAGGACGCCGATCCCGGTCGGCCCGGCCATCTTGTGACCCGAGAAGGCCAGAAAGTCCGCGTCGATCTCCGTCACGTCGACCGGGCGGTTCGGGACCGACTGGGCGGCGTCGACGGTGATGTAGGCGTCGTGGTCGTGGGCGATATCCGCGAGTTCGGAGACGGGATTGATCGTCCCGAGCGTGTTCGAGACGTGGACGACCGAGACCATCTCGGTGTCGTCGGTGACCAGCTCTTTGGCAGCCTCCATATCGAGCCGTCCCTCGTCGGTGATCGGGATGTACTTGCATTCGGCGCCGGTCCGTTTCGCGATCTGCTGCCAGGTGACGAGCGAGGCGTGGTGTTCCATCTCCGTCAACACGACCTCGTCGCCGGGGCCGAGTTCGTTGAGCCCCCACGCGTAGGCGACGAGGTTCATCGACTCGGTGGTGTTCTTCGTGAAGATCACTTCCTCGCGGCCGTCGGCACCGATGAACTCCGCGACCCGATCGTGGGCCTCCTCGTATGCGATCGAGGCCTCCTGGCTCAGTTGGTGGATGCCCCGGTGGACGTTGGCGTTGTAGTTGCGGTAATAATCGGTAATCGTCTCGACGACCGGCTCCGGCGTCTGGGTGGTGGCGGCGTTGTCGAGATAGACGAGCTGTGTACCGTCGAACTCCCGTTCGAGGATCGGGAACTCCTCGCGGATCCGCTCGACGTCGAGCGTCTCGGCCTGTTGACTCATTATTTACCTGTTGGGGTTCGAGGCTGGTTACTCCTTCGGTCGGGGCGAGCCTCCGGTTTCGCCGCTCGTACTCCGGGACAGCGCCCTGGTTACATCACATCCGGAGATACTGTGCGTGCAGCGTCCCCTCGAATTCGAGGACGTTGCCCTCCTCGACGAATCCGTGTTCGATCGCCGTCCCGACCGACTCGGTACCGACGAGGTTCGCGACGGCGGCCTCCGCGAGGCTGGTCGCGACCGCCTCGGCGTCGGCCTCCTCGCCGTCGTAGAACTCCGGATCGACGGTCAAGGAAACCTCGCCGTTCTCGAAGGTCTCACCCAGGATCTCGGCGTCGCAAACGGAGACCAAAAGTCCCTCGGGCGTCGACCGCTCCCGGAGCAACATCGCCGTCATCGCTCTTCGACGAGCCGGTCCTCGGCCGCACCGCGGATCTCTTCGGCCTCCTCGACGAGTTCCTCGGCGCGTTCGTCCTCGCCCATCTCTTCGAGCGCTTTGGCCTTCTCCTCTAAGATCTCGGCGTTGCGGTGGCCGAGTCTGAGCGCGTTGTCGAAACAGGAGACGGCGTCCTCGGCTAGCCCCCGTTCGAGCAGGAAAAAGCCCCGGTTGTACCAGCCCTGGGGGAACCGGGGGTCGATCTCGACGGCGCGTTCGGCGTGCTCGAGGGCCTTCTCGCCCTGCCCCGAGTTCCACAGCGCGTACGCGAGGTTCGTCTCCGCCGAGGCGGCGTGTTCCGAATCGCGGTCGATCCGCAACGCCTCCCGGTAGGCGTCGATCGCCGCCTGAAACTCCTCGAGTTCGGCGTGGGCGGCGCCCTTGTTGATCCGGGCTTCCTGTTCGATCCCGTCGTCGTCGGCGAACTGGGCGGCTCGCTCGAAGGTGTCGGTCGCCTGCTCGTGGCGGTTGATCCGCATGTACTCGAGGCCGACGTCGAGCAGTTCCTCGGTGTCGATCTCTTCGGTCGGGACTTGTCGGCGGTCGAGCGTATCCGAGACGACCCGAGAGTCGACCGGATCGACCATCTCGGGGTCGACGTCGAGTTCCGGCGGATCCAGATCGAACCCCTCGTAGGGGTCTCCGAAGCCCTGTCCCTCGGAGAACTCGTGGTCCCGTGGTTCGTCCTCAGTCATGCTCCAGTCTTGGCCACGAGCACTTCTAAGGGTTGTGTTGTCCGGAGGGCGGTGGGAACGCGGTCCCTTCCTCCCCTCTATCGTAGCGATCGGGGTATTGCTCCCCGAGTGAAGTAGAGTGATGCCGTCTACTCCGACTGGATCTCCGGTTCAGCTACGTCCATGTACTCACGCGCCCACGCGTCGATTTCGTCGAAGGCGGCTTCGAGTGCTTCACCTTTCTCGGTCAACCGGTAGTAAACGGCGATCGGCGACGCCCGCTCCGTTCGCTCGGTGACCAGCCCGTACTCTTCGAGAGTATCGAGTGTCTGCGAGAGGGTTCGCGAACTCGCCCCCGTCGATTCCTTGAGCTCGTTGAATCTCTTTTCGCCGTCCTGAAGATCGTAGAGCACGTTCAAACGCCACTGCGTTCCGATGACGTTCAGTGATTCGACCGTCGGACACACCGCCGGGTTCAGTTCGGCCAGTCGCTCGTCGTCAGCAGTCATTACTCGTTAATTGCGTTAATTGAAGAAAAAAGTGAAGGGTGCTCATCCCGGTGGATTGATCGCAGTAACGGTTACATCTTCGTCATCATACACTCGATGTATCGTCGAGATCGTATTTTTTGATTTTCGGAGAGGGTAGGTGTAGGTCCCTTCGCCGTTTTATCTGCTGGTTGAACGATATCGCGAGACCCCGGTATACCTCGGTACACCTGATATTCACAACTTCCCTCGGTAAAACATAATTTACTTGATAATTTATATGGGTGGCGCTCATCGTCTCGAATGCGATGCACGTAAAACCGTATTCGCGGCTGAAGCAAGGCATTCACAGTACGAATAGACAACTGACCAACATTTCAGTGGAGGTTGATAGCTGATGACGCTCGAAGCGACCGGGACCGCAGAGGCGTTGTTGATCGCTCGAACGCTGTTCGCAGCAGTCCTCGGATACCTCGCGCTCGGGAACTTGCTGGATCTCTCCGGAGCGATCGACTACGCTGCGAGCAAGGGTGCGCCCCTCCCGCGGCTACTGGTGCCCGCCACCTCATTCGCGTTGCTTGCGGGCGCAGCAGCCATCCTCATCGGTGCGTATCCCGCTCTCGGGGCGATCACAATCCTCGCATTCTTCATCGGCGTCACGCCCGTAATGCACGACTTCTGGAACGAAACGGGTATGCAACGCGATAACGAGGAGTATCACTTCCTGAAGAACGTCGGCCTCGCCGCGGGTGCGATGGTCTTTCTCGCACTGTCAGCCACGACGTGGCCGTACGCCCTCGGCATTGGGTTGTGGTGATTCCATGCAGGTCACGCTTACCGAGTTCACTGATCCGTTCTGTACGTGGTGCTGGGGTGCTGAACCCGTCCTGCGTCGTATCGAGGAGACGTACGGCGATCAGATCGACACCAGGTTCGTTATGGGTGGACTTGTCGCAGATTTCGGATCGTTCTCTGATGCCGCTAACGGAATCACGGAGCCTGCAGATGTCGCGCCCCACTGGGAGACGGCTGCGCGACAGCACGGCATGCCCGTCGATGCCGACATCTGGCTAACCAACCCACCCCGGTCGTCGTACCCGGCATGTATCGCCTACGAAGCCGCAGAACTTCAGGGAACCGACGCTGCCAACCGGTATCTCAGACGATTGCGTGAGGCAATCGCCACGGAACGCCAGAACATCGGCGACCGTGAGGTACTGACCGATCTCGCCGCTGACGTCGGTCTCGACGTCGAGCGGTTCCGGGCGGCGTTCGCCGGTGATCGGGCACGCGCGGCGTTCGAAGAAGACCGAGTACACTCCCGCGAGCAGGGCACGACAGTGTTTCCGACGTTTCGAGTCGAGGCCGGGGATGACGAAAGGCAGCTTGCGGGATCTCAGTCGTTTGACTCCCTGGCCGAGGCGATAGAGGCAGTCGCCCCCGATCTCGAACGGACGCCTCCGCGACCGCTCCCGAAGTTCGTTGAACAGTACAGCCCGGTTGCGACCCGGGAAGTCGCGGAGGTGTACAACCTCAGCGACGACATAGCACGACTGCGGCTCGAAGACCTCGCCTCGGCAGGGAGAATCGAAGAGTCGATTCGGGGAACCGGATCGCTGTGGAAAACGGTTGCACACGAAAACTCCGAGTGAGCAGACACGCAAACGACCGGCCGAATCGATCACTGAACCGATCACGATCCAACCTACAACAATGGGACGACTCATAGACGGCACTTGGCGTACAGACATCACGAACGAGGACACTGCGGAGATTGACTACAACGAAACGGCGTTTCGAAACAAACTGCAAGAAGGCGGGCGTCATCCGCCCGACCCGGAGCGCTATCATCTGTACATCTCCCGGGCCTGCCCGTGGGCTCATGGCGCGGTCCTCACCCGGACACTCCTCGGACTCGACGACGCGGTCACGATGGATGTCGTCGATCCGTATCGAGCCGAGGACGGCTGGCAGTTCACCCCGACAAAAGCGGGGTGTACGTCCGATACGGTCAACGGCAGTGATTACCTCCGGGAGGTGTACACGACAGCGGATTCCTCCTACACCGGGCGGGTATCCGTACCCGTCCTGTGGGACAAACGCGAGGAGACGATCGTCAACGAGGAATCCGACGAAATCATGCGGACACTCGCCGTCGCGTTCACTGACTACGATGGCGTCGATCTCTACCCGGCGGATCGCCGTGGCGAGATCGACGAGGTAATCGAGGCGATCTACGCTCCGATCAACAAGGGCGTCTACCGTGCTGGCTTCGCGTCGACCCAAGACGAGTACGAGACAGCCGTCCGGGGTATCTTCGAGGCGCTCGATCGCTGGGAATCGATTCTCTCGGATCGGCGGTTCCTCCTCGAAGATCTGACACTCGCAGACCTACGGCTGTTTCCGACACTGGTACGCTTCGACGCGGTGTATTACACGCATTTCAAAACTAACCTTCGCCGCATCAGTGACTACCCGAACCTCCGGGCGTACACGAGGGACATCTATCAACTCCCGGGAGTTGCCGAGACGGTCAACATGGATCACATCAAGGAGCACTACTACCGAAGTCACGGGGAGATCAATCCGGGTGGGATCGTGCCGACCGGTCCCGAACTAGATTTCGAGAGATCACATAACCGGAACACCCTCGGCGGACGGGTTCCTGATGAACTCGGTGAGACGCCTGATGGGGAATCCGATTGACGGCCCGGACACAGAACGGTGGGTGAGATCCGATACCCCGGGGGACTGGAGGATATCGATGCCTATGCCGTCGGGGTTTTGCTACGCCGAACCGAACGCCGTTCTGTGAGCGATTTCGACGCCGTCCTGTTCGACCTCGATGGGACACTCTGCCACCGCACTCAGGACAGCGAGGTGATGTACGAACGGGTCTTCGACCGCACAGGCGAGACACCGTTCGGCAAGCCTGATGACTTGTGGGCCGCGCTCTCGGGCCCTCCCGATCACGACGACCCAGTCGGATACTACGGCGCAGGGTTCGCCAGGATGGCGGCCCAACAGGACCGGACCGACGTCGATCCGCTCGCGCTTGCCCGGGCGCTTCTCTCCCTCATCGACGACACTGAGGTGGCGCTGGCCCCCGGAGCCCGGGAGGCACTGGACGCGGCCGAGGAGGTCGGCCCTGTGGGTGTCGTTACGAACGGTCCGGCCGACCGACAGCGGACAAAACTCGGGGCGATCGGCATCACGGATCGCTTGGCGACCGTCGTGTTCGGCGCGGAATTGCCTCGGGCGAAGCCGCACACGTTGCCGTTCGACAGAGCACTCGATGCTCTCGGTGTGGAACCCGACCGGACGCTCTACGTTGGAAACACGGTGGAATACGACGTTGCAGGCGGGCAAAACGCCGGCCTCGCCGTCGCGTGGTTACACGACGGCGAAGACGCCGGAGCGTATTCACCCGAGTACGTCCTCGACTCGCTGGCCGACCTCCCATCGGTTCTTCGAGGTGACCGATGAACGAACCGTCACTCGGGGAGGCATTCGAAACCGAGTCCCTGCGAGCCGCAGCAGCTGCTGCGCTCAGAGTGCTCGAGGAATCCCCGATCGGGGTGACGCGGATCAACCGAGGGAACCGCAAACAGACCGCTATTGCCCGGTTCGAAGCACGGGGCCCGGTCGTGATACAGGTCTGTAGCGAACGAACGTGGCTGCGAACCGAGGCGGCGCTCTTGTTGAAGATCCGGCAGCGTACCTTCGTGCCGGTTCCGCCAGTGCTGGCGGCGGGAACACACGATGGCGTGGCATACATGCTCACCGCATATGTCGCCGGGGAGGATCTACACGAACGATTCACTACGGTCAGCGCTGAGACGCGGCGTGGACTCGCCCGCTGGTTCGGCAAAGCGTTAGCCCGCCTCCACGAGGCGTTCGGATTCGGTGCTTTCGGCCGGCTATCTGTCTCCGAAGAAACGTCATCCCTGACCGCGGATCGCTCCGATTTCAGCCAATGGTTTCGAGACTTCGGTCGCCGGGCGCTCGCCCGACTGCCGCCGGCGTTCGATCCGGTTCGGAGCGACCTGGATGCGCTGTTCGATACCCCGGCAGTCGAGTCAAGCCACCCATCACGGCTGTTTCCCTGGGACTTTCGCCCCGGAAACGCGCTGGTTGCGGACGGATCAGTCACTGCTGTGGTGGACTGGGAAGTACCCCTCGCAGGTCCGCCAGCCCTCTCGGTCGCCAAGTCCGAATATCTGGTAGCCGACTGGTACGCTGACGATCCAGAGCCGCTTCGGCAGGCATTCAGGGACGGCTATGCGGAGATCAGGAACTTTCCGACGGTCCATCCGATCCACAGAGGAGTGGCTATCGCGGAGAGTGCGGTCGATTCATCGGGGGCCGTGACGAACCCTCGTTACCCAGCAGTCGGACGCGAGGAGGCTATCGCCTTCCATCTGGATGCCCTGGAAGCGGTCGTCACCGAGGCAGACTGCCGGTGAAGACTGATTAGCGTGTCGGCCTTTCACGGCGGCTGAATCCGCTCGTCACGGGAGAGCTCCAGGTCCAACTCACACACGGGGATGTCACCGCAATCTCTCGATTCAGTTCATTACACAGACAGTCGACGAGTTTCTGGCACACGACATCTCGAGGATGATTCCGGACCAGTGTGGGATCAAGCAGTTCCACAAACTCGATGTAATGAACGAAGAAATCGCGAAGGTGCCCGGGTTCAATCACGCACAGATCCGGTACGTTCAGACCGCGATTCCGGGTGGACGAGCGCGCGGTTATTCCGAGGCGCTGATCGGTGCCGATGGCGACTGGGGGGATCAAGGTTCGGGTGTTACCACACGAACAGGCCGTCATCGAGAATCACTCACGATCCCGGATGTAGACTGCGAGCGCGAGGAACCCACCAAAGAACGCTAGGATCGTGAGTCAACCGACCGCCAACGCCCACAGTGCGGTGTTGTCCTTGCCGCGCTTGTCGGCATCGTTGTACACCCAATAAGCTGAGACGAACGGAAGGGTCAGACCGATAATACCGATCAGCACGAACACCAGCAGTTATCGACCGCCGGGAATTCCGAGTTGGAGGGCGAACATATGCTCAATTCGTTGCGATCTGAACAAAAGTTCAGTGGAGTTCGTTGATTGATCCCGGAGGCTGCAGAGATCACCGCGTCACTTCCCGGAGTAGTCGTTCGTATTCCCCGATACGTCGCGTTCCAATATTGTCCGAGATGATCCAACGAGAGTCGGAGGGAAACCCGAGTAAAACCCGCGTTCGGTGTCTCGTGGGGGTCATCGTTGGCGCTCGGGTCCACACGGTAATCTATCGACACGATCGCATCCTCCGGTTCGACGGGAGCAAAGCGAATTATATTCCAGGCCCTCCAAAGGCGGGTATGCGGCTGTTCGTGAGCGTCGGCGTCGAACCGCTCTCCGACCGGATCGAGACCGTTCAGGAACCGCTGACCGGACTCGAGGGCCTCCGGCCGACCGATCCCGGGCAGGCCCACGTGACGGTGAAGTTCCTCGGCGAGTGCGATCACGACAACGGGGCCCTCGAAGGGGCGATCGGCCGGGCGGTCGCCGAAGCCGGCGTCGGATCGTTCGAGGCGACCCTCGAGGGCGTCGGCGCGTTCCCCTCGCCGGAGTACATCCGCGTCGTCTGGCTCGGGTTCGGCGACGGCACCGAGCAGTTGTCCGAACTCCACCGGCGCGTCGAAGCCGAGACCACCGCCCTCGGGTACGACGAGGAGCGCCACGCGTTCACGCCACACGTCACGCTCGCCCGGATGGACAACGCCGCCTCGAAGGCCGACATCCAGCGGTTCCTCCGGGAGCGCGACCCCACGGCCGGAACCGTCGAAATCGAAGAAATCCGGCTCACGGAGAGCGAACTGACGCCCGAGAGCCCGGACTACCGGACGGTCGAACGGTTCGAACTGTAGTCCGAATCACAACCCTCACTTACCGGCCCGCCGACCTTCTGGTATGCAACTCGGAGTCATCGGTCTCGGGCGGATGGGGCAGATCGTCGTCGACCGGCTGCTCTCGGACGGCCACGACGTGGTCGCGTTCGACCTCGACGAGGCGTCGGTCGAAACGGCGGCCGACGCCGGGGCCGAGCCCGCGGATTCGATCGACGACCTGGTCGCGATGCTCCCCGAACGGAAACGGATCTGGCTGATGGTGCCGGCCGGCGACGCGGTCGACGCGACGCTTTCGGAGCTCGACCCGCTGTTGGACGGCGAGGATATCGTCGTCGACGGCGGCAACTCCCACTTCGAGCGCTCGATCGATCGCGGCAACTCGCTTTCGGCGGCATACCTCGACTGTGGCACTTCCGGCGGCCCTGCGGGTGCCGAACTCGGCTTCTCGCTCATGGTCGGCGGTCCCGCCGGGGCCTACGAGGAACTGCGGCCGGCCTTCGACGCCATCGCGACCGGGCCCGCCGGCCACGACCACATGGGCCCCCAGGGGTCGGGCCACTACGTCAAGATGGTCCACAACGGCGTCGAGTACGCCCTCATGCAGGCCTACGGCGAGGGGTTCGAACTCCTCGCAGAGGGCCGCTACGACCTCGATCTGGAGTCGGTCGCCCGCACGTGGAACGACGGCGCGGTGATCCGGTCGTGGCTCTTAGAGCTCTGTGAGGAGGCCTTCCGCGAGGAGGGGTCGGACCTCGGCGACGTCGACGATCACGTGGCTGGCGGCTCGACGGGCACCTGGACGGTTGAGGAGGCGCTCGAACAGGAGATCGCCATCCCGCTCATCTACGAGGCGCTGGGCGAGCGCTTCGACTCCCGCCTCGAGGACGGCAAGTTCTCCCGGCGGCTGGCGAACCGGCTCCGGTACGGGTTCGGTCGCCACGAGGTCAAACGGCGCGAATAAGCGTTCTAGTGCTGTTTCATGCCGCGATCGTCGAGTGTCCCGAGAAACGAAAGGATATGCTCTCGGGCGTCCGCCAACGACTCCGCTACGGCCTGCTCCTGTGTTTCGGATTCGATCTCACGGAGTTTCGTCTGGACGCGATCGAGGATGCCGAGGGCCGGTGTTGTGTCCCGGGTGGCCTGTGATTCCAGTTTTGATCCGAGTTGATCCAGTCGCTCTTTGATTTCCTCATCAGTACTGACCTCGATTGCCGTATTGACTGCGTCGGCTGCTTGATCCAAGCTATCTCGTGACATAATTACTGATCGCCTTCGAGTGCTTCGAGTCGTTTCTCTATTTGCTCTAGCTTGTCGTATAGCGTCCGGTGACGCCCGGTCTCTATCCTGCTCTTGTTGTTCGTACCACAGCAGCAGCCACATCGGGGCTGATGTTCCTGTGGAGACGTTCGTCCGTGCATCACAGATATATTGTAATATGCGAATATAATTAAATCTACTCCCGGGGCCGTCCCGGGGTCGTTCAAACGCCTCCCGAATCGGATCGGTAGGCTGTGATCGCGGCATCGACGATCTCCAGGGCTGCTGTGCTCCCGTTCGCATCACCCTTCTCGAACTCGCTGTCGCCTTGTCCCATCTCGTTTGTCACGTATGCGAAACAGACGACCGAGCAGTCCCGCTCGGTAGCGAACGTATAGAGGGCGGCCGCCTCCATTTCCACAGCGAGGATCCCCTCCGTTCGTGCCCGTTCGATAGCGCCTTCCGTCTCTCGAAACGGGGCGTCAGTCGTCCACGTCGCCCCCGTATAGACTGGCCGGGACACCGATCGACACGCCGTCTCGATCCGATCTTTGAGATCAGCGGATAGCGTCGCGTATCGGTCGGGTGGTCTGTAGTGGTGACTGGTCCCTTCGTCACGGAGCGCTCGTTCGATAAGCACGAAGTACGGCGGGTTGTCCTTCGGAACGATCTGTCCCGAGGAAGTGATACTCACGAGAAACTGACACCCCGACGCGAACAACTGCTCGGCGACGAGGACCGCAAAGGGTGCGCCGACTGCACAGCCGATGATTCCGACCTCGTTCCCGTCGAGAGAGAACCTGTAGAGATCAGTGTGGTAGCCCGGCCATGTCCGATCCTTCTCGCCCCGCCCCGTCGAGACGAGATGTCGGACGACATCGCCGTCCGGATCGAGGACGCAGACGTCGGGAACGTCGTCGTCGGGGAGCTCCTTCTGTCGACGTGCCTCCGTGAGGAGCGATTCGGGTGTGAATACGGACGGGTCATCGAACCGCTTGGCCCCGAGAAGCGGCGATTCCGGCCCTTCGTCGAAATCAGTCATACCCCTTTTATTCGAGTCTGACGCAAGATGATGGCGATTGCGGTATCGGTTCCCCACGGGGCAGCTATCGCAGCCTTATCCGGATCACGACGTTCCACTATAGTTCCCTCTTCGATACCCAGAAAACACTCTTGAGCCCCGTCACTGTATACCCGAATATAATACGAGTGTGGGTTCCGATAGGTAGAAGCGAACGCACATATTCGTGGAGTCGAATACAACGCCATGACCGACGCAGACGACGCCCTCTACGAGCGCCACGCCGAGTTCTGTAAGATGTTCTCGAATCCCAAGCGGCTGCGGATCCTCCATCTCCTGAAAGACGACGAATACAGCGTGGGTGAGATCAGCGACGAGACCGGGATTTCACAGCCGACGGTCTCCCAGCATCTCCGGAAGATGCGCGATCAGGGCGTCGTGACCAAACGCGATGCGGGGCTCAACAAATACTACGCGATCGCCGACGAGCGGATCGTCGAGGGGATGGACACGATGCGCGACGTGTTGCTCGATCGGATGGCCGACGACGCGGCCGTCTCGGAACGGAGCAGTTAACAGATCGTTTTCGGGTCAACGTCGCCCGTCTCGTCCATGGCCTGTTTTTGCGATTTCCTTGCGATATCGAGGAACGCGTCGGCGGTCTCCTCGACGGTTCCGACGACAGATGTATCGGCGTCGAAATACCGGGAAAGTAGCTGTTTCCCACGTTCGATGGCGTCCTCCTCGGGTGGGATGATCGTCTCCCGGTAGAGATTCGCAGTCCGGGGGTCGGCGTTGCCGGTCGCGACGAGGGTCGCCTGCTTGTCTTTGACGACGCGAAGTTTGGGGGCAACGACGAACCCCGCGGTGAGCCGGGCGACCGGATCGGTTAGGTCGGCCATGAACTGCAGCGTTTCACCGTGTAACTCGTATTCGATCGGATCGGGATCGACCCCGCGACTTACGAGATGCTCGGTCGCAGCCTCGTACTGATCGACGGATCGTCCCGCTTTCCACGCTGCGGCCAGCGTGGCATCCGCGTCCAGGCCTGTGACATTCTGCTGGTCTGCCCAGTCACTGTAGAGGACGGCGCTCTGGACGGACCGCCACCGTGCGATGCGCAACAACGTATCTACCGACAGGTCACCGCGCGTGTCCGCCGTGATACCGCCTGATGTAGCTAACGCTTCGATCTCATCGTCGGCCGTCTTCAGGACGTCCTCGAATCTGGCCGACGTCTCCGCCTGTTCTGCCTCTGTCATCGAAGTAATAGTCTGTATATCAGTTCGTCCGTTATTCGTAGTGTTCTTGGAGGTAACCAACGATGTCGTCGCTTTCGTACATCGTTACGCCGCGTTCGCTGTCGACGAGATACGGGATCTGGTCTTCACCGCCCGCTGTGAGTTCGTCGTGGGTGACCGCGTTGGTCACATCGCCCCCCTCGTCGCCGGGAAGACGCGGGTTGTGAATAACGTACGAGACGCCGAGTTCCGAAAGCTTCTCTCGAACCTTCGCACAGTACGGACAGCCCTCGGACTGATAGAGTTCCAGCATGGATTACAATAGATTCGAAGATACGAATATACTAAAGTCTTGATTGTTGTCTCGTAGTCGGATGTTAGTCGACGTATTCGCGTCTTATCTCACGCACTGCCCTACAAGATATTGGGATTTGACCTCTACAACTCTAATGTGACACACCGCTATGTATGGCGAATCCCACCGTCACTCGAACCTACCGTTGGTTCTATTGATCGGCGCTTTCGCCCTCTTCGTCGGGGAAGATACTCTCCGGCAGGTACGCCGAGACCGTCCAGTTCGGGGCGTCGACGACCTGATTGATCTTCAGATCGACCGCGACCGAACAGAGGATGTAGGCCTCCGCCCGCGTGAGCCCGTGTGTCTCCGAGAGGTGATCGATCATATGCCGGATCGCCCGCTTGGTCGCGTCCATGAGATCGTCGGCGATCCCCGTCGTCGCGTAGGCCGGCTCGTCGGCGCCGGTGGCGGTGAACGGCCCAGTCGTCTCGAACTGTGGCTCTTCGATCGCCATATCCGACCGGACGTCGAGCCGGGCGGTGACCGACATCGGGGCCTCGATCGCGGTCACACACACCTCGCCGTCACCCTGTGCGGCGTGACAATCGCCGATGCTGAAAAGCGCCCCCTCGACTTCGACCGGTAGATACAGCGTCGACCCCGCGGTGAGGTGTTTGATGTCCATGTTGCCGCCGACCCGCCGTGGCGGTATCGTGCTGTGTTCCCCCGGTTCGGCCGGGGCGACACCGACGATCCCCGGGAACGGCTCCAGTGGGATCTCGATCCCGTTCACGAACCGGCCGACGTCGCCGTCCAGCTCCCAGGTGTGGAGCCCGGGCTCTTCGAACGACTCGGGGAGCAGCCCCTTGTCGGTGTCGCGGGAGTAGAAGTAACTCACGCCGAACCCCTTGTGCTGGAATTCGAGCAACTCGACGGCGAGGACGTCGCCCGGTTCGGCTCCATCGACGCGGATTGGCCCCGTCAGCGGGTGGCCGCCGGACGGTTTCGTCGCCATCTCCTCGACTGTCGATTCGGCGTCGAAGTGGTTGTCGGTCGCGTCCCGACACTCGAAGCGTACGACCGATCCCGGCTCGACGGTGCGGACGGGATCGAGGCTGTTGTCCCAGACGCCGACGTGGACGTTCTCGTCGCGGTCGCTGATACGGTAATCGACCGTATGTCCCATCGCCATATTCACGCCAGCGTGGCGCCGTACATACGTCTGTTGCCGGTCGTCGGTCCCCTCCGCGCCGCCGGCCGTCCGCTTGAACTCTGGTTTCCGGACAGCCCGACCGCGCAAGTATTGCCGTAACTCTCGGTTATAGATGTGTTGAGAGTTATGCACGAGATACATGAACGACGAGCCGGAACTGGGGTTCGGAACGCGGTGTCTCCACGTCGGGCAGGGGCCGGACCCGACGACAGGTGCCGCCGCGCCGCCGATCTATCAGACGAGTTCCTACGAGTTCCCGGACGCCGACACCGCGGCCGCACGATACGCTCTGGAGGACGAGGGCAACGTCTACTCCCGGATCGCGAACCCGACGGTGCGCGCCCTCGAGGAACGGCTCGCGTCGCTCGAGGGCGGCGTCGACGCCCTCGCGACCGCCTCGGGGATGGGCGCGCTCGACGCCGCGACCTCGGTTCTCGCCGAGGCGGGCGACAACGTCGTCTGTGCCGCCTCAGTCTACGGCGGCACACACGGATATCTCTCCCATACCGCCGCCCGGCGTGGGATCGAGGCCCGGTTCGTCGACACGCTCGATCCCGCTTCCTACGCCGAGGCGATCGACGACGACACCGCCTATGTCCACTGTGAGACGATCGCCAACCCCGCTCTCGTGACGCCGCCCCTCGAGGAGATCGCCGACGTGGCCCACGAACGGGGCGTGCCGCTTTTCGTCGACAACACCTTCGGCACACCGGCGCTGTGTCGACCGCTCGAACACGGCGCCGACATCGTCTGGAACTCCACGACCAAGTGGATCCACGGCTCGGGGACGACCCTCGGCGGGATCCTCGTGACCGACGGCTCCTTCCCGTTCGCCGAGTACCCGGAGAAGTACCCCGAGATCGCCGCCCCCAACCCCGCCTTCGACGGTGTCACCTTCACCGAGCGCTTCGGCGACCGGGCGCTCATGATGGCGGCCCGCCATCGGGGCGTCCGGAGCCTCGGCGACCAGCAGTCGCCGTTCGACGCGTGGGTGACGATGCAGGGCGTCGAGACGCTGCCGCTCCGGATGGAACGGCACTGCGAGAACGCCGTCGCGGTCGCCGAGTACCTCGCCGATCACCCGGCGGTCTCGTGGGTCGCCTACCCCGGCATCGAGTCCCACGAGACACACGACCTCGCCTCGACGTACCTGGAGGGCGGCTACGGCGGGATGGTCGCCGTCGGCCTCGAGGGGGGATACGAGGCGGCAAAACGGCTCTGTGAGGGCACGGAGGTCGCGAAGTTCCTCGCGAACATCGGCGACGCCAGAACGCTCGTCGTCCATCCGGCCTCGACGACCCACGCCGGGTTGAGCGCCGAGGAACAGCGGGAAAGCGGCGTCGCCCCCGAGATGGTCCGGCTGTCGGTCGGCATCGAGAACGTAGACGATATTATCACAGACCTCGAAGAAGCACTATGACCGGGCCAGACGGGACAGAGAGAGGAGACGGGACGGACGGCCCGGAGACGGTCTCGCTGGGGGAGTTCACCTTCGAGTGCGGGGAGTCGATCCCCGAACTCGAGATCGCCTACGAGACCTACGGCGACTTCACCGGCGACAACGCCGTGTTGGTCTGTCACGCCCTCACCGGTAGCGCCCACGTCGCGGGCGGCCGCCGCCGGACGGACACCGCAGGGCAGGCCCACGCGTGGTGGGACGACATCGTCGGTCCCGGGAAGGCCGTCGACACGACCGAGTACTACGTCATCTGTGCGAACGTCCCCGGATCCTGTTATGGCTCTTCGGGGCCGCCGTCGACGAACCCCGAAACCGGCGAACCCTGGGGCACCGACTTCCCGGCGGTGACCGTCGCCGACTGGACACGCGCCCAGCGCCGGCTGCTCGATCATCTCGGGATCCCGCACCTGCACGCCGTCATCGGGGGCTCGGTCGGCGGGATGAACGTTCTGGAGTGGGTGAAACGACACCCCGATCACGTCGACCGGGCGATCTCGGTCGCCGCGGCGGCCCGTCTCGATCCCCAGTGTCTCGCGCTGGATGCGATCGCCCAGCGGGCGATCACCACCGATCCGAACTGGAGTGGGGGCGATTACTACGGCGGCGACCCGCCGACCGGGGGGCTGGCACTCGCCCGCCAGATCGGCCACGTCATGTACCTCTCGAAATCGTCGATGGCCGACAAGTTCGGCCGCCGCTCGGCCGGGATCGACGCCGGCCGGGACACCTTCGAGATGGACCCGGCGGCGGGGTTTTTCCCCTACCGGGAGGTCGAGTCCTACCTCGACTATCAGGGCGAGAAGTTCGCGAAACGGTTCGACGCCAACTCGTATCTGTACCTGACGCGGGCGATGGACAACTACGATCTCGCTTCGGGCTACGAGAACGACACCGACGCCCTGGCGGCCTTCGACGGGGAGGCGCTTTTGCTCTCGTTTACCGGCGATTGGCACTTCACCGTCGAACAGTCGGAGGTGCTCGCCGACGCCTTCAGGGCGTCCGGTACCGACACCGCCCACCACGTCATCGACTCCGATCACGGCCACGACGCCTTCCTCGTCGAACCCGACCGGGTCGGGCCGCCTGTCGCCGACTTCCTCGAAGCCGGGATTCGCGGCAAGGCGGTCACCGACACCGACGCGAGCGAGGAAGGCGACGAGTTCGCGCCGGTCCACACGAGCCTGTTTTCGGACTGAATCGGGCTCTCGACGCCCTTTTGAGGGCGACCCGCCTACCGATCGACGATGACAGACGAGCTTCCGGATCGGGCCGTGCGGGCGTTCGAGGGCCACGACGCCTTCGAGCGGGACAGCGAGTGGTTCTCCGTGACGACGACCGCCTTCGACGCGCGGGTGACGGCCGCCGAAACCGACGAGTGGGCGCTCGCCTACACGCTTGAGGTTCGCGCCCCCATGCTCTCGAACGCCGCCGAGGAGACGGTCGGATCGGCGGTCGAAGAAGGGTGGTTCGACACCTACGAACTCCGCCTCGAGGACGCCGTGATGGCGCTCCGGGAGGACCTCGCGTTCGACGACCAGCGCGTCGTCGAGGAGGCCGGTGAGGCCGTCGCAGTCTTCGAGTTCGAGTTCGGCAACGCCGGCCGCGTCCCCGACATCGCGAAGGCGATCGCCGAGTACGCCGAGGGCACCTACGTCGAGGGGATCGTCCCCGGCTACGAGTACGGCCCGCCGGTTTCGGCGCTGCTCTCGCGGGCCAGACAGTCCGACAGCGAGGGCGACCGCGGCCCGATGCCGCTATAGTCGTCCGAACGGTTTTACTGTTCGAGACGGACCTCGACGGCTGAAAGCACCCGATAGATCGATCAGACCACCCGGTTCGCCAGCCCCTCCCCGTCGTCGCGCCGTCGCACGTTCTCTCTGACGAGCGTCGCGATCCGACGGTAGTACGCCCCCGTCGCGGCCGCGGCGTGCGGCGTTACGATGACGTTCTCCATCCCCCACAGCGGCGAGTCGGCCGGCAGCGGTTCGGTCTCGAAGACGTCCAGCGCCGCGCCGCCGATCGTGCCAGTCTCGAGTGCGTCGACGAGTGCCGTCTGATCGAGCACTCTCCCGCGGGCGACGTTTATCAGGACGGCGTCGGACCGCATCGCCGAGAGTTCGGCCGTCCCGATCAGTCCCTCGGTCCGATCGGTCAGCGGGACCGTGACGACGACGAACCGTGCCTCGGCGACGGTCGTTTTCAGTTCGCCCGACGGATAGACCGTCCCGACGTGATCGACCGGGATCGGCGTCCGTTTCACCCCGACGACGTCCATCCCCAGCGCGTCCGCCCGCGCCGCGACCCCGCGACCGAGCGTGCCGAGACCGACCACACAGACGGATTCCTCGCCCAGCGTGAACGGGACGTCCCAGTCCTGTCTGTCCCACTCGTGGTCGGCTTCGTTGTCCCGGTAGTGATGGAGCCCTCTGGCGAACGAAAGCATGTACCCGGCGACGGTCTCACCGACCGCGTCGCCGTGGATGCCGGTGCTGTTCGTCAGCGTGATCCCAGTCGATTCGAGCGCGTCGAACGGGAACCGATCGACGCCGGCCTGGATCGAGTGGATCCACTCGAGGTCGGCCTCCAGAAACGCGTTGTCGTAGGCGAGGGTTACGAGCGCGTCACAGCCGCCCAGATCGCCCGTCGAGACGATGCGTACGTCCGGGTCGATGTCCTCGAGGGCGTCACGGAGCGCTTCCGGCCGAAAGACGGCGCCGACGGACTCGTGGATGCCGATCGTCGAGAGCATGCCGGCCCTTCGGCGGGTACTGATATATAAGCATCCGTCGGTCCGTGACCGGCGCCCGACGCCCTACTTCGGATCCGATCCCCACTCCGGGTCCGGACGCGCCGGCGAGAATACGTCGATGCCGAAAACCCTCGTCTCGCTGCGGTTCTCCATTCCGTGCGGCATCCCGCCCGGAATCACGAACGACTCCTCGGGGCCGATCTCGATCTCCTCGCCGTCGACGAGGAACGTCAGCGTCCCCTCGAGGACGATCCCGGTCTGTTCGTGAGGGTGGCTGTGCTCGGGGATGACCGCCCCGGGTTCGGCCTCGAACGCCTGTGCGCTCGTTTCCTCGCCGACCGACAGTTGCGTGAGAAAGCCCCCATCGACGACTTCGATCGTCTCCTGATCGGTAACGCCGGCGTGTTTCATACCGTCGGTTGCATCCCCGACCGTGATAACTCTTCAGGTCGGCGACAGGACCGGCCCGGTGGGGGTGCACCTGAAAAAGAGAAATTCGAGTAGTCACGTCATTTCGACCGGTGGGTTCGCTTCGACTGGACGTGTAGGGGAATCCGACTCTACCCACCGTGACACTCGACCCCCAACGAGATCGCGGAGAAACAGCGCGGAGCGCTCGCGAAGGCCGTCACCGAAGGATCGAGGAGCGTCACGCTACGATCTGAGCTTCCTGCGGAGTTCGGCTTCGTTGACCCGATATTTGAACGCTGGCCGGCCGTCGACGAGGACATACGGGACGCGATCCCCTATTTCACGCTCCGTGACGACAGCGCCGTCAGCAGTGGCGTCCCACTCGAGGACCTGACCATCGTTGAGGAGGTCGATATAGTAGCCGGTAGAACTGTTTACATACCACTCGCACCGGGATGGCCAGCGACAGCCACGCTGGCCGGACACTCGCGAGTGGATCTGCACTGACTTCTACCGACTACTACAGTGAACGGCGTTTGTGATAGTCCAGTCTCGATTGAACCGAACGGTTCAGTACTGTATAAGCCGTGGCGTGTTGTTTCCACAATTCAAAGGATAACTTCGAGAACGGTGTCACCTGGTCACTCGGTCGATTTCGGTGGTCTCGGATTTTCCGGGATAGATCCCGGAATTTCTACTTAACCAACAATACTGAATCAGACTGTGGGGTATATTGGTTGCGATTGTGATGAAACGCTTCGCGTTTGGAAGGCTTGGAGAACAATATAATGACCCACAGATTATTATTCCCATCTGCCGTTGTTTAGTATATCATGTCTAAGGAGACGCCCCCACCCGGCCGAGTGAGTCCAGATGGTGGTACCGAACGCCGTGACGTAAACGACGTTGTCGTCGAGGAATGGATCGAGGAGACGACTCCCTTCGAGCGAGTCTACGAGACCATCCGCCGGACCTACGATCCGACGTCCGCATCACAGATTGCTGACCGCGCTCGTGTCTCCCCGACGACGGCACGAAAGCACTTGCGGACGCTCGTGAACGCTGGCGAGGTGACGACATCTCGGGAAGGCCAGACGATGCTGTACCGCCGGTCGGAAACGGGTATCGTCACCGAGCATGCACAGTCGCTGCTTGCGGAACGAACACCCGAAGAGATCGCATCTGGGATTGCCGAGATGAAAACGCAGATCCAGGAATGGCGTGACGAGCACGGTGTCGATTCTCCCGAGGAACTCGCTCGGGAACTGGACATCGAAGACGCCGACAGCGACTGTGGTGCGTTGCTCAGAGAATGGCAAACGACCCGCCGCAACCTCGCGCTCGCACAAGCGACACTCGCAATTGGTGAGGCAAGTCGCACTGGCCACCTTACTGGCACGGACACAGACGACGATGGCAACAGCGACACGTCAATTGTCGTATGACCGATGACGAGGGACTCTCTCAGGATAGCCAGCCAGCCGAACAGGCCGAGGTGTTCGGCCCGATTGATGCCGGGGCGTTACGCGAGATCCGGGATCTGGTCGTCAACCAAGAGCCGCTAGTTGAGGCGGCATCATTAGACGATCCGCTGAATCCACAAACACTTTCGGTCGAACTGTCCGACGGCGTCGGAGCGGCATCAACGGCGCGGATAGACATCCGGTGGAGTCTGACTGGGAACTACGCCGCGCACTACACGGACAACCAGGGGCGGGATTTTCGGTTCGACTGCCATCCGAAACCCGACGCGCCGACACGACACTTCCATCCACCACCCGACGCTCCAAGTCGTCCCGTTGGGCCTTCCTGTATTACTGTGCGTGAGGCTCCGTTGTTCACGCGAGCGACCCTCCAACGGTGGCGATACGCCTACACGAACGGCATCTTCGAGGGACTCAACGACGCAGACAATCCGCCATAGAAGCGATTCTTGATCACACAGATTCTTTTACACGCAAGAAGCTTCCCGGATTGGGGGGACACACCGCATTTCCGGTGAAATCGTGCGTGACGCTGCAACTGAACGTTGGCTTCAAAGCCCCGTCGTGGCTTCTTTGCGTCCAGTGAGCCCTTCGGGAACGAGTCGATAGAACGAAAAGTCGATATCTGCGGGTCGCTCGCCGAAGATATCCACGAACGGGATCGTGACGCCTTCGAGTCCCTTGAGCGCTTCCGTGGCAGTCTCCTCGTCCGTCGTCCGCTCGAGGGAGCCCTGTGCCACGACGCTGACGTAGCCGCCGATCGCTTCGTCCGTCCCGTACGTGACGAACGTCACTGCTCTGCCGTCCAGTTCGCCCTTCCGCTCGGGAGGGAGGTCCGCGATACGGAAGTAGAAGACGGTCCGGGCGGCGTTGTATCCGAACGAGACGGGGACGCTGTGTGGGGCCTCGCCGCCCGGCGTTGACAACGAGAGAACCCCGGTATCGACACGATCCAGAAACGCGTCTCTCTCGGACTCGTCCAGCTGGATCTCCTCCGGGCTACTATCGACCATACGTCTACGTACGCGGTCGGATAATAAAAGCCAAAGGGTCGTCTGTATTCGAGGAGAGGGATATCCCGCGACCGGGACGACATACTCTTTTTAACCACATCGAGGAGACAGCTGCCCGGGCCGTTTCCCCCGGGGTTCGCATCCGCGGATCCTCCGGGACCGTCGAGACGTCCGTCCTTGTGTGTGACTCCTTTCGCGGGGACTGGGTGTCCGTGGTCCGCACATCGATCCTTCAAAACAGTTTAATCATTTTTCAACTACAAAGATCCGAGTAGTTGTCAAGATTCGATTTTGTGCTATAAAAGAGCACTTCGGCGGAATCAGTCTGCCCGTACCGAAATCGTTAATTGAATTTCTGTTCAACTATTGATCGATGGGACAAGCTACGGAACGACTCCGACGCTATCTCGACGACGAGATCGGGGAGTGTCGCAACGAGGACCTCGAGCGCCGACTCGAGGAACTCTCCACGCTCGAGGCCGGACTCGGGACGGCACAGGCCGAGGCCGAACTCGACGTCCTGTCCGCGCTCGCAAACGAGACGCGCTATACTCTCGTACGCGTTCTCGTTGCAGCCGGGGAGGAACTCTGCGTCTGTGAACTGAACGCGGTCGTCGACGTGACCGAGAGCGGACTCAGCCACGCCTGCTCGACGCTCGTCGATGCCGGCCTCCTCGAGGGCCGGAAGGACGGCCGCTGGAAGAAGTACCGGGCGACCAACCGCGCGGTAGCGCTCGTGACGGTCCTCGAAGGGAGTGTGGACGCCGATGAGTAACCTCGAACACCAACACGGGCCGGACTGTGACTGCCCGGACTGTGGCGATCCGCGATCGATGGACTTTCTCGACAAGTACCTCACCGTCTGGATCTTCGGCGCGATGGCGATCGGCGTCGGGCTGGGCTTCGTTGCCCCGTCGGTGACCCAGCCGATCCAGGACCTCCATCTCGTCGAGATCGGACTCATCCTGATGATGTACCCGCCACTCGCGAAGGCCAATTACTCGCAACTTCGGTCCGTCTTCAGCAACTGGCGCGTGCTCGGGTTGAGCCTCGTCCAGAACTGGCTGATCGGCCCGACCCTGATGTTCGGGCTCGCCGTGTTCTTCTTCAGTGGGCTCGTTCCCGGACTGCCGGCGCGCCCCGAATACTTCCTCGGGCTCGTGTTCATCGGGATGGCCCGGTGTATCGCGATGGTGTTGGTCTGGAACGAACTCGCCGAAGGGTCGGCCGAGTACGTGACAGGGCTCGTCGCGTTCAATAGCCTCTTCCAGATCGTCACCTACGGCGTCTACGTCTGGTTCTTCGCGCTGTTCCTTCCGCCGCTTTTGGGAATGGAGTCCCTCGTCGCCGGCATCACGACCTTCGATATCACGCCGATGCAGGTGGCCGAGGCGATCGTCGTCTTCCTGGGGATCCCCTTCACCGCCGGGTTCTTGAGCCGCTACGTCGGGACCCGCGTCAAAAGCGAAGCCTGGTACGACGAGGAGTTCATCCCGAAGATCGATCCAGTGACGCTCGTTGCGCTTCTCTTTACCGTCATCGTGATGTTCGCGACCCAAGGTGGCAGAATCGTCGCCTCGCCGGCCGACGTCCTGTTGATCGCGGTCCCGCTGACGATCTACTTCGTCGTGATGTTCTTCGTGAGCTTCGGGATGGGCCGGGGCATCGGCGCGGACTACTCAACGACGACGGCGATCGGCTTTACCGCCGCCTCGAACAACTTCGAACTCGCGATCGCGGTCGCAGTCGCGGTCTTCGGCGTCGGTAGCGGGGTCGCCTTCGCGACCGTCGTCGGTCCACTTATCGAAGTTCCCGTCCTCCTCGCGCTCGTGCACGTCGCGCTGTACTTCCAACGGAAGTTCGACTGGCGCGGCTTCGATACCGGCCGTCTCGATTCCTCCGAGCCCGAGCCGACGACTGACGATTAACCACGAAACATGTCATCAAACACCGACACAGACGATCCGATCCGTATCGCGTTCATGTGCGTCCAAAACGCCGGCCGCTCGCAGATGTCCACAGCGTTCGCGGAACGCGAACGGGACCGACGCGGCCTCGGGGATCGAGTCGAAATCCTCACCGGCGGGACTCACCCGGCCGACCACGTACACGAGGCGGTCGTCGACGTGATGGACGAGGCGGGGTTCGATCTGTCGGATCGAACGCCGCGTGAGATCACGCTGGACGAACTGCGGTCGTGTGACTGCGTGGCGACGATGGGCTGTTCGACACTCGAGGTCGGCGACGTCGGCGGGGACGTCGACGTCCGTGATTGGGCGCTGGAGGATCCCGGTGGGCAGGATCCCGATCGAGTACGTGAAATCCGCGACGAAATAGAACGGCGAGTCGTCGATCTCTTCGAGGAGATAGCCGTCGAACGGGAGTAGTGTTGAAGGATACTTCCCCTATCTCGTCTGTTCCAGCTGTTTTCGCCGTCGTTCGAACTCCTCATCGGAGAGTTCACCGCGGGCATAGCGCTCCCGGAGAACCGAAAGCGGTCGGCCGTTTTTTTCCTCGGAACCGCTGTTGAGAAGCGAGTAGCCGAGATAGAGCGGCACGCCAATCAAAAGCCCCATCCAGAGGAGCCCCCAAAGGCCCATCCCCGCGCCGAAGAGCCTCCAACTGCCGCCCGTCATCCCGCCATCGTAGCCTCCACCACCGTGAGCTGCTGCGGCGCCCGTCGCTGCAACTAACAGCGGCATAGCGAGTAGCGCGATTCGGCGAGTCGTTCGTCCGAGGGTGTTGGTGTAGTGCTTCATTGTGATCGTGGGTTGGTAGTTCGAGTTTCTCTCGTGTCGAACGAGTGCTCCTGGGCAGGGACGCTATAGTAGTCAGTAGAACTGTTTACACACCACTCACAGCCGGATGGCCAGCGACAGCCACGCTGGCCGGACACTTGCGAGTGGATCTGCACTGACTTCTACCGACTACTATAGCAGCCGTGTCCCTGTCCGTTCATCCCGGCGGCGTGATCCTCGTCCGCCATATCTCGTGGCATCTCGTCGACGGTTACGCCCATGTGCGCTTCCATCTCGTCAACGGCGTCCGGTCCCATGTGATCGGTCATGTGACCCTCCATCCGGGCCGCCCACTCCGCTGTATCACCATCGGCTGGCGTCCCTTCAGCTGCCGCCTCGTTCTCCTGGGCCGGGTCGTCACCGTGTGCGCTCACCACCGGCGCGGCGAACGCGAGGCTTCCTCACCCATCGACGGAGGCACCGCCGTCGGTGCCCGATCGGGATCGATCTGCTCCGTCGAGTCGGCAGAGGCCGACTCGGTGAGCTCCCCTCGAACCACGTAATACACACCACCGATACTGCCCGCGACCAGGAGAGTTCCAATCCCGTACCAGAGCGGGTCCGGGCCGTGCATCGTCCCCATGGATGAATCCATCATCGACCCCATCGATCGCTCGATAGCGCGACGCTGTCGATAGGCCTGCCAGGTGAAAACAGCCCCGCCAACCAGAACTGCCGAGACGAGAATTGCAACCACACGATCTCCCCGGCTTCGATTCACCGCTGGCACCCCCATTGATCGATATAATTGGTCATAGTAATCCGTTCACTATTCGGCGTAGAACCGGTTTCGGTTTACAACAGGTGGCTAATGATCCCCCGCACTGATCACGATTGTGTAAGCGACCGTCGAATAGCAGCCATCGAGCGGTCCCGTTCGTCCGAACGTTGCACTGCGAGAGAGGAGCCGTCTAGAGAAGACCCGCCTAGAGCAGACCAGCGAACACGGTGTTGAACAGCACACCCACGGTAACCCCGGTGGCTACCACTGTCGTCGCGTAGATGGCGAGCAGTCGGCGTTCGAAGAGTTTGTTCAGCAGGATCAGGTTCGGGATGCTGATACCCGCGCCACCGATGACGAATGCGATCACGGTGCCGATCGGAACCCCCGCTTCGGTAAGCGAATGTGCGATCGGAAGCATGCCACTGAGACTCACGTAGATCGGCGCGCCGGCGAGCGCCGCCATCGGCGTCGCCAGCGGGTTTTCCGGTCCGGCGATCCGCTGGAGGAACTCGGCCGGAACCGCGCCGTGGATCACCGCACCGATCGCGATCCCGATGACGATGTACGGGAGCGTATCCCGGAAAAACGAGAGCGCGCCCTCCCCAGCCGCGGTCACTCGTTCCCTGTGGGTGCGATTCGCCGAGGAAGCGCTACATTCGTTACAGCCCCCTGCCGTCGCTGCCCCGCCGTCGGTCGCGATCTCTCTACCGCCGGCGGTGATTCGGACGTCTTTGATATACCGGTCGAGATCGAACGTACCGATGACCAATCCACCGACGATGGCTGCACCCAGTGCCGTCGTCACGTACGCGACGGTCACACCGGCCCCGAACAGCCCGAACAACAGGAGCACGGCGATCCAGTTGACGATCGGTGAGGCGAGAAGGAAGGAAAACGCCATGCCGGTCGGCGCGCCGGCACCCAGCAGGCCGGCGAGAACGGGAACGGTCGAACACGAACAGAACGGCGTTACAGCCCCGAGACCGGCCGCGAGGACGTTCCCGCTCCCGTGGTCCCGCGACCGAAGGAGTTCCTCGACGCGTTCCGGCGGGAGATACTCCTGTGCGAGGCCGACGAGGAACGAAGCCCCGATGAAAAGCGGTGTGAGCACGATCGCGAGATGCAAAAAATAATCCCACGAGTCGAGCATCGCGGTCTCGATTCCGGAGGGAATCATTCAGTCTCCCTTCCGAGCGCGACGGCGATATCGAGTAACTGGAGCACGGCGGTGTCCCCGATCCGATAGTACGTCCACTTACCCTGTCGCCGCGTCTTGACCAGTCCCGCGTCCTTCAGTTCCCGGAGGTGGCTGCCGACCGTCGACTGTGGCGCATCCAGTATCGCCTGCAGTTCACACGCACACAGCTCTCCCTCTCTGAGCGCTTCGAGGACGCGAATCCGGTGTTCGTTCGAGAGCGCTTTGAAGACTGCTCGTGTCGTCTCGATCTCCCCGTCGTCGGGCGTCAGCTCGAACAGCGACGTGAGCCGCTCCTCCGAATCGTCGTACAGCCGGTCAAGCGTCTGTCGCGTCGATTCTGAGACGGAATCAGCCATCCTGGATCATTCCCCGCCGTCGACGTCTTCGATTTCGATGCCACAGCAGGCGTCGTCGTCCGTGTCTTTCCCGGTCCCGAACAGCGTGTCCGCGATCTTCCCGAGTAGCGAGTTCACCATACACTTCGATAATTTTCGGTATGATACTAATATCTTTCGCTGATATAGTATTGTGCTCATACGGTCAGTATCTACCGTAAGAGATGGTTTAGGGCCATTAAAAGCACAAACTATGCTATATTTTCTATCGGAATGATTCTATAACGTGTCCCCAATCCAGTATTCCATATCGTTATATATCGAATCGTTTGGGGCTGGGGTGAACAACGTTCTCAGATACTGTATTCGAGTTACGGATCACTCGTAGTCCAACCGGCGCACACGGGGCAGACACGCCACGCTTGCAGTCATATCGGTACAGTAGCCGAGCAGGCGGAACGGAGCCGATCAGGGCACGTTCCGGTGGACGAACGATGCTTGAGGGGGCGGGGACCAAGCCCGTTTTCCGTTCACGGCAGGGGGGATCTCACTCGTAGGTGTGGACGCTGCCGGTCTTGTTCTCCTCGATGTAGTCCCAGTCGTACTCGACGCCGAGGCCGGGGCCGTCGGGGACCGGAACCGTCCCGTCCTCGTCGACGGCATCCAGGAAGTCGGCGTACCCGTCCTCGTACACCGGCGGCTGGGTGTTCTCACAGTTCGGGTGGACCAGCGCCATCTCGTAGTAGTTCGTGTTGCGCAGCGCCGCCATGAGCTGTCGTTGTGCCGGCCCGGGGGCGTGGAGTTCGACGTCGAGCCCGAACCCTTCCGCGACGTGGGCGATCTTGTACGCGCCGGTGATGCCGGCGTCGTACTCGGGATCGGCACGGACGAAGTCGGTCGCCTCGTTGGCGATGAAATCCGTGTGGGGCTCCAGTCCCCGGACGTGTTCGGTCTGCAGTATCGACGTATCGAGCTTGTCGGCCAGTTTCCGGTGGGAGTGCTGGGAGATCCCGCCGTCGCGGTAGGGGTCCTCGAACCAGAAGAACCCCTCCTCGTCGCAGGCCCGCCCGAGCCGCAGGGCGTCGCCGAACGTCTCGGGCTCACAGTAGGGATCGATCATCAGGTCCATCTCGTCGCCGACCCGCTGGCCGACCGCGTGGACGGTGGCGATCTCCCGATCGATATCGCGCATCTCGTCGCTGCCGCCCCAGCCGTGGATCTTAAAGCCCGAGTAGCCCATCTCGAGACACTCCTCGGCGAAGTCCGCGTACGCCTCCGGGGAATCGAGGCCGCCGTTGTCGTCGCCGGGGTACGTTGAGGCGTACGCCGGCAGCCGGGTCCGGTACGCCCCGAGCAACTCGTGGATCGGCGCGTCGTTGTACTTGCCCGCAAGATCCCACAGCGCGATGTCGATCGGCCCGATCCCCATCCGGTCGTACTTGCGGAGCGCCTTCTTCAGTTCGCTCCAGATGCGCTCGCGGTGGAGCGGGTTCTTGCCGACGAGGTAATCGCCGAACATGTTTACCTGCGCCATCGCCGGCGAGTTCCCGCCGACGTACTCGCCGGTGACGCCGGCGTCGGTCTCGATCCGGATACCGAAGATCTTCCGTTCGGTGTTCGCCCCCGGTTCGTATATCGGATTGAACCCGTCCGGGCTGTACCCGACGTCCTCGATCGGATAACTGAACTCCGTGGTCTCGACTCGCGTGATCTCTGGGGCCATGCCGACTCAAAGATCGACGAACGGGTACATATGTTTGGGGGTCCGAACGGCGGCGGGCGTCGGTGTCCCGGCGACACCCTGCCTCGATCGCGGCGCGTGAACGAAGAATATATACATCCGGGATCCGCCGTGAGGGGTGTTACTCATGAGCAGCGACCGAAACGAACCGCGACCCAGCAGGGAGGTTACCGAAGGCCCCGAGCGGGCCGGACACCGCGCGATGCTGTATGCCACCGGGCTCTCGACCGAAGACCTCGATCAGCCGATGGTCGGGATCGCGAACCCGGCGGCCGACGTGACGCCGTGCAACGTCCACCTCGACGATGTCGCCGACCGGGCGGCCGCGGGGATCGAAACCAACGAGGGGACGCCGATGGAGTTCGGCACGATCACGATCTCCGACGCCATCTCGATGGGTCATCTCGGGATGAAGGCCTCGCTCGTCTCCAGGGAGATGATCGCCGATTCCGTCGAGACCGTGGTCTTCGCCGAGCGCCTCGACGCCTTCCTCGGGATCGCCGGCTGCGACAAGAACCATCCGGCGATGATGATGGCGGCCGCGCGGATGGACCTTCCGAGCGTGTTCCTCTACGGCGGGGCGATGGTCCCCGGCGAACTCGGCGGCGAGGAGATCACCAGCCAGGACGCCCTCGAAGCCGCCGGCGCGTACGGGAAGGGCGAACTCAATGAGGCGGATATGGAGGCCATAGAGCACGCCGCCTGCCCCGGCGAGGGCTCCTGTCCGGGGATGTACACCGCCAACACGATGGCGTCGATAAGCGAGGCCATCGGCCTCGCGCCGCCCGGATCCGCCTCGGCCCCCGCCGAGACGGACCAACGCCTCGATGTGGCCTACGATACCGGCGAACTCCTCATGCGAGTCATCGAGCAGGACATCCGTCCCAGCGACATCCTGACGAAGAAGGCCTTCGAGAACGCCATCACCGTCCAGATGGCGATCGGCGGCTCGACGAACGCCGTCCTCCATCTGCTCGCGATCGCCGAGGAGGCCGACGTCGACCTCGAACTCGAGGACTTCGATCGGATCTCTCATGGCACCCCCTGTATCGGGAACTTCCTCCCCGGCGGCGAGTACGCGATGTCGCATCTCCACGAGAACGGCGGCGTCCCGGTGATCATGCGGCGACTGCTCGAGGCCGACCTGCTCCACGGCGACGCGCTCACCGTCACCGGCGAGACGATCGCGGAGAACCTCGCCGGCCTCGAACTCCCCGATCCCGACCCGGACGTGGTCCGACCGCTCGAGGATCCCGTCCACGAGGAGGGTGCGGTCGCGGTGCTCCGTGGGAACCTCGCCCCCGGGGGTGCGGTCGTCAAGATCTCGGGATACGAGGAAGACTTCACCTTCGAGGGGACCGCCCGCGTCTTCGAGTACGAGGAGGCGGCCTTCGAGGCGGTCCAGAACGGCGAGATCGGTTCGGGCGACGCGGTCGTTATCCGGAACGAGGGCCCCCGCGGTGGCCCCGGAATGCGCGAGATGCTGCAGGTCACGGCCGCTATCGTCGGCCGCGGCCACGAGGACGACGTGATCATGGTCACCGACGGGCGGTTCTCCGGGGCGACCCGCGGTCCGATGGTCGGCCACGTCGCCCCCGAGGCTTACGTCGGCGGGCCGATTGGCGCCCTCGAGGACGGCGACACGGTCGAACTCGACATCCCGGAGCGTCGGATCGAGGCGGACCTCACTGACGAGGAGATCGACGCACGGCTCGAAGCTCGGGAACCGGAGCGATACGGGGAGATTCCCCGTGCGCTGAAAAAGTACGGCGCGCTCTTCGACTCGGCGGAGCGGGGCGCCGTGACGCGCCCGCCCGGGGAATTCGAGTAACGAGCGACGCGTCGGCGTCCGTCACCGCCGGTACCGTTCGATCGCCTCTTCGTCCAGCTCGATCCCGAGCCCCGCCCCCGATGGGATCGGTACCCGCCCGCTGTCGTCGGCGACGAACGGGTCCGGGGACAGCTCCTCGCGTAGCGGGTTCGCCGATCGATCGAACTCCAGCCACGGCTCCCCCGGGAGCGTCGCGATCAACGAGAGACTCGCCGCCAGCGCGATCGGCGTCCCCCAGACGTGCGGGACGACGGGTACGCCCGCGGCCCGACACTCCGCCGTTATCCGACGGGCGGCAGTGAGGCCGCCGACGTTGCAGAGATCCGGTTGTGCGACGTCGAACCCACCGACATCGAGGGCTCGGGTGAACTCCTGAGGGGTGTGACACTCCCCGCCGGCGATCCGTACGTCGAGCGTCTCCCGGAGGTCCGCGTAGGCGCCGAGAAGCTCCGGACGGACGGGCTCTTCGAACCAGTGGACGTCAAACTCCTCGAGCGCCCGCCCGACCTCCCTCGCGGTCGCCGGATCGTACGCGTAGTTGGCGTCGACCATCAGTGTCGCATCGCCGACGGCCTCCCGGATCCGGGCGACGAGTTCGATGTCCTCCTCGGCCCCGTACCCGAGGAGCCCGAGCCCGATCTTGGCCTTCAGGGCACCGATCGCGTCCGCGTTCTCGCTCGCCTCCGCCGCGATCCGCTCGTATTGCTCTTCGAGGCTCGCCCCCTGTTTGAAGTAGTGTCCGGTCGCGTACGCCCGTACTCGGTCGCGCCGCGCCCCACCCAGAAGCGCCGTGACCGGGGTATCGAGGAGCCGCCCCTTGAGATCCCAAAGCGCGATGTCGACGCCGGAAAGCGCCGGCAGGGGGACGACCGACTGGTAGGCCGCCCTCGTCCGCTCATAGAGCCGATCCGAGAGCGCCTCGACGCGCGTTGGGTCCTCCCCGATCAGCTCGGGGGCCAGAAGCTCCTCGATCGTCCCGAGGGTCCCCGCGGTCGGCCCCCAGCACTCCCCCCAGCCGACCGTTCCGTCGGCGGTTTCGATCCGGACGAGCGTGGCTTTGCGGGTGTCGACCCACGCCTGGGCGTACCCGAACGGTTCCTCGACCGGCGCCTCCAGCGGTATCGCCTCGACTGTCTCGATCCGGTGTTCGGACATCCTCCAGTCGTTCGGGTCCCAGAGCAAAAACGTTCCGTCGGGACGGCGACCGTCGTCGATGCCCGGCAGATCGGTGTCCGGGGATTCTACTGGAGCGTGATCCGACCCAGTAGCCGCGGGCGCGATAGCGGGCGCTACCGACACACGGTCAGACGCACAGTCACGGAAAAACCGGAAACGAAACGGTCGGAACTGTCAGACTACGGCGCGTTCAGAACGGCGCTTCGGGGCCTTCGTCCTCGTTTTCCCCGCCGCCGTCGCCGGGGAAGGAGGGCGAGGTCTGCCCGCCCGCCATACCCTCGCTGCCGCCGTCCATGCCCGTGTCGGCGTGAACCGTCTCGATTTCGGGGATCTCCTGGGTCATGCGGCTCTTGATCGCCTGGATCGTCATCGGCGAGATGCCACATCCGGAACAGGCGCCGCCGAGCATGACCGTCACCTCGCCCGTCTCGCGGTCGAGGTTCTGGATCGCAGCGCTGCCGCCGTGCATCTGGATCTGCGGGAAGTTGCGGCGGAGGAAGTTGCTGATGCGCTCGCGGAGTTCGTCGTCGGTGTCGGCCGTTTCAGTGCTCATACCTTCACTATGCCGCCCAGGGGTATGAAGATTTGGCTCCGCTCTATCAATCCATCCGGAACGTTCGTGTACTTCCCCCCGTCGGGAGGTGCCGTCCGAACGGGTCCCGCTCCGGCCGTCCGTCCGACCGGTGTCTGACGTGGGTTTATACGCTCCGACGGCTTCGGATAGCGTATGCACACGCGCCGTCACCTGCTCGTCGCTGTCGGGGCCGCCGGGGCCGCCGCGACGGCCGGCTGTACGGGCGCGCTCGGTGGAAGCGAGGCGACCGGTGACGCCGACCGCGTCCGTCTCGGCGAACTCTCGGTCCAGAACAACCACGTCGACCACCACCAGGTCCAGCTGGCGGTCGAGGCCGACGACGAGATGCTCCATCTCGGGACTTACGATCTCGGTAGCGACGGCGAAACGCGGACGATCGAGGGAGTCTGGACCGACGACGCCGGGGGCTATCGGATCCACGCCAGGCTCGACGACGGCGAAATCCAGTCAGCCGACGTGACCGAGGAGGTCGGCTCGAGCACAGACTGCGTCCGGGTGCTGGTGCGGATCGACGCGTCCGGCGAGTTGGCCGTCTGGAACGGCTCGGACTGTGGGACCGACACCGACGCCGGCGAGGGCGAGGGCGAGGACCTCGAGAACGTCTAGCTGAAGGTCCGCTCCAGCTCCGTCTCGAGCTCTTCGATGTACTCTTCGAGTACCGTCTCGAAGCGATCCTCGGCGACGACGACCTCGGTGAGCCGCTCGTATGGCTCGTCGGGCAACTCGACGTAGAACGCCTCCGTCTCGTCGTCGTAGAACGGTTCGGATTCGTTGAGTATCTGCTGGTCGATCCCGTGGACGAGCGTCGAGTCGTACTCCTCGTTCATCCTGTTGAAGACGTTCTTGTACGCCTGTTGCAGCTGCGGGAAGAGATCGACGTACTTCTGCTCGTCGAAGGTTTCGGCATCCATACCCGCCGGTTGGGCGGCGACAATTAAAAGCCGGTCGGAGACCGGGCGCCGTCGGGACGTCGCCGGAGCGCAACCGATTTGTCTCCGAGGGCTGATCGGCCGGTATGTACCGAAGCGGCCGCTTCGTCGCCGACCACGTCGAGCCGACGACCGACGACCAGCTCCAGCCCAACGGCGTCGATCTGACGCTCGGGGCGGTCTTCGAGCAGTCCGGGGCCGGCCGGATCGGGCGGGACGGAACAACCATCGGTGACCGTCGCACCGTTCGGGCGGAGACGATCGATGCCGGGGACGGAACCGAAGCCGACGGCCGGGACGTATACCGGCTTTCTCCGGGTGGGTACGTCGTCCGGTACGGCGAGACGGTTGCGATCCCGGCAGACCACGTCGGCTTCATCTATCCGCGCTCGTCGCTGCTCAGAAACTCCTGTATGCTCGATACGGCGGTCTGGGACGCCGGTTACGAGGGGAAAGGCGAGGGGCTCCTCGAGGTCCACCACGGGATCGAACTCGAGGCGGGCGCCCGCATCGCCCAACTCGTCCTCGCGGACGCCGACCACGAGGGGACCTACGACGGGAGCTATCAGGGCGAGAACGTGTAGACAGCGGTCAGGGAGCGACGCCGACCGTCAGAAGCGTTCCCCACGTCCGGTAACGATCGACCATCGCCTCCCGGGTCTCCCAGGAGTCGGTCGGAAACGCCTCTTCGGGCGGGATCTCGATCTCCTCGTCGGCGATCGTATCCTGGGACGCGACGGACAGTCCGGCATCTCGGAACGCCTCTCGGTACTCTTCGCGCGTCCAGCGTTTCATCTCGATGCTGATATTCTCCTGCCAGCCGTGGGTGTGTTCGCTCTCCTCGAAGAAGTTGACCGCACAGAAGAACGTGCCCCCCGACCGGAGAACACGGCGGATCTCTTCGAGGACCTCGATCGGCCGCTGAGCGTAATAGAACGCCTCCATGCTCCAGACGTGATCGAAGCTATCGGCCCCGAACGGGAGGTGATGGAAGTCACCGCTCACGTACTCGATCCGACCGTCGTCAGTGTACTCCCGGGCGTTCCGCACCATCTCGGGGGCGCCGTCGAGACCGACGCATGCCCCCGCGTCCCGCGTCTCACGGAGCGCACGCAGCGCGTATCCGGACCCCGTCCCGAGATCGAGTATCCGATCGCCAGCCTCGACGGGCATCCGGGCGAGCGCGTGCTTTGCCGTGTGCCAGTGTCGCTTTTCCATCCCGCGGTCCTTGCCGGATTCGGCCCACGAGTCGAACTCCCGTTGGACGCTCATTACGATACGCGAGGGTCCCAGCACAAAAACAGGCGACGGTTTCGGTTCGCGGCCGCCCGAACCGTTCGTCGAGGTCCCTGGTATCGGGCGATTCTCTCCGAGCGTGAACCCTCCGCCCGGTCCCCTACCGGCGCCGCCACTCTTCGAGCGTGAACCGGTCGTAGGCCGTCTCCGAGGTCAGTTCCCACTCGTCTTCGTCCCACTCGGGATAGTACGTATCGCCCTCGTAGCTCCCGTTGACGCGGCTCAACACCATCCGGTCGAGATGTGGCTGGAAGAGTTCGTAGATCCCGCCGCCGCCGATGACGTAGGCGGCGTCGCTCCCGAACGACCGTGCTCGGTCGATCGCCCCCTCGACGCCGTCGGCGTGGACCGCGGTCTCGACGTCGTAGTCCCGCTCGGTCCGGCTCAACACGACCTGTGCCCGGCCGGGGAGGTCTTCGAGCATCGACTCGAACGTCCGCCGGCCGAGAATCACCGGTTCGTCGGCGATCCGCGCCCTGTACTGGGTCTTGTCGGCCGAGATCGACGCCCAGGGGAGTTCGCCGTCGCGGCCGATGACGCCGTTTTCGGCGACCGCGGCGACTGAGACTAGTTCCATATCCTCGATTGGATACGGGGTGGCATACGCGTTTCTCCCCCGGCCATCCCCGCGCCCGTCGCTCCGTCCCGTCCTCCCCCGACGGTTTATATACGAGGCCGGGACCAGACGGCGTGGACGCCGTCGTTCGGCGCGACCGCGGTCGACCGCGACCGTGAGTCCGGCTACGCTCGTGTGATCGAACGCACGGGCCGCATCAACCACACGGGCCGCATCAACCACACGGGCCGCATCAACCGAAATACGCCGCGAGCCGACCGGCCGCTTCCGTGACCCGGGGCGTGACGACGGCGAACCGCAGCCAGTCGGTTCGCGTCTCCCCGAACGCGTTGCCCGGCATCCCCGCGACGCCCGTCTCGTCGATGAGCCGTTCGGTGTTCTCGAGCGTTCCGGGATAGCCCTCGAAGCGCGCCATCACGTAGAACCCACCCTTCGGACGGGTGTACTCCGCGCCCGCCTCCTCTAGGGCCGCACAGAACGTCCGGACCCGCTCGGCCAGCATTTCGCGGTTCCGCTCGTAGTACGCTTCGGGCGTCTCCGACAGTGCATCGAGCACCGCCCGCTGTGCCGGCCGGGAACTGGTGACGTTGACGAGCATGTGTCGCGTCCGGATCTCGTCGACGATCTCGGGCGGGAAGACCCCGTACCCCACCCGGTATCCCGTAATAGCCATCGATTTCGAGAACGAGTTGGTCACGACGAGGTTCGGTGATTCGAACGACAGCGCCGTCTCGAAGGCCCCCTCGTCGTAGACGAACCGGTCGTACACCTCGTCGGAGATGAAAAGCGCGTCGTTGGCTTCGGCGATCTCGACCAGCTCGCGCTTCGTCTCACGGCCGTAGACGCCGCCTGTCGGGTTGTTCGGCGAGTTGACGACGATCGCTGCGGTGTCGTCGCTCGTCACGTCCCGGACCGCCACCGGATCGAGCGTCCCGTCGGCCTCGCTCGTGACGAATCGCGGGGTCCCGTTCAGCATCTCCGTCCGCTTGTGGTAGTAGGGGTACACCGGATCGGCCAGGACGATCTCGTCGCCGCTGTAGGTCTCCAGCGCGGTCGCCATCGCGAGGTAGTTCGCCTCCCCGGCCCCGTTCGTGATGACGACCCGATCGACGTCGACACCGCGGCGTTCGGCGATCGCTTCCCGGAGACCCGAGAGCCCGTCGCTCGGCGGGTACTGGAACGACCGGCTGTCGCCGTCGGCGTACCGCTTCAGCCCGTCCCGGAGCGCTTCCGGGGGCTCCCAGTCCGGGGTACCGGATACCATATCGATGACGTCACCCTCCGCTTCGGCCGCATATTCCATCAGATGGAAGAATACCGGCCGTTCGTACTCGTCCATACGTCCGAATCGGACGGCAGCTACCTCGGTCTGTCGCTTCCGGACGACGCGTTTCGGCTATTGGATCCGGACGTCAGTCCTCGTATCGCTCGCCGGCCGGGATCGCTATCTCGAGCCAGTTCTCCCGGGGTGGGAGCGGACACTCGTAGGCGTCGCTATACGCACAGAACGGGTTGTACGCGAGGTTGAAATCCAGCGCGAACGTTTCGCCGTCCTCGAGTTCTCCCTCGTAGTGAAGCTCTATGTACCGGCCGCCGGGGTATGTCTGTTGGCCCGTCGTCTTATCGCGGAACGGGACGAAAAGCGACCCCCCGGACTGGTCGACCCGCCGGTAGCCGACGAGGGTGTGTTCGGCCGTCTCGCCGCGCTGGTCGGGCAACGCGAAGTGAAGGCGGGCCGCCCGCTCGTGGAGCTGTTCGCCGTCGGCGGTCGTCTCCATCGTGACTGTCTCGTCGCTTTCGTCGAGTTCGACCGTCGCTTCGACGCGATAGTCGGGATCCGGCTCGAAGTATTCGATGCCGTCGAACTCCCGGCGGCCCTCCGGACCCAGCGGCGAGGAGTGGGGGACGCCGAACTTCTCGTCTTTCTCTTCGCGGTACTCTCGGAGTTCCGTACGCCAGGATTCGACGTCGAAGTCCATACCGAGCCTCGGGCGTTCGGACGGATATACTTCCGGATCACACCTCGACGAGGACGATCTGCTCTGTGAGCCACGCCTCCGCCTCGTCGAGGACAGCCCCGTCCGAGTCGCGTATCTTCAGCCGGTTGTGTCCCGCCTCCCGGTCCGGATAACAGCCCACCTGGACCCCGAACCGGTCTCTGACCTCGTCCAGGCGCTCGATGAGGTTGGCTTCCGGCTCTTCGGTGTAGAGCGTCCGGGCGGTGACGTCCCCTTCGAACTCGTCGGCGACGTCCTCGAACATCCGCTTCATCTCGGTGGGGATCCCCGGTAGGACGTAGACGTTCTCGAGCACACAGCCGGGTGACATCCCCGCGCGGTTCAAAAGTGGGCGGGCGCCCTCGGGGATTCTCGCCTCGGCGGCGACGTCGACGTTCAGTTCGGGGTATTTTTCGGCGACCGACTCGAGATGCTTCTCGACGTCGGCCCGCGCGAGTTCGTTCTCGATTAGGCCCCGACCGAAGGCCTTCGCCACGCTTTCGATGGTGATATCGTCGGGCGTCCCGCCGAGTCCGCCCGTCACGATGACCGCGTCGAAGGCGTCGCTGTAGCGTCCCACCGCGTCGGCGATGACGGCCGTCTCGTCGGGGACGGTCAACATCCGCTTGACGGTTACCCCACGCTCCGTGAGTTGCCGTCCGAGCCACGTCGCGTTCGTGTTCTCGGTGTCGCCGGAAAGCAGTTCGTCGCCGACCGTCACCAGTGCCGCGTTCATACCCGACCGCACGCCGGCCACGAGCAAAAACGCCCCGGCTATCGCTCGATAGCCTCTTTTTGGCTATAGCGGTCGGGAGGGAGTCAGAGTCCGATCCGTTCTCTGAATGACTCACGGCGAACGACGCGCAGCCGGTTCGTCACCTCGCCGATCGGTTCGTCGGTGTCGGCCGAAGACAGCGTCCCCTCGATCGTGAGCGTCCGATCGGTCACGTCGGTCAGTTCGGTCCGGACGTGAACCGCTTTTCCGACCGGGATGGCGCTCAGGTGGGTCACGTCGGCGTCGATCCCCACCACGCCGCTCCCGTCGGGGAGCGTCCCGCGGAGCGACTGCCGGCCGAGGAACTCGACCTCGGCGAGGAGCTGTGGGGTGCCCAACACGCGTATCGATTCCTCGGGGGTGGCGTCCGTCGCGGCCGGCGCCCCCGGCGGCGTCTCCTGCTCCCCGAAGAGGTTGGTCGTGTGTCGCCGCTCGATTTCGAACGTCCGTTCGGCGGTGATCCCCGGCTCCGGGAGGTCCTCTGTCATACTCGGACGGAGGGGCGAGACCGACAAAAAACGGGACGCTCCGGCACTGTTTCCGGTCCGTTCCCGGCCTCGCTCGTCGGCCGCGTCCCGGCAGTTTAACGGCCGCCCCGTCGAAGGCGACCCCATGAGTACGCTCCAGATCACCGGCGGGACGGTCCTCCGTCCGGACATGACGGCCCGGGAGGCGGACGTGCTGGCCGACCGCGAAACCGGACGCATCGTCGAGATCGGCGACACCGCCGCGGGCGAGGAGACCCTCGACGCCTCGGGCTGTCTCGTCGTCCCCGGGCTCGTCAACCCCCACTGTCACGTCGCGATGACGCTTCTGCGCGGGTACGCCGACGACAAGCCGCTCGACGCGTGGCTCAGAGAGGACATCTGGCCGGTCGAGGCCGCACTCGAGCCGGGCGATATCGAGGCCGGGACCCGCCTCGGCGCCGTCGAACTGCTGAAAAACGGCGTGACGGCGATCGGCGACATGTACTTCGAGATGCCGACGGTCGCGGACGTCCTCGGGGAAGCCGGCCTCCGGGCCCGGATCGGCCACGGGATCGTCACGGTCGGCAAGGACGACGCCGACGCCCGGGCGGACTTCGAGGAGGGGCTGGCGGTCGCACGTGACCTCGATGGTGCGGCCGACGGACGTATCCGGACCGCGCTGATGCCCCATTCGCTGACGACGGCCGACGCCGACCTCGTAGAAGAGTTCGTCCCCCGGGCGCGGGACGCCGGCGTTCCGCTGCACTATCACGCCAACGAGACCCGCGAGGAGGTCGAGCCGATCGTCGAGGACCACGGCGTCCGGCCGCTGGAGTACGCCGACGATCTCGGGATGCTCGAGGACGGCGATTTCATCGCCCACGGCGTCCACGTCGACCGAACCGAGATCGAACTGCTCGCCGACAGGGATGTCGGTGTCGCCCACTGTCCGGCCTCGAACATGAAACTCGCAAGCGGGATCGCTCCCGTCCAGACGATGCTCGATGCGGGCGTGACCGTCGGGATCGGCACCGACGGGGCGGCCTCGAACAACGACTTGGATCCCTTCGACGAGCTGCGGGACGCGGCGATGGTCGGCAAACTCGGGGCCGACGACGCGGCAGCTCTCGCCGCCCCCGAGGTCGTTCGGGCTGCGACCGAGGGCGGGGCGGAACTGCTCGGGTTCGACGCCGGCCGTATCGAGGAAGGCGCGCTCGCCGATCTGGCCGTCGTCGACTTCGAGAAGCCGCATCTCACGCCGGCGCACGACCCCGTCAGCCACCTGGCCTACGCCGTCCGGGGATCGGACGTCGAACACACTGTCGTCGGCGGCGAGGTCGTCGTCCGGAACCGGCGGGTACAGACCCTCGACGAGGCGGCCGTCCGACGGGAGGCGGAAGCGCACGCCGAGGCGCTGATCCGGCGAGCCGAGGGGAACTGACCGCGTCGGTCGTGACCTTCGGTAGCGTTTTCCCGGCGTCGGCTCATGTATCCGTATGAACCATCCGACGATCACCGAACGGCTCGCCGACCCGGCCGAGGCCCGTGAGTCGGGCCGCCGGAAGATCGAATGGGCGCGCCAGCACATGCCGATCATGACCGCCATCGCCGGGGAGTTCCGCGAGGAACAGCCCCTTGATGGAGAAACCGTCGCCATGGCGATGCACGTCGAGGCCAAAACCGCGGTGCTGACCGAAGTTCTCGCGGAGGCCGGCGCCGAGGTCGCGATCACCGGCTGTAACCCGCTTTCGACCCACGACGACGTCTCGGCGGCGCTGGACGCCCACGAGGCGATCACCTCGTATGCGGAACGCGGCGTCGCCGACGAGGCGTACTACGCCGCCATCGAGGCGACGCTCGAACACGGACCGACGATCACCGTCGACGACGGCGGCGATCTGGTGATGGCGATCCACGACGAGTATCCCGAACTCATCGACTCGATCGTCGGCGGCTGTGAGGAGACCACGACCGGCGTCCACCGCCTTCGCGCGATGGACGACGACGGCGCGCTCCGATATCCGATGTTCGCCGTCAACGACACGCCGATGAAGCGGCTCTTTGACAACGTCCACGGTACCGGCGAGGCGTCGCTTTCCAGCATCGCCATGACGACGAACCTCTCGTTTGCGGGCAAGAACGTCGTCGTCGCGGGCTACGGTTACTGCGGGAAGGGTGTCGCCAAGAAGGCCAAAGGACAGAACGCCCACGTGATCGTCACCGAGGTCGAACCGAGACGCGCCCTGGAGGCCCACATGGAGGGCTATGAAGTCTGTTCGATGACCGAGGCCGCCGAAAAGGGCGATATCTTCGTGACGACGACGGGCAACCGCGACGTGATCGTCGAAGAGCACTTCGAGCGCATGTCCGACGGCGTCGTGTTGGCCAACGCCGGCCACTTCAACGTCGAGATCGATCTCGACGCGCTGGACGATCTGGCCGTCGGTCGGACGGAAGTCCGGGACGGAATCGAGGAGTTCGGGATGGCCGACGGCCGCCGGATCAACGTCCTCGCGGACGGCCGACTCGTCAACCTCGCCGCCCCGGTCGCGCTCGGTCATCCGGTCGAGGTGATGGACCAGAGCTTCGGGATCCAGGCGGTCTCCGTCCGCGAACTCGTCGAAAACGGGGACTCGTACGGCCCCGGCGTCCACGAGGTCCCCGACGAACTCGACCGGGAGGTCGCGGAGATCAAACTCGAAGCCGAGGGGATCGAGACCGACGAACTGACCGACGAACAGGCCGACTACATGGACAGCTGGCAGCACGGAACCTAGTTCTTTGTAGTCGCCGCCCACACGCCCCGGTATGGAAAACACGCCAGTCGACGAGTTCGGCTCGCGCCGATCGACCGTCTACGGCCCGAACGGGGCGGTCGCGACCAGCCAGCCGCTTGCGGCCGAAGCCGGCCTCGAAACCCTCCGGACGGGCGGCAACGCGTTCGACGCGGCCGTCGCGACGGCCGCGACGCTGAACGTCACCGAACCGACGATGACGGGACTGGGCGGCGATGTCTTCATGCTGTATCGTGACGCCGACGGCGAGGTCGGTGCCATGCGCGCCTGCGGGGGCGCACCGAGCGACGCGACGAGAGAGCAGGTCCGATCGGCCATCGCCGACGAGCAGGGACTCGGCCGGGACACCGTAGCGATGCCGGAGACGGGCCCCCACACGGTCACGGTCCCCGGAACGGCCCGCGGATGGGAAGCGACCGTCGACGAGTTCGGTCGCCTCTCGCTCGCCGAAGTCCTCGAGCCGGCCATCGAGTACGCGATGGAGGGCTACCCGGTCACCGAAGTGATCGCCGACCAGTGGACGCAGGCCGAGACGCTATTCGAGTCCGACCACGCCCGGGCGGCGTACCTCGTCGACGGCGAGCGCGCCCCAGAACCCGGCGAGACGGTCCGGCTGCAGCGGCTCGGTGAGTCGCTCCGGGCGATCGCCGAGGAGGGCGCAGACGTCGTCTACGAGGGCTACATCGCCGAGGCCATCGCCGAGGAAATCCAGCGGGCGGGCGGTTTTCTGACCGTCGAGGACCTCGCGGACTTCGAGGTCGAGTACCCCGATCCCGTCTCCGTCGAGTACGGCGACGCGACGGTGTACGAACTGCCGCCGAACAACCAGGGACTCATCGCCCTGGAGGCGCTCGCTATCGCCGAAGAGATCGGCGTCGACGAGTACGAAGCCGGTTCGGCGGCCCGGATCCATTACCTCGCAGAGGCGATGAAACGGGCTTTCCACGACGGCCACCGCTATATCACCGACCCCGACTTCGAGGAGATCCCGCCGCTTGCCTCGGAAAAATGGGCACAAAAGCGGGCGGCGACCGTCGACGGGACGGCGTCGGACGTATCCTTCGGCGTCCCCGAGGCGAACGCCGAGGACGCCGATACCGTGCTTCTGTGTGTCGGCGACAGCGAGGGCAACGTCGTCTCGTACATCAACTCCCGGTTTGCTGGCTTCGGCAGCGGGCTCGTCGCCGGCGAGACGGGGATCGCCCTCCAGAACCGCGGAGCGTCCTTCTCTTTGAATCCGGATCACCCCAATCGCATCGAACCGGGAAAGCGTCCGTTTCACACGCTGATACCCGCCATACTCGAACGCGGTCCCGAGGACTGCTCGGCGTTCGGCGTCATGGGCGGATACATGCAGCCACAGGGCCACCTCCAGACGCTCGTGCGGTTGCTCGACGACGGGGCGACGCTGCAGGAAGCGCTCGACGTCCCGCGGTGGCGCTACCGGGAGTCCGGCCGGTTGGCGATCGAGGCCCGCCACTCGACGGCGGTCCAACACGGGCTGCTCCGGCGGGGCCACGAACTGGAAGTCCTGCCGCCGGGGATGTTCGGCGGCGCACAGATCGTCCGGAACCGGGAGGGAACCCTCTCAGGAGCGACCGAGCCGCGGAAGGACGGGACCGTAACGACGTTCTGAACCGACTCGGCGTCCGGCGGTGTTTACTCGTTTTCCCGCCGTTTCCGCGCCCGCTCGAGCGCCTCGTAGTAGGTCGCCGCGTCGGCCTCGTGGACGAACTGTGCCAGCTCCTCGTGGCCGAGGTCCTGGGCAGCGAAGCCGGCGCCCATGTAGTTGTGCTCGTCGTCCAGGAGATCCGCCTCGAGGACGTCTTCGAGCTGTTCGACGACGGCCTCGGTGATCGGTACGCGGGTCATCCGATGTACCGGAGGTCCTCCTCGCTGGGTGTTCCGCTCTGTTCCATCTGTCGGATGCGTTTGACGACTTCCTCCATCTCCTCGGCGCGCTCGACGAGCGAGTCGTAGCCGATCCCGATCCCGATCGCGGCCTCGATTATCTCGAGGATCGCCCGGGCGCTCTTGGGGTCGACGAGGTAGCCGCTGGTCTCGCCCATCAGACAGGCAGCCTCGTATCCGCGGCGCTCGCCGAGGCCGAGCAACAGCCCCGAGACGCCGACGATCCCGCCGGCGGGCTCGTTTTCGCGGAACTCGACGCCGGTGGCCTCCAGATCCTCGACGAACGCGTCGGTCGTCGCCGCGCCGATTACGTCCGGCTCGTCGACGAGTTCGCCGGTCGGAACGCCGCCGAGGGCGTAGATCCGCTCGACGTCGAAGGCCGCCGCGACGTCGAGGAAGGTCGCAGCCAGCCGGTAGTGGCCGGGGCCGTCGCCGGCCTGGTGGTCGCCGGTCAACACCAGCAGATCACGTTCGGCCCCGGTGATCGCGTACACCTCGGCGCAGGCCAACTGCGTCCGGCCGTCCTCGACTGTGACCTGCGGCGGGAAGTGCTCCGAGTAGATCTGCCGTACCAGTTCGGACTCGAACTCCTCTAGGAGGTGTTCTGCCGCGAGTTTCCCGACGTGGCCGACGCCCGGCAGCCCCTCGATCAGGATCGGATCCCCGAGGTCGGGGTCAGCCGGCCGCTCGATATCGAACTCGTCCATACGGTTCAGTGGGTGGCTACCGCCTTAAGAACACGGCGATACGCGGCGTCGCCCTAGCGACGGCGCGCGCGGCGTCGGTACTCCCCGTAGGGGTCTTCGGGGCTAAATGGGGCCGGCGCGCTGTTTTCGGCGTCGGCGCCACACTCCGGACACGACTCCGAGAGCGTATACACCGGCCGGTCGTGTTCCGCCCGCCACGCCGAACAGACCCGGATGTCGGATTTCGCCATTACTCCTCGTCGGTCCGCCGCTCGCGGTGGAAATCGCCGGTCCCGTCGCCGGCCTCGATGGCCTCGCGGGCGCGGGCGGCACTCTCCTCGAGTTGGCTCTCTGCGGTCTTGTAGTTCGGCGCCTGCACCCGGATCCGGTACTCGGGCGCGCCGACGTAGGCGACCTCGAGATCGACCTCGTCGGGCACCTCGCCGTTGCCTTCGGCGGCTTCGAGTGCCTCCCGGACGGTCTCGACGCCCTCGCCGCCGGCGGCCTCCAGATCGACGTAGCCGGTCACCGTCACGTACGGCACCGAGACGTTCTCGCGGGCGGTATCGACGATGGCGTCGATCTCCTCGTCGGAGAGATCGGTCTTCTCGAGCGCCTCGGGGCCGAGGATCGCCGCCTGCTCGAACCCGTCGTACAGCGACCCGTGTGCGTCGATGAGTTCGTTGGCGATCCGGCGGAAGTCATCGTCGACGATGTCCTCGCCGAAGGCGATCTCCATCCACTTGTCGGCCTTCTGTTCGTTTTTCCACTCCTGGATCTTGTCGGATCGCTGGTGGTCGTTGACGTCTTTGATCGAGAGATCGACCTGCTGGGCGTCCTCGTCGACCTCGATGACCTTACAGACGACCGTCTGATCCTCGCTGACGTGATCGCGGACGTTCTTGATCCACCCGGAGGCGACCTCGCTGACGTGGACCAGCCCGCGTTTGTTCTCGTACTCCTCGAGGTCGACGAAGACCCCGAAGTCCTCGATTTCGTCGACACGACCGACGACGAGTTCGCCGGGCGTGGGCCAGCCACTGTATTTCATACTCCACGCTAGCCGTGTGACGAGAATAAAAGCACCGTTCGCCCGCCGGTTTTCGGCTATCGCGCTTCGACGACTTCGAGGACCTCGCCGTGGAGGTCCGCTTCGCCGCCGGTCGGCGTCGAAAGCGTTGAGCCACAGACAGCACAGTCGACCGCCCCGGCGGCCTTGCCGAATACCACCTGTTCGTTCTCACAATCGTCACACCGGACGCGGATGAAGTCTCCCGCCATCGTTACTCCTGGAAGGTGAGCCGCCCGGCGCGCCATCCCTCGCGGAGGTGGGCTTTCCCACACTCGCTGCAGCGGTACTTCAGGTCGGTCTTCTTGGTCGGCTTGTCGCCGCCGGGCACCTTCGAGAACCGGCCGGCGTTGCCGATGACCGCCTTCCCGCGGCGGGTCCGGCGGGCGTCCCACTTCGTCCCGGAGGAACGACCCGTCCGGACTTTCTCGACCTCGTGTTCGTGGTGGGTATGACAGTGCGGACAGTACGTGTTGAACCGGCGTGGCATCTCCATAGGTACCGATCGATAACGTGCCGTAGCTTAAAACGGGTTTGGTTTCTCCCGCCGTCGGACGTCACCGTTCGGTCGCTCCCGGACAGTCGCCGGCGATCGGGCGGAGACAAGGCTTTCACGCTCGGGTCTGATAGGAGCGATAATGGCAGACGATGGCGGCGAGGCGGTTTATTACGTCATCAGCGATCTCCACATCGGCGGGGACGAACAGCTCGGGGAGGTCGAGTTCCTCGAGGAACTGCTCGGCTTTCTCCGGCGGCTGGAGCGGACCGAAGAACGCGTCGAACTCGTCATCAACGGCGACGCATTCGGGCTCTGGGAGTTCACGGACGTCGACGGGATCGAGAAGTTCGACGTGCTCGTCGAGACGTATCCGGAGCTCTTCGAGCAGCTTCGGGCGACCGGCGAGTCGATCAGGATCACGCTGTTGCCGGGAAACCACGACCACGAACTCGCCGCCTACGACGCCTACGTCGATCGGCTCGCCGAGTACAACGTCGATCTCGTCCCCGAACAGTCGATCGAACGCGCGGTCGGCGACCGGACGGTCCACTTCGAGCACGGCCACCAGCAGGACCCCAACAACCGGATCGAGGACTGGGGGAACCCCTACGCGACGCCGCTGGGCTATTATTACAACACGCTCGTGACGACCCGGGCGGGACAGCTCTCCGATCGGGGGAAATTCAACTGGCTCAAGGACGTCCAGGCGGTCACGCCGACCGAACGGATGCCGGTCTGGCTCGGCTCGAAGTATTTCTACCGGGAGATGAGCCCTCTGCTCCGGTACGCGCTCGTGCCCTTCCTGTTGCTCTTCAACATCAGCGCGATCCTCGCCGTGGTCGCCGGACTCGATCTGATCGGCGTCTGGTCGATGCCGGTCGACCGGACCACGACCTTCCTCGGCCAGTTCGGTGCCGCGGGGACGGCCGCGTGGTTTCTGCTCAGCGTCAACGTCGTCGTCGCCGGGCTCTTGATGCTCGTCGGGATCCCGCTGTATCTCCTCAGACGCGACATCAGGAAGACGATCGACCGGTTCGGGATCTTCGAGACGGGCCTCACCGTCGACGCGGAAAAACCGTACGTCGAGGCCGCCGAGACAGTCTTCGAGGAACGCCCCGAGACTGCGGTGTTCTGCTACGGCCACACCCACCGCCCGCGGACACGGAAGGTAGATGGGCGCCTCCTGGTCAACACCGGGACGTGGCTCAAACGGCTACACCGCCGCGACGGGATCATCGGCATCTTGCCGCCCGTCTTCTATCCCTCCTATCAGCTGTGTGCCGTCCGGATCGAGGCCGCCGACGGCGGCGGCGTCGCCGCCGAGTACGAGGCGATCGAGAAACCGAGCCCGATGGTCGAGGAACTCACGCTGACCGAACGGCTCTTCACCGTCGGCCGGGAGCCGAACGTCGCGTTGCCCGACCGGACGGTCGTCGGCGGCGACGCCGGAACCGAGCCGACGGAATGAGCGATTCCGGCGACCCCGGTGCCGGTATCGGTGTCGAAGCGCTTAACCCGAATTCGGCCGAACGCCGCGTATGAAAAAGCTCATCATCCACGGCGATCCGGGGATCCGGAAGGGGGCCGTCATCGAACACGACGGCGAGGAGTACGTCTGTTTCGGGATCTCCCGACAGGGCGAATGGCACGGCCCCGAGGAGGTCCAGCTGTGGTGTACGATCGGAACGCCCGACGAACGGGGGGCCTTCGAGCGCCGCGAGTTCGTCCCGATGCAGCTTGAGACCGAGGCCGTCGATAGCGAGGACGTGACCGTCATCCAGGCCAAAGGCGACCCCGCGACGGCCTGATCCGGCAACCGGTCCTATTTTTCGGCGACGCCGCTCCAGGTGTTCGTCGCGCCGCCGTCGACGATGACTGACTCCCCGGTGACGAACCCCGACAGCGGGCTCGAAAGATACAGGACCGCATCGGCGATGTCCTGCGGTTGGCCGACCCGTCCAAGCGGCGCGGTCCGCTCGTAGGTGTCGGTGGCTCCCCGGTCCTCCCCGAACATCCCCAGGTCCTGTCTGGTCATCGGCGACTCGATCAGCCCCGGACAGACGGCGTTCGCCCGGATGTCGTGGGGGCCGAGCGCGGCCGCCATCGCGTAGGTCATCACCCGCACGGCACCCTTCGAGGCACAGTAGTGGACGCCTGTCGCCCGTCCCGTCACCCCCGAGATGCTCGCGAGGTTGACGATCGACCCTTCCCGGCCGGCGTCGATCATCCGGTCGGCCGCGGCCTGGGCGCCGAAGAACACCCCCTTCGCGTTGATCTCCATCATCCGATCGTACGCCGCCTCGTCGATCTCGAGGAAGTCTTCGGAGCGGGAGATCCCGGCGTTGTTGACCATGATCGAGACCCCGCCGAGCGTCTCGGCGGCCTCGACCGCCGTCTCCAGTTCCGAGGGCTCCGTGACGTCACACTCGACGTACCGCCCCGTCCCCTCGAACTCGGCGTCGATCCGTTCGTGGGTCGGGTCACCGCCTTCCCGCGGGTCCGACTGGAGGTCAGCAACGACGACGTCCGCCCCGTGTTCGGCCAGCGTGAGGCTGATCCGCCGTCCGATACCGCTCGCGCCGCCCGTGACGACCGCGACGTCTCCGGTGAGATCTATCTCGCTCATCGGCCGATATGTCGCGATAGACCGTTATAAATACCTCCGTCACGGCGGGACATGGCGGCCGTTCACTCGCGGAAAGTCCCCGAACTCGCTTCGGACCTGATCACCACGGCTCGTCTTTCAGCCCGAACGCGTACGCGAGCGCGTTCGTCGAGACGTGCAAAATCGGCGTCAACACGAACACGGCGACGACGATGGGGAGGGTAAACGTCCCGAGGAACCATCCGGTCGCGGCGATCGCAGTCAACACGAGCGCGACGACAACGAAATCGAGCTGGTCGACGAGCGGGAACGACGCTCCCCGTTCCCTGCCGGTCCGGCGTTTGAGAAACGACGCGAGAATGTCACCGAGCAGGGCGCCGGCGGGAAGCGAGACGGCGGCGGCGACCGGGAACGGCCCGACGGGGATTCCCACGAAGGGGTTCAACCGGTTGAGGAGCAACGCCACGACGAGGCCGGCCGCGATCCCGACGGCGGTGCCGCGCCACGTCTTGCCGTCGCCGAGGACCCGGCTTCCGTCCTCGAGCGTCAGCCCGTTGTCGATCGGGCGGCCGCCGCCGGCCAGAACCGCGACGTTGTTCGGGATGTAGGCGGGGAGCATCACCCAGATCGCGACGGCGACCGTTTCGACGACCATACGGCGTCTGTGGCCCCCGACAGTATAAGAAACGTTGGTTCTTCGACCGGCCGTCGTCCGCCCCACTTTATGTACGCCCGGTGACCAAACCCCGTCATGGACCCCGATGCCCTCCGGCCGGAAGTCGAGACGTGGGTTCGCGATGGGATCATCACCGAATCACAGGCCGAGACGATCCTCGAACGCTACGAGGACGACGGCGGCGGCCGCTCCCGTGCCGTCCTCGCGCTGTCGGCCGTCGGCGCGGCGCTCGTCTTCATCGGCGTCGCGCTTTTTTTGGCGACTAACTGGAACGACCTCCCGACCGCCGCACAGGTCGCCGTCCTCGTTGCGGCTCCCGGGTCCGCCTACGCCGGCGGAGCCGTCGCTTATCGCCGAACGCTCCCACGGATCGGCCTCGCCTGTAGCCTGCTCGGGTCGGTACTCGTCGGCCCCTCGCTGTTTTTGCTCGCCGACCTCGCGGCCGTCGAATCCGAGATCGCCCGAACCGGGCTCCTTTTCGTCTGGACGGCGGTCTCGCTGTCGAGCGGTCACGCGCTCGACTCGCGGGCCGGCGTTGGGATCGGATTCGTCGTTCTCGTCGCGCTCGTCGCCGATCTCGCCGGTTCGGCCGACCCGGTCCCGGCGGTGGCCTTGCTCGGAGTCGTGCTGTTCGCCCTCGCGAACCGCCAGGACGATCCCGTCGCCTGGACCTATCGGACCGGCGGCGCGGTTCTGGTGCTGTCGGGGCTGCTCTTTGTGACGACGCTCGAGGGACGCTACGGCCGGTTCGACGTCGATCCGACGCCGATCCTCGTCGCCACCGCCTCGGCGAGCCTCGCCGGCATCGGCTGGCTCGGCCGGCAGGGTGACCGACACGACGGCGCGTGGGCGGCGACGGCGGTCATCGCGGTCGCGGTCGCGACCGGACTGGCGGCCCTCGCGCCGGACCAACTGCCCGGTCTGGCTGCCTTCATCGGCAGTCACGCCGTGACGCTCGCCGCCGTCGGCGCGACCGGATACGTCGGCTATCGACGCGGCTCACGGCGACTCATCGATCTCGCGGCGCTGGCGGCGCTGGGACAGACGCTGTCGTTCGTCGCCTCGACGATCGTCGACTCGCTCTCCGGTTCGGTCGCGCTCGTCGTCGCCGGACTGATCCTGCTCGGTGCCGGTGTCGTCCTCGAACGGGGCCGCCGCCGGCTTCTGGCCCGTCTCGAACGGTAGCCGGAGACGGCTCTCGGCACGCGAAAACAAAGAGAGGATCGGGGTACTCGAACGGGCGATACGGTGTGGGTATGCGGCGTCGGCTGTGGGTGGGTGGTTGGCCGGGCTTACATCATGCCGCCCATGCCGCCGCCCATGCCGCCGCCCATACCGCCCATGCCGCCGCCCATACCGCCCATGCCGCCGCCCATACCGCCGGCGCCGGGTCCGCCGTCCTCGCCGTCGTCGTCGTCGGAGCTACCGCCCTTGAGATCGCCGGCGGCGATGACGTCGTCGATGCGGAGGATCATCACGGCCGCCTCGGTCGCGGACTCGATGGCCTGTGTCTTCACGCGGAGGGGTTCGACGACGCCCTCTCCCTCCATGTCGATGACCTCGCCGGTGTAGGCGTCCAGCCCGGCGCTGTCGTCGCCGTCGGCGTGTTTGCTGCGGAGATCGACCAGCGAGTCGATCGGGTCGAGGCCGGCGTTCTCCGCGAGCGTGCGCGGAATGACGTCGACGGCGTCGGCGAACGCCTCGACGGCGAGCTGTTCGCGGCCGCCGACCGAGTCGGCGAAGTCACGCAGCCCGAGACCGAGTGCGATCTCCGGGGCACCGCCGCCGGGCAGCACCTTGCCCTCCTCGAGGGTGGTGCGAACGACGCCCAGCGAGTCCTCGACGGCGCGTTCGATCTCGTCGACGACGTGTTCGGTGCCGCCGCGGAGGATGAGCGTGACCGCCTTGGCCTCCTCGACGTCCTCGACGAAGATCTTCTCGTCGCCCGCGATGGGCTTTTGCGAGACGGAGCCGGCGAAGCCGAGGTCGTCGGCGGTGATATCGTCGATGTTGGAGACGAGCCGGCCGCCGGTCGCACGCGAAAGCGCCTTCATGTCGGACTTCTTCCCGCGGCGGACCGCCAGGATGCCCTCCTGGGCGAGGTAGTGTTGGGCCATGTCGTCGATGCCCTTCTGGCAGAAGACGACGTCGGCGCCGGCCTCGACCAGCTTGTCGACCATCCCACGGAGCTGTTTTTCCTCCTGTTCGAGGAACTGCTCGAGCTGGTCGGGGTCGGTGACGTTGACCTCGGTGTCGATCTCGGTCTCTTTGACCTCGATCGGCGTATCGAGCAGCGCGATGTCGGCGTCCTCGACGATTGCGGGCATGTTGTCGTGGACGCGCTCCTTGCCGACGAGAACGCCCTCGACGAGTTCGGATTCGTCGACGGCGCCGCCGACGACCTTCTCGATCTTGATGTTGTCCGTGTCGATCCCCTGGTCGTCGGCGACCGCGTTGACGGAGTCGACGACGAGTTCGGCGAGCAGATCCTTGGAGGCTTCCGCACCCTTGCCCGTCATCGCCGTCGAGGCGATCGATTCGAGGGCGTCGATGTCGTCGGCGCCGACGTCGATAGCGATGTCCTCGAGGATCTCTTTGGCCTCGGCGGCGGCCTGACGGTACCCCTGTGCCAGCACCGTCGCGTGGATGTCCTGCTCGAGGAGGTCTTCGGCCTGCGAGAGGAGTTCGCCGGCCACGACGACGGAGGTCGTCGTCCCGTCACCGACTTCCTCTTCCTGTGTTTCCGCGACCTCGACGATCATGTTGGCCGCGGGGTGTTCGATGTCCATCTCTCCGAGGATGGTGACGCCGTCGTTCGTGACGACGACGTTGCCCGTCGAGTCGACAAGCATTTTGTCCATCCCTTTCGGGCCGAGCGTCGTCCGTACGGACTCGGCGACGGCCTTGCCGGCGGTGATGTTCATCGACTGTGCGTCCTGCCCGGAGGTTCGCTGGCTCTCCTCCGAGAGGACGATCATCGGCTGGTTGCCCATCTGTTGTGCCATAGTCGTCCGAATGATTGTCTGTGGTTCTATATAAAGCTTGCTGAAACGGGAACGAAAAACCGCCTGACGGGACACGGACTACCGTGACAACCGGTGGCACGAAAATTTTATATAACGGTTCGTTGCGGTTCGGGACCCCACGCCCTCGGACGGTCTCGGCCGGGTGCCGGAGCCGCTTTCGGTGAGTTATGCCGATCGCGAGCCGTCGGGAAAGCGGTGATACTCGATGTCGTTGGACCGCATCTCGTTGTGCCGCCGTTCGAGGAAGGAGTAAACCGCCCCGTGGGGCGCGCCGTCGAGGATCATCTCGGCGGCGCTGCGGACGGCGTCGACCTGCTCCGGGGAGCCGATCGCCCCGAGCGTCGTCCCGTAGATGACGACGTCGGCGCCGCTGAGTTCGGCCATCAGCTCTCGCGTCCGGCCGTTCTCGCCGATGAGCCGGCCCTTCTTGCGGCGGAGGTCCTTCTTGTTGCGGGTCGCGGCGTCGATGTCGATCAGGTCGAACCGCTGCATCTCGTCTTCCAGGAGTCGGAAGGCGTCCTCCGGGGCGAACCCCCGGCCGATCGCCTTGACGATGTCCGGTCCCTTCAGCCCGAGGATCGGGTCCCCGACCGGCTCGACGCGGACCGACCCCGTCTCGGAGTCGATATCGAGCCGAACCTCCGCGCGGGATTCGATCTCGCGCATCGTCTCACCCCCCTCTCCGATCAGCACTCCGATCCGGTCTTCCGGGACTGTGACGTGTTTCATACGCCCGTTTCGTGATCCGGGCTTTTAAGGGTTCGTTGACGGTCGTGGGATGGTCCGGGGATGGGGCGTCTCAAAGCGGCAGTTCGTACTCGTACTCGGGGTGGATCTCCCCGGCGATCTCCGCGTCGGTCTCGCGGCCCCGCTCGAACCCGACGGCCTCGAAGAAGCCGATCCCGACGGCGTTGTCCGCCAGCACCCCACAGGCGATCCGATCGACGTCCCGCTCGCGGGCCCACGCCGTCACCTCCCCGAGGAGGGCGGACCCGATCCCCTCGCCCCACCGGTCCGGGTGGACGTATATCGTGTGGAGTTCGGCCTCGTCGGCCCACGTCCGTTCGGCGCTCGCAAAGCCGACGACGCCGTCCCCGGCGGCGACGTAGAAGGCGATCTCCTCGAGTTCGACGGCCGTCCCGAGCAGTTCCGGATCGTAGTACTCCTCGATCGCCGCCGCGATCGTCGAGGGGTCCAACATCCCCCCGTAGGCGGCGTACCACACGGCCTCGGCGACGTCGGTTATCGCCTCGATGTCGGCCGTCTCAGCCGGCCGGATCTCGACCTCGATGGTCATATTGAACCGCTGAGTCGGAGGAATTCGAGGCTGTCGTCGTGGGTATCGACGACCGCGACGGTCCGGTGCTCCCCGGGGACCGTCGGGAAGTGCGCTCCGGGGTTGATGACGACGGTGTCACCGACCGTCCGCTCCTCACGGACGTGCCAGTGGCCATGGAGGACGTAATCGTACTCGCCGGACGCCGCGAGCGCGTCGATGATCGGCCGCTTTTCGCCGTGAAGGAGCGCGAACGTCCGACCGTCGAACGTCAGCTCCGCGAACCGGCCGTGGAGCGTCCCGCCGTCGAGATCCCCGAAGGCATCGAGGAGACCCTCCCGTTCGCCGTCGTTGTTACCCCGGACGGCGTGGACCTCGATCCCGTCGCGGTCGAGATGGGGGATCACCGGCGGCGCGACGAAGTCACCACAGTGGACGACCGCCTCGACGTCGGCCGTTTCGAAGCGGTCCATCGCGGTCTCGACGATCGGCACGTTGTCGTGGGTATCGGAGATAGCACCGATCTTCATGAGTGCGGCTACGTACGGGGCCGAAAAGAAGCCTCGGGGACGGAAATCACTATCCCCCCGGCAGCCCACGTCCCCGTATGACCGAACGCAACGTCCTCGGCGAGGAACTGCAACCCTGCAGTACCGATCCAGTCACCGGATTCGAGCGGGACGGCTGCTGTGGGACAAACCCCGGAGACAGGGGACGCCACGAACTCTGTGCGGTGATGACTGCCGAATTCCTCGAGTTCAGCAGGGAGCGCGGTAACGACCTCGTGACCCCACAGCCGGCGTTTCAGTTCCCCGGCCTCTCACCGGGGGACCAGTGGTGTCTCTGTCTCGGCCGGTGGGTCGAAGCTCTCGAGGCGACGCGCTGTCGGCGGCTCCCCGAGACGACGGTCCCCCCGGTCGTTTTGGAGGCGACAAACGAGGCCGTCCTCGATACCGTCGAGATCGAAACGTTGCGGGCGCATGCGTACGATCCCGATTGAGAACGGCCGTCTCCGAACCGGGAGACCGAAACGGTCAGAACGCGATGAACTCCCCGTCGGCGAGGAAGAAGACGATGTAGTACGCGACCAACGAGAGCGCGAGGATCCACTGTCCGAACGTGATCTCGCGTCGCTCGCCGACCGCGGTCTTGATCAGGGGGTAGCTGAGGATTCCGGCCGCGAGCCCGTTCGCGATCGAGGCCGTAAGCGGCATCGCGGTGATCGTGAGCCCGGCCGGGATCGCCCAGGCGGGGTCGTTCCAGTCGATGTCGGTGACGCCCTGTAGCATGATGATCCCGACGACGACCAACGCGAGGTACGTCGCATAGAGCGGCAACAGGCTGATCAGCGGGACGACCGCGAGCGAGGCGAAGAACAGAAAGCCGACGACCAGGGCGGTAAAGCCGGTCCGACCGCCCTCTTCGATCCCCGTCGAGGATTCGATGTACGTCGTGACCGTCGAGGTCCCCATCATCGAACCGAGCGTCGTGCCGACCGCGTCGGCCATGAGCGGCTTGTCGATATCCGGCAGGTTCCCCTCCTCGTCGAGGAACCCGGCGATGCCCGAGACGCCTATCAGCGTCCCGGCCGTATCGAAGAAGTCAACGACGAAGAAGGTAAAGACCACAAGCAGGAAGACGAACGGATCCTCGGTGATCCCGCCCAGGCCTTCGATGAACCCCCTGGCAAGCGGGAGGAAGTTGTACTGGACGTCGGTCAGGAACGCGACGAACCCGACCTCCCGGATGACGCCGATCGTCCCCGGCGGCGCGAAGGCTTCCTCCTGTCCGGGGACGAAAAGCGCCACGAGCCAGCCGACGACGGCCGTCAAGAGGATCCCGAGGACGATCGAGCCCCTGACCCCACGGGCGTACAGGAACAGGGTGAACGCGAGGCCCGCGACCGCGACGATCGCGGTCGGATCGACGAAGAAGTTCCCGAGCGTGACGAGCGTCGCGTCCGCGTCGGCGACGACGTTCATCTCCTGGAGCCCGAGGAACAGCAAGAACACGCCGATACCGGCTCCGACGGCCAGTTTGACCGGTTCCGGGAACAGCTCGATGACGTATCGTCTCGCCCCGACGGCGGTCAACGCGATGAAGAGCAGTCCCTCGACGAACACCGCGGCGAGGGCGACCTGCCAGGGGACGCCGAGCCCGAGTACGACCGTGAAGGCGAAGAAGGCGTTGAGCCCCAGTCCGGGTGCCAGTCCGAACGGCCGTTTGGCGTACAGCGCCATCACCGTGATCGCGGCGATGGACGCGAGGATCGTGACCACGGACAGCATCTGTAACACCTCGGTTTCGCCCATCCCGGCCGGCGGATCGGTCATGATCGCCGGCGTGAGGATCGCAGGGTTCACCACGATGATATACGCCATCGCGAGAAACGTCGTCGTCCCGGCCAGCGTCTCAGTTCTGAAGTCCGTCCCGTGCTCCTCGAAATCGAAGTATTCCGCCAGCGAGTCAGCTATACCCATATTTCTCGTTTGAGCTTACCACAGAAGACGAGTATAAAATTTCCCCTCGGGAACGTACGCAAACATGGGGAACTGCGGCCTCACTCGCGGGAAAGCAACGCACCGACCGGCGCGTCGGTGCGGGACCGTGCACGATCGATCCCCTCCTCGCCGACTGCGATGAGCACGAACACCCCGGTCACGTCCGCGCCGGCGGTCGCCGCGATCTCGAGGAGAAGTTCCTGCGTCTCGCCCGACCGGATGAGGTCGTCGACGACGAGGACGGACTCGCCCGTCGAGATCGCGTTCGCCGGCAGATAATAGTCGATCTCGATGCCCGACGAGAGTCGCCGTCTGGCTTCGATGAACTCCTCGACGGCGGTCTCTCTGGACTGTTTGGCGTACACACAGCGCGCCCCGAAGTAGCGAGCCATCGCCGCCGCGAGCGTGATCCCGTCGGTCGCGGCTGTCAGGACGGCGTCCGGCGGTTCGACCCCGAGCGTTTCGGCGGCAACCGGCGGGACAAGCGACAGAAGCGCCTGATCGAAGACGAGCCGGGAGTTGTCGACGTAGCCCTCGGCGTCAACCGTGATACGGGCATCGAGCTCGTCGGCCAGAAGCTCCCGGCCGGCGTTCTCGACGACCGCCCGGGCGCGGCGCTCGCTCGGCAGCACGTGGCCGTTAACGTACCGGTTGAGATCGCCGGCCGGCAGCCCCGTCTCGGCGGCGAGTTCCTCGTACGTACGCGTCTCCTTCAGCGTTCGCAACACGTCGACGGCACGCAACTGGAGGGCGGCCTTCTCCGAGCGGTTCATACCTTCCAGTGGCTTACGGCACGTTCATGAATACTTCGGTGTCGTACCACGGAGAAATACGCACCAGTCTGGATACCAGTCCCGATCCCACCGGCAATCCGCCGATCAGACGCTCTCGGTGATGTGGCCTTCCTCGCGGAGCTGGTCGGCTTCCTGTTTCTCGTAGCGCCAGACGACGTCGGCTTTCTCGTCCTGCCAGTCCCACGGTTCCACGAGAACGACGTCGTCCTCGCGGATCCAGATGCGTTTTTGCATCCGCCCGGGGATCCGGGCAGTTCGTTCGGTACCGTCCATACACCGTACTTTCACTCGGTTCGCCCCGAGCATGTCGGTTACGATGGCGAACACTTCCTCGCCCTCGGGCATCCGGAGATCCTTTCGCCCCTCGTTATCGCTCATAGTTCAGGGTTGGACAGGAACCGTGTTAAGACTTTATCGACGCGAAACCACACGCCGTAGGGCTGTCGCGCGAAAGCGTGAACTACCCCACCCTACTCGCTCACCGCTTGCGCGGTTCGCTCCTTGAGGGTGGGGCTTCCTGTTTCAATGACGCACTTTGCATCCACGACGGTGGACGAGTCACCAGTCGTAGACGTAGGGAGTGCAGTCTCCGCAGGCGTGACTTCGGCGTGCCCCACACCTAACTCCTGAAGACCACGTTGTAGGACATTGTACGCGGCGTTTTCATCACGGTCAGTCTCGAACCCACAGGTCGGACAGGAATGCTCACGAACCCACAACTCCTTCTCGACCTCAACACCACACTCGGCACATTCTTGCGTCGTGCCTTCAGGTTCGACTTTCACGAAGTGAGTTCCCTCGCGCTCGCACTTGTATTCGAGGAAGTCGATGAACGTTCGCCATGACGCCGACGCTCGGTTCCGACTGTTCGACGGCAATTGCATCATCCCGTGAACGTCAAGGTTTTCCACCGCTACGAGGTCGTACTCACGAGCATAGTACGCTGAGAGTTTGTGCAAGAAGTCTCGGCGTTTCCACACGATGCGAGCGTGGATGCGAGCCACACTACGCCGTTGCTCGTGCCAGTTCTGCGACCCCTGTTCTTTGCGGCTCAACGCTCGTTGCTCGCGTTCGAGTCGCTCGTACTCGGAGTTGAGGGTGAGGCTGCCGACCATCGTGCTGTCGGTGTCGTGGGAGTACTTGATGATGCCCACGTCGATACCAACCATATCCTCGCGGTCAACCTCATCCAGAGCGGGCTTTTCGGGTACGTTGTCTTCGGTTTCGATACCGAATATGGCGTACCACTCGCCAGTTTTCTCTTGCTTGACCGTGACCTGTTTCACACGGGCGTCGTCGGGGATGTCGCGGTGGAGATGTATCGGCATCTCACCAATCTTGGACAGTGAGAGGACGGTCTGGTCACTCGTGTTCTTGAGCTCGAAACCAGACTGATTGTAGGTGAGGCTCCGATACTCTCGCGGTGGCTTCCACTTGAGCATCCCGACTTTGTGCCCGTTCTCCTTCTTTTCTTTGAGGCGGTCGAGGTTGTCACTCACGCGGCGAGCAACCATTTGCAACACTTTCGAGTACACGTCGTTGAGGTCGTCCCACCAGTTTTTCAGGTCGGGCAGCATATTCTGCATCGCAGTGTACGACAGGTACTCGTCGGTGTTGCGAAGTTCGTACAGGAAGTGGTTGTAGAGTTGCCTACAGGTATCGATATGCCGTTCTAACGCGGCTTCGACGGCTTCGTCAGGCTCGATGCGATACCTGTAGTTGTAGTTCATCGCGTTACTCGTCTTGGTCGTCGGTTTCGTCGGGGTCGCTGACGCGGATGACTTTCACGTCTGCGCCGCGCCAGTCTTTGGGGACGGTAACGTGGGCACTCCCGCCGAACTCTTTTGCTTCACGGTCGATGATTTCCTCGCCTTTCAATTCGAACGTGCCCATACACGACTATATATTCAGTATATATTTTATGCGTTTCGGTTGAGTGACAATGGCGTACGGCTGTATCCCCGCCCTACTGCGTCCTCAGAACGCGAAGCGTTCTGATGTGCGAACGAGACGCGCCGCGTCTCGTTAACGCTACTCGTTCGCTCCGCTCACTGCGTTGCTCCTTGAGGACGGGGACTTAGCCTGTAAGAGTTAAACCGATCGGCGACGAGCCCCCGAACGTCATGTCGATGCGAGCCGTGGTCTTTGACGAGCCGGGCGAACTGATGGACGTACAGGAGATCGACCGACCCGAACCGGATCCGGACGGGATCGTCGTCGAGACCGAGGCCTGCGGGATCTGTCGGTCCGACTGGCACGCCTGGCGGGGCGACTGGGAGTGGCTCGGTGTCTCGCCGACGCCCGGACTCGTCTTCGGGCACGAACCGGTCGGCACGGTCACGGCGGTCGGCGAGGAGATCCGGACGCTGAGCGTCGGCGACCGCGTCTGCGTGCCGTTCAACCTCAGCGACGGCACCTGCCGGCACTGCAAATCGGGGCGGGCGAACATCTGTGAGAGCGTCGTCCCGCTCGGGTTCGTCCCGTTCCAGCCCGGCGCGTTCGCCGAGGAATTCCCCGTCCGGTACGCCGACCACAACGTCGTGAAACTGCCCGACGGCGTCGATCCTGTCGAGGTCGCCGGCCTCGGGTGTCGCTTCGCGACCGCCTTCCACGGGCTGGTCCATCGGGTCGACGTCACGCCCGGCGACTGGGTCGCCGTCCACGGCTGTGGCGGCGTCGGGCTGTCGGCCGTCCACATCGCCGACGCCCTCGGTGCGAACGTCGTCGCCGTCGACTTGGCCGAGGAGAAACTCGAGAAGGCCGAGGAACTCGGCGCCGACGAGACGATCGATGTCACCGAAACGGACGACGTGCCGGCCGCGGTCAAAGCGTATACTCCCTCGGATCGCGGCGTCGAGGTCAGCGTCGACGCGCTCGGGATCGCCGAGACATGCCGGAATTCGGTCCAGTCGCTGTGTAAGGGCGGTCAGAACCTCCAGATCGGGCTGACGACGAGCGAGGAGGAAGGCGAGGTCTCGCTGCCGGTCGATACGATCGTCATGGAGGAACGGGAGTTCATCGGCTCCGTCGGCATGCCACCCCACGAGTACGAGGAGATCTTCTCGATGATGGAGCGCGGAAAGATCGACCCCGGAAAGATCGTCTCCGAGACCGTCCCGCTGGAGGAGGTACCGGACGTCATCGCCTCGATGGACGATTTCGACACGGTCGGGATCCCCGTCTGCGACGAGTTCTGAACGGGCGGTGATGGCCGGATCCGGGCCGAGGCGCGCGAACAGTTCGACGCGATCGCCTCGATCGAGGCTGTCGACGAACCGCTGCTTGTCGTTCCGGACGGCACGCCCGAGGAGATCACGGAACTGACCGTCGAGACGCTGGGCCCGAACCGCCGGTAGGCTGTCCCCGTCTATCCCTGGCGGCGCTCCGGGGCGACGCCGATCGATCCGGCGTCCATCGCCCCGTCGAGGTCCTCGATCGCCGAATCGACGACTTCCCCGGACGTGATCGGTGCCGTCTCCCACGCCGGGAGCCGCGTGTCCGATTCCGGCGGTTCGATAGCCTCGGCGTACGCTTCGATCTGGCTTCGTTCCCTCCCCCGATCGTATTCGAGGCTGTTGAACGCTGCATCGAGCGCGTACGCGTCGACGAGCCGTTCGGCGGCCGCCCGATACCTGTCGATGACCGTCCCGTATGAAGGGTCGCCGCCGTTCTCTTCGACAGCCCGAAACAGCGCCGCCGTCACCTGACGGGCCATCTCCGAGAGCCCGCTCGGACCTGACACCGACCGGTGTTCGTGTTCGTGGACGCCGAGATCGACCTGGGCGACACCGTCGGCTCCGACCAGCCGGAACGCCTCGCCGAGGGTCCCGACCTCCAGTCCCCACCCGCGTTGGATCCGGAGCTTTCGGGCCGCCCGGCCGGTCGTCGCGAACTCGCCGGCCAGCGCGTACCGGAAGGCGCCGAGGAAATCCAGTATCGCCGCGTCGTCCTCCCGGGACAGCGCCTCGATCAGCGGCCGGTACAGAAGACGGAACAGCCGACCGTAGAGTCGATCGTTCTCGACGCGGGCGTAGTACCCTTTCGAGAACGCCAGCCCCTCCGCCAGCGGGAAGAGCAGTTTCGGGACGTGGGTTTCGTCGTAGGTCTTCGCGTCGGCGTCGTGGACGACGACGTACTCGCTCGTCGCCGCGACCCCCAGCGCGAGCCACACGTCCCGGCCCTTCCCGCGTGTTCCGTCGAGCCCGGCCGCCGAGAGCAAGCCGGCGATGCGCGGGCCGTCACACCACAGCACTTCGAGGGGCAGTTCGAACCCGGCCAGCCACTCGACGACCGCGCCGACGCGGTCCGGCGACGCCCGGAGCGGGACGACGACCCGATCCGGGGCGACGGTCTCCAGTGCCGAGAGGACCCGCTCGGCCGCGAGCCCCGCATGTTCGCGTTCGGTCATCGGGACCACGACGGACGCCTCGCTCGCCGGGGCGCTCGGCCGGGCAGCCCCGAAATCGTGAAGCGTCGTGATGTCCTCCTGGACGTACTCCATCGATTACCGGGAAGGGCCGGATATCGAAAAAGGCCGGGCTTGCGGCATCGCGTGTGAGGGGTGAACGCGCCGATCGCTCTCGCCGGAGGTTGTCACCCCTTTTCGCTCCGGTAGGCTTCGGTCGCCGCCCGGTATCCCTCCCGGTACGTGGGGTACTCGAACCCGTAGCCGAGTTCGCGGAGGCGGGCGTTCGAACACCGCTTGCTCGTGTGGATACGCCGTCGGGCCGCCGTCGAGAGGTCGCCCTCCTCGATCCGCTCGGCCTTGGATCGCTTCGGGGGGCGGTCGACGCCACACTCGTCGGCCAGCCAGTCGGCGAAGGCGTGTTTCTCGACCGGTTCGTCGTCGACCGCGAGCAGCAACTCCTCGTCGGTCGTCTCCAGGGCGAAGCGGACGACCCCGGCGGCGTCGTCGCGGTGGATCATGTTCAGATACCCCTCGGTCACCGGCCCTTCGAGGTACCGGTCGAGCCGGTATCGGTCCGGGCCGTACAGCCCCGCGAACCGAACGACGCATCCGTCGATCCCGTACTCGGGGGCGACCTCGCGGGCGATCCGTTCGGCCTCCGCGAGCACTCGCGTTTTTCCCGTCGTCGGCGAGAGGTCGGTCGTCTCGTCGACCCAGCCGCCGTCGTGATCTCCGTAGACGCCCGTACTCGAGGTGTAGATCAGCCGGTCGGGCGGGACGTCCCGGGCTCCGAACGCCTCGATCGTCGTCCGGAGCCCGTCGACGTACACCCGTTCGGCCGCTTGGGCGCCCCGACCGCCCGAGGAGGCCGCGAAGACGACGGCGTCGACATCGGGGACGGCTGTGAGACTATCCGGGTCGGTAACGTCGGCCCGCACTGCCCTCGCTCCGGTGGCTTCGACGGCATCGAGCCCTTCGGAGGAGCGCCGGACGCCGACGATCTCGTGTTCGTCGCCGAGCTGGCGGGCGAGTTCGAGCCCGACGTAGCCACAGCCGAGGATCGCGACCCGCATCCTACCGCACCCCTTCGATGTGCTGATACAGAAGCGCGAACTCCCGGAGCGTCATCGGGAACCGTCCCTCGACTTTCGACTGTATCTCCCGTGCTTCCAGCTCCCCGCCGAGCCCGGATTCGACCGCCTCGACATCCAGTACGGCGTTCGTCATCCCCATGAGGAGTTCGTCCCTAGCGAGCGCCGCGATCGTCTCGCCGTCCGGGGCGTCGTCCGGGATCGCGAGGACTGCGGTGCTTTCCTCGAGTGTGATTTCGGGCTCGTCCCCGGATGCGAGTCCATCGAGTGTCCCCGGATCGACGCCCGACTCCTCGGCGACCGCTTCGACCCCGTGCTCGTCGATCACGGACCGGAGCTTCGCGACGTATCGATCGTACAGCTCCAAGGGAGATAGCTCGCCAGGGTCGGCAACGAGTTCGTGAAGCATACCCTTCGTTCGCTTTCCGACCTAAAGTACCGTTCGGGGTTCGATCGCGAGTTGGGTTCACGGCGGCCATCCCGGCGAGCGCCGGTCCATCTTTCCGTCAGTGTTGCCGACGCCCCGAGGCCCCGGCGGGACGACGACGATGACGGCGGTTTTCGTCCGTACCGAGATCCGTTCGGCCGTGCCCAGATGGACCCGTTCCCCGCGGTGGGTGAGGTTTGCCGCCCGTCCGTCGCGAAGATACGTCACCGATCCCGAGTCGCTTTCCCGGTTCGTCCGGACGGCGAAACGCTCGTAGGTGCCGCCGACGTCGACGTACCAGACGTTGACCGTCCGATTATAGATAGTAGAATAATTCTACCAAAATATACGGAGGAAACAAGCAATATTATCTGTATAATTCACTCTAAAATCACTACCTCCGTCCCTTCTTTCGATTAAGCAGAACTATGTTATTCTATGAAACAAATATAATGGTTCTTAATCTGTCGTGTAGGATCACCATTCACCACTAAACGAAACTTCAAGATCACATTCTTCTGTTAAAGTACTCATGGTACGCTTCTTCCCGTCCTGATTAGCATGAGTATCAAGATAGTACCCACCAGCCAATTCTCGATAAGCCCTCATCGCCTTTTCATCGTGGGGAGACGCTGGTTCGTTATTGATTATTGCCTTCTCTCTCCCCGGAATGTAGGGTAGGGGTTCTATTTTTGAAATAAGATTCTCGTTTTCAATCAGATAATCCACAGCATCAGCTATTACATCACTCTGAATCTCATCTTCAAATTCAGCAAGTGTGTTGCCAGCATCATGTATTCGAACTATATATCCACTCTCTATGTCAGAAAGTTCTTCAGTAGATTCAGGTTGTGTGTTGCTAGGTGCTTCAACAGTTGAACTACTGCCATCTGTATCAATCTCCATTTCAATGTCTGTGATAACTCTATCAATCATCTCTTTGGCTTGGGATTCAACAGGAGATGAAATAACATCAGAAACACTCTCTGTCAGTAGATTCGTAATTTCAGACGCTAAGTTGTCCTTCTCACTTTCTAGAGTTTTTCGTGATTGTCGTAGCTCGTTAATTCGGCCAAGAATTCTCGCAGATTCACCTGATTGGATTGAATCAACAGTATATGCTCTCAAAATCGCAATTCGATCTACTAAATCTTCCAGTTGTATATCTGCGACTTGCTGTACACTCACATTGGCTCCGTCTACTTGTCGTTGGAAGAACCGATACCGTTCCCCATTCGTTAATATTCCATAGCTAACATTCTTGTTAGTCATATACGATGAAAGCTGTTCATCATGTCGCTCAGTTAGAGACGTATCAACCCCTTTTGCCTCTATAAACGCAACAGGAGTTCCTTCCAAAATCAGAGCATAATCAACTTTATAGGTTTGTCCAAATGCTTCTACGGAATACTCCAGTTGAGTGTTCTGTGGAATTTTCCAATTGAGAAGATCTAGAAATTCCGGTTGGAGTATCGCCGCTTTGGTATTGGCTTCGTCCATTTGAGGAGAGTCTCTAATAATCTCTTGAGAGTGTTCGATATATCCTCTAACCGACTCTTCATCCATTCTTATGTGACAGCCCTCAGGCAATCATTATTAAACTAGTCCGCTAGTTACTCCAATCAGTCTTCGTGAGAAGAAACTGAGTAACCTTAGAATCCGTTCGTTGCGTCTTCCGATGAAATCCATCTCGTTCGTGGCTAACTTCGCTTAGAGGTTCAATTATCTTTGTATAGTACAGAATTTGGTGGGTCATTTGCTCTAGCCGATGGATACCTCTCGGAATAGGAACGATGGTCAGATTATGGGAGCTACACAGTATTGAGTACCTTCAGCGGCGACGTCCGCTATGTGGCTCCTCCTCAAGATTGGGATCTAGTTTGGTATCGCTTGTTAGCTGGTGGTCACATCGCTCTTTGTGGCCAGCAATAATGAAGGAAGAGAAAGGAAGGAAAAACTTTTGTATATTTTGAAAAGGAAGGAAAAAGAAGAAAGGAATTAAATTAATAAATAATACTAGTTGGGAACTTATAGAGTATTCATCTATAGTTACAAAGAGATCTAGAGCGAAGAGAGTATTATTGTAGTTACCAAATCCCCTAGTGAGCGAACGAAGACATTTCCAGTAGAGTCTATACACAGTAAGTAAATCACTATATTAGGTATTTTACTAGGGATAGGAGATAACGTTGCAAAGCAATATTACTGTTATACTGTCTTATACTACTGTTTTGTGGGGATATAGATGATTACTGTACTAGATACATTGTACCTATTCTAAATTGAGAATATAACTGTATTAGATGATCTACCTTCTAAATTTGGGGAATAAACTATTAACTGACTATGTATTACCTGTTATTAATGGCTAATGAATAGCTGAAAACAGCTTTTCAAAAGATCTATACTTCAATCAGGTTGATTTTCTACACCAATCTGTACCTCTACTTCACCACCAAAGCCAGATTGTGCGATAATAGCAACATGTGTACCAGTAGATATAGCATTAAACGAAGAGCTTTTTTCTGTTTCTATCTGTAATGAACCTACTTTTAATTCAGGGCCTTCTATACTAATAATAGCAAGCCGTCCCTCAGTATTATGCCCCCAGATATTGATCATATCTTCCTCATTAGCTTCAAAAGTAAACTGAGTATTACCTATCACTGTATCATCTACAACAAGATCACCATCTACTTCTGAAGTTGAAACTAAACAACCTGAAAAACTAACAAGGCTAGCTGTTGTTCCGATAGTCGCTAAGTAATTTTTTCGTTTCATTATATTTCCACCCGATAGAGAATGAGTATAAAGATTAGGCAGAGTACTTACCCTAAATCAAAGAATCTATTTTAATGATCATTCTTCTAATTGCTCTGTTTCTAGCTCTACATAGTGTTCATCAGCATTAGAGAACACACCTGTTGGTTCTATTTTAAACTGAAGTTCTGATTCTTCTTCAGGTACTTCAAAAACAGCGGCTCCCTCGGTCGTAACTCCTGGCTGTAGTTGATCAAAAGTAATTCCTTCAACTTGGAATCGGGCGTCTTGTTCAACCCAAATAGATTGCTCCGAACTTGCGTCAAATGTACGATCTTGAGAATCAACTATTGTCAAGTGGTTAGTGGTTATATCAACTGATTCATCACCCACATTTTCCATTGAAAGAATAATGATCACGAACTTTCCATCTGCCTCTTCTTGCTCAAGTCCGGAGTCAATGTAGCTTGTCTCATACGCATTTTGAACGGTATATTGAATTGATTCACTATCGTCACCGACAGTAAAAGACTCTCCCATCTGGTGAGTTATTTCTTCAGTCTCGCCGCTAGAAGTATCACCATTCCCAGTCCCCCCAATCATTGAACCACCAGCAATTACTAACACGATCACAATACCGACTGTTGCCCATCGGTTGATAGCAATACCTTGCGACTGTTTTAACCGTGACCGAACAATTGGGAGTGATAGAATTCCAGCTAATAGTAGAAAGACGCCCGCAGCAACACTCTGTGTAAAGCCTCCTAATCCTGAAAGTAGTAGCAGTATGCCAACTGGATATGCGATAATCTTACCTAGTGTAATGTTTATACCACTGTCATCACTGCTTTCTTCGGAGGAATCCCCGCCCATATGCAATTTCCAGATGGAGTCGGTTATTAAATGTTTGGTAGAGTCTATCTAGCTTTCACTCTAATCTGCTTGCGTCTAATTTTCCCTGAAGATATTGCCCACCTTCTTCGGTGATTCGGTATTTTCCCCGTTCAACCTTCTTAACTAGACCATAGTTGGTTAGTGTAGCTATTCGATCTGCTACTCCCTCCCGGCTCCGATCAATGTTGAAAGCGATAATAGACGGACTTAGTACAAGTTCAGATGAATATAGAAGTTCTAGAATTTCGTCATCTAGCTGGGTCATCCAATCCGCCCGCTCTCGCATGGTGATTTCCATGCTACTATCTATCTTTAATCCCCCTGACTTATAATTCTGCAAACACTAATTAGTAATTAAATAACTACGGATTAGTAGCCAAAGTTTATAGTTAAATGAGGGAATAGAGAACGTATGCCAAACCGGCGTAAAGTCCTGATTGGCCTTGGGGGGTCGATCGCGTTAGCTGGGTGTAGTGGGGAAACAGAAGAACCTGAATCAGAAGATCAAGATCAAACCGAAGAGGATGATTCAGAGGAACAAGGATCCGAGTCTGGACAGCAAGAACAAGAAGGTGAAGCAGTTTTTGAGCTTTCTGAAATAATTGATGGAGAAACCTACTCTCAGGATGAAGAAGTTATTATCGGAGCAAATGTAGAGAATACTGGAGATATAGCCGGTGAACAAACAATTGAAATAAGCTCGGAATGGTACTCTTATGAAGAAACTGTAGAGCTTGAACCCGGAGAGGGTGTACGATTTGGGGCCAGATGGAATAGCCCCGAGGATATTGAAGCCGACAACACGACAGGCAATTTAGAATATACGATTCTAACTGAAGATGATGAGCTAAGTGGGTCAATCACAATTGAGGAACCCGGTGAAGCAGTTTTTGAATTTACAGATGTGGAACCAGATGGTGTAACTGTAAACTATGGTGAAGAAGTAGAACTTGAAGTTACTATTGAAAATACAGGTGATCAGGAAGGGACACAGACTCTTGAGTATTATTTAGATGATGAACTTGTTGATGAATCGCAGATTACTCTAGATTCTAGTGAGAGTACAGCTATTACAGTAGGGATTAATACTGAGCTTTGGTCAGAAGGTGAATTAGAATATAGATTCACTTCTGAGGATGACGAAATAACAGGTTCAATTGAAATTACTATTGATGAACCAGCTACTCAATCTTTCTCTGGTAGTGGTCAATCTGTGGAAGACGGCGTGGAAATTGAAGGTGGATTAACTGTTGTAGAAGCTACTCATAGTGGAGAATCTAACTTCCAAGTGTCTCTTGTAGATGATTCAGAATTTGATGATAACTTCATCAACGTAATTGGTGATTTTGACGGCTCACAAGCTGATTTAATTGATTCTGGAGAATATATGTTAGACGTTAATGCAGATGGAAGCTGGAGTATAGATATTCATCAACCCCGTTCAGGTAGTGGTGAAGACCTACCAAAGTCACTCTCTGGTAGTGAACCAGATGTAGTGGGTCCAATAGAATTTGGTGGAACTCACGTAGCAGATGGTTCTCATTCTGGGGAAAGTAACTTCCAAGTTCAAGTCTATCCGATGGAAGGGAGTTTTGCTGAGACAGTATTTAACGAAATTGGAGAATTTGACGGAGAGACAACATTCAGCTTCGACGGAGTAGGTTGGGTAGATATTAATGCAGATGGAAGTTGGGAGGTTAATATAGAATAGAGTCCTTCATTATTCATGTCTGATTAATAGAATATGATTCAGGATATAGTGGAGACAATAGGATGGGGGTTGGCTATTGGTATGGGATTAGCGTTTTTGCTTCTCTGTGGGTTCATAGCATACTGGATTCTTTCGGTTGGTGGTATTGTCTGAGAAAAATTGTCCTTTTACGGATTTGAGTATATGAATTTTGAATAGATTTTAGACGGCCCAAATTACTTATATCCTCAATATGACAAAGTAAAATGGCTCCCAAGCTCACCATGACATTAGGGGCCAATTGCCACCGTTTCCAGCATTTCCCCACCGGATTCTACCTCCGGTGGTTTTTGCTAAGGTTACAAAGTTGTTTAGTCTAAGCAGAGAGTAGAAGGTCTATACTCTTTGATTTGAAGCATATTCGTATGCATTTTCTAAGCTCACAGGAATTTATCTCGGGTTAGAAAGAGTGATACGGACAGATTTTTTGCTCGAAAACAGACATTTCAATTTCCAAATAATAAGTTGATCCTCTTTATAAGACGAGTCAATCAAACAAACACAAATCTGTTTTCTGTTTCTCTTCTTGATTCTCTTCTCTTGATTCTCTCTTGATTCAATTGCTGATTGTTCTTCGATTCTCTGTCGATTCTTTGGTTCACCCTTCTCTCATACTCTCTTGACTCTCAGAACCGTCATAGACACACATTTTGTACCCTCAAATCCATTCTATGATGTTTCCCCTACAATCTACTCTCGAAGGTCATAGAAAGCCGTTTAGAGTATCATATATTTACCTTAGAATTGACTATAACAGTTTAGCGCTAGTTGTTTCTGAGAGTAGCAGTAGATCCTCTCCCTATGTATTTAACCAACAACAGCGGTTTGAGTAGGAGTGTGTTGGTTAAACGCAAGATGGTCAGAAGGAAACCGACTCTAGCTTCTCTTGAGAATCCTCAACAGAGATAGGTAGATATTCGCGGGTTTGCTTAGCACTGGAATGATTAAGCCTATCTGAAATTGTCGTAATAGTCTGTCCGTCTTTCCATAAGTGCATACCGTGTCCTCTTCGAAAGGCATGGGCTGTAATCTTGTATCTATTTCCCTCATCTTGGGTTTGACCTATCACTTCCTGCATACCCGCTTTCTCTGCTGTTCTCTTGATTACCTTATTCGGGGTTTGTCGATGCATCTTCTCAGCTCTATTTGTGAGAAAGAGATAGTCTGATTCTTCAGCATACGAGAATGCATCCCGGTATCCACCGTTGATATATTGATCTAGATACCAAGCCGTTGTCTCTGGTATCCACAAAGAAACTTTTTCGTCAGTTTTCGAGACATAGATTTTCTCAAGCCGATTTTCTTCGAGATTGATCTCATCCACTTTGAGATGAACAATTTCCGAACACCGTAATCCGGTGGTCCACATTAGCCGAAGCAAAGTTTCGTTCCTGAAAGCGGGAGATGTTATATTATCACAGAGTGTTTCCAAGTCGTCTTTTGAGACATAATACTGTCGCTTGTCCTTGGATTCTCGGCTTTCTTTGGGGAGATAATTTTGTTTGGTTTTGTTTTCTCTTTCTTCAAGCAGTTCAAATGGATCCTCTTCGAGGAAGGCATAACCATTCAGGAGGCCAGAAGATAGCTGTTGATAGAGACGAGACACCCATGTCCACCGACCAGAAATCGTCTCTCTAGCGTATCCTTCGTTCCTAATAGCCTCAAAATAGCTGTTAACCATTCGTGCATGCATCTCCGAATTACCATCCGTAGGAAACGTTCCCTGTTTCTCTTGGCAAAATTTCAGGTAATGGAGTATCCCTGTCTTTGTCTTCCGGTATGAGTTATACTCTAGTTTAGTTTCCAAGTCATGGAGGACGTGAGCAATTTCATCAGGTACTTCTATCTCTTCGCTCCCCCGTTTCCCAGTGGTGAAAGTTTCTACCATAGTCTAATCCTCCTTATAATAGCGGACAGCCCCGGGTTCAGAGCCAATACTTTCCTTCACAACACCCATTTCTTCGTTCATTTCCTCAAGTACATTCGAAACCGTAACGTGATCCACCGGACCACCGATTTTATCAGCGATTTTATGCGGAGATTGTGGACTACTTACGTTCTTAACTGGTAGAGCCGCAAAGATTTCCGAACGGATATGTTTGTCCGGTGGTCCTCTCCCTTCGATTTCTGTTTGTAAATCTTCCACCGTATGATTAAGAGAGGTAAGCTGTTGCTGGGATTGATTGAACATTTCCTTTAGTTCGGCGATATCCTTGCTTGGAGCTTGTTGAGTTGGTGACGGGGAACCGTTAGAATCAGATATTTCTTTCTCAACCGATTGCCGGATTAAATCAGTCATAGAGCTATACCGAGGATTATCTTCTAAATAGTTCTCCCAGTTCTCAGCCTTCTCAGACTTGATTTTGATATTGAATTGCTTTCGGTCAGTCATGAGATATTTTGTCTTTCGGAATCCTCACTTATAGAATTTTGGTATAGTCTACATTCAGACGTTGACCGTCGCGTACTAGTACCCCGGAACCGGGGCGATCGGCAACCCGGCCGGGAGCGCCCCGAGCCGCTCGCCGAGGGCCCGTTTCCGGGCACGTTCGCCGCCCGTCTCGATCCCGTCGGCGAGAACGTTCTCGAGTTCGTCGCTGTACTCGGTTCGGGTCCGCTCCTGGACGGCTGTCGTTGTCGCCTTCCGCGGTCGGGCCGATTCTTCTTCGAGTACTGTCTCGAGTCTCGTTCGGAGCCGCAGTTCGAGCCGATCGGCCGAAACCGTCCCCGAAACCTCCGTCGACGCCCGCTCGATCGTCGTTCCGTCCGTGAGCCGCAACGCCTCGGTCGCACTCGAGCCGTCGTGAGCGAGCGCCGCCCGGGCCTCGTGTTCGGCGACGCCGGCGTCGACCATCTCGGCGATCAGTTCGCCGCGTACGTGCGCTGTCGCGGCTTCGACCTCGCCTTCGAGCCGATCGCGCTTCGGGCCCTCGTCGACCGCCGCCAGCGTTCGGGCCGCCGTCGACAGGGGGACGTGTTCGGTACCGAGAAACGGGATCCGTCCGACGATTCCGCTCGCGACCTGATCGTGTGGTGACGTAAAGAGGTTCACCGTCCGTGTCGAGAGCGGATACACCGTTCCGCCGCCGCGTTCGTCGATCCGGTCGCGGGACACCGCTCGCGTCGTGAGATACGACGGCGCGGTATCGACCGCAAGCGAGAGGTTGCCGGCCGGATCGGACAGCGGTTCAGGGTCGGGACGACGGGCGGCTCTGTGCGCCGCGAGGGCCCCGTCGAGTCGGTCGGTGCCGAGGTACTCGCCGAGTGCGTCCTCGATCCCGTTTCCGGTCCTGTCGTCGATCGACTCCCGTTCCCGCAGTTCCGCCCCCAGCGCGTCGAGATACCGGCGCTGTCCGGCACGGAGGGTCCGTTCTGCCGGCGTCGGACCGGGGGGAGCGAAAAACCGTCCGTCTTCGGAGAGTTTCTCCCGCAGCCGCCGGGCGGGGTCCGCCCGTCCGGTCCCGACCGCCGTCGCTGGCAGCGTCACCGACACGTCCCGGGTTTCCTCCCGGAGCGTCGCCAGTTCGGATTCGACGGTTTCGCGGTCGAATGCCGGCCGCGATTTCGCCGTCGCTTCCGGCCAATCCGTTCGCCCGTCAGCCGCGGTTTCGGCGACGACCCGGAACCCGCCGGCATCCGCAAGCGCTCTCTCGGCCGCGCGGTCGGCGGCCGACTGTAGGTGACCGTCGAGCCGACCGCGGGGAACGCCCTCGATCGGTTCGGTGCGAGCCTGGACGGCCACTCCCACCCGGTAGGTCCGCTTCCGGACGTCTCTCGTTACCGTCGTCTCGTTGCCGCGGACCCATCGCCTTCGCGTCGTCTCCGTCTCGATGCGGGCCTCGACCGTGTGGGCCCGCTCGATGACCGTCGCCAGCTCGTCATCGCCGGTCACGCCGACGAGGTCGGCGAACGCACGATCGGCCGACGCGTTGACGCCGACCGTGACGGTCGGATCGTCGGGTTCGTCCCGCCAGGTGCCGACGGGCTGGTCGGCCGGCGGGTCCGGACCGATATCGTCGGCAGTCTCTAAAACGACGTCCTGCCACTCCTCGTCGCCCCCGACCCCGACGAGCATGTCGGTCGTCGCGACGCGCCGGCCGGCGGCTGCGGTCCCCCGGTGGCCGTCCGGATCCGCCTCGCCGAATGCTGCTCGCTGTTCGGCCAACAGCGCGTCGTTCGTCGCGAGTTCGACGTGGCGCGTCCCGAGGACGGTCGCGATGGGCGCACCACCGTATTGAGCGTACCCCCGCGTCCAGGCGATCGGATACAGCCGGGCGGTGAGTCGCCTGCCGAGTCCCTCACGAGTCACCGGCGCGTTCGCCCGCGTTTCGAACCGCTCGGTGCGGTCATGGAGCAAAAGCGCCGGGTTCGCGACGGTGAACGTCGGCGATCGCTCGATCGTCTCGACGGTCCGTCCGCCTCGGATCGCCGAAAGCGTTACACCGTCGATCTCGACCGACAGCGCGGCCTCGTCCGCGCCGGCTCGCTCTATTTCGACCCGCTCGATTGCGGTCCGATATCCCCGCGTCGTCGGTTCGACGCTCGGAAGCGAGACGCGGACCGTCGTATCCCCGTGGGTCGTTTCGGTTCCGTCGAGCCGTTCGATCGCGTACAAATAGATCCGAAGCCTGAGCGCGTCCCTGAACGGACGGTCGTCGTCAAGCGCTTGACCGGCGACGGTGTCGGCGGGTCGCGTGACGGGCGCCGACGCGGTCTTCGTTGCGGCCTCGTCGGCTGCCGCCCGCAGTTCCGTCGTCGCGATCGCGGTCGCGTCGTCCATCGCCCGGTCGATATCGGGACGTTCCTCGCCGGTCTGGGGAACGACCGTCACGGCGAGCGTCGTGCTCGTGAGCACGAGCAGTACGCCGACGAGCGCGAAGGGGACTCTTCCTCTGTCGTTCACGCTTCCCACCGCCTGACGACGAGTTCGACGTTGTTTCCCGTCCAGTCGCTTTCGGCCTCGGCCGGCGATCCGTAGCTCTCCCGTAGATCCGATTCGAGCCGGTCTGTGAGTGCGTCCGCGAGCCGTTCGTTCGCCCGTCGGGACGACGCGTCCGCGAGCTCGTCCTCGATATCCACCCCGAGTGTCCCGGCGACGGCCCGATACCGGGCCGCCGTCCGCTGTGCGGTCCGGGCATCGACGAGCGCGATCCGGGTCCGTTCCGGCGGGAACAGCCGCCTCAGGTACGCTGTCGCGAACGAAGCCGCGATCGCCTCGAACGACCTGTCCGAACGCGGCTCCCGTAGCCCGCTATCGATCTCCCACCGATTCACCGACACGTCGGCCGTCGACGGCGGCTCGGGCCCGACCGTGAGCTGCCCCCGCAGGGACGCTTCGGGATACGGCCGCCACCGGGCGGTGATGTGGGTCCGCTCGGGGATATCCCTTCGAACCGTCCGCCGAACCGCGTCCGGGTACGTCGATGCCCCGACCCGCTCGCCGTCGTAGGATGCGCCGACGATCGCCGCCGCTGTCAGGTGTCCCGCCAGCGTATCGTGTGTTTGCCGCCCGTCGGTAGCCGGAACCGACGCGGTAACGGTACCGATCGATTTCGCGACCGTATCCCGCTCGGAGTCCGATCGTTCGTCCGCTCCCGGGACCGCGAACACGAGCGTCGTTACCGCGACGCCGACGAGCAACAGACAGACCGACACGTCGAGGACCGTACTCACTGCACGGGCCATACACACACCTCCAATCGCCCCGGGCGGACCTGTCCGGGGGCGATTCGGACGCTGACCGAACGGACGGTACAGTCGGCGGAGTCGACGCGTGGGGGGCCGCCGGTCCAGACCGAACCTTCAGCACGCACCGTTGCGTTCAGTCCGTAGCCGGTCGGACGTGCTGCGGCGACGGCGTCGGCGATCGGCGGGTCGAGAACACCGAACGAGGAGCTTTCGGCGACGAGCCGGTCCGCCACGGCCGGCGTGATCTCGCTGTCGCTCGAGAGCAACGGGAGCGTCGTATCGAGGACGCCGGCGTACAGCGACAGGCCGAGACCGAGCGCGAAGACGGCGACGAGCGCCGCCAGCGGTTCGGTCTGTGCTTTATCCGACGAGGACGACATCGGTTCCCTCCCAGTTGACGCGACGGACGAGGAGCCGGTCCGTCTCCTTCCAGTGCGGTTCGGATTCGCGCGCCTTTCGCGCAGCGTGTTCGAACGCCGAGGGCGTCACGAAGACTGCCCCCGGCGGCTCACCGTGGAGGACGGCATCGAGCTTCGAATCGCTGGAAACAGGTGTCACGGGTCCGTATCCGAACGCCGCGTGTGCCGTTCCGCCGGGGCCCCGAAGCGATACCGAGTCGGTGCCGACACGGACTGTCTTCGCGTTCGAAAGCGGATGTTTCTCGACAGCCGCGTGATCGCTTGCGGCGACGCTATCGACGGTCCGTGCGCTCCCGTCGGCGTCAGGCGGTACCGCCGACGGGAGACCGCCCGCGACTCCGAGCGTTGCGCCGCTGACGGCCGCGAGCCCGATCCAGACGTACCACGCATCGAGCGGGGCCTCGAACATGGGACGTCTGGCCGACCCTTTAGTTATAAACCTCCGGAGACGGCGGCAGTCACCGTGACGGCGACGAGATACGTCACGGTCGCCGTACAGAGCGCGGCGCCGACCCGGTAACCGACCGTCGCTCGATCCAGCCCGCGCTGTAGCCCGGTCGCGATACCGGTGAGTATCACTGAAAGGAGCAGGACGTACACGCCGATCGCGAGCCCGAGCCCGGCCGTCTCGGGTGTACTGCCGTCGAGCGCTTCTGTCGTCCCGACGCTGTCGGCGAGTGCGACGGTGGCGCCGCCGACGAGCGGGCCGAAGAACGCCGCCGTGTTCGAAAGCGTCGATGTCACACGCCCGAGACTCCGTCTGGCCTCCCGTTCGACGCGCTGTAGTTCGTCGAGGTGATCCGCCGTCTCGATGAGCGCCCGACCGGCCGGCGGACCGGCGCCGGCGGCCATCCCGAGCAGCCGGGCCGCGCTCTCGGCCCGCTGGCTCGGGATCGCCTCGAGCGCCCCGTGGTCGCCGACGAAGGCTGTCTCGATGCCGACCCGGAGCTGGCGCTGTCGTCTGGCGGCCGCCTCGAACGTCTCGCCGGCGACCCCTTCGAGTTCCGCGGCGGCGTCTGCGACGGCCCGCTCGACGGCGATCCCGTCGGCGACCCGTCGCCCGACGAGATAGAGCGCGTCCGGCAACGCCTCCTCGAGTTCGTCGGTCCGCTCCCGCACCAATACCACCGGTCGGTATCGGACAAAGAGTCCGCCCCCGATCCCGAAGCCGAGCGCCGCAAGCGGCGGCGTCCATGGGGCGAACACGAGGGATGCCGTGATCCAGCCGATCCCGCCGGCGACAGCGGCGACAGCGCCCGAGAAAAACAGGCGTGTAGCGTCTTCGCCCGCCGCCGTCGGGGGGAACGCGACCGGCCGTTTCGCGAGCAGCCAGCCGCCGACACAGACGAGTCCAGCCGGGAGCAGGACGTCGTACAGGACGACGATGACCGAAAGCGTTGCTTCGAGCCCCGCGGCTCCCGCAGCGGGCAATACGCTGACGAGCGCAAGCGGCAGGAGGACGCCGAAGGCATACACCGCGGTCGACGGACCGCGCAGCGAGTCGGCCGCGTCGGTCGCTCGATCCCGCGTCCCATCGAGGATCGCGTCCATCGATCTATCGAGCGTCCGATCGCGCTCCTCGGGTGGTGCGGCGGCAGCGGCCTCCACGAGCGTTATCGAGCGGTGGAGCGCCGGGAAGCGCTCCCGCCAGGTATCCGCGAACGAGTTCAACCCCGAAAACGGCGTCCCGCGGGCGCGGGCGACGTGATCGGCGAGTCGGTCCCCGAGCCGACCGTCCGTCCCGGCGGCGAACTCGGCTGCTCCCTCGGCAGTCGGCATGATCCGCATCCGGAGGACGGCGCGGCTCACGATCGTCGGCGCCGTCCCGAGCGTTCGGCTCCGCCGTGCGTTCCCGACCGCGACGATCCCGCCCCGCGTGAGGAGCGCGCTCCCGTAGCCGACGGCCAACGCGACGAGAAGCAGCGACGGCGCGCCGACGAGCACGACGGCCACCCCGAGACAGAGCCCGACGACGGCGCCGATCCCGTCGGTCACGGCGACGATCCTCTCGGGATCGCTATCGATGAACGGCTCGACGTCCCGGACGGAATCCGGCACCGACGACCGCGGTGACAGTCGTTCGAGCCGTCGAACCGGCCCTTCGAACACTGCTATCTTCCCTCCAGTTCGGCCTGCCGGCGTTCGATCTCTCGACGCACGTCCGGCGGCTCCTCCATCGGCCCGCAGAACGGTTCGAGCGTATCCTCCTCGGTCAGCCGATCGATCCCGCCGTCGGCGTCATAGAGGCTGTCGAATCCGAGCCCGGTAGCTCCCCGCCGGACCGCTTCGATCGCCCTGAGTCGTCGTTTCCGTCCGCCGCCCTCGTCGTAGGCCTCGACCGTCACGACGAGATCCGTGTCCGCGAAGGCCGACTCCGGGACGCCGAGATCGGTGACGACGCGCTCGCGAACCGATTCGCCGTCGCCGCCGTGGATCGTCCCGAGGACGGTCCCGTCGGCGGCCCCGACACGCATCGCTTCGTAGAGCACCTGTGCCTCCTCGCCGCGGACCTCGCCGACGACCAGGGCTCCGTCCCCGAGCCGGAGGGCGGTCCGGAGCGCCTCGGTCGCCTCGATCGACGCGCCGCCCTCGGTCGAAACCCGGAGCGGCTGGACGTCTCGACCCTCAGTCTGTAACTCCGAGACCGGGAGTTCGGGTGTATCCTCGATGGCGACCGTCCGGATGTCGGCCGGAATCTCCCACAGCAGTGCGCCGAGCAGCGTCGTCTTTCCGGCGCCGCGTGCGCCGGCCAGAAGCGTCGCCGCCCCGCGTGCGGTCACGACCGCGAGAAACGCGGCGGATCCGGCCGGAAGCGTCCCGTTGTCGACCAGATCGGCCAGCCGAAACGCCGACTCGTCGTGGGCGCGGAACGTGAACCCCGTGCCGTCGCTGACCGGATCGGTGACACCGGCGACCCGGATCCGGCGGCCGGAGGCGTCGGCCGTCGCGGCGAGGGTCGGATCGGCCTGCGAGAACGCCCGTCCGCTCGATCTCCGGAACCGCGAGGCGAGCGCTGCGGCACCCGCCTCGGTGAGTCGCACGTTCGTCCGGAGCGTCTCGCCGTCACAGCGGACGCGGATCCGGTTTTCCGTCACCGGCGCGGTCGCAAAGGCGTCCGTGATGTCCGGGTCGGCAAAGCAGTCCTCGAGGACGCCGAGCCCGCGGGTGTGTTTGGTGAGCGTGGCGGCGAGTGTCCCGACGGGCTGGTCGTCGTCCGCGACCGACCGCACGGCGCGTGAGGGGGCCCGCTCGCCGCCGGTGACCACCCCACGGGCCAGCCGACGGTGGGCGGCCGCGAGCGTCGCCGTCGCGTCGGCGTCGAGCCGGTGTTCGGCGGGCGTGAGGTGGTACGTTCCGATCGGATCGCCACCGTACTTGCGGATCACCGCTCCGGTGTCGAGTTCGTATCGGTCGACGAGCGTCACGCCGGCGGGCGGCCGGGTCGCGATCCGCGACCGGGCAACCGTCGGCCCGACGTGTGGGCGCAACGCCGTCGCGTAGTCGGCGCCGAGAAACGCCGAAAGTCCCGTATCCGCGACGAGTCGGGCGAGCCGCTCCTCGCGGCCGACAGCCGCTTCCGCGGCGCCGAGCGGATCCTCCCGCGCCCTCTCGGCAAGCGCTCTGTCGTGGAACCCGACGGCGTCGGCGAAACGGCCGGCGGCGACGAGCAGGCCGGCGGCCCCGTCCTCGTAGGCCCGCTCGAACCCGTCCGCTCGTGTACAGACCGACTCGACGTCCTGTCGCTCCAGCGCCTCGATTACGGTCTGTCGACACGCCGGCTCCTCGGTGAGCCGCCCCGCTCCGGGACAGCCGTCGCTTTCGACCCGGAGCCGGTCGGCCTCGAACGTCGGCTCACAGCTACAGTCGGCATCCGATGACAGCAGTCGGGCAAACACGGGGCGTCTGGCCGCGGCTTCGGATTTAAACCTCCGGTCCCACCGGGCGGGCGAACACGACGGCGGCGCCGTCGATCCGAACGAACGAGAGCCGGAGGCGGAGACGGTCGGCCGCCACGATCGGTGTCTTGACCCGTATCGGAACGGGCGGATCGACGGTATGGTTCCGCCCGCCAGCCGGTTCCCAGTGCAGTTCGTCGTCACGGATCCGGACCCGACCACGGTTCGCGAACGTCGGTTCCGGAACGTCGACGACGACCGTCGTCGCGGCCGGCTTCCTGTCCGGAGCGATCGGATCGTTCTCGGTTACGAGCCGCTCTGCGGCGTCGCCGACCGACTCGAGTTCGTCGGTCGCGAGTGCGGCGTTTCGCTCCCGATCAACCCGCTCGGCGGCCGGGAGGCCGAGCCCGAAAAGCGCAGCGGAGACGACGACTGCCAGGACGACCCGGATCACAGCCGGTTCCGGAGTCGGACGAGCGGGGACGTTCCGTCCCTTCCGTCGCCGCCATCGTCGGCGTCGTCGACCTCCCCGGGGGCGACGTGTCGCTCGACGGCTTCGGCCGTCCGTAGCGCGCGGTCGGCCCGCTGTTCGATCTCCTCGTTGACCGCCCGGACCGAACCGATGTACCCCCGGAGCGCCTGGACGGCGGCCTCCAGTTCCGCGATCCGCGTTTCCAGTTCCGCCAGCCGGTCGTCTCGTTCGATCGGTTCCTCGTCGGTCAGGGCACGTTCGACGGCGTCGAGCCTGCGCTCGACGGTATCGCGGTCGTGATCTTTCGGCGGCACGCGAACGGATGCCTCGCTCTCGGATAAAAAGGGGCAGTTACAGCAGCGACGCGCCGTCGAAGTCGCCCCGGTCGATATCGACATCGAGGGCCTCCAGCAGAGTCGGCGCTATGTCGTAGAGGTCGGCGTTCTCGACCGACGCCTCCGGGTCGTCGATGAAAAGACAGGCGTCCCCGAAGCTGTGCATCCCGTTCCGTGGGCCGGTATCGAACACCTTCTCGTCGCCGCCGAACCCCGCCTTCAGATCGAACCCCTGGTTCGGAATGACGACGAGATCGGGGGCGATAGCGTCGTGATCTCCCCGGAAGGCGTCCTCGCTCGTGACCACCCGGTCGGCAACCGGCCGTCCGTTGGGCCCCTCGAGCGCTTCGAGTTCGGCCTTGAGTTCGGCTCGCACCGACTCGTAGTCGTCTTCCGGGACGGAGCCGCGTGGCTCTCTGCCCTCCAGGTTGAGGTAGAACCGCCCGGGGATGAGCGAGTACGCACGGGTGTCGTCGGCGATATCGCCGAGGTTCTCGTGGTCGTCGTCCTCGAAGGAGAGCCACCCGTTCTCTTCGAGCCAGACGTTGCATTTGACTTCGTAATCCAGCGGCATGAACCCGTGATCGGAGGCGACGACCATCGTCGTCTCCTCGTCGAGCAGCCCCCGGAGAACGCCGAGATACTCGTCGAGTTTCTCGTAGAACCCGAGGAACTCCTCTTTGTACTCGCTGTCCTCGGCGTAATTTTTGAACAGAAAGTGATTCACGCGGTCGGTCGTCATGAACACCCCGAAAAAGAGGCTCCAGTCGTCCTCCTCGATGTAGTGTTTGAACGCCTCGAAGCGGGCGTCGAGCGTCCGGTGGGCGTCCTCGATGAATTTATCCTTGTCGTCTTTGTGGCCGAGTTTGGCGTTGACGTCGATCTTGTAGTCGAGATCCTCGAGCGTCGCCCGGAGTTCGTCCGGGTAGGCCGCCTTCTCGACGCCCGGCGAGAGGAAGCCGCTGACCATCCGCTGGACGTCCCTGTCCGGCGGGAACGTCACGGGGACGTTCATAACCGTCGCCTCGCCGCCGGCGTCGTCGACGCGGGACCACAGTCTCGTAGCTTGGACGTCTTGGCCCATCGGTACGTAGGTGTCGTAGCTCCCGACCTCCCGATCCTGGAAGCCGTAGACGCCCGTCTCGCCGGGGTTGACGCCGGTCGTGAGCGCGGGCCAGCAGGCGCTCGATTCCGGCGGAACGATGGAGTCGATCGAGCCGCCGGTGGCCATGTCGTGGAGGTTCTCGAACGTTTCCTCGTTGTCAGCGATCAACGAGTACGGCACGCCGTCGATGCCGAAGAAGGCGACCCGTGGCCCGTCGTCGCCGCGAAGCCGATCGAACAGTCCCATATGCCCGTCTGGGAGAGGCGACTACAAGAAGTTTCGTTTCATCCCGTAGATACGACGGCGATCACCGACCCCGGAAACCCTTTCCGGGACCGACGGTCGGCTACCCTTCCGATCGGCCGTCGTCGGCACCCGGATCGAAGTTCTCCGGAATGACCGTGAGATGACGAATCCCGAACGTGTCGTGCTCGGCAGTGTTCATACAGGATGGTACGATCTCCCCTGTAAAGTATCATTCCATAATCATAACGTATCCGCGGCTGAGAGATATTCTCGAGAGGAATATCGGGGGAAAAGAGGGGGAATACTGGACTTCTTCGGTATTACTAAAGGGAATATCCCTCTATCCGAACTGCTTCGTGTAGAGTTCCTGGGCGTGTTCGATTGCGTCCATCGCCGCCTGTCGGTCCTCCCAGCCCTGCGTCTCGACCTCCTTGCCCTCCTCCAGGTTCTTGTAGGTCTCGAAGAACTCGTCGATCTCGTCGAGTGTCTGCTGGGGGATGTCCTCGATGTCCTCGAGGTGATCGTATCGGGGGTCCTCGGAGGGGACGGCGATGACCTTGTCGTCCTGCTCGCCGTCGTCGTCCATCTTCATGAGCGCGATCGGACGCGCCTCGATGACACAGCCGGGGAACGTCTGATCTTCGACCAACACGAGCACGTCGAAGGGGTCCTCGTCGTCGTAGTACGACTGCGGGATGAAGCCGTAATCCGACGGGTAGTGGACGTTCGAGTGGAGCACCCGATCCAACACGACGCCGGGTATGTCCTTGTCGTACTCGTATTTGTTGCGTTCGCCCTTGAGACACTCGACGACGGCGTAGATCTCTTCGGGGGCGTTCGGCCCCGTCTCTAGGTCTTCCCACAGGTTTGCGCCGGCCATACCCGATCATGGAACTGACGGGCGCAAAGAGCTTTCGACACGCGACCGTTCCGTTACGGATCCGTCGACCCGACCGTCTCGAAGATCAGCTCCATCGATCGATCGAGCCGCTCGCGCTGTTCGTCGCTCGGCCACGCGTTCCGGGGGAAATACTCCTGACGGAACTCCTCACGTTCGGCTGCTGTCGCGTCCTCGATCGGCTTCGCGTAGTGGTTGCTCATAAACGCCGCGAACGCCGACGCCGTCTCGCCGTGAACGTCGCCGTGGTGCGCCTCGACTGTCGCCGCGATCGATCGGTTGTGTTCGTCGATCTCGTCCCAGTTTTCTCCCGTTCCGGGACCGGACAGCGAACGCTCGATCGCGCGGTCCGTATCCTCGATCCGGTCGAACCGAACCGTTCCGTCCTCGACCCACTTCGTCGGGTAGAGGACCAGCGTCGAACCGGTGTCGTCGTTCCGGATCCGCGCCTCGTATCCGTGGCGTTCGAGGAGTTCGGCCCGCTCCTCACGGTAGGCGTTCCGTTCGTTTTCGTCGACCGCTGCGCGTGCGCGCCGGGAGAGGGTCACGACGCGATCGATCACCGCTTTCGGGATCGGATCCTCGTCACTCATCGAGGGCCTCGTTGGCGAGTTCGTCCGCGCGATCGTTTATCTCTCTCGGAACGTGATCGATCGACCACTCCCCGATCTTCGTCAGGAGTTCCCGGGCACGGAGCCGCTTTTCGCGCAGCGCCGGATCGTTCACGTCCCACTCGCCGCGGACCTGCTTGACGACGAGCTGGGAATCCCCTCTGATCCGGAGTTCCTCGAAGCCGTACTCCGTAGCTGCCTCGAGTGCACTGACGAGCGCCTCGTATTCGGCCTGGTTGTTCGTCGCCCGGCCGATCCGCTCGGAGCCTTCCGCGACGATGCCGTCGTCCGTGACGATGATCCATCCGACAGCGGCTGGACCGGGGTTTCCGCGTGCGGCCCCGTCGAAGTAGACGTGGGCCCGTCCGCCACCGTCCTCGAGCAGGCCGGCGAGCCGCGTCGGATCGCTCCCCTGGACGACGACGCTGTCCTCGTAGGCGACGGCTGTCGCTCCCCCGTGTTCGGCCCGCCACAGTTCATGCTCCGTGTTCCCGGGTCGGACGTCGATCCCTTCGGCCGCCAGCCGATCGCGGGCCGCGTCGGGATCGCAGTCGATGACCGGCATACATCGGGCTTCGGGTAGCCGGGGTTAGCTGTTCCGGTCCTCCCGGCGGTCCGCGTCCGTCCGCGCCCGAACGACTATTAGGAGCCGAGATCCAACGCCGAACATGAACCTCGAGGAGTACGTCGACGGGCTCGATCGCGAGGAGTCCATCGAGGTTCGCAAACTCGCCGAGGAGAAATCCTACGCGATCACGGAGTACCTCGACGACGCGCGGACGCGACTCGACGAGACGCTTTCGGGGGCGACGATGGTCGGATCGACGGCCCCCTCGGTGTTCGTCGGCCGCTCGCGGTATCCTGACGTCTCCGCCGGCCTGCTCGCGCCGGTCGGTGACGAGGCCGACGCCGCCGACTACGCGACGACCAGCGAGTGGTACCGTCAGGGGTACAGTATCGACGACGTCTTCCAGCGACGAACCGGGCTGTTGAACTCCACGCGCCGGTCGAACGTCGACGTCCACGACGTCTGGGACGGGTTCGTCGGCACCCAGCGGGAGGTCGCCATCGCGGATCGCCCGGTCGATATCGAACTCGGGTTGGACGACTCGCCCGGGTTCGATCTCGACGGCTCCCTCGAAGACATCGCGGCACCGAGGGGTCCCCGGGCGAGCGCCGACACCGCCCGGGTGACGGAGAACCCCTCGGTGCCGCGGGCGATCGAGAAGACGCTCTCGGACGACGACTGGCGGGCCGAGGGGGCGATCACGTACCTCTACCGCCGTGGGTTCGACGTCTACGAGATCAACAACGTCCTGTCGGTCGGCGCGCTCGGGCGAGGGGAGAACAGACGGCTCGTTCCGACGCGGTGGTCGATCACGGCCGTCGACGACACTGTCGGTCAGTACCTCCGCGGGACGATCCGAAACGCCCCGTCGATCGACCGGACGCTCGTGTGGCACAACAGCTACATGGGCAACGAGTACTGGATCGTCGCCGCCCCCGGCGACTGGGAGTTCGAGCTTCTGGAGCTGAAAGCGCCGGGGAGCATCTGGAATCCCGATCCGGACGGTCGGCTGTATATGGCCGCGGACAGCGAGGGATACGAGGGTCGGACCGGGTACGTCGAGGAGACGGCCGGCGCGTACTACGCAGCCAGACTCGCCGTCCTCGAGGAACTCGCCGACCGCGACAGGCAGGCGACCGTGTTCGTGACCCGTCACGCCACCAGCGAGTACTGGGCACCGGTCGGCGTCTGGCAGCTCCGTGAATCGATACGGGACGCGTTCGCGACCGAGCCGGCCGTCGCGGAGACGTTCCACGGGGCCGTCCGGAAACTCGTCCCGAAGTTGCCGGTCTCGATGGCGGATCTCCGGCGGAAGTCGACGCTCGCGGCCGGAATCCAGAGCGATCTCTCGACGTTCGGCGGCGGGATCGGCGGCGATTGAACGCTCGCCCGGGAGAAACCACTTAACCGACCGCGTGGAAAGGACACGACGAGGGATGCTGCTCATCCTGTGTGTCGACCTGGACGATGATCTCGGCCGGAAGACGTCGTTCGAGACGCCCGTCGTCGGCCGCGAACGCGTCGAATCGGCCGCCGTCGCGTTAGCGACCGCTGATCCCGAGGATTCCGACGTGAACGTCTGTTTTCAGGGCGTCCATCTCCACGACAGCATCGACGACGAGTCCGTCGAGGTGGCCGTCGTCACCGGAACGGCGAAAGCCGACGTCTCGGCCAACCGGAAGGTCGGTGAGGAGGTCGATACGGTCCTCGCGTCGCTGTCGACCGGCGAGGACGTCCGGGCGATCGTCGTCACCGACGGCGCACAGGACGAAAGCGTGTTGCCGGTCATCCGGTCGCGCGTCCCGATCGACGGTGTCCGGCGGGTCGTCGTCAGGCAGGCGCAGGATCTCGAATCGATGTACTACACGTTCAAGCAGGTGCTTGCGGACCCCGAGACGCGCGGGACGATTCTGATCCCGCTCGGTATCCTGCTTCTCATTTATCCGATCTCGATCGCCGCCGAGACGCTCGGATTACCCGGCTCGACGCTGGGGGTCATCTCGGCGCTTTTGGGGCTGTACGTGCTCTTCCGCGGGCTCGGTCTCGAGGAGACGATCGACGAGACGCTGGAACGGATCCGTGTCGGGCTCTTCTCCGGGCGGATCCAGCTCATCACGTACGTCGTTGCAGCGGCGCTGATCGTCGTGGGGGGACTCGGCGGCACAGAGGCGATCGGGACGCTCCTCGGACCCGATCCCGAACCGATTCAGGCGGCGGCCGCGTTCGTCTATGGAGCCGTCCAGTGGGCCGCCGCGGCCGGCGTCGTCGCCGCACTCGGTCGGATCACTGACGAGTATCTCGCCGGAAGCTTCCGCTGGCGGTACCTCAACGCGCCGTTTTATGTCACCGCCATCGCCGTCGTGTTACACGGCCTGAGCGCGTTCTTTCTCCGGTTACCGTTCGCCGAACTGTCGTATCTCGCGGTGACGCTGACGACCGGCACGTTCATCGGTCTCGCCAGTACGCTGGCGTTCGCCGTCGCCGAACAGCGGTACCCACAGAACCGCGATCGGGAACTCGTCGGATAGGGGCAAACAGGTGGGAATCGCCGCCCGACGGCCCGTCCGCCACACTCCCGTTCGCGGACCGCCGGCGATCGGTCAGGACACGGGCATGCTGGTCCCGTCCCGGTATATAAACCGTGGCTCCGCTGCCGCCCCGACGCGTGCCCTACACCACTGCCAGGCCGGTGACGCCGGGTACGCCGAGCGACCGGTGTCGCCACCCGTCGCCGGCGTTCGCGAGGACGGTCCCGTCGTCGGTGACGGCGTAGACGCCTTCGGTGTAGGCGATACCGCTGATCGTCCCGTCGACCGGTAACTTGACGGCTGTCCACTCGTCGTCGGGTGTGGCCTTTCGGTACAACGTCTCCGCCGTGGCCGCGTGACTCCTCGTGCCGTCGCTGGCGACGACGGACGTATCGCCCTCGAAGTCACACATCCAGCCGTTCGCGAGATAATACAGTCCCGATCCCGTCGCGGCCAGCGGCGTTGCAGTCGTCGAGATGTCCCAGACGTCTTCGAGCCCGACGTGGGTTCCATCGAGCCGGTGGACGCCCGACCGGGCGGCGACCATCCCGCCGTCGATCGCCCGGACGTCCGCCACCTTTCCGAGTTGGTTCCAGTCGGTATCGTACCGGGCAACGTGGCCGTCACCGGCGGCGATGAGATCACCGTTTCCGTCGTATCCCACGGCGCTTGCGGTGCCGAACCCGGTTCCGTGGAACGTTCCGTCGGACCGAACGAGGACGTCCTCCGGCGTGCCGATCGCCAGCCGGCCGCCGGCGGCCGCGATGTCGGTCACTCTGTCCGTCCGCTCCAGCGAGAACCCCCCGACGATGTCGTCGGAGATCGAGACGCGAACGACACCTCGTTCGGTTCCGACGAACGCCGTCGTCGCGTCGCTCGCATCGGTGTAGACCCGCTTTTCGGAGAGGCTGATATCGTCGTCGCTCACGCGTTCGCTTCTCCGGGAACGGTTATACTTCCACCGAACGTTCGAGGGACCGATCGAAGACCCGTTCACCCCACGCGAGCGCGTCGTCATCCTCGGCGAAGACGGCCCCGATCAACACGCCAGTGTCGTAGCCGAACAGCCCGATCTCTTCGTCGTCGAACAGGACGACCGCGAACGCCAACTCCCCGTCGATCCGCCGGAGTTCGAGCCCGTCGGCCGCGGCCGCCGCCGCGAACCGATCGTACGCCGACCGAAGCCGCGAGACCGCGTCCGCCTCGAGGACGACCGTCGCGTTCTGTTCGTCCGCCTCGACGTTCTCGTGGAGGTCAGCTAGCAGCCGTGGCATCCCCGACGGCGAGACGATGCGGAGTCGATCCGCTCGCGATCCGGCCTCCGAGAGCCGATCGAACGGCCGCTCGGGAGCGTGCCGGCCCGGGACGACGATCCGTCCGCGCTCGAACAGCGACGGCGGGAACTGTCTGTCCTCGGGGAGCGTTTCGATCACCCGGCGGCCGGTATCGAGCCGGTGGAGGCGGGCGACGTACTCGTCGTGCCGTTGCCAGGCGAGCCGTCCGAATCCGGTAAGGACGTATCCGCCCGCCCGTTCGGTGACGAGATCGGCTTCGGTCAGTTCCTGGAGTGATTTATAAACTGTCGAGCGTGAAACACCGAGTTCGTCCCGGAGATCGCGCTGGTTTCTCGGCCCGTCCGCGAGCAGTTCGAGAAGCGGTGCGCGCTTGCGGAGGACGTCGGCGACTGTCCCGATCTCTCCCCGATCCCCGTTCGAGACAACCATTTCCCGCGTATACCGCCTTCGCCCACGTGAAACTTTCGCCTCTCGAGACGAATCCGAGGTCTCGAACAGCGTTCGAGCACCGAACGATCCTGCGGTGTATAACCTGAAGTAGTCGCCCTTCGTCCAGTCGGATGGACCTGCTGACGCTCTCGCTCCCCTCCGTTCTCGTCGTTTCCTGTCGCAGTCCGCTTTTTGATTCGGCGAGGTTGCCGCCCCGACACGTGGCGATTGCCCGTCGGAAACCCCTTTGTCATCCGACGCCGAGAGACGAGACATGGACATCTTCGGGTCGAGCGGGGTTCGCGGTGTCGTCGGCGAGGAGATAACCCCGTCGTTCGTCGGCCAGGTCGCGGCGGCGGCGGGAACGGTACTCGACACCGAGAGCGTCGCTGTCGCCCGCGATACGCGAACCACCGGCCGGATGTTCGTCGATGCCGCCGCGAGCGCGCTCGCCGCCGTCGGCTGTTCGGTCCGGCGGCTCGGTGTCGTCCCGACGCCGGGCGCACAGGCGTACGCCGAACGACACGCGGTTCCGGCCGTGGTAATCACGGCGAGCCACAACCCGCCGCAGTACAACGGTCTCAAGCTGATCGGCGCCGACGGCATCGAACTCACCGAACGGACTCTCGAACGGATCGAAACACGGTTGACGGCCGACGGTGTCGATTCCGTCGGATACGCGGACGTGGGCACGAGCCTGACTGTCGAGGGGACACGAACGGCGTACGTCGAGGAACTCCTCGATCGGCTCGAAGCGACCGGCGTGCGCGAACCGATCGCGTCGGCCGATCTCACCGTCGCGCTCGATCCCGGCCACGGCGCCGGCTGTCTCACGAGCCCCCGCTTTTTCGGCGAACTCGGCTGTCGGATCCTGACGCTCAACGCCCAGCCTGACGGCCACTTCCCCGGCCGGAACCCCGAGCCCGTTCCCGGGAACCTCACGGACCTCCAGCGGCTCGTCCGTTCGAGCGACGCCGACGTCGGAATCGCACACGACGGCGACGCCGACCGGGCGATCTTCATCGACGAGAACGGACGTCACATCGAGGGCGAGTCGTCCTTGGCCGCCCTCGCGGCGGCCGAGCTCGAGGCCGACGACGTCGTGGTCTCGGCGGTCAACGTCTCCCAGCGGCTCGTCGACGTCGCCGCCGACGCCGGCGCCGACCTCGAATTGACGCCGATCGGCAGCACACATCTCATCACGCGCATCCGCGAACTCGACGGGGCCGGCGCGAGCGTGCCGATCGCCGGGGAGGGAAACGGCGGCGTTCTGTTTCCCGACTACCGGCTCGCCCGCGACGGGGCGTACACGGCCGCGCGGTTCCTCGAACTCCTCGTCGAGAAACCGGCGAGCGACGTCGTCGCCGAGTACGGCGGCTATACGATGGTCCGTGAGAACGTCGTATACGGCGACGAAACCGAACGGGCGGCCATGCTCGAGGCCGCCGAATCACACGCCGAGGCCGCCGATGCCGAGTTGACGACGCTCGACGGCTACCGGCTGGATTACGGCGACGCGTGGGTACTCGCTCGCCCGAGCGGGACGGAGCCGCTCGTCAGGCTGTACGCCGAGGCTCGACGCGAAGGACGGGCCGAGCGCCTGCTGGAGGAGTTCTACGACGCGATCGTGGCCGCCGGGTCATCCGAGGGCTGACTCGCCCGCGGGTCAGGGATCGTGTTCGTCGAGTGCGCCCTCGAGCCGGTCGAGTTTCTCTCGAGCAGCCGACAGCTCCGCTCCGATCGCCCCGCTCTCGAGTCGCCGCCGTTCGTCGTCAGTGAGTTCGGCGGCCGATTCGGCCGCCCGCCGGAGCCGCTCGTACTCGGAACTCCGGGTCAACGATCGGACTTCCCGCAGCGTTTCGACCGTCGATTCCTCGGCGAACCGCTCGACGAGCGGGAGTAGCTCGCGCGTCCGGAACCACAGGACGTCGTCGGTCCGCGGCGGCCACTCGATGCGGAGTGGATCGGCCGACAGCCGCTCGAGGTACGTCCGGTTGGTCGCGATCCGACGTTTCAGCAGGTCCGCGTCCTCGACGTAATGGGAGAGCTTCGAGGACGAGTACTCGGCGTACTCGAGCAGTTCGTCGATCGTCCGTTCGCCGGCCGGCTGCGTGTGCACGTACTCAAAGAGCTCCTCCGGCGGCGGTTCGTACTCGACGAACGGCGTCCGGGCGGCCTTCCGGAGGAACGACAACAGCTCCCGGGCTGGCGTCTCCCGGCGGAAGGCCTCGAAATCGTCCCGGATAGACTCGTTGTACGTCGCGATCGGCTCTCTGAGCCGTTCGGTCGGGGCGTCGAGATCGGCTTCTCCCAGCGCTTCGATCCGCTCGAGTGCGTCGATCCGATCGCGGAGGTCCGTCGCACGTCGCCGTGCGCGCCGGTATAGCTTCCCCCGCTCTTCGCGTGCGGATTCGAGGGCTTCGTAGGTCTCGACGGCCGAGCGGACCGGCTCCAGGGCCGCCCGTGCGGCGTCGAAGTCTGACTCATCGAGCGACGTCGAGACGCCGCTCGTTTTGACGTGCTCGTCGGCTTCGAGGAACGCGTCACGTTCGGGCACGTCCTCTGGGGCCGCTTCGAGCGTCTCCGCCAGATCGTCCCGGAACTCGACGTAACCCTGGAAGTCGTCCCAGTCGGTCGCCCGCTCCTCCCAGCGGTCCAGAACCGTCTCGACGGACCGATAGATTTCGGCCAGTTCTTCGAGTCTCCCCGTCGGGATGTCTCCGTTTTCCAGTTCGCTACGGAGCGTTTCGATGCGTTTCTCGACGCGCCGCAGTTCGTCGATCACCTCGCTGTCCGCGTCGACGTCTGTGTCGGTACTCGGGGTCATATCCGTCATCTCCTGTTCCGCCAGCTACTCGTAGACCGCATCGGGATCGAAGACCTTCTCGCCGACGGTCTCGCCGCCGATCGTCCGATAGAAGCAGGACTCATAGCCAGTGTGGCAGGCCCCGCCTTCCTGGTCGACCAGATACAGGATCGCGTCGCCGTCACAGTCGACCCGGATCTCCTCGATCCGCTGGACGTGGCCGCTCGAGCCGCCTTTGTGCCAGAGTTCCTCGCCGCTCCGGGAGTAGTAGTGAGCCTCCCCCGTCTCGCGGCTCCGCTCGATCGCCTCCTCGGTGACGTACGCCAGCATCAGTACCTCGCCCGTCTCGGCGTCCTGTGCGATCGCGGGCAGCAGTTCGTTCTCCCCGAAGGCGAGATCGACGCTCATTATCGGAACGAGGCCGCTCGCCCGGATAGGCCTTTTCGTTATCCCGGCGGAACGATTCCTGATCCTCTCGAACCCCCGGGTATCCGCCAGCACCGTGGCATGCGTACGTCTGACGAACGCTTATATATACGGGCGGGACAACTAGAACCGATATGGGCAACAAGAACAAGACGATCTCCTTTCGGGTCAACGAGGAAGCCTTCGAGACCCTCCGGGAGATCGCCGAGGAGCGCGATATCTCGCTTTCGGCCGTGTTCCGCGACTACGTGGACACCCTCGTTGCTCACGACGGCCAGGTCCGGGTCGTCCCGGAACACGAACTCAAAAGCGGCAGCGCCTCCGAGACCGCCTCGGCCGCAGAGAGCTTCCCGCCGAAGGTCGAAGTGCCGAAAAGCTTCGTCCGCGAACACGAGCGGCTGGAACTGGAGGCCGAACACCTCCGGGAACAGCTAGAGGAGTACAAACAGTACGTGACGCGGCTCAGCCAGCAGGTCGAAGAGCAGGAGGCCGAGGACGTGATCCAACTGGAGGATCTCGACGGCGAGGAGAGCGAAGAGGAGCCGTTCCGGCTCGGTTGACGCCGGCTACCGCGACAGTTCCCGCCGCCGCCGCCCGATCGTCCCGCCCGCCTCTTTTCGGCCGTCGACGTCCGCCAGCCGCTCGGCCGCCTCCAGCGTCCGGACGGCGTCGTCCAGAAACGAGAGCACGTCGCCAGGATACGCATACAGCATGTAGTCGTCGCCCATCACGTCGACGATCCCCTCGGAGCCGAGTCCCTGGGCCCGTAACTCGAGCAGATACGAGACGAACTTCCGCTCCGGGCAGCCGCAGTGGGGGTTGGCCTGACAGTCACAGTCGAGGAAATCCTCGGCGAAATCGAGCACGCGATCGCGGGAGGCGTCGTCGAGCTTTGCGATCCCGTCCCCAGAAAAGAGGATATCGAGCGTCGCGCCAGAGAAAGCGCTCTTCGGGAAGCTCGTATCCAACTGGGAGGCGAGCTGACGGTGGTTTTTGACGTAGATTTTGTCCGTTATCGCCACGGTACCGGTCGTAGTCGGTCGGCGCTCAAAAACCCCCGGACGGCGTATGCGGCGGTATTGCACGCGTCCCCGAAGACGAAACGTATATGAATCGGACTGCGCTTATACTGACGTGCGTGTCCGGGTTGGGGTAGTGGTATCCTCCAGCCTTGTGGTGGCTGGGACGTGGGTTCAATTCCCGCACCCGGACCTTCCGTTCTCCGGTGTTTTCCCGTGATTTCACCCGAAGCGACGCCGAGCGATGTGGTCTGCCAAATCGGCCAGAAGCTTTATACAAAAATTGGGTGAAAGACTATGCGGTGTAGTAGCATGGTACACAAGGGTCGGCAGACGGAACGACAGCGAGCCGCGGAGGTCGCAAACGAATTCGTCGAGGAGGGGCTCTTGCCCGACGACATCGAGGACGACGTTATTTCCCGGCTCAACCGGGAGGAGCCGATACGGGCCCTGGAGACGATCATTCAACACCGCAAAGGTCGAGTTTGAACCGACCGAAGCGAGAAACGAGCCCGACGGGATTTGAACCCACGCACCCGACCGCACAGTATGATTGAACGCAGGGTAGACAGATGACGGGAAGCCCGGACCTACGGGAATTGGAGCGTGATTCCTATGACGGTAAAAGGATTACAAAATCTGATCATACTATAGATCCCTACGAATCACACGTTGGATTCTTCATCGAATAGTTTGAAAAAAAAAAGACATAGATGTGTCTGAAATACAGCCGAAAACAATCCTCCATTACAGCACCGGTTAGCGTGCAAGATACAGGGCGCGTACCCATCATAATGTCTTCATCAATCTCTGCGATGTAAGCGTCACTGTAAGCAAATTCCCACCGACGTATACAAACTCGATCTCGCTGTCGAGTTTCTGGATATATCAGTAAACACTCCAAAATCCGACACCTTGCCCGTGCTGCAATAGCGGTCCCGATTTGAGATGGAACTGATACAGTGCTTGATGCAGACGAACTTGATGTCGCATGGACATCCCCCGCCGGGAATACGAATAAACAGCTACACACTGTACACAGCTATCTTAAATAACCTGTTCAACTTTGGCAAGTGACTCAAGCACGTAGTCCGGTCCGTCCGGTACAGCCTTGGAGTAGCTGCGGTCCCCCCCGGATTTGACCAGCGCAGTTTTCGTACCCATCCTTTTTCCGAATTTGATATCGGTTGTGAGTCGATCACCAACTACGATCGCTTCACTGGGTTCGATTTCTCGTTTTTCTTGTATGATATTCGCTGCGATTTTTGATGGCTTTCCGAGTATTTGATCCGGTTCTCGGTCAGCAGATACCTGAATCGCGCCAAGAATCGATCCGGTGCTCGGGAGTGGGTGGTTTTCCCCCGGCCTTGTCGGATCGGAATTTGTTGCAAAATACGGTATTTGATCCTTCTCAAGGGCAATCAGTGCTTCACTGAGCGTCTCATAGTCGAAATCCCGATCCAGCGCCACGACAACGATATCTGATGCTTCTGGATCTGTAGTTACTTCCAATCCTGCTTCCTGTAGCGCTGTATAGAAAGCCGTTTCTCCGATAGCAAATACACTCTCTGACGAGAACTTTGCAGATAAGTACCGGGCAGTAATAGTGCCCGATGTAAATATTTCGTCGGGTTCGGCATAGATCCCCATTTGATACAATTTCGAAACAAACTCTTCTCGCGAAAGGGTTGCATTGTTCGTAAGAAATGTTGTTTGGATACCACTGTCATGAAGCGATTCGATTGTTTGTGGTACCCCTGATACTGACTCTGTTCCACGATAAACTGTCCCGTCAAGGTCTAATATAACATGTTTCATTTTATTAATTAAGTATTTGGTATAGTCATTTGAAAGTAGTATCAACTTATTCAGTCAGATCGCGTATCATGGCGACATCGTTTGATAAGCCTTTTTTTATCTAACACTGTATTCAACGGTAGATTCAGCGTCAAGAATTCAACGTGCTCCAGACCGAACTTGGTAGCCACTGGGACGATCTCTTTGACCGTCATCAGGTCGAACGTTGTGGATCCTATCTTCATGAATTTCTCTTGAATTGCCTATTCGATAGTTCGACAGCAAACTCTACGTTTCAAGATCGATGTAATTCATAATTCGACATTTGATTCAATTTCAGTAGACTCATCAACAACCGTTTTATCATTCGAAATATCATCCTGGTCCTGTGAGTTATCCGACCTATATATCTTATTTTTAACACTTTCGTCGAGTTCATCAGTGCTACCCTCAAAGACGAGCCCCCCATCAGATAGCCCCAGGATACGGTCCGCAAACTGTTCAGCAAGGTTGACTTCATGAATATTGATCAACACCGGGATATCGTCTTCCCGAGCGATTTCGGTCAGGAGCTCCATTACTTTTCTTGAAGTCTCCGGATCCAAGCTACTCGTCGGCTCATCAACCAAAAGTAATTTTGGAGTTTGTAACACTGCCCGTGCGATTCCAACTCGTTGTCTTTGTCCGCCAGACAGTTCATCTACTCGCTTGTCCGCCATCTCCAGCATCCCGACTCGATCTAATGTCGCGTATGCCTTTTGAATATCTTCCTTTGGGTACTTTCGACGAAATGACTTCCAGAAACCGGTGTATCCCAACCGTCCCGATAGGACGTTTTCCATCACTGTTAGTCGTTCAACAAGGCCGTATTCTTGAAAGACCATCCCCATATTACGTCGTTCCCTTCGAAGCCCGTTTTTCGAAAGGGATGTGATCTCAACGTCATCCAGCCACACTTGCCCGCTCGTCGGTTCAACCAGCCGATTGATACAACGAACGAACGTACTTTTTCCCGCCCCACTGGGGCCGATCATCGCTACTATGGAATTGCCACCGATCGTAGTTGAGACGCCATCCAGCGCACGATCTCCGGTCGGATACACTTTGACTAAGTCGTTTATTTTCAACATGGATGTTTTGTATTTGTGTTTGGGTTCGGTGTTCGAGTATTGATCGTCTGTTTCATAACTGCTAAATGAATTTTTTTCGCAGGTATACTGCCACACCTTCGCTGAGCAGTACCACTATAAGTATAACAAGCAGGATCACCAGCGCTTCACTCCATTTGAACGTATTTGTAGCCGTCTGGAGTGCGACGCCGATCCCGCCACCACCAACAAATCCGACTACCGTCGAAGCGCGGATATTCGAGTCCCATCGATAGGTAGCGATACCGATGAAGGCTGGCAGAACCTGAGGGACGATCGAATAAACGAACGTCTGTGCTGTGCTTGAGCCAGTGGATCGAATCGCTTCAACTTGGGTCTTGTCGATCTCTTCGATTGCCTCACTCAGAAGCTTGCCGATGAAGCCGATAGATCTCACGGCTAAAGCCATCACCCCAGCCAGCGCCCCGGGTCCGAACATGCCGACAAAAATCAAAGCCCAAATGATGACATTAACTGAGCGTGTCGCTGTAATGACGAACCGTCCGACAGCATACGTGATGTTATTCGGTGTGGTATTGTTTGCTGCAAAAAAGGCAACAGGGACCGAAAGAACGACAGAAAAGAGCGTTCCAAGGATAGCGATATGCGCCGAGATAATCAGCGGATCAACCAACGAGGGGAGAATCGAGAGGTTTGGTGGCCACATACGACTTCCAAGATCCGCAAGCGATTCGGCTGCCGTTGCAACGTACCGGAGACTCATATCCAAATGCAGCACGGAAACGAAGAGAACAGCAAGCACGACTATTGAATACCCGAAGCGCGCGCTCCGCTGTTTTGCCGTAAACCGATTCCACGTAGTGTAATCGAAATCGAGTTTGTCGCTACTGGTCTCGGTGCCGTGTTCGGATCCGGTTTCAAGCCGGGCTCGTACAGTTGCGCTCAGCACTTCACCCAACAAAACTAAACCAACAATAACGATGACAATCGCTAGTGTATAGTCGTACTCGAAGCTCTCAAATGAATTGATCAGAACCTGACCGATCCCACCGGCACCAACGATACCGACGATCGTGCTCGTCCGAATATTGATATCCCATCGATAGATGGTCAGTGCCACAAACCGGCGGGTGATTTGTGGTAATACGCCGTAGACTAACGATTGTGCCCGACCGGCACCCGTGGCTCTGATCGCCTCAAGTTGGGTTGGATCGATATCCTCAATTTCTTCGGAAAGTAGTTTTGAAAAGAATCCTATTGTTTTGATAGACAGCGTAATTATTCCGGCCAACGGTCCAAATCCAACTGCCAAAACTGCGATGATTGCAATAACTAGTGCGTGGAACGCCCGAGCACTCGCCACAAGAAATCGGCCGATATAATAAATGGGTGCCGGAACGAGATTTCGCGATGCAATCAACGCAAGCGGAAGGCTTGCAACAATGCCTACCGCAGTCGAAATGGCGGCCATCGCGAGTGTTTCTAATGTTTTGTTCCATATTGTCAGCCGATTTTCAGCGGAGAAATTCGGGGGCCAAGCTGAATCCGCTAACGCTGCACCTTCCTGTAGCCCATAAGCGAACCGCTCCGGCGTGATTCGAACCGTCCAGAGACTCCACAACAAAAACAGGGTGATAACGCCATAGAATCCCCACTTTACATATTGGTTATAAAAAAGAATCGGCTTTTCCCACCGCGAATCGTAGTTATCAACGTCTTTTAGTGACACAGTTTTGTTATATAAGTTAGTGATTTATTTCCAGAATCGATACTCTTGACTGGAGATTATTCTCCGAGATTTCCGATCTCGTATTCGACATCCAGACTCTGCTGAATCAGCAGAACTGGATGGTGGTGGGTCGCATAATCGAATTCGACATATTCGGTCCCGCCTGCGTCTTCGACAGACGTCCCCGAGTAATCGTACTCGAAGTGGGCCCTTCGTATTCCTTCCACGATCTCCGGTTCGAGATTGTATCTGTACTGTACTGGCAGGGAGGGAAACGGTTGACTTGCATAAATCACCCGCACGTTCGATGGGTCGACCTCGTCGGCGGAATACATGTCACCGAAGATACTGCTCGCGGCGTTAGCAGCTTCAAAATCCTCCGAGATGACGCCTCTAATCGAGTTATCGTGGCCACCAGAGTACGTTACCTCGTAATCCTCACCGGGAGTGAGCCCTTCTTCTGGCAACAGCGCTCGCGGGGCCAAGTTTCCTGAATTCGAAGTCTCAGACGAGTGTGCGACTGTTAGCCCCTCCAAGTCGGATAGTCCAGTAATATCGTCGTTATCGACGTGAGCGATGGTCCACATCCGATACCCGAATGTCCCTTGATTAACTAGCATAGAAAACGGGACGCCACCTCCGATATTAACCAAGTACGGAGTAGTCCCCGCCCCAACAGAGCTGACGTGCAACCGTTCGGCCCGCATTGCTTCAACCACGGCAGTAGGGTTATTCAGGGTGACAAATTCGACGGGTTTGCCTGTCTCTTCCTCGATATTGTCCATGAGGGGTTGCATAGCATCCTGATAGATATTTGCTGCATCTCCCCCTTGACCGTATGCGTAACTGATCGTATCGGGGTCGATGTAGTCTTCCCCTGTTTCTTCGACAGACAACGGAGGATTTCCATGCACCGGTTCCTCCCGAGACTCCATATTCTGAAGCGTCTCGGCAGTTCCGACATCGAAGTCGTTTTCAAAGAGGGTTAGTGCGGTTTGAGGAAGCGATTCGATCGGATTGTTTGGATCAAATTCCCCAAACCCATCATCGCCTTCGCTGCCGCTGTTTTCTTCGTTATTGCTATTTCCATTTCCACTGTCGCTTCCATCGTTACTCCCACTGTTGCTGTTTGCATTACCGTTACCACCATTCCCGTTCCCGTCCCCGTTCCCGTTTCCATCCCCATTATTTGAGCTGCAACCGGCTAATGCTGTGGCTGCAACGATACCAGAAGATAGGAGGAATTTTCGTCTCGATGCCGCAGTCGACCGCTCTGAACCACGCGTCATCAACTGAATTGGCACAGCAGTTGATTAAAACCGCTTATAATAGAGATATATCCGACTCGATGCCCGTATGTTTAGCTATACTTCAATCAGAGCGATACAAAAAAGAATATATGAATATATAGAAGCTATCCTGACTCTGCTGTCAGACATTAGCGTCTTTGTTTATTGTTCTCGATGGTGCTCTATACTACGAAACCTGCTTCCCGTTCAACCAATCGGAAATGATCGCGGTAATCGAGTCGGATCGATATACCGAACGACAGAAGATACTGATCTAATGGATGTACCCCCGGAAGTGATCGACGGTCACAAAAGCAGATTCAATCGACTATCGAATACGTAAATAAGATTCAAGAAACGACCGATCACTTCTGATTTCTATTTTCATTTTATTTTTATACAGGGTGTCATAGAACTATTCGCAAGGGCTTGATTTCATTCAGGATTCAATGAATCAACCGTCAGAACGCTCTTGCATGTGTTGGCAGTGAGAAACACGTCAAAATTAACATTCAGTAGTCTAAACAATCACGAATATGTCGAAGCTGTCTCTCATAAGTATAATGCTGGGGATTGTGCTGCTCGGAGTTGCTGGATACATGGCATACTCTCAGCAACAAAGCCTCTCGTCCGGGGTGCAGATTGAAGCCACGGTAGAGAGCAAAGAAGTCACCATGGATTCCTCAAAAAGCGGGGACAGGTACACACCCCACGTCACTTACAGCTACACGTACAACGGAACCCAATACACTTCCGACAACATCAGCCCGGGAATAGGAACAAAAGCGTCCGACACAAGGACTGCCGCGGAAGACAGAATTGACCAGTACAATGTCGGGGAGACAACCACGGCCTATGTCGTGCAAGGCTCACCCTCGAAATCGTATCTTAAAAAAAAGAGTAGCCCTCTACCACTTATATCCGGCATCTTAGGCCTATTCCTGATCGGAAGACCAGTGTATAAATCCGTCGCTTCTTAATTTCGAACCGCTCCGTTAGGGTGATGTCCTTCCGCTTGGTTGCTGAATCACTGCTTCATCTTCTGGCTCTAAGTCTCGCACGTGATTCGTAACAATATTATGGTATTTTTGAGTGTCGGGCTGGTATGTGGGTATCCTGTACTGACCGATTCACGGGTCGGTCAACGGGGTATGTGAATCGTTCTATGACACCCTGTTTATAGCTAAATAATGTATTCGTTACGTCACGGGTCGAGATACTTGTAAGCCGAACGTACAAAATTTATAACAAGAAGCCCCACATCACATGATTCCGGAGCGTACTATGAAAAGGCGAGCCCGACGGGATTTGAACCCGCGACAACCAGGTCCGGAACCTGGCACTCTGTCCACTGAGCTACGGGCTCTCGTCTTTCGGTAGCGCCGGGGTGGCTATAACGGTTGTGAACCGGCTCCGGCAAGAGCGGGCCATCGACGTGCAAGCTATCCGTCGCCGACACGTATCGGACGTATGCATCAGTTCATCGACGGCGAGTGGGTAACCGAGTACGAGGCGACCGACGAGGACGGTTCTTTCGACAGACAGCCGACATCGTTCCGGGACTCGATCGACCCCGGAGCGGCCGAACCGGGGCGGTATCACCTCTATGTGAGCTACGCCTGCCCGTGGGCCCACCGGACGCTCATCACCCGGAAGCTGCTGGGGCTGGAGGACGTCATCTCGGTCGACGTGGTCGACCCCTACCGCGCCGAGGGCGGCTGGCAGTTCACACCCGAAAAGGAGGGCTGTACGGCCGACTCGATCAACGGCTTCGACTACCTGCGTGAGGCCTACATCGAAGCCGACCCCGAGTACACGGGTCGGGTGACTGTGCCGGTGCTGTGGGACACCGAGGCGGGAACGATCGTCAACAACGAATCGAGAGAGGTCATGCGGATCCTGACGACGGCGTTCGCCGATCTCGGCAACGGCGTCGACCTCGCGCCCCCGGAGCGACGCGGGGAAATCGACGACGCCCTGGACCGGATCTACGAGCCGATCAACAACGGCGTCTACCGGACGGGCTTTGCCGACACCCAGTCGGCCTACGACGAGGCGGTAGCCGAACTCTTCGAGGCGCTCGATTACTGGGACGGCGTCCTCGAAGAGCAGCGCTACCTCGTCGGCGATCGGCTCACCGAGGCCGATATCGCGATGTACACGACGCTCGTCCGGTTCGACGAGGTCTATCACACCCACTTCATGTGCAACCACAAACTGATCCGCGAGTACGATCACCTCTGGCCGTACCTGCGGGACCTGTACACGACGCCCGGGTTCGGCGAGACGACGCACATAGACCACATCAATGAACACTACTACACGACCCACCCGGACGTGAGCCCGAAACGGATCGTCCCGATGGGTCCGGACCCGGATTTCGGGGCCCCCCACGACCGGGACGAACTCCCCGGCGAACCGCCGGTATAGGCGATCGCCGCGTCGGGCGGCCGTCCGCGTCCCGCCGGTAGGATTATATACGACCATGGTATAGTATACCATAGACATGGGCGACACGAAACGAGGACGCGAACGCAAGGGCCGAACGAAGCGAGAACAGCGGGACCGGTATCACATCCGGCGGACGCTCGAGGCGAGGAACCGCGAGCGGGACTTCGAGGAACTCTACGAGGAGACGGAACTGGAACTCGATATCTGAACGCGGCCCGTCCGTTCCGATCACGACCCGGGGCCGGATCCCCACTGGTGGACTTATTTTCCCGTCGGCTCCAGTACGCCTATGTCCGAAACGACGCTCGCGGAGTTGCTCGAACGGAACCGCCGTCACGTCGAATCGCTCTCCGAGGGCTACTTCGGGGCCGTTCGGCACGGACAGAAGCCGGCGGTCGTCTCCGTCTGCTGTTCGGATTCGCGGGTCTCACAGGAGGGGATGTGGGATATCGATACCCCGGGCTGGCTCTTCACTGCCAGCAACATCGGAAACCAGGTCCGGGACACCTACGGGGGCGAGCGCGTGCTCAGCGGTGACGTCCTCTATCCGATCCGGCACGCGGAGACGGAGGTCGCGGTTGTCGTCGGTCACACCGGCTGTGGGGCCGTCACAGCTACCCTCGAGGCGGTCCGCACCGACGGATCCGGGTCCGGGGAGGGCAGGGAAGACCCGCCCGGGATCGAAGCGCGAATCGAGTCGCTCCGTCCGGTCGTCGAGGACGGACTCGCGGACGGCCGCGTCTCCGGGGAGCGAGACGTCGGCCTCGTCGACCAGCTCGTCGAGTACAACGTCGACCGGCAGGTCGCGTTCCTCCGGGCCGATACGGCGGTCCCGGATCCCGTGACCGTTCTGGGGTTCGTCTACGATTTCCAAGGCGTCTACGGGGACGCCGAGGGACGGTGTTACCTCGTAAACCACGACGGGGAGACCGACCTCGAACGGCTGTACGAGGCGGTCCCCGGGGAGTTTCGCTCGCACGTCGGCCGTCTGTTATGACTCGTTCCGTCGGGTGCGTCTCCGACGCTCTCTCCGGGGGCGAGGGCTCGAGACGGCGCCGCGGCTGCCGGACGAGAAAAAACTGTTCGAAAGGCGATACAGCCGCGGTCGGCGTTTACAGGCGCGTCAAGTTCGTCGCGCGGGGGCCCTTCTCGGCCTCCTCGATGTCGAACTCGACTTCCTGCCCTTCTTCGAGGTCGGGACCGCCGACATCCTCCATGTGGAAGAAGACGTCCTCGTCCGCGTCCTCAGTGTCGATAAAGCCGTAACCGCCAGTGTCGTTGAAGAAATCAACCGTTCCGGTTGCCATCTCGTGAACGATAGACATCGAGGTATATAATGTTTCCGGATCACGGGTATTGGGACGGCGACGGGGCTTTTCGGTCAGCATCGACTAGACATCCCACCACGGATGGGACACCGGAACACCGCGCTCTCGAACGAACGCCGAGTCCTTCGCGCCCGATGACCGACGGTGAGTCGACGAAGGTTGCGATCGCCTGTCAGGGTGGCGGCAGCCACACCGCCTTCACCGCAGGGGTACTGAAAGGCCTGCTCCGCGAATGGGACGAGGGGTACGAACTGGTCGGGATCAGCGGCACTTCCGGCGGCGCGTTCAACGCGCTCGCGGCGTGGTACGGGCTGGTCACCGCCGACGAGGAGGCGGCGGCGTTCTACGACCGATCGCGGTAGGCCCGCCGGTTGTCGAACGAACCGGGAGTACGCTGATTAGCCGTCGGCCGGAATCCCCGGTATGTTCCGTCGACTTCGGGAGACCGGCCCCGCCTTTTTGATCCCGGCGGCGTGGGGGACCACGGCCGCCGCTCACCTCGGTATCGTCACGCGGCGGCCGGTCTTCGTGATGCATGGGGTGATGTGCGTCCTGCTGGTCGCCTTCGTCGGCGCCTCCTGGCGGGAGATGGAGGCCGGCGTGTTGCGGACCTGGCGGCGGGTCATCCTCGCCGGAACGCCCGTCGCGTTCGCTGGCCTGGCTGGATTCGTCGTTCCGGCCGGCTCGAGGGCCCTCTTTGCCGTGTCGATCTCGGGGTGGATGCTCATTCCGGCGGCCGGGTTCGTCTCCACCGCCCGGCAGGTCCCGGCAGGGGCATCGATCTATCGGGGCGGCGCGACGCTGTGTGTCCTCGGTGCTGTCCTGTATGCGTCCGGGACGGTCTTCGGGTACGGCGCGTTATCGATCGCGGGACTCGGTTCGGTCGCCGTCGGACAGACGGCCGGGATCCTCGATGCGGTCCTCCGATACTGACGGCCTACGGCGTGACGATGATCTTCCCGACCGCCTCGCGGTCGCGCATCGCGCCGAATGCCTCGTCGGTCGCCCCGAGCGGATAGGTCGCCTCGATCTCCGGTTCGAGGTCGCCGCTCTCGACGAGGTCGACGAGCCGCCGCAGTTCGGGCTGGGTGCCCATCGTGCTGCCGATCACGCGTTTGTGCCCGAGGAACAGATCGGGGATATCGATCTCGCTTTCGTTGCCGGCGGTTCGGCCACAGACCACCATCCGCCCGCCGCGACGGAGGAGATCGAGCCCGACGTCGGTGTAGGGGCCGCCGAGGTGGTTGATCACCGCGTCCGGCGTCCCGATCGCCCCGACCGTCTCCCGGAGCGTTTCGGGGTCGACCCCCTCGACGGCGTGATCGAGCCCCAACTCGCGGAGCCGATCGAGCTTTTCGGCCGACGACGAGGTGCCTATCGTCCGGGCGCCGAGAGCATCGGCCAACTGGACGCTCGCGACCCCGACGCCGCCGGTCGCGCCGGGGACGAAGATCAGATCGCCGGCCGCCACGTCCGCCTGTCGGAGCATGTGGCGGGCGGTCAGATACGCCGTCGGGAGCGCGGCGGCGGCCGTCGTTCCGACCGACGCCGGGAGCGGAACGAGCCGGTCGGCGTCGACGCGGGCGGCCTCGGCGAGCCCGCCGTGATACAGCGAGAACTCCTCACAGTGGTTCTCCGGGCCTTCCCGGCAGAACTGACAGCGGCCACAGGTCTCGTTCGGACAGAGCACGACCCGATCCCCCGGCTCGATCCTCTCGACCCCGTCGCCGACGCTCCGGACCACGCCGGCGACGTCGAGGCCGCTCACGAAGGGCAGGTCGTCGGCGTCGACCATCGCCGAGTCGCCCTCGAGGATCCAGAGGTCGTGGCGGTTGATCGAACACGCCTCGACGTCGACGACCGCCTCCCCGGCCCCCGGATCCGGTGTCGGTTGTTCGATGATCGTTACGCCTTCGGGTCCGATCAGATCGCTGAACGCTGCGGCGCGCATCACGTCAGTCTGCGCCCGACAGCGGTATAACTGTTCGTGGCTCGTGGTCACGTCCCCGCCCCGAGCGCCTCCGTCGCGAGCACCAGAAGCGTCAGGAAGACGTGTTCGCCGTCGATCACGAACCCATAAAAAAGCGGCCCCCGATCCTCCGTGGCGAAGGGAATGTAGGCGGCGACGTAGGCGAGAAAGCCGAGCAGTACGAGAAACCGGCGGGGAACGACCCCGACGGCGACGAGTCCCACGAGGCCGACTCCGGCGGCGACGGTGACGGCCAAGGCGCCGACCCGAGTCGCCTTCGGCCCGAAGACGATCGGGACGGTCCGGATCCCCCCGGCTCGGTCGCCCTCGATGTCCTTGATGTCGAAGACGGCCGCCGCGACGGTCAGCATGACACTGAAGAATCCGAACGGGACGAGGATCCCGGGGACGAACACCGCGCCGTAGTAGAACCCGACACCGAGCGGGATGATCCCCCACGAGAGCCCGACGATCAGGTTCTTGACCAACAGGAGCTGTTTCACCCGAAACAGCGAGTACAGGGCGGCGACGACGACCGGCAACACCAGGAAGGGCGCGCCCGGGAGCCCGAGAACGAACGCCCCCCCGACCGCGAGAAGATAGAGTGACACGCCCGCCAGAAAGAACAGCCGTCCGTACCGACCGATAAACGCCGCCCTGCTCGGGACGTTCCGGACGTCCTCCTCGATGTCGGTCAGGCGGTTGAGGCTGTAGACGAAAAGCGTCGCGGCGAAGACGATGAAAAGCGGGAGGAATTCGGGCGAATGGCCGGCGAGCAACGTTGTCGACAGCGCTACGCCGGTCGCCGCGACCGAAATGAACAGGTTGCTGTGGACGAGAAAGGCGGCGACCGACCGAAACACCCCACCCTCGATTTTGCGCCCGCTCGTCGCTTCCATCCGGATATCACGCCGACTTCGGCCCCGACGTTGAAAGCTCTGTTCCGTCCGGCGCGCCTCGCCGCCACCGTCGTCGGTCGAAGCGCTGATTACAGACCGGTGTGACATACCACCGAATGCTGTCGCCCTCGTGGAAGCGGGACATCGCAAGCGGGCTCGTGGTTCTCGTGCCGCTGCTCGTCACCGCCTACGTCGTCGCGTTCGTCTATCAGGCGATCGCGAACCTGCCGTTTCTGGAGACGACTCTCGATGGGCTTCCGGTCGTGGTTCGGGTGTTCATCACGCTCATGCTGTTCGGGCTGCTCGTGCTCGCGGTCGGTTACCTGATGCGGACGACGGTCGGTGATCTGCTTGAGGGGGCACTCGACGACCTCATGAACCACCTGCCGGGGCTCCGAGTCGTGTACAACGCCTCGAAGATGGCGGTCGAAACCGCCGTCAGCGGCCCCGACGAACTCCAGACGCCGGTCAAACTCGAGACGTGGGACGGGATGCGGATGACCGCGTTCAAGACCGGAAAATCGACCGAAGACGGCCGGGACGTCCTGTTTTTGCCGACCGCCCCGAACATCACGACCGGCTACGTCGTCGAGGTCGAACCGGACCGCTACACCGAGATCGACGAGAGCGTCGAGGACGCCCTGACGCGGATCCTCAGCGCCGGTTTCGGCGAAAACGAGGACCGCGGTGTCCGGATCGACGTCACCGAAGAGTTTCTCCCCGGAGACGATACACGCGAGGAATGAGACTGATCGGGCTGGATGGCCGGTCCGACGGCGGCGCGTCGAACGACGATCAGACGTGCGGGCTCGGCATCAGCTCGCTGTCGTCCCGCTCGGCGAGCCACTCACAGAGCCGGACGAGTTGATCGGTCGCGGCCTCGAACATCTCTTCGCCCTTCTCGGCGGTCGCGTCCCTCTGGTCGCCGAAGACGCCGTTGTCGCTGTTCTCGATCGCGTCGTAGTAGGTCCTGGCGCCGTGTTTCGTCGTATCGGCGGCCTCGACGCTTTCGACCCCGTCGTCGCGTGCGTCCGCGAGGCGATCCTCCCGAACCAGTTCCGGCCGCAGATACTGGATCATCGCCGTCTCCTTGGGCCCGCCGTGGGGACCGTTCTGCTCGAAGAGATCGTCGACGAGTTCGGGAATGCTGTCGTTCCACATCCACTCCACCGCGTACAGCACTTCCTCGTCCCTGAGCCGGCGACCGACCTCCCGGAGATGTTCGACGTTCCCGCCGTGGGCGTTGACGTAGACGACGCGGTCGATCCCGTGGTACGCCAGGTTCCGCGTGAGCGATTCGACGTAGTCCCGAAACACCGGCGCGTCGACCCACATCGTCCCGTCGAACTGCCGGTGGTGGGGGCTGACGCCGATATCGATCGTCGGCGTACAGAGATAGCCGGTCCGGTCGGCGGCTTCTCGGGCGAACCCCTCCGCGATCAGGTGATCCGTCGCGAGGGGGAGATGCGGTCCGTGCTGTTCGGTCGAACCGAGCGGGACTATCGCGAGCGACTCGTTTTCGAAGTAGTCCCCGAGTTCCGGCCACGTCTCGTCGGCGATATACATGCTGTCAACTGGGTGGTGGCGACCCCTTAAATGCTGTACGTTCGGCGCGGCGGCCGAGGAAGGCGCTGAGCTGTCAAATCCTCGGCGCTTACGGTGCGCCCGCGATGGCGACCCGAACCGGGTCGTCGCCGGCGTTTTCCAGACGGCGCCACGTGTCGGCGGCGACGCGGATCGCCTCGCCGGCGGCGAGCGTCTCCTCGCTTTCGAACTCGCCTTCCGCCTCGCCGAGTTCGACGGTCAACTCGCCGTCGACGACCAGATACACCTCCTCGTGGTTCTCTCCGGCGTGGTCGTGCGGTTTGCCCTCCCCGCCGGGTTCCAGTTCCAGAAGCGTCATCCCGAGGTTCTCACAGCCGAGCGCGTCCCGGAAGAACCACATCCCGCCGAACTCATCGGGGACGACGCTGTCGATTACGTCGGTGCTGGAAACGCTGTATTCCATACCGGCGTCTGTGGTCGCCGGCTACAATACGTTTCGGGCCTCGGCGTCGCCGTCGGGACCGTCGCTATACTGTCGCGAGGAGTTCGTCGTAGGCGGTTTCGTAGGCGTCGGCGACGACCGAGCGGTCGTCCCGCTCGTCGCTCGACAGCGCCGGCAGCGTCACCGACGCCCTCGGCTCTAACAGGTCGATCACGTTTTCGACGCGCTCTTCGAGCCGTCCCTCGCGGGCGCTACCGCTTGCGACCTCGCAGGCTTTCGCGTACCGATCGCCCTCGTAGACCCGACACCGCCGGGGTTCGACCACCGCGACGCCGTCCGGTTCGATCCCCGACAGCGGCCGAGCGATGTCCGAGTAGGATTCGACGATCGCCGCGTCCCGGTTTTCGATCTCCCCGGCCAGCGCCTCCAGCGCCGGCGCGTGGCGATCCGCCATCAGCTCGTTGAACTGCTCCAGCGACCCGACGACCGGCGCTTCGTCAAGCGGGAACGCCCGCTTTGCTGCGGGCGGGACCTCGACAGTCCCGTTGACGAGGTAGGTGTCTCCCTCCAGTGTCACCCGATCGAGGAGGAATTGCCGCCCCGCCTGGCCGAGGATGCCCTTTCCACGGCCGGGGGTCGGCAGCCACAGCCGGTGGACCGGGTTGATCGCCTCCGGGCGGACGTTCCCGGGCGTGGCGGCCGCGATCCGTTTCGCGTCCTTGCCGTAGAGGCGCCCCTCCTCGATCGCCCGCCGGTAATCGTCCTGGTCGTACCAGTACCCGTTGCCGGCACGCGGTTTGTACCCGCGGACGCCGGTCCGCTCTATGAGGCCGGCCGTGAAGGTCGTCTTGCCGGCGTCGACCTCGGCGCTTCCGGCGACGAGCAGCTTCATTTGAGGCCGTAGTACCCCGGTTCGTCGTCGGCCTCCGGCTCGGCGAAGACGAACGAATCGCTGTGATCGAGCATCCACGGGATCGCCCAATCGAGCAGGACGTTCTCGGTCTCGGGGTCGAGTTCGGCGTCCGGTTCGACCCCCTGCAGCAGGCGGGCGATCTCGTAGACGGTGTACAGCGAGTCCCGATCGAGGACCGTCTCGGGCTCGCGGAACTCGAACTCGCGGAGGTCGTCGAACGCCTCGCGTGGTCTGGGCATACCGCCCGGTAGGCGTCGTTCCGGCTAAAAGCGTGGCGGCTTCGTCCGGGCGGGCGACGCGGGGCCGGACGGGGTCAGGCCAGCGCTTCCCGGAGCTTCTCGACGGGGTGGGCCGGCCGTTCGCCCTCGAAGTCGTCGTCGGCCAACTGCGACCGACAGGAGGCTCCGGGGGCGACGACCGTTTCGCCGGGACTCGCTTCGATCTTCCCGTAGAGGATATCGCCGATCGACTTCGAGAGGTCGTAGTGTTCGGCCTCGTAGCCGAACGAGCCGGCCATCCCACAGCAGGAGGAATCGAGCGCGTCGACCCCGTAGCCGGCCGACGCGAGCGCGGCGGCGGCGTGGTGATCGCGGTTCAGCGCCTTCTGGTTGCAGTGGCCGTGATACGTCAAATGCTCGTCGGGGGCATCGAACTCGACGGCGTCGGTGACGGCGTAGGTGTTCAGGTACTCACAGACGCCGTAGGCGGAAACGGCGAGGTCCTCGACGCGGTCCTCTGAGAGGAGATCGACGTACTCGTCCTGAAACATCACGGCGTCCGAGGGCTCGACGAACAGCACCGACCAGCCGTCCTCGACGTACGGCGAGAGCGCCTCGAGGTTCGTCCGGGCGCGTTCCTCGGCCACGTCGAGCAGCCCCATGGAGAAGGCCGCCCGGCCACTGGCGGCGATCTCCTCCCTGTCGAGGACCCGGACGTGGACGTTCGCCGCCTCCAGTACCTCGATCGCGGCCTTCCCCGGTTCGGGGTAGTTGAAGTTCGTGTAGGTGTCCGGAAACAGGAGGACCCTGTCGTCGGCTTCGGCCTCGGCGACTTGCGGCCCCCGCGATTCGAACCACTCCGTGAGGGGTTCCTTCGAGAACGTCGGAAGGTCCCGTTCGGGGGCGATCCCCAGCACCTTCTCGGCGATCAGATCCGATCCCGGAAGCTTCTGGGCCCAGTTCGACACCGGCGCGAGCGCACTGCCGACGGCGTTGACGTGGTCGACGTTGCCGAACAGCCGCGTCCGGAGGCTCGTCCCCTCCGTTTCGTGGTAGTCGTGTTTGACCTCGGCTTTCAGTTTCGCGAAATCGACCCCGGTCGGGCAGTCGGACTTACAGCCCTTACAGCCGACACAGAGATCCAGAACCTCCTTTTGGAACCGCTCGGAGTAGATCTCGTCTTCGGGGAGTTCGCCGCTGATCGCGGCCCTGAGGGTGTTCGCCCGCCCGCGGGTCGTCTGAACTTCCTCGCGGGTGGCCCGGAACGTCGGACACATCGTGTTCTCGTCGGTCTGTCGGCAGGTCCCACAGCCGTTACAGAGCTCGACGAGGTGTGAAAAGCCCCCCTCATCGGAGAAATCGAGCTTCGTCTGTGGCTCGATCGACTGATAGCTCGACCCGTACCGGAGGTTCTCCCGCATGTCGGCGCCGACGCCCCGGTCGCCTTCGGGGCCGATATCCTCGGGCCCGTCCCGGTAGACGACGTTGCCGGGGTGGAAGTCCCAGTCGGGATCGAAGGTCGTCTTGAGTTCCTTGAACGCGTTCCACAGGTCCTCGCCGTACATCTTGGGGTTGAACTCGGTGCGAGCCATCCCGTCGCCGTGTTCGCCCGAAAAGGAGCCGTGATGTTTCAACACGAGATCCGTCACGTCCTCGGTGATCGAGTGCATCGTCTCGGTGCCCTCCTCGTCTTTGAGGTTCAGGATCGGCCGGATGTGGAGCGTGCCGCTGCCGGCGTGGGCGAAGTACGCTGCGGAGGTGCCGTGGGCCTCCAGTACGTCCTCGAACTCCTGGACGTACTCGGCGAGCTCTTCGGGCGGGACCGTCGCATCCTCGATGAACGGGTACGGCTTCGGGTCGCCCTCGAGGCCCATGAGAAGCGGGATCGCGGCCTTCCGGAGCGACCAGATGTCCCTCTGGGCGTCGTCGGTGTACGCCTCGATCACCTCGAACGCGGCGCCGTCCTCGACGAAGTGGGCGTTCGTCGCCCCGATGGCCGCCTCGAAGTCCGCCTGGAGCTCCGAATCGTACTCGAGCATGAGCGCCGCGGCCGTCCCCTCCGGGATCGGCTCGACGTACTCGCTGTAGCCGTCGGATTCGGCGGCGAGCCGGAACACCTCGTCGTCCATCAACTCGACGGCACCGACGCCGAACTCCAGCGCTTCGGGCACGGCTTTCATCGCGTCGACCAGATCTTCGAAACAGTACAGCGCGAGGGCGGTTTCTTCGGGGACCGTCACGAGGCCGAGCGTCGCCTCGACGATGACGCCGAGCGTTCCCTCGCTGCCGACGTAGAGCTTCGCGAGGTTGATAACCTCCTCGCCGTCGTCGTTCTGGTAGATCACCCGATCGAGGTTGTAGCCGCTGACGCGGCGCTTGAGGTCGGGGTATCGGGACTCGATCTCCGCTTCGTTGTCCTCGACGAGCGCCCGAACCGTCCGGTAGATCCCGGCTTCCCGGTCGTCCTTCGAGACGATCCCCTCGTATTCCTCGCTGTCGAGGACGACCTCGCGAGCGTGGAGTACGGATCCGTCCGAGAGTACGGCCTTGATCTCCTCGGTGTAGGCGTCGGTGATCCCGTATCGGACCGAGTGGGCGCCCGTCGAGTTGTTCCCGATCCCGCCACCCACCGTCGAGCGGTTCGAGGAGGCCGGATCCGGGGCGAACTTCAGGCCGTACTCGGCGAGGTGGTCGTCCAGATCGTCCTGGACGATCCCGGGCTGGATCCTCGCGGTCTGCTCGTCGGGATCAACCGAAAGCAGTCCGTCCATGTGACGGGACATATCGAGCACGACACAGCCCGGGCCGACCGTCTGGCCGGCCAGCGAGGAGCCGGCCCCTCGGGGAAGGATCGGCGTTTCGTGATCGATGGCCGTCCGAACGGCGGCACGCACGTCGGCGACGTCTTCGGGATAGACGACACCCGCCGGGCGGGCCTGATAGATACTCCCGTCGGTCGCATACAGCACCTGTGCGTACTCGTCGAAGCGGACGTCCCCCGAGACGGCCTCCCGGAGGTCCGCAGCGAGGGCCTCGTACTCGGCGGCGCTCTCGCCCGGCTGTCGGGCGAGGTCGGACGGATCCCTCGGCGGCTCGGCCGGCCTGACCGTCGGTTCCTGGTTGTCGGCACCCATGCGTTCGAATGACGGGCGTGCGGGATAAAGACTGTCGGTCACACGGACGTTTCGCCGCGATCGAGGGCGGCGACCGCCCCTTACAGTCGTCGCAGGGTCGCGACGACGCCGGCGACGGCCCCACACAGCAACGTGAAGTTGAGGCCGGCGCGGGCGATCGGCTGGTATCTGTCGGCGACCCAGACGTCGATGATCGCCCCGAGACTGCTGTAAAGCCCGCCTCCGGCGACCAGGATCACGACCCCGAGGACGAACAGCACACCCCACCGGAGTGAGGTGGCGAGCCGCTCGCTGTCGATCCCGAAGACGGTGTCGCGTCCGCCGTTTCGGTCGTCCTGATCTCGGGGGTCCGACGTTTCGGCCTCCGTCCCGTCCGACGCTTCCGTCCCCGGTTCGATCCCGTCGTTCGGCGCCTCCTCCTCGCGGTTCATCGCGACCACCGCCGGGCGGCGACCGCTCCGAAAAGCAACGCGACGACCGCGACCGGGGCGCCGAACCCGGGCTGGGATTCGGCTCCGCCGGCTGCGTCTTCCGTTTCGCCCCGCGGACGCCCGTCCCGGTCGGTCTCGAACTCGCCGGCCTCGAAGGCGACCGATTCGGTCCGTTCCTCGACGTCGACCGTCCGCCGCGGATCGAGGTTCGCGGCGGTCCGGGCCGAATCGAGGACGACCCCGTCACGCCACAGCGTCACGTCGAGGTAGTAGTTCGACTCGTTCGGGACCGTCACCGCCGTCTCGACGAACTCGGTCCGGCCGGCGGCGACCGATCCGACCGACGTTTCGGCCCGGTCGGCGACGACGTTGGCCGCCGCGTGCCGGGCCGTGACGGTGATCCGAAAGCCCGACTCGGCCTCGTCGCCGCCGTTGGTGAGATAGCTCGTCACCGCGAGCGTCACGTCGCCGTCGTCGGTCGAGTCGATGGTGTACTCGACGGCCGGCTGTCGGTCGAACCGATGGAAGCCGACGTTCGTCTCGGCGTACGGCGGCGTCAGCGCCTCGACGCCGCTCACGCTCGCGCTCGCGACGTCGACCCGCTCGCCGTCGACATAGAGGATCGTCCGGATCTCGTAGCCGCCCTCCCGGGGGACGGTAACGGGGACCGGAAACTCGTGTTCGCCGTCGCCCTCGAGGGTCCGGCGGTCCTCCCGTGCGGTATCCGAAACGACGCCGCTGTCGTCGATCGCCCGGACGACGACGCTGACGTTCTCGGCGGGGCCGCCCCGGTGGGCGACGAACGCCGTCACGTCGAAGGTGACTGTCTCGCCGGTTACCTCGCCGGTCTCGAGGGTCGTCTCGGCGACGTCGAGTCTCGCCGGCGGGTCGTCGGATCCGGGCTCGGCGACGAACCCGGGAACGACGAGCGCGGCGCCGACGGTCACGAGCAACGCGGCGGCGGCGACGGCTGTGAGGAGGGCTTCAGGGCGCATGCCGGTTGCTTGCCGGATTCGATTTAAATGTTTTGTGCCCGCCTGCCTCCGCCGATCGCCGTACGGAGCCCCGGTTGCAGGAACTATCAAGTCGATCCCCTGCGTATCGGTTCGTATGTCAGAACCGCTTCAGCCGGCGATCAAACGCGCCGAGTCGATCGAGTACGAACCCGTCGACGCCGCCGAGGGGCTCTCGAAGGGCGTCCTCGTCGGCCCCGGGGACGACGCCCCGAACTTCGCGATGCGTCGGTTCACAATCGATCCCGGCGCGAGCGTCCCGAAACACACGAACGCAATCGAACACGAACAGTACGTCCTCGAGGGCGAGTACGTCGTCGGGATCGACGACGAGGAGCGGACGGTCTCGGCGGGCGATTCGATCTTTATCCCGGCCGGGACCGTCCACTGGTACCGGAACGAAGGCGATACCCGGGGGGCGTTCATCTGTGCGGTGCCGAACGGCGACGACGAGATCGACGTCGTCGAGTAACGTCACACGGTCGCGGTCGGCCGCTTTATTGCCGACCACGACAATACATACTCGAGTCGGGGTTTCAACCCGCCCGTGCCGACTAACAATAGAACAATAAAGGGCGCGAACGAGGTCCGCGATATGCGTTCACTCGATAACCTGATGGTACGGCTCGTCCACGAACAGAGCGGCCGCGATCCCGCAACGCCGGCGGACGTCCGTGAGTCACCCGGCTTCGAAGGCGCAGGAGCGGCGTCGATATGAGCGACTCGACTGCCCCACCCGAATCGTTCGAGACCGTCGCCGTCGTCGGTGCCGGGCTGATGGGACACGGGATCGGCGTCGACTTCGCCGTTTCGGGCCTCGATGTCACCCTCTATGACGCCGACGAGGACGTCCTCGCCGACAGCGAAAGCCAGGTTCGATCCGCGCTCGAAACGCTGGAACGCAACGGCCGCATCGAGGACGTCGAGTCGGTGTCCGATCGTGTCTCGTGGAACGATTCGCTTCCGGCGGCGGTCGCGGGCGCCGACCTCGTGGTCGAGGCGGTGATCGAGGACGCAGAGATAAAACAGACCGTCTTCGAGTCGATCGACGAACACGCCCCGGCGGATGCCGTCCTTTCGACGAACACGTCCGGGCTGTCGATCACCGAAATTTCGGAGGCGGTCTCGGATCCCGGACGTGTCGTCGGCACACACTGGTTCAACCCGCCGTACATCGTCCCGCTCGTGGAGGTTGTCGAGGGCGAGCACACCTCCGACGCCGTGGTCGAGGCGACCTACGACTTCCTGGAGGCGACGGACAAAACCGCCGTTCGCGTCCGAAAGGACATCACGGGGTTCATCGGCAACCGGATCCAGCTCGCGATGGCGTACGAGGCGTTCTCCCTTCTCGAGCGCGGCGTCGCCAGCGCCGAGGAGATCGACAAGGCCGTGAAAGCGGGCTTCGGGTTCCGGCTCCCGGCGCTCGGTATCTTCGAGAAGGTCGATCAGTCGGGACTGGAGGTCCACCACGAGGTCGAGAAGTATCTGATGCCGGAGCTCGATCGCGGCACCGACCCCTCGCCGGTCCTCGAGGACCTCATCGAGGAGGGACGGACCGGTATCAGGAGCGGCCGGGGGATCTACGATTGGGACGATTCCGACCCCGAGGAGGTGTACGAGAAGCGGGACGAGACGCTTTTGTCGTATCTCGAAACCTTCGAAGCGGTCGATTCCGATCCGGAGTGATGTTTCCCGGTCGTTTCGGCCGGACCGATCAGTACATCACCTGTCCGGAACTCACGTTGAGGTCCTGTCCCGTGATGTGTTCCGCGCGACGCGAGCAGAGAAACAGGACCGTGTCGGCGATATCGGACTGCTGGACGAACGTCTCCATCGGGGAGGCTTCGACCATCTCCCGTCTGGCCTCCTCGTAGGGGATGTCGCGGCTCCGTGCCTGGTTTTCGATCACGGCCTCGATACGATCGCCCTCGACGCTCCCCGGACAGATCGCGTTGACTGTGACGTCGTGGGGTGCGAGTTCGAGTGCGAGTGTCCGTGTGAACCCGACCACGCCCATCTTTGCGGTCGCGTACGGGGTCCGGTGTTCTAGCGGACGCTTCCCGCTGATCGACGCGAGATTGATCACCCGTCCGGCGTCGCTCGCCTTGAGATGCGGGATCGCCGCCTTCGTCGCCGAGAACTGTCCGCCGAGGTTGACCTCGAGCGTCCGCATGAACTCGTCGTGGCTCACCTCCTCGCAGGGTTTCGTCGGCCCGGCGATACCGACGTTGTTGACGAGTATATCCAGCCCCCCGAACCGATCGACGGCGCGGTCGACCAGTGCCGCCATATCGTCCGGCTCCGAGGCATCACCTTGCACCGCGAGCACGTCGCCCGGCGTCTCGGCGAGTGCCGTCTCCGCCTCCGAAAGCGCGTCGGCGTCGATGTCGTTGACCGCGACGTCGACACCCGAGGCCGTCAGCTGACGGGCGATTTCGCGTCCGATTCCGGTTCCGGCTGCCGATATCGCCGCTCTCTCGCCGTCGATCGGTAACTCCGCCTGAGGCATGGGCCTCCTTCGAAATCCCTCAGCAAGAAGGTTGTGTCGTCCGGCCGGATCCCGTCGAGGTATCGCCACGTCTCGCGCGGGAGACAGACAGCCGCCGCTTTGGACGTTGCGTCAAAAAACTGGACGGTGTGACTACGGCGCTACTGCTGAATCGCCTTTTCGTACTGCTCTGCGACGTTGTCCCAGTCGACGACGTCGAAGAAGCCGTCGATGAACTCGCCGCGGTCGGGACCGTAGTCGTAGTAGTAGGAGTGCTCCCAGACGTCGAGCGCGAGGATGGGGTGGCTGCCCCACAGCGCGCCCTGGTCGTGTTTGTCGACGACGAGGTTGCGCAGCTGGTCGGCGACGGGATCGTAGACCAAAAGCGCCCAGCCACTCGCGTCGCCCGCAGCGGCCTCGAACTCGCCCTTCCAGCCCGCGTAGGAGCCGAAGTCCTCCTCGATGCGGTCGGCGAGGTCGCCGGAGGGTTCGCCGCCGCCGTTGGGATCCATGTTCTCCCAGAACAGCGTGTGGAGATAGTGTCCGCTGCCGTTGTGGGTGACGTTCCGGATCGCGGCGGCGGAGCCGCCGAACTCGCCGGCTTCGCGGTTCCCCGCGAGCGTCTCCTCGGCCGACTCTATACCGTTTACGTAGCCCTGATGGTGGGTGTCGTGATGCCACGTCACGACCTGTTCGGAAATCGACGGCTCGAGGGCGTCGTAGTCGTACGGGAGCGGCGGCAACTCGGGGTTGGAATGTTCGGGCATTTATATCGTCCTCCAATTGTATTACACTCTCGCAAACGTGTTAAAACTTCATGGAGATGTGATACCACACCACTCCTCCGGAGGGGGTCAGACCCGGTCGGCGAGCGAGCCGAAGTTTTCGAATACCCGCCCTGCGGACACGTCGTCGAACGTGTATCTCCCGTCGTCCCAGCCGAAGGATTCCACGAGCCGTGGTCGATGCTCGGCCGTGATCTCCGGGTGGAACTGGACCGTCCACAGCGGCGCCGATCGGTGCCGGGTCCCGAACACCGACGCGTGATCGGCGGCGGCGATCCGCTCCATCCCGTCACCGGTCGTGGTGACGATGTCGCCGTGGATTGCCGGGACGACCCGTGAAACGCCGTCGAAAAGCGGTACATCCTCGAGGTCGGCCGTAACGAATCCGGCAGTGAGTCCGACGTGTTCGACGGAGCCACCGAGCGCGGCGTTCGCGAGCTGGTGGCCGAAACAGACGCCGAGCGTCGGTACGCTCCGATCGACCAGCTCACGAACGAGCGTCTCCTGCTCGGGGATCCACGCGTATTCGTCGCGCTCGTACACCCCGGCCGTGCTCCCGCTGAGGACGACGGCGTCGGCGTCGTCCGGATCGAACCGCTCGCCGGCCGGGAAATCGATTCCGACGGCGCCGGGAAAACACTCCGCGAGCGCATCGCAGTGGTACTCTCGATCCGGATCCGGCTCGCTCCGGACCACGTACGTTTCGTGCGTCACGGGTCCGTCTACGTGACCCGGAACAAAAACTCCCTGGCCGGCGGCTGTCGTCCCGAAAGCGACCCATCGGAGAGAGATATCGGCGGACTAGCCGTCCAACGCCGTCCATTCGGCGGGCGGATCGGTGTCCAGAATCCCCCACTCGTGGCCCGGAAGGATCCTTTCGCCGCGGTCGAGCACCGCCTGCGCGCTCTTCCACCAGTCGAAGTCGTTGACGCTGAGCCCCCGTATGAGCGGTGCGGACTCGGTTCCCTCCATGTTCTCGAACGTCGGGATCGCGTCGGCAGCGACGACCGTCGTTTCGTCCCCGGTGTCGACCGCGACGGACTGGTGGCCGACCGTGTGGCCGGGCGTCGGAAACGCGGTCACGCCGGGGTACAGCTCCGTCTCGCCTTCGATCGGCGTCAGGTCGGCCTCCAGCCACGGCGGCGTCCGGCCGAGGGATTTCGCCTCGTAGCCGCCAGCGTGCATCGGGTACGGGGCGATCGCGTACTCGAGTTCCTCACGCTGTACGTAGATCGTCGCGTCCTCGAACAGCTCGAGGTTGTAACAGTGGTCCCAGTGGAGATGCGAGAGCACCACCGTCTCGATATCCGCCGGCTCGTACCCGTATACGTTCAGCCGTTCGGTGAGCCTGTGGCTGTCCGGCCGGGAACAATCGAAGGCCGGGTGTAACCGATCCATCAGTTCGACGTCGCCGAAGCCCGTATCGACGAGTATCGGCCCCGGTCCGGGGTCGCCCTCGATGAGATAGCAGATAGAGGGGACCGGGACGGTGACGCCGGAGTCTACCTGGGTCGTCAGAATGCTTTTGTCCAACCGCAGCGTTCCACAGTGCAACGGCGTGACGGTGTATGTCATGTCCCGGACGTCGGCCGCGGATCGTATCAATTCTTGGGCGTTACCCGTTTCGACCCGTGCTCGTCGCCGGTCCGGGGCGTCAGCGACCGATATCGCCCGTCGCCGAGCTCTATGGCACGCTCTAACGCTGGAATTATATTACAGACGCTCCCTGTACTGGGCATGCGTGTCAGTACGCTCGGATCGGGTGATCCACGCGTCGCCGTCGTCGGCGCGGCCCACGGAGACGAGCCGTGCGGGGCCCGCGCGATCGACCGGTTCATCTCCGAGGACCACGACGTCCAGCGCTCGGTGAAGCTGATCGTCCTGAACGAACCCGCGCTCGCGGAGAACGTTCGATACATCGACGTCGACGTGAATCGCGTCCTCCCCGGCGATCCGAACAGCGACCTGTACGAGGAGCGGCTCGCGTACGACTTCGTCAACGAGATCGCCGGCTGTGTCGGCATCGGCATCCATTCGACGTTCTCCTCGGCCCTGCCGTTCGGGACGATCGCCAACCCGAACGCCAGAAAGCGCGACCTGTTCGCGTCGCTCGGCCGTGTCGACCACATGGTCGATTTCACCGCCGTCAGCAGCGGGAGCCGGGGCGTCGATCTCCCCTGGTATGTCGACTTCGAGGCCGGCTTACAGCAGTCGGACGCAGCGACGGAGAACGCCTACGAGTGTATCGTCGACTTCCTCACGTTCGCCGGCGTCCTCGAGGGGGACATCGAACGGACGGACACGAGAGAATACACTGTCTTCGATACGTTCTGGAAGGAAGACGGCGACGAGTACCACTTCCGTGCCGAGAACTTCGAACTCGTCGAGGAAGGCGAGGTCTACGCCACGCGGAACGGAACGGACATCGTCGCCGACCGGCCGTTCTATCCTGTGCTCTTTTCGGACGACGGCCACGAGGAGATCTTCGGGTACAAAACGACGATCCGAGAATAGTACGGGTCGCGCCCCCGCTTCGATCCGAGCCGTTACTCGTCCTTCCAGGCCGGGTGTCCCCGCGACGGACTGAATATGTCGATGTTTCGCACCGGAACGTCGCCCTCGTTTTCGACTTCGTGATAGGTTTCGCCGGGCAGGTCGTACGACTGGTGTGGCCCGAGCGTGAACTCCTCTTTTTCCTCGCCGATCCGGAACGTGGGCGTTCCCTGCAGTATGTATCCGGCCTGTTCGTGTGGGTGTTTGTGCATCGGCGCTTTGGCTCCCGGCTCGAACAGGACGTACTGAACGCTCATGTTCTCGCCCGAGGCGAGCTGTTGGAGGTACAAGCCGTCTTCGGCTTCCACGAGCTGGTCTGATTTCAGGTCAACCTGATCCATAGGGCCTACTGTCATCGTGGTCGAAGATAAAACTATCCCACGTCCCCGGTACGCGCCGTGGACGCGTGGTCGGGTAGGGGAGCCGCCGATCCGTGGCTCGGTAGTGAATCAGAACTGCGGGCCGTAGGTTTCGATGTCCCACTCGGAGACCGTGCTCTTTGAGTTGTTCCACTCGGTCCGTTTCTCGGCGACGTACCCTTCGACCAGCGTCTCCCCGAGCTTTTCAACCAGCACTTCGTCGCTTTCCAGTTCCTCGAGCGCTTCCCCGAGCGTTTCCGGCAGCCGCTCGATGTCACGCCGGTCGCGCTCCTGCTGGGTGAGCGCGCCCGGATCGCCGTCGACCGGTTCCCCGGGTTCGATCTCTCGGTCGATGCCGTCCTTGCCCGCCGCCAGAATGCCGAGCAGCGACAGGTACGGGTTGGCCGTGTTGTCCGCGGCCTTGAGCTCGATCCGGGCCGTCGACTCGGGGTCCTCCCACTGGGTGGACGGCACGCGAACGAACCCCTCGCGGTTGTCATACCCCCAGGCGGTGAACGCTCCCGACCACGAATGGGGTTGGAGGCGTTTATACGAGATCACCGACGGCGCGGTGAGCGCCACCAGCCCCTTGGCGTGCTCAAGCAAGCCGCCGATGAAGTGTCGACAGGTGTCCGTGATGTCGTACGAGCCGCCGCCCTCGCTGTCGTAGAAGGCGTTCCGGTCGCCGTCCCACAGCGAGACGTTCATATGACAGCCCGACCCGAAGTCGTTCTGGAACGGTTTCGGGAGGAAACTCGCCTTCACGCCGTGTTCGGCCGCGATCGCCTTCGCCGTCTGTCTGTACAGGACGTGGTTGTCGGGTGCCTGCAATCCTGTCCCGGGATCGATCACCAACTCCTGTTGGCCGAAGCCGCCTTCCGAGTAGTACACGTCCAGATTCATGCCCTGCGCTTTCAGCGCCCTGATCGTATCGAGGATGATCTCGTGGGCGCTCTGCATCCCATCGGCGGTGTAACACTGTGTGGTATCGAACGGCTCGTATCCGTCCTCGGTCTCCTCTACGAGGAAGTACTCGCTCTCGTACGCCGTCATCGGCGTATACTCGAGGTCGTCGATGAAGTCTCCGAGGACCGTACGCGGGTCGGCGTCCCACCGCTTGCCGTCGACCGTCAGCTTATCACAGAGCATGACCGCGGTGCTTTCGGCGTACGGAAGCTTCTGGAACGTGTCGGGGTCCGGTATCAGGCGGATTTCCCCCGACGCGCCGAACCGACCGCCCTCGGTGGGCGTGTTGAAGGGTGTAAACCCCTGTACGACTTTGGCCATGTTCGTCCCCCCTTCCAGCACGTCTTCGATGTCGTCGGCGTCCTTCGTCCGGCCGCGGACCATGCCCGCGTAACCGGAGTGTAACAATCGGACGAGTTCGATGTCCTCTGCCTTACACGCCTCTATTACATCGGACTGTGTTGACATGCTGCACGGTTCGCGTAGCTATTTATTCAAATTTTTGGAAGAGATAAAAAACACCGATTACAGGAAAAGGGGCCTCATACCCCGAGGCGGCTGTTCGCATCCGTTCCCGGCCACCGTTCGAACTGTCCGGGCGAGGACTCTATGCCGTGACGAGACCCGTCCATACTGTCGATCATGCGTTCGAATGCGAGCGGTAGTATCAGCTATCCTCGCCTCTGGCCCGCTCGAACATCGAAAGCGCCGCCTCCCGTCGCTCGCTGTGGTCGACGATCGGGGCGGGGTAGTCAGGGGCGGCGTTTTCCCGCTGTGTCGGCGTCAGTTCGTGCCACGAGTGGATCACCTCGGGATCGACACCACTGAGTTCGGAGACGTACGTTTTTATATACTCGCCGTCGGGATCGTAGCGTTCGCCCTGCGTCATCGGGTTGAAGATCCGGAAGTACGGCTGGGCGTCGGTGCCGGTCGAGGCGGCCCACTGCCAGCCGCCGTTGTCGTTGGCCGTGTCGTGATCGACGAGCCGCTCCCGGAAGTGCTCGTAACCCGCTCGCCAGTCGATCAGCAGGTCCTTCGTCAGAAACGAGGCGACGATCATCCGCACCCGGTTGTGCATGAACGCCTCGGTCCGGAGCTGGCGCATGCCCGCATCGACGATCGGGTAGCCGGTCTCGCCGCGTTTCCAGGCCGCGAGCAGTTCCGGGTCGTCCTCCCACTCGATCCCGTTTTCGTACGTCTTGTAGTTCTCCGTCACGACCTCGGGGTTGAAATACAGGACGTGGGTGTAAAACTCCCGCCAGGCGAGCTGTGACCGGAACTCGACGACCGACTCGCGCTTTTCGCCCTCGACGGCATCGCGGGTCTCTCTCACCCGTCTATCGAGTTCACGGATCCCGATCGTCCCGAACTTCAGGTGCGGCGAGAGCCCCGAGGTACACCCCTCGGCGGGGTAATCGCGCGCCTCGTCGTACCGGAAGACGTCCTCCTCGAGGAACGCCTCGAGGCGTTCCCTCGCGGCGTCGGTTCCGGCGGGCGGCACGCTCGCGTCGGGCGGGTCGAAGCCGAGATCCCCGACGGTCGGGATCGGCGTTTCCCCGTCGGCCTCGCTCCCGATGTCGGCGAGCTCCGGAACCGGATCGGGCTCGTCCTTCGGTCGGTCGCGCCACTTCTTCCAGAAGTACGTGTACACAGAGTACGGATCGCCGGCGTTCGTCGTGATCGAGCCCGGTTCGTGACAGATCGCGTCGTGGAACTTCTGGGGAGTCACACCCTCGTCTCGCAGTGCGTTGGCCACCCGATCGTCGCGTTCGTTCGCGAGCCCGGAGTAATCGCGGTTCCAGGAGACGAACTCGGCGTCGTATCTGTCGGCCATCTCCGGGAGGACACTCGCGGGATCGCCGTATCGGACGAGCAGTTCCGATCCCCGCTTGCGGTAGGCTGCCCGAAGCCGCTCGAGCGCCTCTAGCATGAACACAACCCGCGGCGGGCCCGCGTGATCCAACACCCTGTCGTCGAAGACGAAGAGACCGGCTGGCGAGTCCGGGGCCTCCGCCAGCCCCCGATTGTCCGCGAGCCGCAGGTCCCGCCGGTGCCAGTGGAGTCGCATTACGAACGCCCAGGAGTGGCGACGGCCTAAAGCTACGGATCGAAGAACCCGAAAAAGAACGAAACCGCGAGCGTGGTTATTTGTGTGCGTCCAGCAGGTCGTAGCTCCGCTCCCACTCGTAGTCGTCGTCGTGGTACCGCTCGGCGAGCGGGTCTTCCGGCATGTCGCCGTGGGCCCGTTTCTCCTGGCCGTAGGTACGGCGTCCTTCCTCGCGGTAGAACCGCCCGGTCAGAACTTCACCCTCGTACAGCGCCGACTCGGTATCGTACATCATCTCGGCGGCTTCCTTCCGGTCGGTAACGTCGAAGTCGTACTCGTCGTTCTGCTGGATGTCGATGTACGGGACGTACTGTTTGGCGTCCTTGTTCCAAGTCGGACACTGCGTGAGGAAGTCGACGTGGGCGAACCCGTCGTGTTCGATCGCTTCCTTGACGATCTCTTGGGCTTGGTTCGGATTGACCGCGGCTGTCCGGGCGACGTAGGAGGCCCCGGAGGTAAGCGCCAGCGAAAGCGGCCGGATCGGGTCCTTCGCCGAGCCGTGCGGTTGGGTCTTCGATTTGTGACCCTTCGGGCTCGTCGGCGACGTCTGGCCCTTCGTCAGTCCGAAGATCTCGTTGTTGAACACGATGTAGGCCATATCGTGGTTCTCGCGGGCGGTATGCATGAAGTGGTTGCCGCCGATCCCATAGCCGTCGCCGTCGCCGCCGGCGGCGACGACTTCGAGGTCGGGATTTGCGAGTTTGGCTGCTCGTGCGACGGGGAGTGCCCGCCCGTGCAGCGTGTGGATCCCGTAGCTGTCGAAGTAGCTATTGAGTTTGCCCGAACAGCCGATTCCGGTCGCGACGAGTACTTCCTCGGGATTCTTGCCGAGATCAGTCATCGCGCCCTTCAACGCCTTCAGCACGCTGAAGTCACCGCACCCGGGGCACCACGTCGCCTGGGGCTCGATGCCGGGCGTGAAGTCCTCTCGCTCTACCTCTCGTTTCTCACCGATCGCGTTGAATGCACTCATGATTAATCACCTGCTGCGGGGACGAACTGCGTCGTCGGCGCGGGTTCGTCCTCTCCGATTATACTCTCGAACCCGTCGACGATCTCGCTGGGTTCGAAGGGGTTGCCGTTGTACTTGAGGAGGCTGTGCATCTTGGGACCGAAGCGGCCCAGTTCCTTCTGGATGAGACCGCGGAACTGCGCGGAGCCGGTCATCTCGACGACCAGCGCCTCGTTGACCGACGAGAGGAACTCGCTGATCTCCGCTTCGGCCAGCGGCATCATCCCGGAAACGCCGAGCGACTTGACGCTGTGGCCCTCGTCGGTCAGCCGGTCGACGGCCTCCTCGACCGTGCCCTGCTGGCTGCCGAACGTGATGATCCCGTAGTCGGCTTCCTCGGGGCCATGGTACGTCTGGTGGCTCGACTCCTTGGCGTCGAGTTCCTCGCGGATCGACTCGAGCTTTCGCATCCGCCGCTGCATCTGTGCGGCGCGGTTCGCGGGATCCTCGCTGATGTGGCCCTGCTCGTTGTGCTCGTTCCCGGAGGCGAGATGTCGGCCGCCCTTCTGGCCGGGGAGCGACCGCGGTGAGACGCCCCGGTCGTTGTCGGGATCGCGCTGGTAGCGACTGAACTTCCCGGAGGCGTGGTGGGCCGCTTCGGCGATCTCTTCTTCGGTGAGCGTTGCCCCCAGATCCGGGTCCGGCTGGCGATCGAAGAAGGACTCGTCGACGTTTCGCAACTCACCGGAGAGTTTCTGATCGTAGAGGACGATGGCCGGTAGCTGGTATTCGTAGGCCATCTCGAAGGCCGATCGGGTCTGCTCGTAGGCTTCCCGAACGTTTCCGGGGGCGAACACGACCCGATTCGAGTCGCCCTGGCTCGTATAGAGGACGTGTTCGAGGTCGCTCTGTTCGGGTTTGGTCGGCATTCCGGTCGAGGGCCCTGCCCGGGTCGCCTCGATCAGAACCACCGGCGTTTCGGTCATCTCCGCCAGTCCCAGCGGTTCGCTCATCAGCGAGAAGCCGCCGCCACTGCTGCCGGACATCGCCTTGACGCCGGCGTGTGAAGCGCCGATCGCGAGCGCCGCGGCGGCGATCTCGTCTTCGACCTGTTCGGCGATCCCGCCGACTTCCGGGAGATGCTGGTTCATCAGGGTGAACACCTCCGTCCACGGCGTCATCGGGTAACCGGCGATGAACCGACAACCGGCATCGAGGGAGCCGTAGGCGATCGCGTTGCTGCCCGAGAGTAGCACCTGCTCTTCGTCGTGCTCGCCGGTCGGCATCCGGAGATCGTGTGTGAACTCCATCTCCTGGACGTCCTCGTAGGCATCCTTCAGGATCTCGAGGTTCGTCTCCAGGACCTCGCCGGACATCGCGTCGGCCATCAGGTCCTCGATGTGTCCGAGGTCGTACTCCAACAGCGCGGCCGTCGCGCCGACCCCCGCAGTGTTGCGCATGACCTCCCGGCCTTTCTCTCTCGCTCGGGCACGCAGGTCGATCGGGTATACGTGCCAGTCGTTCTCCTCAACCCGCTCCTCGAAGTCCGGGATCTCGTCGATGTCGATCAGCCCCTCGTCGTAGACGATAACGCCGCCCTCCCGGAGTTCGTCGAGGTTCTCGGCCAGCGGCTTGGTCTCCTCGTCGCCGTAGTAGGCGTCCTCCTGTGGGTTCCGGGCGAAGGAGTCACCCAGCGCCAGAAGGAAATTGTACCCGTCGCCGCGTGACCGGACCGGCTCCGGGCCCGCTCTGATCTCGACGTAGGTGTGGCCACCGCGGATACGCGACGGGTAATGCCGGTGTGTGAACACGTGCAATCCCGACCGCATCAACGCTTTCGCGAAGTTCTGGCTCGTCGAGTCGATCCCGTCGCCGGAACCGCCTGCGATTCGCCAGACGATGTTTTCAGTCATTGGTATCACTGCGCCCGGTGGGGCGTTATCGCATCATTCGGATGCGCATAATAAAAGCGTTTGCTACTCTTTAGCATACATTAATTATGATATTACTGTTTTATCGACCTCCCTCAGACGGGCTGGAACCGGCCGCCGGCCGGTTTCGGCTCCCGACCGTGACCTGTATAACGCCCGGCGGCGATGGCTATCGTATGAGCGAGACTCTCGACGACGATCTGTACGCACGGACGAAGGCCCTCCTCGACCCCGGCGAGATCCAACTCAACGGCGTCATCGTTGACACCGACCTCGCGAGCGACGAGGAGCCGACGCTCCATCAGGCGACGATCGACGTCGGCGACGTCATCGCCGAGGCGGCCGGCTTCGAGCCGACCGAAACCTACGTCTACTCCGGGACCGACGACGAGGAGTTCGGGGTCAACCAACACCAGGGGCTCACGCTCGACGACGACGCCTTCGTCTGGGAGTGTCAGCAACTAATGCGGGAGGGCACCTACGACGTCGTCTTCTATTATGAGGCCGACGCCGACCAGGAGGCGATCGTCGAGGGGATCGAAGAACTCGGCTTCGGGGCGACCAGCGTCTACGGGGAGTAGCCTACACGTCCCGATCGACGACGAAATCGGCGAACCCGGCGAGCTTCTCGGCCGGTTCGGGCGCCAGCTCCAGCCCCTCGAGGTGAGCCTTCGAGGACACGGCGAGATCGACCGCGGCCTCGCGGGCGTACTCGATGCTGCCGGTCGCGCTGAGGATCCCGATCGCCTCCTCGATCTCCTCGCCGGTGTTCTCTTCGGCCCACCTAAATCAGCGAGGGAGTCCCGCCGTTCACGGCGGGCGGGAATCGCGTAAGCTCCGAAGGGCAAACAACACTC
>NZ_JAHLKM010000017.1 GCF_024449025.1 Natronomonas aquatica | reverse complement strand
TACTGGGTGTGTTTGACGCTTGACAGGAACGACCGTATAGTACGAGAGGAACTACGGTTGGGTGCCACTGGTTTACCGGTTGTCCGAGAGGGCACTGCCGGGCAGCTACGCACCACGGGGTAACGGCTGAACGCATCTAAGCCGGAAACCCACCTGGAAAAGAAGCGTCGCCGAGGTCTCTCCTAGAAGAGGAGTTCGATAGACTCGGGGTGTACGCGTCGAGGCAACGAGACGTTCAGCCCGCGAGCACTAACCGATCGAAGCCACCAATCATTCCATCGCTCCGCCCGATGAAGCGGGTCCGGGCGTAAACTGGATCGCACGTACAGACGGTAGTGAAGACACCACCGGTGTTGGACGCGAGAAGTAACGTCTTCTCGTTCCGCGGTTCGATTCCGCGAGCCGGCGTTAAGGCGGCCACAGCGGCGGGGCGACTCCCGTACCCATCCCGAACACGGAAGATAAGCCCGCCAGCGTTCCAGCGAGTACTGGAGTGCGCGAGCCTCTGGGAAATCTGGTTCGCCGCCTACCATTCATTCAAACCCTGCGTAGCATCCGCTACGTGGGGTTTTTTGTATTTATCCAGCGAGTGGCGACGCTACTCCTCGGCCCCCCGCGGCCGTTCGATCGCCTCGAGGTCGATCCGGCTCCGGACCCACTTGACGCCGCGTGACAGCATCCGGGTACGAGAACGGTGGCGGCGGTCATCGCGACGGTCATGATAACGAGCGTCACGACGATCCGCGTTTCCCCGTGACGAAACCGCTCAGAAACTCCCATGCCGTGGCTTAGGCTGTCATTTATGATCTGCTCCCGCTCCGGGTGGGAAAAATCTGGGTCCGCGGCATGTCGGACCTGATACTTCCGTCCTCTCGCCCTGTCGATCGGCGGGTACCGCTACTCTTAAATCGCCCTCTCCGCTATTTGTAGCCGCGCCAAGGTGGCAGAGTCTGGCCTTACGCGGTTGCCTGCAGAGCAACTATACGCCGGTTCAAATCCGGCCCTTGGCTTGTTTTCTCTCCGATCGGCAGACCACCAACACTCCTCGACCGTCCCATTATAAGACGGTGGCTGGCTTCATCCCCTGGTATGGCACAGGTCAGATTTCGGGATCCGGCCGGGAGCGTCCGGACCGGTGAGCTCTCGGACGGGCGGATCGACGCGGCCGGTCGCACGTACGACCGCGATGCAGTCGAGTTGTTGGCCCCGACCGAGCCGACCAAGATCGTCTGTATCGGCCGTAACTACGCGAAACACGCCGACGAACGCGACGAGGACGTCCCGGATCGGCCGCTTTTGTTTCTCAAACCGCCCAGCGCCGTCGCCGCCCCGGGTGCGGCGGTTCCGCTCCCGGCGGGCAAAGAGCACATCGAACACGAGGCGGAACTGGCCGTCGTGATCGACAAACAGGCCCGCAACGTCGCGGCGGCCGACGCCGAGGAGTACATCGCCGGCTACACCTGCTTCGACGACGTCTCGAACCGCGACGACCAGGATCGGGAGCAAAACTGGGTGCGCGGGAAGGCCTTCGACAACGCGGCGCCGATCGGCCCGGCGATCGCACCCCCCGAGGCGGTCCCGGCTGACGCCTCGATCGAACTCCGGGTGAACGGCGAGACCCGCCAGTCGTCGTCGATCGAACACCTGATCTTCCCGATCCCGGAGCTCATAGAGGAGATCACGACTTACATGACCCTGGAGCCGGGCGACGTCGTCGCGACCGGAACGCCGGAGGGCGTCGGCCCGCTGTCGGACGGCGATCGGGTCGAGATCGAGATCGAGGGTATCGGCACGCTCGAACACACGACCGTCCGGCGGTAGTCTCCAGGCGTCGAGGTGAAGACGCGGTGACGGCCGCCGCCGTCGGCGGGTCGTCCCCTATATCAGAACGGTCTGGCGTCCCCGTCGGGCCCCTCCCCGCCGTGGGCGGCTCGCAGACAGAGCTCGTCGCGGTTGATCGTCGTTTCGGGCACCGAACCCTCGTAGACCGTCCTGATGTTTTCGGCGGCACCGCGGTGTTTCGCCGGGACGGACGTCGCCGTCGACCCCGCCATGTGGGGCGTCACGAGGACGTTGTCCAGCTCGAAAAGCGGGTGATCGGCGGGGGCGGGCTCCTCGTCGAAGACGTCGATCGCGGCGCCGTGGATCACGTCCTCCCGGAGCGCATCGAGGAGCGCTCCGGTGTCGACGAGCGGTCCCCGGGAGGCGTTCACCAGAACGCCGTCCTCGCCGAGTGCGTACAGTTCGGTCTCGCCGATCGCGCCGCGGGTCTCGTCGGTCAACGGCGCGTGAACCCCGACCGAGTCGGCCCGTTCGAAGAGTTCGTGTTTGCTCTCGAGCGGCTCGACGCCCTCGGCGAACCCCTCGACGTAGGGGTCGTAGGCGACGGTGTCCATATCGAGCCCCTGTGCCAGCTCGGATACCAGTCGCCCGATGGCGCCGTAGCCGAAGACGCCCATCGTCCCCTCGGTGATCTCGGTGTTCATGTAGTCGAACTTGTCCCAGACGCCGTTCCGGACGTTCCGGTCGGCCCGCCGGAGTTCCCGTCTGACCGCCAGCGCCGCCGTGATACTGTACTCGGCGACCGCCCGGGTGTTCGCGCCGAGGTTGTTACAGACGATGACGCCGTGTTCGGTCGCCGCCCCGATGTCGACGGGGTCGACCCCGACGCCCGGCGAGGTGACTACCTTCAGGTTCTCCGCGCGCTCGATGCGGTCGGCAGTCAGTTCGATCCCCCCGAGGACGATCGCGTCGAACGTCGGGAGATCCGCCTCCAGCGCTTCCGGGCTGTCGTATTCGTCGGCGACCGTAACCGTCGCCCAGTCGTCGTACTCCGAGCGGATCGATTCGAGCGGGCAACGTCCAACGAGCACGTTCCACGTCATACCGACCTATCGGTGTGCGGGGGCCTAAATACCCTCCATCGGCCGTCGGGCGGCTATTGTCGACGCCGCCGGAACGTTCATTCCGCGGCCGCCGCAACGGCCGGTATGGAGACGTCGCTCCTGCGGGTGCCGTCCGGACGGCTCCGGACGCCGTGGCGGTTGTTCCTCGCGACCGTGTTTTTCGCTCTCGTCTCGGTCGCCGGCACCCTCGCCGTCGTCGCCGCCGTTCGGATGTTCTTCGGCCTCGGCCTCGGCGATCCGGTCGTACTCGTCGGTTCGGTGGTCGCAAGCGGTATCGCGGTCGCTCTCGGCGTCGCGGTCGCGGCCAGGGTCCTGGACCGTCGGTCGTTCCCCGAACTGGGGGTCGCGTTCGACGCCGGGTGGCGGCGCGACCTCGGCGTCGGGGTCGCCCTCGGCGGCGTGCTCGTCGCCGGCCCGTATCTGGCGGGCGTCGCCCTCGGGGTCTATCGTCCCCGTTTCGCGCCGGCCGCCCCCGAGGGACTTTCGGTTCTCGGCGGGTTCGCCCTCGTGACGGTACTCATGTGTGTCGTCGGTGTATACGAGGAGTTACTCTTCCGTGGATACATCCTGACGAACCTCGCGGAGGGGCTGACCGTCCGCCTCGGGGGCCGGCCGGCGGTCTTCGGCGCGGTCGCGCTCTCGAGTCTCGGATTCGCCGCCGTCCACGGGAGCAACCCGAACATGAACGGGCTCGGCGTGGGCACGATCGCCGTCGCCGGCGCCGCGCTCGGCCTCGGCTACGCGCTGACGGGGCGGCTCGCGCTGCCGGTCGGGTTCCACACCGCGTGGAACCTCACCCACTTCGTCTTCGGGCTGCCGGTCAGCGGGCTGGACCTGGGGATCCGGCTGTTCGCGACCGACAGCGCCGGCCCCGCGCTCGTTCACGGCGGCGCGGTCGGCTTCGAGGGCGGGCTTCTCGGACTGGCCGGGACGCTCGTCGGGTGTCTCGGCGTCGTCGCCTACGGGCGGCTGGTCGGTGGCGGGGTCAGAACCGACATCGCGGCGCCGCCGGCCGGCCGTGACGACGGATGACGCCAGCCCCGCCCGTCGGTTTGAACCCCCGCGAACGCCGCGCTTCGAAGCCTTTATCAGCGAACTGACCCACCTTTCGGGTACTATGAGTGACAAGCCCGCCTCGATGTACAGGGACCTCGACAAGCCCTCGTACACGCGGCGCGAGTACATCACGGGCATCCCCGGTTCGAAGGTCGCCCAGTACAAGATGGGCAACTTCGACGCCGAGCCCGAGGATTACGAGGTCCAGATCAGCCTCATCCTCGATGAGGCAGTCCAGATCCGTCACGGCTCGCTGGAGGCTTCCCGGCTGTCGGCGAACCGCCGCATGCTGAAGGAACTCGGCGAGGGTGGCGACTACAAGATGATCCTCCGGAAGTTCCCCCACCAGGTCATCCGGGAGAACAAACAGGCGACCGGCGCCGGCGCCGACCGTGTCTCCGACGGGATGCGGCAGGCCTTCGGCAAGATCGTCGGGACGGCCGCCCGAATCGAGCGCGGCGAGCGGCTCTTTACCATCTGGTGTAACCCCGAAGACGCCGACGTCGCCAAGGACGCGCTCCGCCGTGCGTACAACAAGATCTCCCCGCCAGCGACGATAAAAGTCGAACGCGGCGAGGAACTGCTAATCGCCTGAGGAACCGTCGATGCACCTGGCCGACGTGACGTGGACCGACGCCCGTGACGTCGAGGCGGACTTCGCCCTTCTCCCGGTCGGCAGCACCGAACAGCACGGCCCACACGCGCCCCTCGGTCTCGACTCGATGACCGCCGAGGCGATCGCCGAAGCCGGCGCCGACCGCTACGCCGACGAAGGCACGGAGGTACTCGTCGGCCCGACCGTCCCCGTGGGAGTCGCGGCCGAACACCGGAACTTCGAGGGGACGCTTTGGGTCTCCGAGGACACGTTCCGGGCCTACGTCGGCGAGACGATCGAGAGCCTTGCGAGTCACGGGATCGATCGGGTCGTGGTTGTCAACGGTCACGGCGGCAACGTCGACGCGCTCGAAGAGCTCTGTGGGCGAATGAGCCGGGAGGGCGACGTCTACACCGCCCAGTACACCTGGTTCAACTCGACCGACTTCGAGAATATCGGTCACGCCGGCCCCGCCGAGACGTCGATGATCAGACATCTCGCTCCGGAGTTGATCCACGAGGACCGCACCGAGGCGGCGGCCGAAGGCGGCGCCGACGGCTGGGGCGAGTGGGTCTCGGGGACGAACCTCGCGTACGATTCGGACTCATTTACCGACAGCGGGGCCGTCGGCGACCCCCGCGAGGGCGACGCCGAACTCGGCGCCGACCTGCTGGATGCGGCGGCCGACGCGCTCGTCGAACTGCTGGAGGCGGTCGCGGACCGACAGCGATGACACGACGCGCCGGTCGGGCCTGTCGGCTTCGCCGGCGCCGTCGTGGCTGATTTTATGTATCGCCCCGTCCAACCCCAGCGTATGCGCGTACTCGTTCCCGTCGACGGCTCGGCCCCGGCCGAGGCCGCCTTCGATCGTACCCTCAAGTTGTTCGACGACGCCGAGATCGTCGCCCTTTACGTGATGGATCCGGTCGACGGCTCCACCGCCTGGGGTCCCGGCATCGGCGACGAGTGGCTCTCGGCGGCCGAGGAGCGTGCCGGATCCGTCCTTGAGGCGACGGCCGAGGCGGCCGAGGCCGCCGGCCGGGACGTACGGACCGAATCCACGATCGGGCGCCCGGCCCAAGAGATCGTCGAGTACGCCCAAGAGCACGACATCGACCACGTCGTCATCGGGAGCCACGGCCGCGACGGCCTCTCCCGTGTGCTTCTCGGCAGCGTCGCCGAGACGGTCGTCCGTCGGGCCCCCGTCCCGGTCACTGTCGCCCGCCGGACCGAACCGGAGTGATACCGACGAGGCGTTCGTGACGGGGCCACCGTCCGGATACGCCACCCGCGCCGGCACTGACAGTACAGCCATCCGGAGACCGGGACCGGGACCGGGTTTATTTCATCCCCGGGCGTAGCCGGTCGCATGTACGATACCGTGCTCGTGGCGACCGACGGGAGTTCGGACGCCGGGGCCGCCCTCGCTCACGCGGTCGAGTTGGCGGCGTCGGCGGGCGCGACGCTCCAGGCAGTCTCCGTGGTCGAGACCCGGACGGCCTACGACAACGCGATCATCGACCCCGAGGAGGTCCGAAAGAACCTCAGGGCCGACGCCCGCGAGGCGCTCGAGCGGGCCCGAACGGTGGCCGAAGACGCCGGCGTCGAGTGTCACACGTCCCTCGAGGAGGGCCCGCCGCCGGATCGGATCCTCGCCGTGGCCGAGCAGAAAGGCGCGGACGCGGTCGTCGTCGGTGCGACGGGTCGCTCGGGATTTAAACGGCTCGTGCTCGGGAGCACCGCCGAACGGCTGCTCGAATCCGCCCCGGTTCCGGTCATCGTTATCGGCGGCAAACAGGCCGCCGGGGCGGACTGATGGGGGTGCCCTCCACCGCTAACCGGCAGACGATCGCCGAACCGTCGGCGGCTCCTGCGGGAGTCTTTTATACATTGGGCGGCCAGATAGCGTAATGTTTGCCTTTGATGTCCTCCTCGTCGGGGACGCCCCGTCGTCGCCGGAGGTCCGGGATGCGTTCCCCGAGCACCTCACCGTCGAGACGGTCGTTTCGCGGTTCGACGAGGCGCTCTCGTATCTCCGGGAGAACGACGCCAACTGCGTCGTGTGCGATCACTCGCTTCCGGACCGAAACGGCATCGAACTGCTCTCGGCGGTCAGGGAACGCGACGCCGACCTCCCGTTTATAATCTACACCGACGACGGCGACGAGGAGGTCGCCGCGGCGGCGATCGATGCCGGGGTGACCGCGTACGTTCCCCGGGAATCGGCCTCGGACGTCGACCGCGTCGTCGATCGAACCGTCGAGTCGGCCCGCAAGGATCACGTCGCGAGGACCGTCGACGTCTCCGATCCGACCGCGGCGAACCTGCGGCTCGCCCAGCGGACGATGGACGAGGCGCCGGTCGGAATCACGGTCGCGGACGCGACCGAACCCGACGAGCCGCTCATCTACGTCAACGAAGCCTTCGAGCGGCTCACCGGCTACGACAAACACGAGGCGCTGGGCCGCAACTGTCGGTTCCTGCAGGGTGACGACACCGATCCCGAGACGGTCGCCACGATCCGACAGGCGATCGCCGACGACCGTCCGGTCTCCGTCGAGTTGCTCAACTACCGCAAGAACGGCGAACCGTTCTGGAACCAGCTGGATATCGCCCCGATCAGAAACGACGACGGCGACGTGACACACTACCTCGGTTTTCAGACCGACGTGACCGACAGAAAGGAGGTCGAACTCCGCGCACGGAGACAGGCCGAGCAACTGCAGGCCGACCGCCGGATGCGCGAGCGCTTGCTCGCCCGCATCGATGGTCTCGTCAGCCGGGTAACCGCCGCGACCGTCAACAGCACCTCCCGGACGGAAATCAACGAGCGCATCTGTAAGGCGGTCATCGAGACAAACGACTACGACGCCGCCTGGATCGGGACCAGACAGATGACGAGCGATCGGATCGTCGCCGAAGCGCGAGCAGGCTGTGGGACCGCGGCGGAGATACGGGTCCTGCCGGACGACACCGATCCCGTCAACGAGGCGGCCCGAACCGGCACCGTCGTGGTGGCCGACGCCGGGTCGCTGCCGGAGTCCTCGCCACACCGTCGGTTCATGCCCCCCGATGGCGGCATCGCCGCGATCCCGCTCCGGTACCGGGAGGCCGAGTACGGCGTCTTGGTCGTCTACGCGTCGCAGACCCGTACCCTCGACGACCACGAGACTGCGGTGTTTGAAGCGCTCGGCCGCGTCGTCGGCACCGGTATCAACGCCCTCCAGAACCAGCGGCTGCTCGTGACTGACGAGTATCTCGAACTCGTCTTCAGCGGCGGCCAGCCGGGGCCGGTGCTCGTCGAGTTGGCCGCCCGGGCCGACTGTGAGATCACCTACAAGGGCGCCGTCTCGGGATCCGACGGCCAGTTCGCCCTTTCGGTGTTGGCCGCCGGCGCCGATATCGATGCGCTGCGGGATGCGGCCGAAACGATGCCGGACCCGCCCGAACTGAAACTCGTCGCCGACTACGAGGAAGGATGTCTCCTCGAGGTGCTTCCCGGCGGGGACTCGCTGGTGCGCACAGTGCTCGATCACAACGGCTCCGTCCGATCGCTCACCGCGGGCGGTGACGACACGGACATCCGGATCGAACTCCCCGGGGCGGCCGACCCGAGTGGGGTCGTTCAGACGCTCTTAGAACAGTACGAGGGACTCACGCTGGCCTCCCAACAGCGCCGCGAGCGCGACCGAAACGCCAGACAGAAAGTCGTCGAGACGCTACAGACGGAGCTGACTGACCGCCAACTCGAAACCGTCCAGAAGGCGTATATGAGCGACTACTTCGAGTGGCCCCGGCCGGTTTCCGGCGAGGAGATCGCCGACTCGATGGGGATCACCCGGTCGACGTTCCACCAGCATCTCCGTGCCGCACAATCGAAGATCATCGGGGAACTCCTCGATGAGATTCAGCCTGTAACTGACCCAACTAGTCGGGTATGATAGATTTACTACTCGCGGGCAAACTTCGTATTATGGCCCCGACGATGTCGCATCCGACCTCACTGCACCACGAGCCTGCCGGAGTAGCGTCGTCGAGGCAACGATGACACCGGAAACGTATCTGGGGGTCCATCTCCTCTTCGTCGTGCCGCTGATCCTCGTCCTTGGGATCCTCACGTACGCTCGCTCGGCCGCGACGTGGGGGAAAGTCCCGTTCTTCGGCCTCTTCGTCGTCCTCGTTTTGGCGTTTCTGTACACGACGCCGTGGGACAACCTCCTGATCGATCAGGGTGTCTGGTGGTACGGGAGCGGCGCCACGAGGGCACACGTCTGGGCCGCCCCGATCGGCGAGTATCTGTTCTTCGTCCTCCAGCCGATCCTGGCTGCGCTGTGGCTCTATAATCTCGATATCCCGACCGAGGGATCCCTCCGGATCCCGGGTCGAACGCGTCTCGCCGGCCTCGTCGCCGGCCTCGCCGTCGGGGCGTGTGGCGCCGGGCTGTTGCTCGCCGACCCCTCGAGGCTGTATCTCGGTGCGATCCTCGTGTGGGCCGGACCGATCCTCGCGATCCAGTGGGCGTTCGGCTGGCCGCATCTCGTCCGTGCCCGGCGTACCGTCGCGCTCGGTATCGGCGTTCCGACCGTCTATCTGTGGTTCGTCGACTGGTACGCGATCACGAACGGTCTGTGGACGATTTCCACGACGTACACTGTCGGTATCGCGGCGTTCGGGCTGCCGATCGAGGAGATGCTCTTTTTCCTGATCACGAACGTCTTCATCGTCCAGGGGCTGGTTCTGTACCTGTGGCTCGTCGAACAGTGGCCGACGGTCGCCCCCGACGTTCGGGCGGCCGTCCCGCCCGCCGTCGTCGGGCTGTTCCCGGCCGGCAAACGTCGCGCGGTGGCCGACGGCGACCCGGACGAACGGGGTGAAGAGAGTGACCGAACGGTTACCTGACCGGCGATTGCTGCCTGGCGGTGTCGGTTCGGGCGAAAGCGGGGGCGTCGGGGCGCTCTCGAGGCTCGCGTTTCTTCCCGGGTGGATCGTCATCGGCGTGACGACGCTCGTCTTTCTCGCCGGCGTGTCGGTTCCGCGTTCCTATCAGTTGGTCCCGCTCGCCGCCAGCGTCGTCCTCTTCGGGCTCCCACACGGCGCGATCGATCACCTCGCGATCCCGCGAACCAGGGCGGAACCGGTCACCCCGAGGTGGCTCGCCGCCGTCGGCGGCCTCTATCTCGTCGTCGGCGGGGCCTACGCCGTCGTCTGGTTTCTCGCGCCCGCCGTGGCAGTCGGCTCCTTTATTCTCCTGACGTGGGCTCACTGGGGGCAGGGCGACGTCTACCCGCTCGTCACCTTCGGGACGGGCCACCCGACCGGCCGGGTCACGCGTCTCCTGACGGCGGCCACGCGGGGGGCGCTCCCGATGCTCGTTCCTCTCGTGGCGTTTCCCGCCGAGTACGAGCTGGTCGTCACGACGCTCGTCGAACTGTTCGATCCCGGCACAGCCGTCGCGGTTTCGGCCGCGTTCACCCCGACTGGACGGCTCGCCGTCGCGGTCGCACTCGCCGCGCTCGTCGTCGGGACGCTCGCCGTCGGGTTCCGAACCGCCGGCCCTGCGGGACGACGATCCTGGCTCCTCGACGCCGGCGAGACGCTCGCGCTCGTCGCGTTCTTTTCGACCGTTCCCCCGATCTTCGCCGTCGGGCTGTACTTTTGTTTTTGGCACTCGATTCGACACATCGTCCGGCTTTTGGCCGTCGATCCCGGCGCCGCGCCGGCGCTCGAATCGAACCGTTACATTTCCGCGCTCGTCTCGTTCGGCCGGGACGCTCTCCCGCTCACCGCGGCGTCGGTCGCGATCCTGGGGCTCTGGTATCTCGTCGTGCCGGGCACCGTCGCCGAACCGCTTTCGCTCGTCGGGGCGTACCTCGCGTTGATCGCCGTTCTCACGCTTCCTCACGTCGTCGTCGTGGCGGCGATGGATCGCGAACAGCGTCTCTGGACCGCCGACCCCCCGGCTTCGGATCGGGGCGGTTAACTATTAACCCCGTCCGACCGCAACCCTCCCACATGGAGGCGAACGCGACGACGGTCATCGACCGCCCGCCCGAAGCGGTCTTCGAGTACATGGACGTCCCGGAGAACCAGGCGCGGATCTCGCCGCGGCTCTCGGCGGTCGAGACGCTCGGCACGCTCGATACGGGCGGCAAGCGGGCCAGCTACACGTATCGCCTCTTCGGGCTATCCTTCGGCGGCGAGGTTCGCGGCGTCGAGCACGAGCCGCCCGAGCGTATCGTCTTCGAGTTGACCGGCGACATCGGGGGGCGGATCGAGTGGGACTTCGAACCGGTCGAAGGCGGCACGCGAGTCACCTACACCGCGACCTACGATCTCGGTTTCCCGCCGCTTCTCGATCGGCTCCTCGGCCCAGTTGCCGACCGGATCAACCGTCGGGAACTCGAAGCGACGCTCGAAAACCTCCACCGGCGGCTCTGACCGGGCGTCCCGTCGGCGTCCGTACGCCCGCCTACGTCCGGTTCGACCCGGTTCCGTGTGCGGATACGAGCGCCGGGGAGACATCGATACCGGCCGAAAGACCTCCTGTTGGCGGTTTTACATCTCTGAAAGGCCAAACTAGTGTGGTTCCTATTTTTTCAACGTACCGCGCGATATACTGATTGGACTATGTCACAGATCGGAATGTCAGCCACGCTACAAGCATCGCAGGCGGAGCTGTTCCGACACGTACTGAACGACCCACTCCTCGGCAGTTCGATATGGATAAACATCGGACTGGCGGGGCTGTCGTTGCTGTTCTTCGCGTACCTCGGACGGAGCGTCGATGATCCCCGCGGCCGGTTGATCGTCGTGTCAGTAATGATGGTTTCGGCCGTCTCGGTCGCCAGCTATACCGGGCTCGCCTCGGGTCTCACTATCAGCATCCTCGAGATGCCCGACGGCCATCCCATGGCAGGGACGACAACCAATCTGGCGACCGGCGGGACAGTCGATGGGACCGTCAGCCTCTGGGGTCGATACCTGACGTGGGCGTTCTCGACGCCGTTTATTCTCCTTGCGCTCGGGCTTATTGCGGGCTCGAGCATGACGAAGATCTTCACCGCTATTGTTTTCGATATCGGAATCATGATAACCGGGCTGGCTGCGGCGCTTACCACCTCCTCGTATCTGATGCGGTGGTTCTGGTACGCGATCAGCTGTACGTTCTTCCTGGTCGTCGTCTACATCCTGCTGTTCGAGTGGCCCGAGGACGCCCGGGCCGCCGGCACGGCCGATATCTTCAACACCCTGAAGCTGTTGACGGTCGTGCTGTGGTTCGGGTACACGATCTGGTGGGCGCTCGGCAACGAGGGGCTCGCCGTCGTCCAGTCGGTCGGCGTCACGTCGTGGGGGTACAGCCTCTTCGACATCGTCGCGAAGTACTTCTTCTCGTTCCTGGTGATCAGATACGTCGTCAACAACGTCGAGACGATCAGCTCCGGCGCCTCCTACGGGGCGACCACCGAGTCGACCCCCGCCGACGACTGACCGCTCGCCCGGCATCCTGTTGACAACGATTTTCTGAACATATCCTGCGGGACACGAATTTCCCCGAAACCGGGCCGGTCGACAGTGCCGACTTCTCCCGTGGATCGAAACCCATAAACTCACCACCCACCGACGTACGATCGAGCCGAGGTAGCCTAGCCCGGCCAAGGCGGTTGCTTCGAGAGCAACTGTCCGAGAGGACTCGTGAGTTCAAATCTCACCCTCGGCGCTCCCGGCCCTTTTCGTTTCGGACCCAAGCGACCGCTGTGTGTCGCTTTCCCCCCTTCTCCGAGCGACACGTGACAGGATTGACGTTCGATCCGGATTTCAATAGATATTCTCTTTTCAAAGACACTCTCCGAAGATATTTTAAATCAGAACCTGCTACGAGGAACCTACAGTGAAGCGACGAGCCGTTCTCGGCGCGGTCGGCGTCGGGGTATCTGCCGGTCTCGGCGGCTGTCTCGGTTCCGGTACCGACGGCGAGGGGACGTCACTCCGGACCGTCGAGGTCGAAAGCAGCATCAGCGTCGCCGTCTTCAGGTGGGGAATACAGGAAGGGGTATGGACCGACCGCGGGATCGATCTCTCGTTCGAAACGGCCCCGTTCGGGCGGTATAACCGCCAGATCGTCGACAACGAGGCCGATATCGGCGCCCCGTCGGCGGTCGCCCAACTCGAGTTCATGGATCGGGGTGAGCCGCTCGTGTTCGTCGGGCCCCAACAGAACATGTTCAACCGGATGTTCGCCGACGCCGACGACGAATCCATCGTGGATCCCACCGACCTCGCCGGGAAGACGTTCGGGCTCCCCGCGGCGTTGAGTTCGACGACCAGCACCGTCCACCGGGTGCTCGTCGAGGACGAGTACGGCTTCGACATCGTTGAGGACACCGCCGACACACGGGCCGCCGAACCGCCGGCCCTGTGGGAGTTCCTCCAGGAGGGGGAACTCGATGCGATCTCGCAGTTTTCGGGGTTCACCATCAGGGGGATCGCCGACGAGGGCGTCAAAACGGTTTTCGACCCCTACGAGCTCTGGTACCAGCGGACCGGCGTCGGGATCCCGACGACGGCCTTCACCGCCCGCCCGGACTGGCTGTCGGAGCACGGACGCGAGGTCGAGGACTTCCTCGCCGGCTGGGCTGCCGCCCTCGAATCGTTCGAGGCGAACGCGGAGACGGCCCTCGAGGAGTTCGGCGAAGCGGCCGGCATCACCGGTTCGGACGAGGCCGCGACCGTCGTCGAGCTGATGGGGGACGGCGTCGTCTTCGGCCCGGCCTACTACGACGAGGAACTCGTCGAGGCCCACTGGACGTTCTTCGAGCTGCTCGCCGACGCCGGGGCCGTCAGCCTCGGCGACCGGGAGACGACGTTCCGGACCGCAGAGGAGCTCGAGGCCGACACATGAGCGCCGACGGCGCGTCACGGTCCCGGTCCAAGTCGCTCCCGGCGCGCATCCGCCCGCGGCCCGCGACGGTCGTCTCGGTCCTCTCCGTCCTCGTCGGCTGGCAGCTGCTCTCGCTTCTGTTCCCCGCCTACCGGTTTCCCGGGCTGGTGGCGCTCGCCGGGGACCTCCGTCTCGTCGTCGGTGGCGGGACGCCCTTCGATCCGCTCGTCCAGTTCGGCGCCACGGTCGCCCGGGTACTCGTGGGGTTTGCCGTCTCGTTTTTCCTGGCTACGATCTGGGGGATCGCGATGGGGTCTTGGACCGCGCTCCGTGGATACCTCGCCGGGCCGCTTTTCGTCCTCCTGACCGTCCCTTCGGTGGTGTGGGCGTTCGTCGGCGTCATCTGGTTCGGACTGACCGAGTTTCTGGTCCCGGTCTTCGTCGTCGTTCTCGTGGTGTTTCCCTACCTGACTGTCACGATCTGGGAGGGGATGGGCGACATCGACGAGTCGCTCTCGGAGATGGCCCGGGCGTTCGGTGCCTCCCGGCGTGCGGTCTGGCGACACGTTTATCTCCCGCAACTTCGGCCGTACCTGTTCGGGGTCGCCCGGATCGGGCTGGCGGTCTCCTGGAAGCTGTGTCTCGTCGCGGAGGTGTTCGGTTCCGCAACCGGCGTCGGCGTCGCCGTCAAATACCACTTCGAGAGTTTCGAAAACGGGATGGTCATCGCGTGGGCGATCCCGGTAATGGTGCTGATCTACGGGGCGGACCGGCTCCTCCGGCGGCTGGAGCGATACGCGAGCCGGTGGCAACCCGAGACGACCGGCGTCCGGGGGATGGTAGAGTGAGCCGGCTCCGGATTGCGGGCGTCACCAAGCGCTTCGAGGGGGCGGACGGCCCGCTCACCGTCTTCGAGGATCTCGATCTCACCGTCGCCGACGGCGAGTTCGTCACGCTGATGGGACCGTCGGGCTGTGGCAAGACCACCCTCTTGAACGTGGTCGCCGGCATCCTCGAACCCGACGCCGGAACCGTCGAGTTCGACGGCCAGCCCGTCGATCCGGGGGAACTCCCGATCGGATACGTCTTTCAGGAACCCCGGCTGCTCGAGTGGCGCACCGTCGGCGAGAACATCGACTTCGCGCTGAAGGCGGCCGGCGTCGGCCCCGAGGAACGCGACCGCCGGATCGAGGCGTGGCTCGATCGGGTCGGACTGGGCGAGGAGCGAAACAGCTATCCGAAACAGCTCTCGGGGGGGATGCGCCAGCGGGTCGGGCTGGCGCGTGCGCTCGCGATCGATCCCGAGTTGCTGTTGATGGACGAACCCTTCTCCTCGCTCGACGAGGTGACCGCCCGAGGGGCCCGCGAAGACCTGCTCGATCTCTGGTCGGAGACGGGGACCTCGGTACTCTTTGTCACTCACGACGTCGCCGAGGCGGTCGTCCTCTCGGATCGGATCTCTCTGATGGACGAGAACGGCGCCGTCTTCGAGGAACTGGTCGTCCCCCACGGTCGGCCCCGCCAGTTCGACGACCCCGAGATCCACGAGACACAGGCCGAACTCACGCGGCTGTTCTTCGAGGAGGTCGAATGAGATGTCCCGACGCGGGCTCGGCGGCGGTGTCGTGGTGCTTTTGTGTTGGGTGCTCGCGAGCGCGCTCGCGCCGACGCTGCTGCCCGGACCGCTGGCGGTGGCCGAACGGCTCCCCGAGATCGTGGCGTCGGGTCCGGGCGGGAACGGACTGACACACCTCGGCCGGAGCCTGCTCCGGGTCGCCGTCGCGACGGCCGTCGGGCTCGCCGTCGCGGTTCCGGTCGGGGTCGCCATGGCGGTCGACGACCGCATCGAGGCCGGCGTCTCGGTCTGGCTGCCGTTCTGGATGACGATCCCGACGCTCGTCGTCGTGCTGGTCGGGATGGTGCTTTTCAGCTTCAGCGACCTCTCGGTCGTGGCCGCCGTCGTCGTGGCGGCGACGCCTTTCGCGACCGTCTCCGTCCACGAGGGCGCCGCGGACGTCGACCGGGAACTGCTCGATATGGCCGCCGCCTTCGGCGTCGATCGGCGCTCCGTCCTGCGGGAAATCTACCTTCCGGCGATCCTCCCGGCGGTCTTCGGGAGCGCCCGGTACCTGTTGAGCATGGTCTGGAAGATCGTCGTGCTGGCCGAGACGTTCGGCATGAACCGCGGGATGGGAGCGCTGTTCCGGTTCTGGTTCAACGAGGGCGATCTGACGGCACTGCTCGCGGCGCTTGCGCTCTTCGTCGGCGTGATGGTCGCTCTGCAGGCCGCGGTGACGGGGGCCGAACGTCGGCTGTTTCACTGGCGTGAGGACGTCCCGACCGCGCGGTGAGCGGTCCGTCAGTTTTCGGCCCTATCGTGCGATGAGTGCCGCCTGCCCGCCCGCGACGAACCCCGCATCGACGTTCACGACTGTCAGGTAGGTACACGACTGTAACATTCCCATCAGCGCGGCCTCGCCGTCGCCGCCGTATCCCGCTCCCGTCCCGACTGGCAGGCCGATGACGGGTGCCGAGACGAGGCCGGCGACGACCGTCGCCAGCGCTCCTTCCCGCCCGGCAGCGACGACGACACAGTCACACGCCTCGAGCGTCTCCCGCTCGGCGAACAGCCGGTGGATCGCCGAGACGCCGACGTCGTAGACCGTCTCGACGTGACACCCCATCTCGGCGGCGATCGCGGCCGTCTGCTCGGCGACCGCGATGTCGGAGGTCCCTGCGGTGACGACGCCGACCCGCCCCCGCTTTTCGGGCGGCTCGTAGTCCTCGGCCCGGAGGACGAGCGTCCCCGATCGCTCGTAGAACTCGCACTCGTCGGCCGCCGCCTGCAGGTCCGGGCGGGCGGATTCGGGTACGCCGGTGAGCAGCGCCAGCCCGATCGAGGCGAGAAGCTCCTCGCCGATCTCGAGCAGTTCGCTGTCTGTCTTGCGTTCGGCCTCGATTACCTCCGGAATGCCGGTCCGCTCGCCCTGTCGGGTGTCGACGCGGGCGAACTCTCCGAGCTGGCGGACGCCGCCGAGCCGCTCTCTGGCCTCGGTCACCGTGAGTTCGTCCCGATCGAGCGCCTCGAGGACGGCCTCGACGTCGTCGCCCCCGGCGATCTCTCCGTCGTCTCCGTCTTCCATACCGGCCATTTTCGGTCCCTCGGTGGTAGCTCTACCGTTCGCGATCGAAGACGCCCCGGTCCGAAAGCGGCTCGATCGCCGCCCGTGCGCGTTCGCGGGCGTCATCGAGGTCGAACGACCGGACGATCTCGCCGCCCTCGAGAAGCGGTTCGAGCAACTCTCTCCCGGGGGCCGTCTCGTCGCGTTCGACGACCGTATCCTCGTAGTCCTCGCGGTAGACCGTCTTCGCGCCCGGCTTGACGCCCCGTTTCGTCCGCGCGTCGCCGTCGACCTCGACGACGTTCAAAGAGAAATCGATCGGGTCGGCGTCGGCGATCGCCCCGCCGACGCCGAACCCGTCGGCGACGTCCCGCAGGCGTTCGATCGCCGGGACGTCGATCCCGCCGCTGACCAGCACGTCGACGTCCTCGCTGTCGTGCCGTCTCAGCTCCCAGCGGACGTCCTCGACGATCGCGCGCATATCGCCGCGCCGCGAACCGGTCGTATCGAGCCGGACGCCTTCCAGCGCCTCCCCGAGCGTCCCGAGGGCCCGCCGGACCTCTTCGGCCTCGTCGTCGAAGGTGTCACACAACATCACGCGGGGTACGTCCGGACCGAGCGCGTCGTCGAAGGCGCTCCAGGCGGCCTCCGAGGATCCCAGCACGATCGCGAGCGCGTGAGGCATCGTGCCGCCGGCCTCGACGCCGATGGTCTCGCCGCCGCCGACGTTGCCGATCCCGTCGGCACCCCCGACCAGGGCGCTCCGTTCGATCATCGCCCCGAGCGCGGGGTGCTGTCGACGGGTCCCGAAACTCAGGACGGTCCGGTCGCCGGCGGCCGCCCGGACCCGCCAGGCGGCCGAAGCGATCCCGGAGGCGTGAGCGAGAAACCCCAGGATCGAGGATTCGTACCGTCCGAACGCCCGGTAGGGGCCCTCGATGCGCAGGACCGGGCCGCCGGAGATCGGTGCCCCCTCCGGCGGCGCGCAGACGTCGACGGGGACCCCCTCGAGGAGCCGCGCGAGGTCCTCCAGCCCCGCGATCAGGTTCCACCCTTCGGGTGCCGAAAGCTCCGCGACGACCTCGGGGTCGGCGCCGACGTCCTCGAGGATCTCCTCCGTCCGGAGGAAGTACGCGGCCGTCGCCCGTCCCTCGTCGATGTCCTCGGCGGTGAGTAAGTCGTATTTCCGGTCGGTCATCGACCGGGATTCCGTGGGGGGCAAACAAGGGTGTTTGGCTCTGCCCGGCCGACCGTGGTCACAGCCGTCGTCCGCGGACGGCCGTCGGATCGGCGTTTCACGCTACTTAACCCGCTCGCACGCGACGGTTCCGTATGGAACTCGCGATACGTGCCGACGGGCTCCGGAAGACCTACGGCGACGTCGTCGCGCTCGACGGACTGAGCTTCGAGGTCGATCGCGGTGAGTTCTTCGGCCTGCTCGGCCCCAACGGCGCCGGCAAGACGACCTTTATCAACATCCTCGTGGGGCTGGTCCGGAAGAGCGGCGGGACGGCCGAGGTGTTCGGCTACGACGTCGAAGCCGAGTACCGGGAGGCCCGCGACCGGATCGGGCTCGCCCCCCAGGAGTTCAACGTCGATCGGTTCTTCCCGATCCACGAAGTGTTAGAGCACAAGGCCGGCTATCACGGCGTTTCACCTGCCGAGGCCGAACGGCGCGCCGCGGAGGCGCTGAAGACCGTCGGCATCTGGGAGAAACGCGACACCCGCTTCGATTGGCTCTCCGGCGGCATGAAGCGGCGTTTCCTCCTGGCCCGTGCGCTCGTCACCGACCCCGAGTTGCTCATCCTCGACGAGCCGACCGCGGGCGTGGACGTCCAACTGCGCCGGGACCTCTGGCGCGTCATCGAGCGGCTCAACGCCGAGGGGACGACGATCCTGCTCACGACCCACTACATCGAGGAGGCCGAACGGCTCTGTGATCGGGTCGCGATCGTCGATTCGGGCCGGATCGTCGAGGTGGCCACGCCCGACGAACTGCGTTCGCGCGGCACCGACGAGGTGTTCGTGACGCTCGCCGACGCGCCGGCGTCGGTTCCCGATATCGATATCGACGGCGTGGTCGGGACGCGGCTCGACGGCGACGTCCTCGTCGTCACCGCCCAGGGCGGCGGCCGGATCGCGCCGGAGCTGCTCCGGTCTCTCGAGTACGAGGGCCACGAGGTCGTCGATCTCGACATCCGGCGGGCCTCCCTGGAGGAGGTCTTCGTCGACATGACCCGGACGGACGAGGCGGCGAAGAAACTGGGGGCGATCCAGTGAGCGCCGACACGGACCGGTCGGATCCGATCCGGGGGAACGGCCTCTTCGGCGTCGGTTTCCGGTCGCTTTTGCGCCGGGAGATCCTCCGGTTCGTCCGCCGGCCGCGGAACACGTTCCTGCCGCCGGCGATCACGAACGTGCTGTATTTCGCCGTCTTCGGCGTCATTCTGGGTCGGCGGATCGAGGACGTCGCCGGCTTCGATTACATCGTCTTCCTGCTGCCGGGGCTGGTCGTGCTGGGGGCGATCTCGAACGCCTTCGAGAACGCGTCGTTTTCGATCTTTCATGGGCGCTGGAACGAGTACATCCACGAGGTTCTCACGTCGCCGCTTTCCTACATCTCGATGGTGCTGGCCTATATCTTCGCCGCCGCCATCCGTGGGATCGCAGTCGGGCTCATCATCGTCGCGATCGGGCTCGTCTTCACGCCCGTCCCCATCGAGGAGCCGCTCTACCTGGCGGCGTTCATGGTCGTCGTCCCGCTGCTTTTCGCCTCGCTGGGCGTGGTCGGCGGCTTGCTGGCGACCGACTTCGACGATCTGACCGTGATGAACCAGTTCATCCTCCGGCCGCTGGTGTTCTTCGGCGCGGTGTTTTATTCGCTTTCGATCCTGCCGCCGCTGTACCGGACGCTCTCGCTTTTAAACCCCATGGTATACATGGTCAACGGCGTCCGGTTCGGGTTTCTTGGCTATCAGGAGGTCGATCCGCTGGCCTCGCTTGCGGTGTTGAGCGGGCTGACGGCGGCCGTGATCGCGCTGGACGCGTATCTGTTCAAACGGGGATACGGCCTGTTGGATTGATAACGGCCGTCGTGGCGATACTGGGTATCACACGCCCCCCGGCGCACGCGACGACCGCCGCAAGCGCACGCCTCAAGTATCCGAGACCCCTCCGTCCGACAATGAGCGACACCGGTCCTCTCCAGCCCGACCGACCCGACCTGGATCGGCCGTTTCGGGTCGAGGCGCCCTTCGATCCCGCGGGCGACCAGCCCGACGCGATCGAAAAGCTGGTCGACGGCTACGAGACCGGCGCCGAGAAACAGACGCTTCTGGGTGTCACCGGCTCGGGGAAGACCAACACCGTCTCGTGGGTGATCGAAGAGCTCCAACAGCCCACTCTGGTGCTCGCACACAACAAGACGCTGGCCGCGCAGCTCTACGAGGAGTTCCGGAGCCTCTTCCCGGACAACGCCGTCGAGTACTTTGTCTCCTACTACGACTACTACCAGCCCGAGGCGTACGTCGAACAGACCGACACCTACATCGACAAGGACATGTCGATCAACGAGGAGATCGACCGGCTGCGTCACTCCGCGACGCGGTCGCTTCTGACCCGCGAGGACGTCATCGTCGTCGCCTCGGTGTCGGCCATCTACGGGCTCGGCGATCCGACCAACTACGAGGGGATGGCGATGCGGCTCGAACCCGGCGACGAGGTGGGCCGGGAGGAACTCCTGCGGCGGCTCGTCGATCTGAACTACGAGCGAAACGACGTCGACTTCCAGCAGGGAACCTTCCGGGTCCGGGGCGATACCGTCGAGATCTACCCGATGTACGGACGGCACGCGCTGCGGGTGGAGTTTTGGGGCGAGGAGATCGACCGCATCATGAAGGTCGACGTCCTGAGCGGCGAGGTCGTCTCGACGGAGCCCGCCGCCTTGGTCCACCCCGCCGAGCACTACTCGATCCCCCAGGAGAAACTACAGCGGGCCATCGAGGAGATCGAGGAGCTGAAAGAAAAGCGCGTGAGCTACTTCGAGCGGCAGGGCGATCTCGTCGCCGCCCAGCGGATCGAAGAGCGCACCACCTTCGATCTGGAGATGCTCGAGGAGACCGGCTACTGTTCGGGCATCGAGAACTACTCGGTGCATATGTCCGATCGCGAGTCCGGGGAACCGCCCTACACCCTGCTGGATTACTTCCCCGACGGTTTCCTGACGGTCGTCGACGAGTCCCACCAGACGATCCCCCAGATCAAGGGCCAGTACGAGGGCGACAAATCGAGGAAGGACTCGCTGGTCGAGAACGGCTTCCGCTTGCCGACCGCCTACGACAACCGGCCGTTGACCTTCGAGGAGTTCGAGGACAAGACCGACCGGACGCTGTACGTCTCGGCGACGCCCGGCGAGTACGAGCGGACCCACTCCGCGCAGGTCGTCGAACAGATCGTCCGGCCGACGTATCTGGTCGACCCCGAGATCGAGGTCGTCCCCGCCGAGGGCCAGATCGAAGACCTCCTAGAACGGATCGAGGTCCTCCCCGAGGGCGAGCGTGCGCTCGTGACGACGCTGACAAAGCGGATGGCCGAAGACCTCACCGAGTACCTGGAGGGTGCCGGCGTCGACGTCGCCTACATGCACGACGAGACCGACACGCTGGAGCGACACGAACTCGTCCGGTCGCTCCGGCTCGGGGAGATCCAGGTGCTCGTCGGGATCAACCTCCTGCGGGAGGGACTCGATATCCCCGAGGTGAGCCTCGTGGCGATCCTGGACGCCGACCAGGAGGGCTTTCTGCGCTCGGAGACGACGCTGGTCCAGACGATGGGGCGGGCGGCCAGAAACGTCGACGGGAAGGCGGTGCTGTACGCCGACGACTCTACCGACGCGATGGAGTCGGCCATCGCCGAAACCCGTCGGCGCCGGGAGATCCAGACCGAGTTCAACGCCGAACACGGCCACCAGCCCCGGACGATCGAGAAGCCGGTCGGCGAGACGAACCTCCCGGGCTCGAAGACCGACACCGACGGCGTCTCCGGCGTCGACGCCGACTCGACGGAGGAGGCCCGAGAGTTGATCGACCGGCTCGAACGCCGGATGAGCGAGGCTGCCGACAACCTCGAGTTCGAACTCGCCGCCGACATCCGCGATCGGATCCGCGAACTCCGCGGGACGTTCGAGGAACTCGAGGATCCGGACGAGGGCGTCCCGACACCCGACGAGGAGTTCTGAGCGTCGAGGGCGGCCTTTTTGTCGGTACCGTTCGATCGCCCGTATATGGGCGTCCGTGCGTACCTCGGCTCTCCGGTCGCGCTCGTCTGGACGCTTCTGGGGACTGTCGCCGTCGCCGGGGTCGTCGCCGCCGCCCTCCGGATCGGGACGGTGGCCGCCAGCTCGCGGTTCGTCACGGATCCGACCGCCCTCGACGGTCTCGGCGGGTTCGTCTTCACGATCGTCTCCGGGGCCGCCGTCGTCGCTGTCGCCGCCCTCGTCTGGTTGCCCTATAGTCTCGCCGTCGCCTACGCAGTCGGAAGCCGGGTCGAAGGCGAGCCGGCCACGTTCGGCGGCTCGGTCGACCGTCTCCGGTCGCGTGCCGAGCCACTGTACCGCTGGGTGAAAACGCGGATCGCGATCGAGCCGATCGCCGATCGGTTGCTCTCCGAGAAGGACGTCTCGCCCGCCGAGGTCGCCGTCGGCTGTGACGCCTTCGTTGTTCCCGCCCTGGCGCTCGATGCGTCGACGCTTCGGGCGGCCGTCGGGCGGGCGAACCGGGCGATCCCACAGCCCGGCCGCGAGCGGGTTCTCGCCGTCGGCCTCGGCTCGACGGGACTGCTCGTCGCTTTCGCCCTCGCGTCCGGGAGGTTCGGCGTGGGTATCGGCCTGTCGGTGCGGACGCTCGCTTTCGGTGCGGCGATCCTCGGGGGCGTCCTCACCGCCGCCCTCGATACCGCCTGGCGGGCCGGAACGTATGCCCGACAGGACATCGAGGAAGGGTTCGAATGAGTCGTTCGGGGGCCTCCGTGTGTCGTGATACCTGTCCGTCCGGTCGGGGGCGGAGTCGGGGATAGGTTTATGATGTGGGATCCGTACCCATCCCGCATGACCACGGAGGAGCCCCCTGACACGGACCCGACGGGCTGGCGGCGGTGGTGGGCGAAACTCGTGTACGCCGCGGGATGGTTCGCCGACACGTTCCGCGGGTACTCCGGCAGCCGACGGCTCAGAGAGCGCGAAAAGTAAGACAGGAGACGCCCCGATCCGATTCGACGGCGGCCACCGTCCCGGCCGTCGGACCGGCTTCTATACTCGTCCGCCGTTCACAGCCGATCGAGGAACCGATCGAACGCCCCCGAGTCGGCGTGGACGTGCGCGTAGGTTCCCAGCGTCCGGTGGGCGACGAGCCCGTCCTTGCCGTTTTCGATCCCGTCGCCGCGTTCGACGTCGAAGGCGAACGACGCGTCCGACGCCACGTCGGCCCGCGAGTAGTGGAACTCGTGGCCCCGGAGCGTTTCCCCGCCGTCGGCGGTGAGTGTGTCCTCTCTCGCGCGCAACTCGACGTGATCGAGCGCCTGATACCGCTCGCACATCTCGACGTCCGCCGGGAGGACGCCCGCCATCCGGTGGGTCTCGCCGTCGGTGTCGGTCAGTGTCTCCGAGAGCGCCATCAGGCCGCCGCACTCCCCGAGGACGGGCAACCCATCGGTTGCCAGATCGCCCAACTCCTCGAGCGTTCCGCCGGCCTCGAGCGCCTCGCCGTGAAGCTCCGGATACCCGCCCGGAAGGTAGACGCCGTCACACTCCGGCAGGGGGTCGCCCGCGACGGGCGAGAAGGTGACCACCGACGCCCGATCGCGGAGCCGCTCGATCGTGGCCGGATACTTGAAACAGAACGCGCCGTCGTCGGCGACGGCGACGGTCGCGTCGGTTCGCTTTCCCGTTTCGGTCGCTTCGGGTTTCGGCGGTTTCCGGGCGAACTCGGCGAGCCGTTCGACCTCGAGGTGTTCGCTCGCTTCCCGCAGCGTCTCGCGGTCGATCGGCGCCTCCCCGCCCATGTGTAACCCGAGGTGTCTGTCGGGGATCTCAAGCCCCGACAGCGGCGGAATCCGGCCGAGGTACGCGAGTTCGTCGGGCAACGCCGCCTCGATCCCTTCGGCGTGGCGGCCGCCGTGGGCGCGCTGGGCGAGAACCCCGACGACGTCGATCTCCCGACCGGCGGCGTCAGCGTACTCCTTGAACCCGAGCGCTGTCGCGGCGACGCTTTCCATCCCCGCCTTCGCGTCGACGACAAGCACGACCGGCAACCCGAGCGTTTCGGCGACGGCCGCCGTCGAGTTCGTCCCGTCGTACAGCCCCATCATCCCCTCGACGACACAGACCTCGCCCGTCCCCCGCCAGTAGTTGCGGCGACAGCCCGCCTCCCCGGAGAGCCACGGGTCGAGGCTCCGGGACGGTCGATCCGAGACGACGGCGTGGTGGCTCGGGTCGATGAAGTCCGGCCCCGCCTTGGCGGGCTGGGGGTCGTAGCCGGCCGACTGCAGGCCCTCGAGGACGGCCAGCGTGGCGACCGTCTTGCCGACGCCGGAGGAAGTGCCGGCGAGGACGACTCCCCTCACGGTTTCGGGGCCTCCCGGTCGGTCCCCTCGAAGAGCCGCCCGTACACCTCCAGCAGGCCCTCGCGGACGTCTCCCATCGGCAGCCCCGTCCGTTCGGCGAGCGCCAAAGCGCCGCCCATCCCGACGCCCTCCTTTGCCTCCCCGGCCTCGAAGGCGGCCATCGCGGGGTGCTCGTCGGTGAATCCGGGATCGGTGACGGTCACGGAGAGATCCAGCGCCGCGGCGGCCCGATCGAGATCGATCGCGGGATCCTCGGCGACGAACGAGGTGGTCGCGAGCGACAGCGACCGATCGTAGCCGCCGTGCCGGAGGCAGGCCGCGGCGGCGACCAACTGCGTCCCACCGGCGAGTGTCACCGCGGTGTCGGTCTCGAGCGCCCCGGTGGCGAGCCCACAGACGACGGCGAGGGCGGGATCGCCGACCCGCCGGAGCGCGACCGTCGGCCGGCCCGCGGCGTCGCCGGGGGCCAGCGCCGAGGCTTCAAGCGCCTCTCCGACGACCCGCCGTTTCAACTCGAGTGGGTTCTCCGGCAGCGACGAGGAGACAGCTCCATCGCCGAGGACGTCGGCCTCGCCGAGCGCCGTCAGCACGCCCAGCGCGGTCGTGGTCCCCCCGGGGACCGTTTCTGCGAGATAGAGCTCGTCGTCCGGGAGCTTTCTGCCGAACTCCCTGGCCGCGACGAAGGCGCCGGGCGCCGACGGGACGGGGTCGCGCTCTCTGATGTCCTCGCCCGGGCGGGCACCGACGGTGACTGTCGGCGCGCCGGTCGGCTCGGCGAGCCCGGCGTCGACGACCGTCGTCTCGACCCCCAGCCGTTCGACGACCGCGCGCGTGACGACCGCCGGCGTCGGACAGCCGGTCGGAGAGACGGGGACGACCGGCGCACGGACCGGACGACCGTAGGTGAGGATCTCGCCGTCGGCGCTCGGCGTGTGGGCCATCAGATCGGCGTCGGCCCCGGCGGCGCTGATACCGTCGATCTCGGCCGTCCGCGTCGTTCCGGCGCACAGGACCAGTCGTGTCATTACGGTTGAATTGGACACAACCGCACTTGAGTCCACGGGTCCCCCCGTAACCTATTTATCCGATCGCTCCACAGACGTGTACAAGCGCATTTGCCCTAATTAAAGTAAATTTTCATTCAGGCCCATGACAGACACACTACTGCTCGTCGGCCGGACGCACACCCGCGACGTCGCCCGGATTCACGCCGACCGGCTCCGGGCCCGCGACGTCGCCGACCGCGTCTCGGTCGCGACGTACGACGACGATCCCGCCGAGATCGACCCCGACACCGCCGGCACCGTGTACGCCGTCCCGATGGCCGCCGCGCCGGATCGGGACACGACGCGTTCGATCCCCGGCGTCCTCCCGGAGGCCCGCCACTGCGAGCCGGTCGGAACGAGTCCGGCTGTCGCCCGCGCACTCGCCGAGCGGGCACGGGAGACCCTGCCGGCCGCGCCGGATGCCTCACTCGCGCTCGTCGCCTTCGGCGACAGCTCCGGCCCGAAATCCCGGCGGACGACCGAACAGCAGGCCGACCGACTCCGGGAGACGACGGCCTACGGCGAGGTGACGACGGCGTACCTGCTGCAGAACCCCGCCGTCGAGTGTCTCCGATACAACCTCTCGGGCGAGCGAGCGGTCGTCGTCCCCTTCTTTCTGGCCGCCGCCGAGGAGACCGAGCGGGCCATCCCCGAAAAGCTCGAACTCGACCGCGGTGGCCTCGCCTATGCCGACCCGCTCGGGGACCACGAGGCCGTCACCGACGCGATCGAGGCCGAACTCGCGAAGGCCCGCGCGATCGGCTCGGGGACCGCCGCCGTCAGTCCCCTCGCGGCCGACGGCGGTCGTTGACGGCTGTTCGTGTCCCCCGACCGTTCCCCCGATCGCGACTGAGCGACGTCCGTGACCCGTTCTTTTGAAGTGTCTCAACCGCCTACGGGGAACAACGAATGAGCGAGGACTTCTATTCGGTGCTCGGCGTCTCCAGGGACGCCGACGAGGACGAGATCAAACAGGCGTATCGGGAGATGGCCTCGGAGTATCACCCCGACGTTTCCGACGACCCGAACGCCGAAGAGAAGTTCAAGAAGGCAAAGAAGGCCAAGGAGGTCCTCTTGGACGACGAGAAGCGCCGGATGTACGACCAGATGGGCCACGAGCGGTTCAAGCAGGCCGAAAAGCGCGGCGCGACCGACACCGACAGTCGCGGCGGCATGGGGGGGATGGGTGGCATGGGTGGCGCCGGCGGCATGGGCGGGATGAACGACATCTTCGAGCAGTTCTTCGGCGGCGGTGGCTCCCGCTCCCGTTCCCGCTCGCAGTCCGGCCCCCGGCAGGGTTCGGATCTGAAAACCCGGCTACGGATCGACCTCCGAGACGCCTACCGCGGCGTCACGAAACAGCTGACCGTCACCCGCCCGGAGCGCTGTCCCGACTGCGGGGGGGCCGGGCACCCGCCGGACGCCGACTCCCGGACCTGTCCGGGGTGTGACGGCCGCGGCCAAGAGACGACGGTGCGGCAGACGCCGCTTGGCCGCGTCCAGCAGACCCAGACCTGCTCGCGGTGCGGCGGCGAGGGGCGGATCCACTCCGAGACGTGTTCGACGTGTCGCGGCGACGGGCAGGTCAGAAACGAGGCGACGCTGCAGGTCGAGGTTCCCGAGGGTATCCGCGACGGCCAGACGCTACGGATGGACGGCGAGGGCGCCCCCGGCGAGAACGGCGGGCCGAACGGCGATCTCCTAGTCGAGATCGACATCGAGGATCACGACGCCTTCGAACGGGACGGCGACGACCTCCGGACACGGCAGCCGATCTCGTTCCCGCAGGCGGTCTTCGGCGACACCGTCGGGGTCGAAACCCTCGACGGCACCGTCGAGATGGACGTCCCGGCCGGCACCCAAAGCGGCGAGGTCTTCCGGTTGCGGAACAAGGGGATGCCGCGGCTGCAGCGCCGCGGGCAGGGCGATCTCTACGTCGAGGTCAGGGTCGTCACGCCCGAGAGCCTGAACGAGGAACAGCGGGAGGCCCTGGAGGCGTTCGCCGAGGCCGGCGGCGAGGAGATCGACGTCGAGCAGGGCTTCTTCGAGAAACTGAAAAACACCCTTTAGAACCGGAACCGGAATTGCTCGCCGTCCCCGGCGACCCGGCCTGCGATCCCGGCGCCAAAAGCGTAGGCGACCCGTTCGGCCCCACTCCGGAGCCGTTCGGCGACGCCCGCCCGGGCTTCGAGTTCCCTCGTTTCGATTTCTTCCTCGAGCAACTCTTCCACCCGCGTCTCGGCGTCCTCCTGTGTCCCGAGCCCGTCGACGAGCCCCAACTCGTGGGCCGCCTCGCCGAGGAAGACCTTCGCCTCCGTCCCGCGGATCGTCTCCGGGTCGACGCCGCGTCCCTCGGCGACGGTCTCGACGAACTGCTCGTAGTAGTCGTCGACGATCCCCTGGAGGTATTCCCGCTCGTTTTCCTCGAGGTCATCGAAGGGGACGCCGGCCTCCTTGTACTCGCCGGCGGTGAGCTGTTCGTACTCGATGCCGACCCGCTCGAGGAGGTCGGCGGCCGTCATCCGCGAGCCCCGGACGCCGATCGAGCCGACGATGCTACCCTCCCGGGCCCACAGCTCGTCACAGCCGCTGGCGATCCAGTAGCCGCCGCTGGCACAGACGTCCGTCGCGTAGGCGACCGTCGGGCCCTCGAAGGCCTGCACCGCCAGCCGGATATCGTCGCTCGGAACGACCGCCCCGCCGGGGGTGTTCAGCCGGACGAGAAGCGCCTCGACGTTGTCGTCCTCGTCGGCCCGCTCGATCAACTCGACGATGTCGTCGGCGCCGGGCGAGCCGGGCGGGGAGACAGGCAGCCCGCCGCCGCCGTCGCGGGTGATCGGCCCCTCGACGGCCACCTCCGCGGCGTTGTACGCCGGAAAGACGCTGCCCCCGACGCTGCCCCCGATCCGGAGCCCGGCGACGGCGACCGCGACGACGAGGAGAACGCCGAGGAGATCGGCCGTGTCAGCCGGGATCCGGACGAGGAGGACCCAGCCGGCGACCGAAAGCAGGGCGGCGACCGCGAGCCCGATACCGAGACGACCGACGCGTGCGAGTCCGTTCATGGTTCGCCCCGAGGGCTGGCTCCGTGTTAACTCCTGTGAGGCTACGCTCCCGTCCGCAAGGAGCAACACTGTCCGATTCGGGAACGGGTATATCGGGCCGTACTGACTGGGCAGACGGATTCATGGATTCGAGTGAGATCGGTTCCGCGCTGGGATCGTTTACGACCCCGGATATCGCCGACGCCCTGGACGTCCTCGGGTATCCCGAGCAGACCGCCTTCGGCATCACGCGGCTGTGGGACGACTGCCCGTCGATCGCCGGCCGGGTCATGCCGATCAAGCTCGAACCGGACGCCGACGGCTCGACCGTCACGGGCACTCTCGAGGCGATCGACGCGGCCGATCCCGGCGACGTCCTGTTGTTCGACAACGACGGCCGGCTCGAACAGAACACCTTCGGCGGCATCGCCGGCCTCTGTGCCGACCGGGCGGGACTGGAGGGGGCGATCAGCGACGGCGCCAGCCGGGACATCGACGACCTCCGGTCGCAGAACGTCCCGCTGTACGCCCGCGGCCCGGTCACGACGTCGGTGAAAGACCGGACCGGGGTGGTCGGCTACGACATCCCCGTCGAGTGTGCCGGCGTCGGGGTCGAGCCGGGCGATTACGTCGTGGCGGACGGCAGCGGCGTGATCTTCGTTCCGGGCGAGGTGGTCGAGACGGTCCTCGAGATCGCCCCCACGTTCCTCGAGCAGGAACGGGAGATCAAACGGCGGATCGCCGAGGGGGAGGACCCGATCGCGGTCCACGAGGACCTCGAGTACGAGGACTTCGAGGGCCGCGTCGGCCTCGACGAATAACCGACTTCGCCGCCCGGGCGCCGCCGTCCGAAATGCGGAAAGCGTATCCCCCCCGGGACGCCAGAACTGGTATGCCGACCGACGTCGAGGCGCTTTCGACGGTCGCGGACTACCAGTTCGGGGCGGGCGCCGGCGCGGCGCTCTTTTCCGGCGAGGTCCGCATTCAGCGAACGAGTTCGGGCCGGCCCCAGCAGATCCTCGCCGACGGCGACCGGGTCGTCTCCTATGGGACCGACGGCCGCTTCACGCTCGGCGTGGCGGGCGGCCACAGGCTCCAGACAGCCCTTCCGACGCCGGCCGCCCGCGTCGTCGTCGGCGACGACAGCGAGCCGTTCGTCCGGGAGGGCCGGAACGCCTTCGCGAAGTTCGTCCGGGCGGTCGATCCCGCGGTCCGCCCCGGCGACGAGGTGCTCGTCGAACACGAGGACGGCGATCTGATCGCGGTCGGGCGGGCCGAACTCTCCGCGGACGCGATGGCGGATTTCGAGACCGGGATGGCCGTGAAGGTCAGAAACGGCGTCCCGGAGTGATCGCCCCCGGCCCCCGGCCCCCTGCCTCTACTCGGGACGGTCCTTCGAGAGGAACTGTCCCCACAACCCCCGCCGGTCGGCAACTTCCCGGTAGAGCCGCTCGCGGAGCCGCTCGTAGTCCTCGAACTGCCGGAAGAACCGGACGATTTCCCCCGATCCGGGCGGCAGGTCCGCCCGGACGAGCGACTGTTCGATCGCGGCCCCACAGGAGTAGACCGCCCCGTCCGTGAGAAGGTGAGCACACGACTCGTAGTCCTCGGGGAGCCGTTCGAGCTGTTCGTCGGTGAGCTCGTCGAAGCCGACGGCCTCCAGATCGGTTCGCCGGACGAAAAAGTCCGCCCACCACGTACAGAACCCGCAATCGTCGTCGTAGACGAACGTATCGCCACCCATACCGGGACGTTCGACCGCTGGGGCTATATGTCCCCCGACTCGCCCGGACCGGGGTGTCACTCCCCCCGGCCGAGGAACGCCCCGACGGTGACCGCCCCCTCGAGGGTTTCTTCGACCTGCGTGAAAACGAGGACGAAGGCGACGACCGCCAGGACCGCCCCGACGGCGAACGGGATCGCGAACCCGAACCCGAAAAGCGCACCCGACAGCAGCGGACCGATCGCGGTCCCGAGCCCGAACGCCATCGTCAAAACCGAAAGCGTCGTCCCGGACTCGCCTTCGCCCGCGAGATCGCCGGCGACCGCGAGCGCCGGGGCGAACACCATCGCCACCGACACGCCGTGGACGAGCCGTGCGAGAAGCATCGCCACGGAGGAGGTCACCACCCCCTGGACCGACACTGCGGGGACGAGCAACAGAAGTCCCCAAAGCAGGAACGGCTTGCGGCCGATCCGGTCGGCGGCCCGCCCGACCGGGACCTGCAGGGCGATGTTGGCGATCACGACCGCCGAGAACTGGACGCCGAACCACGTCGGCCCCTGCCCGAGCCGGCGATTGATCGGCTCCTGTAGCGTCGCGAACAGCGCGATCGAGACCGCCATGAACAGCGTCCCGACCCCGAGAACGAAGACGGGGTCCAGCAATCGGTCGCCGTCGCCGAACACCGCGATCGAGAGGTCCTTGCTCGCGCCAGCCGTCATCGGCGGCTCCTCGATGAGGACCGTCACGAGCGTGAAGCTGACGAGCGCGCCGACGACGGCGACCCCGAAGGCGGCGTCGAACCCCGAAAGCGTCGCGTAGGGCAGCGCGTACGGCCCGGCCTGGACGACGAGGCCGGCGACGACGGGGCCGAATCCGAACCCGACGAGCCGGAACGTGTTGAACACCCCGAAGTTGCCCCCGCGCTCTTCGTCGCTTCGCGCGAGGTCGTTGACCAGAGCGATCGTCGTCGGGATGACGAAGGCCCCGCCGAGCCCCTGCAGCCCCCGGACGACCACGAGCGCCTCGTAGCTCTCCACCAGGGCGTAGGCGACGCTCGTGACCGCGAGTACGGCGAGTCCGAACAGGATGTATACCTTCCGACGGCTCGTCCGGTCCGAGAGCCGGCCGGTGAACGGCTGGGCGAAGCTGTTCAGGAAGCCGAAAAGCGAAAGCGCCACGCCGATGAGCAACTCGAGGGTGATCGGGAACCCGAGGATCGACGCCCCCGCATAGCCCGGTAACGCGAGTTCGCCGCTGGCGATGTACAGCGGCAACACGACGATGAGAAACGAGTTCGCGACCGCATCGGCCATCCGGGCCAGCGCCAACACGACCACACGACGATCCGTCCCGAACATCCCAACCAATCGGAACGACGGCCGGCCGTCGCATCACCCTTGCGGAAACGTCGGCGATAGCGGGTCCGTTCCGTGAACGGCCGCGTGGCGGCGTATCGCTCGACGGGACGTGAACCCCGCCGTTTAAATACTGCGGGTCCCCGACTCCACGACATGGAATTTTGCGACGAGTGCGGTTCGATGATGCACAGCGACGACGGGCTGTGGGTCTGTGGTTCCTGTGGATTCGAGAAACCCCGCGACGTCGAAAACGAGGCGGACATGACGACGACCGAAGACCAGGACACCGACAGCGGTCCGGTCGATATGTCCGAGGTCGACGACGCCGAGATCGGTCCGACGACGACGGTTCGGTGTCCCGAGTGCGGCAACGACCGCGCCCGCTACGAGATGAAGCAGATCCGCGCCGCCGACGAGTCCGAAACGCGGTTTTTCACCTGTACCGAGTGCGACCACAAGTGGCGCGAGGACGATCACTGAGAAGGCCTGTCGATCCATCTCTCGGTCATCGCTCCGCTATCGGCGCCACGTAGCGAGCCCACAGCAACACTGCGGGAGAAACGGGATCATCAAGACGCTGACGATCACGTACAAAGCCATGCCGTCGAATTTGGCTTTCCCGAACGTTTTTATTTATATCCGCCGCCGCCACTAACATGCAGGATCGTCGTGTGCTTGTCACTGGCGGCGCTGGATTTATCGGGTCAAATATCGCGAATCACCTAGCAGAGAGCAACGACGTTGTCGCGTTAGATAACGGCTATCTCGGCACACCGGAAAACCTCGAGGATGCCGTCGAGTTCGTCGATGCGAGCGTGCTTGATGCCGACCTTCCGACGGCTGTCGACGTCGTCTTTCATCTCGCGGCACTGTCATCGTATGCGATGCATGAAGACGACCCCTGTCGGGGCGCCCGGGTCAACGTTGAGGGGTTCGTCAACGTCGTCGAGCAGGCCCGCCGGGACGGCTGTGAGACCGTTGTCTACGCGTCGACGTCCTCGATCTATGGGAGTCGTACCGACCCCTCGCCCGAGGATATGGCCGTCTCTGTGAACACCGGGTATGAAGCCTCGAAGATGGCTCGCGAGCGGTACGGCGAGTACTTTTCGAACCACTACGATATGTCGATGGCCGGCCTCCGCTTCTTTTCGGTGTATCAGGGCTACGGCGGCGCCGAAGCCCACAAAGGCGAATACGCGAACGTGATCGCCCAATTCGCCGACGACATCGCCAACGGCGAGCCGCCAGTCCTGTATGGTGACGGTACACAGACGCGTGATTTCACCCACGTCGACGATATCGTTCGCGGCCTCGAACTCGCCGCCGAGCACGAACTGGATGGCGTGTATAATCTCGGCACTGGTGAGCGCTACTCGTTTAATGAGGTCGTTGAACTGCTGAACGACGAGCTTGGCCGGAATATCGGCCCCGAATACGTCGACAATCCGATCCCCGAGTCCGTGTACGTCCACGATACGTGTGCCGATCCCTCGAAAATATACGAGGTGACCGGCTGGGAACCCGAAATCTCGTTTGAGGAAGGGATCAAACGGGTCTGTTCGGCGTATTAGACTCCTCGTTTTTGAAAATACGATGGTCAAATCGCGGATTTCTTTCTAGAACATCCCCGAAAATAAGAGCAATTTCGGCAGGCTTGCCGAAGTCATCTCCCACGAATGTGGTTTGGAGGCTTGAGAGATTGATATCTGTCTGAAGCACTACGAAGGTATCGACGGACATGATAGGGTACGAAGGGATTATGATCTTGTCCCGGTTGTCGGTGACGCGAATGCAGTAACTGCCGGCTTGATCAGACAGAGACTGTGGTGCTGGGCAGTGACCTCTGAAACAGTAGCCAATCGGGCGTTGATTCGACACTCAGACGTTCCGAGTGTCGGGGCGGTGAGCTGATCGGGCGCACAGGACGAACAGCAACACCGACCAATATACCATTGAGAGCCCTCAGCGGGTCGGTAGGCGTAGACGGATACCGAATCGCCCTCTTGTAAACGCTTGTCACAGCGCGAACAGATCACTGTCAGCGACGGCAACCCGATCCCAACCCCGGTAAAGAGTTGGGCGGGGGCCGCAGTAACCGATTCAACGGTGTCGGAGGTGGTATCGTGGTTCGTCATTGGGTGTCGTGGTTACTGATCGTGCTCGGATACACCGCGACGGGAACCGTCGCGTGTGCCACAGCCGGCTGTTGGATGAATTCACCGAGCGATCCACGCCAGGCTGGCTCGGCCTGTCGCCCCACGGCTTGAGTAAACAGCTGTGCCCAAACCGGTCCGTCATCCAACCGATCGCTATCGATTGGGGCGACCTCGAACAGCGCCGTGCTACAAACGATGATGGTCTGGAGCCGCGCCCGGGAGATAGCGACGAGCAGCCGGCGTGGGTCCAACAGGAATTGCTCCTCGCGGCGTGCGAACTCCGGATCCGAAACCGTCGCAGAGACAGCGATAACGTCTCGCTCGCCACCCTGGTATTTTTCGACGGTATTGGCCGTTACCGTGGCGGGCAAAGCCGTCTCCAAGGCGCCTCGCTGGGCGTTGTGTGGCGTGACAACCCCGAAATCGAGGGAATCAAAGTCTTCTGTGGTTGCTCTGTTGGCCTGCTCTTTTTTATTGCTTCCAACGGTCCCGCCGTCCGGCACTGTCTCCTCGGAGCTATCCGTGCGTACAGCACCGGCCAGTGCACCGATAAGCGTCGTCTCGATCGGATTCACCATCCGGTGGGATCGCTCATCATATGTGATGAGCACTACTGAGGCATCGCTCTCGAAGACGGTCGCAAGCCCCGGGCTCGTAGCGTCGATCGCCCGGTCTGGAAGCGGTCGGTTTTCGGCGGCTGTCAGGGTGATCCCGTCCGCCTGATACTCCAACTGTGTCAGCAGGCGAGCCATCTCACTATCGAAGCGGTAGGATTCAGCCAACCGCTCGACCGTCATCGGGAGCGTCTCGTCGGCACCGTCGAGTTCCTCCGGCGGCTGGTCAGTCGGCATCGGTGTCACCTCCAGTTCGGTCGGCACAGCCAGCCTGCGGTGCCGTCCCAACGAGCCGTCGGACGTAATCAAGTGCCGACCGGTGGGCATCAGCGTCGGTAACCGATCGCCGGAGGGTTTCCTGCCAGTCGACGGCTGTAATCGTCGCCAACTGTCGGTGATCACCGATCAACAGGGTCTGCCCACTCGGCTTCAGGGCGCTGCCGGCCAACAAAAGAGCCGGGACGTCCAGCATGCTCGCCTCATCGACACAAAGGACGTCAGCGATCCCTGGCTCATGCCGCATCGCCGCCGGCGCCGAGGTGCCGTCAATCGCCGTGACCGACTCGGCGATGGTCCCGAGCGTCTGGTACAGCGTCGTTGGCGTCATGAACAGCAGATACTGCCCGGGCGAGGCGTCACTGCCGGTTGCTTCGCCGGTTGTTTCCTCTGCGATCTGACCCAGCGTCGCCGCATCCTCGCTGTCATGATAATTACAGTACGTGACCTCGACAGCTGCCGTGTCAGCATCAACGCGGGCCGTCTCGTCCGGTGGGGATGACGGCTGCACGCGAAGGAGCTCAAGCGTTGCTAACCCGGTTTCCGTGTGTCGCCATTCTGCGAGCGTCGCAACCACGCCTTCAAGCGCGGCGTCAACGGCCTCGTGTGACGGCGCTACCACAAACCCAACGAATGGGGTTGATTGCTCCGCGTGGGCAAACGCTCGCCCGAGTACGGCTGGGGCGATCGCACCGCGTGTTTTGCCGGTCCCGGGCGGGCCCTGCAGCGGGACAATCGCCCGATCGGTCGCGTTGATAAACGCCTGTTGACGCTCGTTCGGCGTTAGACAGGCTGGGGCCTCACGGAGCCGCTCACAGAACCGACCGACACCCGTCGGTGGGGCGGCCATCGCAGGGGGTTGTTGGCCTGTCTGGTCGATGAATTTGAGATGTTGATACAGGACGTTTGCCTGGATCGTCGGCGGCTGGAGCGCCCGGTTTGCTTTCGGCGCGCCGAACTCATCGACCATCGGATCGAGCACGAACCGGGCGCCGGGCTCGATCGCAACGGGTGGTCGGGCCGCAATAACGCCGTCGCGGTCGGCCGGCGCTGTCGTGGGATCATCGAGATTATCGCTGTCTGGCGACCGCCAGCCACAGTGATCGACCCGAAAGGCGGTGTAATTCCGTTTGAACCGGTGGGGAAACGCTGTCAGCTGGATCGACCCGGTCGCCTGATTAAGAGAGTCGATCTGGACCGGCGGGGAGTGTTGGATCTCCTTTGGGGCCTCGATACCGGCTTCGGCGTAGGTGCTCGATGCAGCTCCCGGCGTGTCGTCTGTGGTCGGGTTGAGCCGCGTCAGGATACGCCAACTCCCACCGCCCGAGCCATCATCGCCACGAATACGCGCCTGGCGAGCGATCTGATCGGCTGCAGTAGCCTCGAACACCGACTCGTATGCCAACGTCCCCGTAATCGAGAGGGATCCATCCGTGTTGGTTTCGACGCCGGTACACTCGATCAGGATTGACCGCCCGCTTCGGGCCCGGTCTCGCAGCGGTTGTCGGTAGTGCTCTAAAGTGGCTTCCCGGCGGGCACCGTGTTCCATCTGGAGGTAATCGCGGGCGGCGCTGGGCAGGTCGGTTACCGGCACCTCGAACTCCGAGAGCGTCCCCGTCTCAAGCGATTGTTTCTCAAAATATGTGTCCTTGTATGGAATCGACTCGACGAGTCGACACAGCGTGTAGCTGAGACGCTCACAGAGATACTCGATGTCCGATCGCTGGATCGGGTCGTCTTTGTTCTTAGTCCGATAATAAAATCCCTCGAGTTCCTGGCGGTACAGCGCCTGCGTGTCAGCATCAGCCGTCCATTCGGTTACCCGGTTTGGGGTGAGCCGTGGCGTCTCGGCTCCCGGCGTGGCCGGCAACGCTGCCCAAAGATACTCGATCGGGAACTGTCCGCCGGCCCGTTTCCGGATCGGGTACCACCCATCCGGCGTTGACCGTGTCTCATCGTCACCAACGGCTGCGGCGGCCGGCCCCTCGGCGAGGGGCCTGCGAGCCAAATGCAGTCGGATCCGATCTGAAGCCTCGAGATACGGCACCTGCTCACGTATGAACTGATACCCGAAAATCGATCGCAGCGGCGGCGTCTCACCACGTGCATCCAGCGGATCGAACGCCTCGATCGTCCACCCGGGAATGAATTGCTCGGCGACGGCAAACAGCCCCTGCGAGGAATACGCCAGTGCAAAGTACTCGTTCACGATCGGCTGGACCGCCGTAGCCATCTCCTGATCGGTCTCGGTGTGGCCGTCCCGATGTAGATTCAGCAGGTTGCGAAGCGCCTGTGCGTTGTCGAGTTCGGGATGTCGCTCGAGCCCCTCGGCGAGAGCGTCGAGTTCGTGCTTGGTATACGTGTACCAGTGCAGCGCTGCGGACGAGTTCCCGAGAGCCTCGCCGACCGTCTCGATCGCGTCAAACACCTGCCGGCAGAACCGATCGAACAGCGCCGCCTCGAGTTCGTCAGCCGCGGCAGCCGTCTTGGGGACGGCGTCCAGTGTTTCGCTGACAGTATGATAGGTGCCGTCCTCGGCAGCGTAGACACACGCTCCGAGCGCACCGACCCGGTCGATCGTCGAGTCCGGACGGACGAACACGGCGACGTGGATCAGCTCCCCGGGGGCTGCCGTGTCGATATTGCCCCAACCGGCCACCCGGTCGTCCGGAAGTGGCACCCACTGTTGGCCGCGGTAGGCTGGCGGACGAGTCATGGCCGAATACTTCGGGTCGATCTCGCCGCGGAGCACTTGTGCCCGCTGGACGATCCGGTGGACCGGCCCCGGCAGTGCTTGCTCAAGTTTCCGCTGTCGGGCGGGGGCAAGATCAAGCTCTGGCGGCGGGTCCGTAGGCTGTGGATCCGAGACGCGTGGCATCAACTCCGAGAGCTCCCGGAGGTTCGTGATATCGCACTCTTTGAGCGCGCGTTGGACGCTGGCATCTACCCCCAACAACGCCAGGCTGGAGGCAGCAGTCGGGTCCTCGATGGCCCGTGTTGCGCAGGCCTCCCGGTAGGCACAGTTGTTACAGACCTGATCCAACGCAAACGGCAGGTCTTCAAGATCATCAGCTAGTGCTGACTCGACCGGGCCATCGGCTGCAAGCAGCCGCTCGGCGAACACCACCCACTTCTCCCGGGAAAACGTCGGCACGGCAAACGGGTCCAGCGACTCACCGGTGGCAGCCGCATCCGGCCGCGTGAGCACGCTTGTCTCGATGCGATAGCCATCAGTTTCGCTGAGGATCTCGTCTAGCAGTGCGCTGTAGATAGCGACCTGTACGCGATGGGCACGCTGTTGCTCGGTGGCGCTTTTGATCTCTAGAACGCGGGCCACCACGTCGATCTCTTCGGCCTGTGCCGGCGCGAACACGAGACAATCCGCTTCGCCCCAGACAGCTTCAGCGCCGAGTTGCCCGCCAAGGGGAGCCTGATAACACAGGATGTAGGAAAGCTCTCCGTCCGTTGTGAGCTGTCGAGCCGCCTCAGCGGCCTCTTGCAGCTGTCGTCTACGGCCTGTTGTGGACTCTGCCCACGTCGCATCGATATCGATCCCCGGAACACCGGCTTTCCCCGTCGCGTCGCGCTCCGGGCCGATAATTCGCGCTGCGTTTGTTGCAAGGGCCTCTATTTGGACTGCTTCGAACTCTTGGCCCTCGCCGAGGAGCCCGGCATTCATAGCGCTGAAGGCTTCCGTCCACTCGCGAGCTTCGGGCTCATCGCCGGGGTCAACCCGCTGTTTGAGATACCGCCGGCACCGGTCGTGCTGGATGAACTGTGCGATCCCGCTCGGATCTAGAGGGTCGGTATCGTGGTTACTCATTGTTTCTATCAATATCGTTTACTGAGACCGGACAGATCGGCGCCGGCTCGTCTTCCTGCTCGACGTCTGCTGTGGTGAGCAGTATTGCTTGGCGCCGATACCCGCAGTCCTGCCGACCGCCGATAGCCCGGTGAGGTATCGCTCGTGGCCTGTGCATACCTCTGCTAATAGTTGCAAACATTTAGAACTTTCTAATGTAAAGTTCTATTAGCAACAACATTTCGAAACTGCTGAGAGACACATCTATACCCCCCCGATGTGTGAGTGCCGAATATGTCTCTCACGCCCGAGCAACTCAACGATGTCGACGATCTGATTTTGGATGTGCTGGCTGACGGGCGGGCGACTCCAACGTTGGTCCAGAAATCCCTTGCCGCCGATGATCACGAGTTCTCTAGACAGTATGTGAATATGCGGATGAAACGGCTCGCTGAACACGATCACATCGAGAACCTGTTTGATACCGGGGTCTATGAGTTGGTTGACGATCCGCGGTAGACGACCACGTACGATGGCTTTCACGCGTGCACGTCTTGGTGATATCCGGGATTCTGTTCAGGTAACGTCGAGATCCGATGTGGTCGCAACGTAGGACGTAACAAGAGTGCTTACGACTTCGCTCGGAGAATATGGTAGGGGATCGTCCGCATCGATGTAGACTCACTGCTTTGTGTGTCACTCCTCTACTTCGCTGCTTGCCTCCTCGCTGACGAGCAATCGGAGCTCTCTTGCTTCGGCGACGACTGATCGAGACGTTTTGGCTGGCGGTACGACTGGCTGGGCGTATGCTGGATCTCTCATTATCTGGGTTTTGAGTGAAGCAGGGTGCTTCGTGTGTAGTAGTTGGTCCATCTAGAGGTGGAATCTACGAGAGTACTCGTCCACCGACAGAACAGCGATGTGTGTCCTCCTTACAGCACCCTAACGCTTGATCATCCACACACGAGCAATCGTGACTGTTGGTTTCCTATTCGGATAGGCAGTTCAGTACGATGTCTACTGTTACAGCATGTACAGTAGTATCCCTTTCCCAATAACCCAAAGGAAGATCACCACGTTGCTGGGCAAGCGGGATGAGCCGCTCTTTGATATCAGCGAGTGGGTACTCGTGTGTTTCATGCAACCTTCGGACTAGGTTTGCCATCTCGCTTCGATTCCCGTTCTCGGGATGGGGGCTAGTGACGATGAATGTGAGTATCTCAAGTAGTTCATACACTAGTGTGCCAGCGTCACTCAGTGTTTCCGGATCATCGATCTCGGAGAATGGCGAACAGAGAATCGGGGCCGTATAATCCGCCGGCTGGACGATCGCAGCCGCGTCGGTTCCGTCCGGAACGGCGTCTCTGTCGAGTCTGGCAACCGCTGCATCATTTGCTGGGTTACTCAGTACAAGCCTGTGGAGTTGCATTTCATCGGGCCAGTCTCCAATGTTTATGAATTCGTATCGTTCCGGGCCGTAGTTTTTGAGGAGAGCGGTGGCCGTCGTTTTGTATTCCGACCACCGGTCAGTTTGTGAACTGGACAAGTCATCATTTGGGGGTTGAGTCATTGTAATTTATTACCTCGTTGTTCGGGGAGACATCTGAGTGCCGTTTCTCCGCCAAGGATCAATAAATAAACACATGTTTGTGTATGCCATGGAAGCCTTACGCTATTTGTCGAATTCATTTTAACAGATTCCCCTCGCGATGTACTTGCCACATGTTGTCTTGAGTCATTTGCACACTCATGTGACTTCTATCTAACAGTATTCGATGCTCCTGTCTCATACACGTGATTGCAGTTCGTAGCCGGTAACCTCACCTCCGAGCCTATCTTGGTGCACATGATCCTCGGTACACAACCGATTCATCACCCGCAAGTATGACTGTGACACCGCTTTCAGGATGATTGTGTAGGACGGGTTTTCATAGAGTGTTGATCCTCTCTCCGAACTAACTTGGTTGGGGTCTGTGGGCGATCGTGGATGTCTGAGCGTTTATTCAACCCGCGTTGACCACCTTTCTAAGTAGTTTTATCTGGTGTTTCATGTCGAGTGGTTGGAACGTACCATCGTAGGCCAGCGGTCTATCGACATGGGTTTTTATCAGCGAGTTCGCTTGCTGGCGCTTGGGGTAGTGCTATTGTTCCGTTCGTGGGGATCATCGTCGGCACCCTTTGATGTTATGTGTCGGTCTTTCGCAGAACACGATGATTGTCTCGGAGACCCTCTATCGGTCGGATTCGATAGAGCAGGCTGATTAACTACTCGGGAATACTTGCCAACCGGTAGGTTCGATCTTTTCCATTCGCCGCAGTGTCTCGCTTCTCCGTGGGGCGATGGCTTGTTACGATACGCTCTGTACGTTGCGATTGATCGCGTTGACTGATGGGTGCTACCACGGGATCTTGCTGTTTTGATCTGGGTTGTTGATATAAAATCGATAGGTGTCAGTGAGATAGATCGTATCGAATGACGGTTTACGAGATATTACACACTGTGTTTGTGTGGTGGTTTTGGGGTGACACAAACGTATTCTGGGCGTGTTCTTGCGGGCTATGTGGTGGTTGTGTACGGCGGGGTGGGTCTGTGTGAGGCTGCTGTAGACGGTCGGCTGTTTGGTTGGTTGGCGTTGCGGTGGTTGAGTATGGCGTTGAGAAGTAGGGTGTCTGTGTGGGTAGCTGTGGTGTGTGGCTGGGTTCGGGTGCGGGTTCGAGCGGTGTTATTCGGCTGTCAGGGCTGCTCGAAGCTCATTGAGTGTGAAGATGTCGGTCATGCCTGGGGCGTCGATGCCGCTGATCTGTTCGATTCGCGTGTTGGGGCTGTACTGTTTGATGCGTGGGCTTGGGTCGTTGAGTGAGTCGGGCGGGTCGCCTAATGGTTGGAGGACGGCGGTTTGGCCGCGGGAACTGCTTGGGACGACCCAGAGTGCGTGATCAACGTCAAGCGCAGCGAGTTGGTCGTAATCGGTGACGGCGGCGGTTCGGTAGTCGTTGTTTTTGCGTTCGGCTTCGCCGGCGAGACAGAGATCGCCATCGGTATCGAAGCCGGCGATATCGAGTCTGACCCGGCCGTCTAGGTCGGCCGCGTCGGCTTGTTCGGGAGTGAGTTCGTAGTATGGTTGGACTGACGTGACGGGAGAGGTGGTTTCGTCGACGTAGTGTTGCTTAACGTAGCGGAAGAGTGCTTCGACCATCACGCGATGGAGTAGCGATTCGGTGAGATCGCCGGTGCCGTCGCCCCAGTCGATGGTTTTGCGGTTGGACTCGTTGAGTATGTCTCTGCCCTCAGCGGTGACTGTGTAGTAGACGTATTGTTTGAGTTGGTCGCGGGTGAGATAGCCGGCCTCAACGAGCGGGTTGAGGGTGTCGGTGTCGATACTCAACCGGCGCAGTACGGCGGTTAGCTGGTTGTGTACGAGGTCGAGTTCGCATTGTTGGTGCCGTTTTTCTGCGATGTTGTACAGGAGTTGGAGGGCGCAGAGTTGTTTGGTGGTGACTGGTGCGGCATCGATTTCATCGGGTGTGAGTGTTACCCCGAGTTTGACAGGCGGGATTGTTGCGGCATCGATTTCGTCGCGGGTGGCGTGACACGTGATACTCTCACGGATGCCGTTGATGTCGGCGGTGTAGGTCCGATCACACGTCGTGCAGGTGATGGCGTTGCGGTCGGGGTCGTACGCGATCGGATCAGGTAATTCGTCGACGAACGGTAGGGTGGTCGTGTACCCGGTTGTGTCCAGTGTCTTGAGGGTTGCCGCGTCGAATTCATGCGGGGCTTCCGTGCCTGGCTCAGTGCCGGCGGCTGTCTCTGTCGCTGTGTCTGTGGTGGCGCCATAGGAGACGGTGTAGTGGTCGTCGGTGCGGGTTCGACACTGATCAAGGGCGTCTTCGAATTGGGTTTCTTCGGCGTCCGTCAACGGGGTGGGGCCGTCGGGGTGGCCTGCCGGTAGTGGTGCTTCGGCGATCATGTGTGGCGGGATCGACCCGATTTCGCGCATTGAGGCGGGTTTGAATAGCCAGCGGTCTAAGGGCAGTTCCGTGAGTCGGTTCCTGAGTTCGGCTTCGCTCATGGTGCTGTCGGCGAGCCGGGCGACGAGCGCGTCGTCGTTAGGAACCTGTCCGAGCAGGTAGCTTTGAATGTTGGTCAGTACTTCGGCTTCGGCGTTGCTTTCGGTGGTTTCAAGCTGACTGGGGAACTGCAGCATCGGGATGAGCCCGAGTTTGTGGCCGCGGCCGAGGGCGATGAGCGCTTCGAGGCGTGATTCAACGTGGAGTTGTGCAATTTCATCGATGAACGCAAGGACGGTTGGTGGTTCGTTTTCGGCGCGCCGGGTGCGCCGTTTGAGTGCCCACCACAGCTGTGACAGCAGTGTGTTCGCGATGACGCGTTGGCCGTCGTTAGAGAGGCCACCCAGATCAAAAACAAGCAACGCGTCTTCGGTGAGGAATCGATCGAACCGGAAGGCATCAGCAGGGTCGGCTGATGACTGTTCGAACATCGGTCGGAGGGCGCCGTTACCGTAGAATTTCTCGATGCGGGTGACCGCGCCTTGCAGAATTTGATCGCGGGTGTGTTCGGGGCCGTCGGTCAGGCTCGTGACGAGGGCATCGTCGACGTCGGTGCTGACCTCCGGGACAGTACCGTTGCGGCGGAGTTGATACGCCGCTTCGATGAGATGTGTGATCGGGAAGGCGTCCTCACCGTGGACCGGGTCGAATAACGCGCGGACGAGATACCGGATGACGTCCGGCGACCGGATCGCGTCGAAGCCGCTGGGTTTGACGTGATCAAGCAACTCGAGGAACTGATCGTTGAGTTTTTTGATGGCGAATTCTCGGTGGATGCCTGCATCGAGGTGCGGGCGGAGATCGAAAAACGAGATCGCCGGGACCGCCGCTTCGAGATCGAAATAATAGACATTCTCGAGGCTGCCGTGTTGTTTGTAGTGGGCCCGGAGGAGTTGTGTTGGCCAGCCGTCGCCTTTGGGATCGATCACGACCGTGGCGCCGTCGGTGGCGGCGTGCCCGCTTGTGACGGCGTGGGTTGCGGTCGTGGATTTGCCGCTGCCCGAGGCGCCAGCGATGAGGAGATGTCGGTTCCAAGCCTCACGGGGCAGCCCGACGAAACCATGGATCTGATTGTTTCGGTCGAGTTCACGGCCAAGAATTAGTGTCTCTTGTGTCATCTGAACACTATGTCTGCGTTTGGTTTCCCATGTTTGGTATGTCTGTAGATGTTTCGGGAGCGTCGGGTTCTGGTCAGTACTTTTCCATTCTTATTTGATTTTTGGTGTTTTTATTCTTCGTCCGATCGCTGAGGTGAGGTGTCCGTGTCGGCTCCAGCAGCATTTTGCTCTTCGTCGTCGGATGCGGTTGAGGCTGTGTCCTGTGGTGTGTCGTCAGCCGGTTCTGCTCGGAGTGCGTCCATCTGAGTGTCGGTCGGCCGATCCGTCGGGACCTGAGCACGAGACGTCGTGTTGAGCCCGCGCTGGGTGTCACGATTTCCTTTACCAGGGAGCAAGATGAAATTCCAGATCGTCTCGTTGTCGACTGTCAGGTTCGTTCGTTTTCGCTGCAGCGGAACGTAGTACCGGTGATTGGTTATCAGCTCGTGATTGTACATACGCTCGCGGACAGTGTCGGCGTCGACGTCACCCCACGACAACCACCCGGTGTCGATCGAATCAACTCGCTCAATTTGATACCTTTCGGAGCTGGCGGCGTCGATCATGGTGGTGATCTGCTCGAAGGTCCGTTCTGCTTGAGCCTCATCGTCTGCAGTGAGGACGACACGAATGTTGATATCAAACAGTGACGACCCGTTGAGTTCCTTGATCGACTCCAGACGCTGCGGATTTCGTGGGTGATTGTCCCCGTCGCTGTCGCTGTCGCTTTCGTCCTCCAATAAGAGGCCGATCGTCCTGATTGGCAGCCACTGATCGGCTCCGCTTTCGACCCGAGTTTTATGATTTTCGTAGACGATATCCGACTTGTTTCGTGGCGCAAAGGTGACCTGTACCACAGCGCTGAAATCGCCGGACGCAAGCACGCCAGCCACATTATCAATCGGAAGTCCGCGATCGTTTTCTCCGGCCAGCAGCTCTTTCGCCGGCTCTCCTTTTGTCAGTGTATCCCGAGGCTTTTTTTCGGTGATAGAACACTCCATGCCATACAGTGATCCCTCCGCCTCCGAGAGGTATTCGTTTATGAATTCCTCAGTCGAATCATCTGTGTTGTGCAGGGGAATTGCGTCTGTGTGGACCTCTTCAAGTGCTCTTTTGATTGTTTCGTTACTTCCGTTTTTACGCTCATATCTGGCGGTAAGTTTGCCAGACCTTGCACTTCCGAGCAGCAGTGTAGCTCGATCACCACCCTGAGTATCGTATGGTTTCAGATTCACAATCAGCGACAACAGCAACCACGTCGGTCCGAATAGAATTATCGACGTGATGAAGACCGTGACAGATAGTTGTATTTCGTACGACATCGGGATGGCTCCTCCAGAAAACGCTAACGGATAGCGACCGGGGAAAAATCGTTCTGCCCCGATGACGGCTACGAGTGCGATCAGGAGTCCGACGAGTCCGCTCGTAATACCTCTTCTTGTACTTGAGCGGAGAATCCAGGTGAGAGTGTTTCTGATTCGGCTGTCGTTCGTTCGGTGGCCAGTCAGCTGCTTCCCAGCCTGTTTGAGTTGCGTCGAATCGATCGCCACCCCATGAGCGTCGAGTTTGAAACCGTCTGTCTCCTCTGCTGACGTTTCATCGTCATGATTGGGCTTCCGCATCGTACGACAATATACTGGGCCCTCACATTTAAAATCTGGTTCTATTTCGTCCTCTTGAACTTGGGGACGTAATGTATATATTATTTCTATTATATACGCCCCGATCTTTTTATCCCCAAAATATTTAAAAGGTGGAAGCGATTATATGTATTAGAGACCAGCAAATCCCCCTGTTCGAGTTGGTCCCGATTGATAATACAGAACTTTACTCTTTCAGATCTTTGATCCGAGAGTGAGACCAAACATCGATATCGACTGGGGATGCCACGGTCCGATCAAAGATTTAGCCAAGGCCCGTTTTGATGGGGATCTTAACGCTGCGTATACCGCGGTTATCAAACGCGGATTAAAATATACCGCCGTCCCCGAAGACTCGATCGTGGTACCGGACGGTGAATACGCCTGCACATTTATCGAGAGTCATTCGGATCGCAGTACTTTCTCAACCCCAATCACCTTCTACCGAGGATTAAAGAACCGTTTACGTCTCGACTATACGTATTCTGCCAACCAGCGTTCGCTCGAGAGTTCCGAACTCACCAACGCACTTCGAACGATCGGCCGATACACGCAAGTTGATATCGATAATGCAGCGTTCTGTATTCGCCGACCCCGCGGGCTCTGGGCCGGCTTTGAATTTGGAAACTTCATCGCTGCGCTTGAGCAACCAATACACCGCTACCAACACTCACCGTTCGAGCAGATGGAACGAGAAACATTCGGCTTCATCTTTGATTGCGAAACCGGCACGATTAGTCTGTCTGGAACGTATATACCAGAGTTCGACGAAGTTCGCGACCTCAGCGTCCGCGCGTTCAGTATGTACCTTCCGATCGGAATTCAAAAAATCATCCCGACTATTTTCAACCATCTTGGAACGCGTATCACTCCCCCCACAGAGTTCACCGGCCAACTCCATAGCACGACCGAATCCCACCCGGTTGAGCAGACCCATGATGAATATGTCACCACTGAAGGGGTAAACCAACCGTTGGTGAAAGCAGTCAGCATCGAGAACCCGTTCGCCAACGGCTTACTTGAAACCACATCCGACGAGTGCCAACAGCCAGAGCATGTTTTTATGCACATCTCAGACAGTCTACCAGTAACTGAAGCCGAACAGCAACAATTCGTTCTTAATGAAGCTCATATCACAGGTCAGGAATTCGACGTCCTGAACATGTCTCTCCACGGCTCCGTCGAATCCCGATAATTCTCGATCGAGAAACCTATCAATAACCCGTCACTAATTTACAAAAGTACTCACATATATCCAGTTGATACCGGTGTTGTGCGGGTCGAAACGGCGACGTGTTCCGGTGTTCGTGTGGCTACGAGGGATACGTCGATTTGGGTACGTCGCGGAGGCTCCTCGAACGCCAGGCTGACGAAACCGCACTCGGGTTGATGGTACGGCTCGGGCACCTCCAATGGGACGACCACAACTGGTCGGCGTTATCAAATGCGCGTTGGAAATCTACTCGCTCGGCTCCGCCTCGTTTTTTAAATATCGACTCTCGTCGATCAGTCCGTGAAAAGAATCGCTCACCGACTTATTTACCGAATCGCCAACAACGGTCCTGAGGTTGTGGAACTCCAGTCAACCGGTTCGATAGGTTGGCTCACCGATCCCTGAGAGCGTATTTATGGAAGTGAGTCGTGGTCCGGTGTCGGTTAGCTGCCAGCCCGCGGCGAGCGACCCCTGCCGTTCTTGGCGGCTCTCCGCATCGTGGCCGTCCGTATCCGGCGGGTGCCGACGAGTACTCGCCGCCGTATAATACGATGAACGTACTCCTCTGTCCAACATCGACGATTCAATCCGTGTATCGATTACCCTTCAGCCACCGTGATTCATCGAGTGCCGACGTCGAGGAATTGACCGAATCGCTCGAACTGGAGGGTCACCGATGACGAGCGAGGATTCCTCCAGTGCGCCGTGGTTGGCGGCAGCTGCCGTCCTTAAGCGCCTCTCTGATTCGACCAATGGTCCTCGTACCAACGGTGGGAGCCGCACAGCTGACACCGCGACGGCGAAGACGCTCTCGACGCGTGGGAGTTTCGTGGTTTCCAGTCCACCGACCACTAACGTCGAAATCTCGGTTACCCCGTACGAGGATGCGATCGGGCTGCAGTTGACGACCGCAAGCGGTCACGTCACCGCTTTGTTGTCGGCCACCGACGCCGAGGCCCTCGCCGAGCGGTTGCAGGTCGCCGCCACCGAGTACTCGACTGGCAAGGTCGGCGACGAGTCCTGGCCCTGACCATGATTGGGAACTTCCGTCCCGACGGGAGTGATTCTATGAGCGGCCCCTCGCCGAGGGGGCAACAGCCAGCGATGAGCTCGGTGTAGTGCCCTCTTCCGCGGAGCCTTCTGAGCAAGATACCGATGAACAATAGACGTGGATCGAGAGGAAGCTGCGCTTTGAGTCAAATGAGTGTGATGTCATCATCGTCGCGATCAATGAGATCCCAGAGTGTAACCGTTGAAACCTGGTCGTCATATCCTAATGATGTTATTGCGGTTTCGATTGCCTCTCGAGCAAGCCGATCAGCGGTGATCACTGTCACGTTTTCGGGCTGTTTCTCATTGAGAATGTATTCGACAGCAAGCCCGGCAAACACTGGATCGGCTTTTTCAACATCGTGCTCGTCTTTTTCGGCTGATTTCGAGGCGATTGCTCGCCGGACGATATCTTGGGCTGTCGTCGCCTTGCTGTGTGCGACAGTTGGTGCTGTTATAACCTTCGCCCATCCCTCATCTTGAGCACGCTCCAATGCTGGTTTGACGTTTCCTTGTTCGATCTCCTCTTCGACCCGAGCAGGAACCAGCAGCGTCACGCCGGCACGCCGAACAACGCGACGAAACCGACGATGTTTGGCGGTTCCTGGATTCCCAATACTGATGAACACGTTCGCATCGACCAATGTGGCGTGTTCAGCGGAGAGCGGAGATGAACTTCCCATTAGCTCGATTGATCATTCAGCGTTTGGCAGCGACGCAGTCACGTCAATGTCAGTCTCGAATTCGATGTCGTCTGCAAGCTCCGGGAAAATCACGTCGAAGTAAGGGTCGTATTCGCGTCCGGCAGCGATCGCTGGCTTGAGTGCGAGGATAATACTGATCGCCTCACCAGTTGAGATACCAAGTGGATCAGCGGCCATCCGCTGGGTAGTCCGGTCTCCATAATGAAGCCCGGCCTGTCGAACCGCAGCAGCGAGTTTTCCAACACCGTGTCGCTCAACGAAGTATGAAATGTCTTCGTCGACTTCCTGTAGCGCAACGGCATGGAGGTGTGTCGGCGTCACCACGTGGCCATCAGTGGTGATTCGGACTGGGTCCGCTGTCACTTCCATCGGTCGTGTTCCCTCTATCGTAATGACACCGAGTGTCTCAAGTGTCTCAACGTGATCGTACACCGTGGTCTTCGGGATACTCAATGCGGCTTTGATCTGCGGTCGAGTAACTGGCCCATAGTAGCAAACATACACATAGACACGCGCGAGTTCTGGATGATCTAACAGCCGCCCGACGGTGGCAAGTTGATTGATCCCGGCTTCGAAATCCTGTGGGGGCGTCTCCGAGAGAGGATGCGGAGCCATATTCTCTAATACGAAGTCCTTGAATTTCAAACTTTCTTTGCTGGTCTCGATATCGTTCGGAGACGCACATACCGGCACGGCAGCGTGGTCGGCCTTTTCGTCACCGACAGGCTCGTCGAAGAGCCTGGCCATGTGCCAGGTGTTCAGGAACGTTTTATAATGCGGCGAAGAACATCGGATTCCGGTATCTGAGTGAGGACCTATCCAGCCCGGCGAGCCACAAGCGTTCGTCCGGGCAGGCCACGAGTCACCTGGCCTTAGTGTCGGGGACACTCTCACCAGCCGGCGAGTTTGCCGAGCAGGAGTGGGTGTCCACCGACAAGCCCCATCCTCAACAAGCGAGTGGTAGTTGATTTGCCCGAGCGCAGTAGGGTGAGGTCGTTGACGAATCGGTCTGTTGTCTCACTCATTGTATCGCTCTTCGAGATTGTCGAGTTCGCGCCAGAACTGGTCACTGTTGATCGGTGGCTCCGACGTTGCTCGTGCTTCCAGCACGCCCGCATACCTGTCGAATTCTTCAGGAGTCGGGTCGGTGGCAAGGATACAGTCGGCGTACCCATCGATAGCTGTCTGGATGGTCCGTGCGTAGTGGTCGTATGCTCCATCGATCCAGTTCGATTTCTCGTCGACTTCCTCAAACACCGCTCGATAGACGGTCGCAGCGGCCAAGTATCGGTCGCGGTCGCGGTACTGCTCAGCGATATCGAAAAACCGGGAGAAATCGATGGCCTCGAACACGACCGGGTCGGCGTGTTGCTCGAAAAGTTTCGCGATCTCTTCGCGGTACTCGTTGACCGATTTGTGGTCCTCGCCAAAGCGTGCGAGAAACTGGTCGCGCAACGCAGCGTGTTCGGCAAGTGCGTCACGGACGAATCCACGCAGGTCATCGGCCGATACGTCCTCGAGAATCGTCTCGATATCCTCGCTCTCGTCCTGTGGCGGGTTTGCGGCAATGTCCAGCCAAACCGCGACGACGTGCTTACACTCACCACCGCCATCGTACGGACAGGTACACCGTGTGTCGATGCTCCGCCCGCCGAACTCGACGATCACGTCGTACAGTTTCGATCCGTTGACGGTCGCAGTCACGATTTCATCAAATCGGTTGAGTCGCTGAATACGTCCCTCGTCGCGGTAGTTTTCCCCGCGCTCGAACACTGCATCGGTGCTCCGACTCCGGATCGTCTCCCTGTCAACGTTCATATCTCGTCTTTTAGGTGGAGGTAAATTCGATTTCGGTGCCGAACCGGCGGCCTGCCGACTCGGATCGGCCAGCGCCATCGTCAGCGTCGCCGCGAGCCGTCTATTCGTCGAGCGCGTCGAGAATTTCTCGATCTTCCTCAACAAGGCGATCGAGTTTCTCGTCAGCGGTTTCGTCTTCGGGACGGTCTTTCAGTGCCATTCGTGTTTTTGTGTATGCTGTCTCCCGTTTTCAACTCTTCGAGCCAGTTCACTTACTGCCGTTGTGCGTAGTATGGACGCCGATGATCGCCCCGGAGAGGTTCAGCCATTCATGACAGATCTCGGCATCGACGGGCGAGTGGGAGTATTGTCCCTGAAGGAAGTAGCGGAGAGTGGTTCATCGATCCCTGAGAGTGTATTTATAGAATTGAGTCGTGGTCCGGTGTCGGTTGGCTGCCAGCCTGCGGCAAGCGGCCTGTGTCGCTCGAGGTGGCTCTCCACACCGTGGCCGCGCGGGTGCCGACGAGCACTCGCCGGTTGACAGTACAATGACTGTTTTACTCTGTCCAACATCGACGATTCAATTCGTGTATCGATCATCGCCCAACGACTGTGACTCGTTGCGTGCCCCTGTCGAGGAACCAACTGAGTCGCTCGACCTGGAGGCCCACCGATGACGAGCGAGGAGCCCTCCAGTGCGCCGTGGTTGGCGGCAGCCGCCGTCCTCGAGCGCCTTCCCGACTCGACTGATGGTCCTCGTACCGACGGCGGGAGCCTCATAACTGCCACTGCGTCTGGGATGACGCCGCTTTCGACGCGTGGCAGTTTCGTGGTTTCGAGTCCGCCGACGACCGACGTTGCGGTTTCCGTTACTCCGTACGAGGATGCGATCGGGCTACAGTTGACGACCACGAGTGGTCACGTCACCGCCTTGTTGTCGGCGACCGACGCTGAGGCTCTCGTCGAGCAGTTGCAAACAGCCGCTATCGAGCACTCGACTGCCGACGCCGGCGGCGACTCTTGGCCCTGACTATGAGTGGGAACTTTTGTCCTGACGGGAGTGGTCCTGTGAGCGGCCCCTCGCCGAGGGGCCAACAGCAGCCATGGGTTCGCCGTAGCGCTGTCTTCCGCGGAGTCTTCTGATTAAGCCACTGATGAACGACAGACCTAGATCGAGGGAAGGATGCGCTTTGCGCTAATTAGCTTTGTTAACCCACTCGGAGAGCATCTCTAAGCGTGCTCGGCAGCCGAGCAAGATTTTAATTGTTTGAACCAGTAAACCATTCATGAACGTTGAAACTATTCAAAACAGAGAGCCAAAAGCGGGATCATACGTTCGGCTTCCAGTCCCGCTCGGTGAGCCGGAGGCATTCCGATACGGGGCAACTGCTGATATCTTACACATCCTCGTCGACAACCCGGATCGAGCCTTCACGAACCGGGAACTCTACCGAGTAACGGAGAACGGATTGAGTAGTGTAAATGCTGCCGTCGATACGCTCGAAGCACTTGGCGTGATCACTGTCAATCGATCTGGCCGGGCGAACGGTGTTCAGATGAATCCAGCGGCGCTTGTCAAAGCCGATGATCCAGTCACGACCATCCCACAAGCAGCATATCAGGCACCAGTCAGAACGATTCTCGATAGACTCGAAGAACGGGTTGGTAACGATATCGGCGTCGTCCTCTTCGGTAGCGTCGCACGAGGAAGCGCTGATCGAACGAGCGACATTGACCTGTTCGTCGTTGTCGAGGGCAACCGCATGCAGGCACAGCGTGAAGCCCACGCCATCGAACAAGAGATCGCTGAGGAGGAATTTGACGGCGATCGGTACGAGGCACACATCATCGTCGAACCCCAATCGTCGGCCGCAAACCACGATCGGATTGAGGCTATTTTCGTCGAAGGACTGACGCTCCGAGAGTCGCCGGCACTTGAGGCGGTGAAACAGGAGGTGTTTGGAAATGGGTCTGCATGAGGTCGTCGACGCGTTCGAACGTGCCGAACAGTTGTTAGAAGATGGCGAAACCGGGCCTGCACAGGACTCACTGTCCTGGCAGCGGGCTGACGATGACGCTGACATCCAACTCGGGAAGGCGTGTGCGATGCTAGGGACGTGTCGGCAACTTCGGCAGGGAACGAACAACTACGTGAGCATCGTCGAACTCTCGTTCAACGCGATCGAGCGATCGTTCCAGTTTTACCTTGTCGAGATGACAGCGACGGAATCCGCAGACTACAGAAAACACGAGGAAGTGTTCGATGACATCGCGGCACGAAATGTCTTCTCTGATGAGGATGTCGCCGATCGGATCGAAGCTTTCCGGTCTGAACATCATTCACGGTTTTATTATGATATCGACCGACCCGGTCGAGACTTCGCTATTGCGATGCATGATTTGGCGGAAAAAGTTCATCAGTATCTCGTTGAGTTTGCCGACGCCCACTCGCGGTGCAGCTGTGGCGAGCGAAAGTAATCTAATTCGTCCGCCAGCTCCTGACGACCCTTTGGAGCGTCAAGTGCTGTGAGAACCCAGAATCATCGCTTTCTTATCATATTATCTCAAAATTGTCTGAGCATTATTTAAATACCTTGGTAAATATAGGACAAATAGTAAGTTAGGTGGTATAATATTAGTTCTGTGTTTGATTAAATTGCCGTGTTGAATAGCGGTCTCTGAGCCACGGTGAAGCGACACCGATTTTGAGACTACTGGTATCAGCCTCTGATACACCAACTCAAATTCCGACCGTACTAGTCAACATCGCTATTCAACACAGCAGATTAAATTGGTCCGCTCGAACTCCAACTTGCGTACAAACTCCGGCTCGCGCAAGCGGCGGGTAGCCACAGCGGGAAGGATTTCGAAGATGCTCTCCACTTGTACTTGACATTCAAGGAACAATTTAATATGGAGCAGCTCGAATCTTACATTAAGAACCTCGGAGTAGAGGACTACTATGCTGAACTCAGAAACGTTTGACGCCGATCAACGGCAAAATACGGAGCGTCGGCGTGCGATGATCAAACAGTGGGCTGCGTACGTTCGGACACACGACGATAGTGAGTGGTCGCGTCAGCAAAATCGGCTTATCAATTCTCAGCTCCAGTCGGCAAACGAGATGGCGCTCTCCGGTGACACGGATCCTGTTCGGTTTGCCGCTGCTCGAGATCGGCTCCGTGACGAGTAGTCTCTTTTTGTGGAACAAGCCCAATCCACGTCAGTTCGCGGATACATTCGCCGTGTAAGAGAAAGCGACTGCCGTTCAATAGCTCTCTCCGGTGCAAAGAAATCGAATGATACGATCCATTGTCAACGGCCCCGGTACCACCCGACCGTTCGGTCAAGCCCCTCGCGAAGCGAGACGGCTGGATCGAACCCCAATTACTCGGTCGCTTCGAAGATCGGCTTCGGCGTGTTCGATGTCGCTGTCAACTGTGGACGGACGTATCGAGTGCGACTACATCCTCCCCGACGATGCCGACGTACCGCCAACAAAGTACGTTGCCAATGAGGACTACGAGTTCCGGCGGGCGACGCTCCATCGACGCAACGGCGATTGGTATCTCCACGCGTCGATGCTCAAAGAAGACGACGACACTGACACCGGCACCGGGCACAGAACAGTCCTCGGTGTGGACCTCGGTGTGAATCAACTCGCGGTCGCTTCGACCGGACGGTTCTGGTCGGCAGCCGAGTTCAACCACTGGAAGCGAGAATACGAGAAACGGCGTGGCGATCTGCAACAGTGCGGCATACGGGCGGCACATGAGGCGATAGCAGGTGTCAAGTGCAAGGAGGATGGACGCTTCGAGATATTGCTACACCGTGTCGCCAACGAGATTGTAGCCGAAGCAGTTGAACACGACTGTTCGCACATCGTATTCGAGGACTTGACGGACATTCGTGAGAACATTCCAGAGGCATCGTGGCAGCATCTGTGGGCGTTCCGTCGCCTTGTCGAGTACGTCGAATACAAGGCCAACGAGCAGGGCGTCGAGGCCGTGCAAGTAGATCCACGGAACACGTCGAAGCGGTGTTCGAGTTGTGGGTTACCCACAACGAGAACCGCCACGGCGATGAATTTGCGTGTCTGGATTGTGGGTATGAGAACCACGCTGACTACAACGCGGCGAAGAACATCGGTTTGCAGTATCTCCGGCGTCGGCAAAACGCAGACGACGGAGGCGCACCCGTAGACGTGCGCTTGAATCGCGGGACGTTGAACGTGAGTGGAGAGTACACTCTTCCCGCCTCATCCGAGGCGTAAAACGGGAGTCCACGCGAAAGCCCCACCCTCAACGAGCGAGCGGGGCTGTTGCCCCCGAGCGAAGTAGGATGGGGTCGTTTACGCCAATACACGGTCGGGGGCCGTATCGCCGGCTATTTCGATATCGAGATGGACGCGGTCATACGGGATCATGGGCCGCTTCGACCGCCCATCTGTCTCGAAATAGACGATGTGATGATCTGCGAGCACCTGGACATCGCTGTGCACATCGGCGTAGTTCCGGTCGAGACGGTCAGCGAGACTGGTAATACTCTCGGGCGTGTCGGTCATGATGGCTCGCATCACCTCAACGCGGCGATCGGTCAGTAGTTGCCGGACATCGGCAATGCTTTCGAACGATCTGACGGCCACATTTGCAACACCGTCTGTCGTCGACTGGTCGCGTGCCTCCTCGAAGACATCGGCGGCAGACTCAACGGTTATTCGAAGCGTTTCCGGGTAGGTTTCTGCGCCATTTGCATCCAGTTCGTGGGCGTTCGGGTTCTCATTCATAGTTTTTCACCTCGGTTTCGAAGGCAGCAAGATGGCTGTCGAGATCCTCGAATTCGAGCTCTGAGACCTCTTCGTCACCAGCCACCCATTCGTGGCGGTGGTGGTGGCCCGCACCGTGCGTCGGGACCTGGGAATTGTCATACCGAAGGAGACTGTCGCCAGTCGTCGGGTCATAGTAGTGGAACCGGTAGTTCACACCGCCGGGATACGCGGAACTTTCGACGGCAAAGAGCCGGATTCGAGTTCCGTCCCGGAGAGTGTGTTCGGCATCAACCAAAACATCGCCATCCGCCATCTCTAGTCCTAATTATAAGCCGATCAAGTATAAATTATTGGGCTATAGGCTATATGCCTATATCAAATCGATTGTGGCGTGGGATACCAACTACTCCATATGCTGGCCATCGTATTTAAACTGTAGCCGGGCGATTTCTCCTGTCGTCTCAGTCACTGCTCCCATTTCGGTCGCGGAGGTCCCGGTAACTCGTCAGTTTGTTCTAATAACTCATCTGTCGTCAGCCACGGATAACACCGATCTTGCAGTTCGAAAAGCCGGAAATCGTTCAACTGGACCCAACTGTAGGACGGGACCTCCGGCTTCTGTTCGGCCAGCCACGCTGTGAGTTCCTCGACAGTCACCTCGATCCCAGTGGCACTCGCCCGGTCGACAAGCGCTGTGAGTTCGGACTGTTTTGTCTCCTCATCAACGTCGGTCGCCGTCTCGATTTGGGCCGCTGCAAGGAAGACATCTTCTTTCTCCTGCAGCTTGGGCTCCGTTTCCCAGTGGTAACCTCGCGGGAGAACATACGCTTTGCTGAAATATTCGGTCTCGGACAGTTTTCCTAATTCATTAATTTCGCCGCCGGCGTCCTGTTCAATAACACTCGCAACATAGTCAGCGAGCGCTGCTGTGAGGTGGAATTTCACTCGGAATTCTGGTATTCGCGGGATCCCGATATCACCTAAATCACCGATCAAAAACGCATAGGTCCCATAGCGGCGATTGAGTCGGTCGCTCACTGATCGAACCCGTCGGATATAGGGGGACCGATAGCTGCCCAAGACGAGATACGCCGTCTGATCGCGTTCGTAGATCGCTGGGAGTTCTTCGTGAGCCCACGAAAGAATATCCATCGCCTCTGCCGGATTGATCTCAACCTCGCGAAGTGCGCGACGAACCGCTCGCATAATCTGGCCGGCGTTCGGCGGTACAGACGGGACTGGCATACAACGACCCACGACCAACTCAGTAATACGCTTTTCGATTGACTTAGCCAATTTGCAAATTACTCACTTAGTTACACCAAAACATTATATGCCGTGCCATGATATAATTCACTATGAGCCATACGGCGGGCGACGCCTTTGAGGATCCATTCGCCGAGCAACGCGAAATGCGAGCATTGCTCTCCCAAGAAACCCGCCATCTGATCGTCCAGTGTCTGTTGGGCCACCCGCAGCACCTTGCGTCGCTGGCCGAACTCGCCTATATGATCGAAAAAAACGACGGAGCGATTCTCGACCAGCTTGAGACGCTCCAAGAGGCCGGGCTCGTGGACGTGTACGTACATGAGCCGAACGAATCGACACGTGATCTGCCGTCGCGATTTTGGGGGCCAACTGAGCGCGGCGTCGAAGTGCTGTATGAGCACAACTTCCTTCGCGGTGTGCCGGTTGCTCGCGCAGTCTACGAAGAGACGACCAAGTCAGCAAAGACTCGCCGGCATGAAACGGCGCCACGACCATCGCTTCCGGCTCCCGTCCGAGAGGCGCTTGAATTTGAGGAACCCCCTGCCGGCGATATAGAGTGAACGGTAGCCATCCAGCGACTACCGGTTCGAGAGGCTGGGTCACGGGTTAAGCGTGTATTTTTTTGGATTGAGTCGTGGTCCGGTGTCGGGTAGCTGCCAGCTTGCGGTGAGTGGCTCGTGTCGCTCTAGTGGCTCTCCACATCGTGGCCGTCCGGCGGGTGCCGACGAGCACTCGTCGATTGACAGTACAATGAATGTCTTACTCCGTCGAACGCCGACGTCCCAGTCTGTGTATCGGTCATCGCCCAACTACTGTGACTCGTTGAGTGTTGATGTCCTAGAACTGCCCAAATCACTCGATCTGGAGGGGCCCCAATGACGAGCGAGGAGCCCTCCAGTGCGCCGTGGTTAGCGGCGGCTGCCGTCCTTAAGCGCCTTTTCGATTCGACCAATGGTCCTCGTACCGATGGCGGGAGCCTCGTAACTGACACTGCCTCGGAATCAACGCCACTCTCGACGCGTGGCAGTTTCGTGGTCTCGAGTTCGCCGACGACCGAGGTCGAGATCTCAGTCACTCCGTATGAGGATGCGATCGGGCTGCAGTTGACGACCGCAAGCGGTCACGTTACTGCCTTGTTGTCGGCCCCCGACGCTGAGGCCCTCGCCGAGCAGTTGCAGACAGTTGCCGCCGAGCACTCAACTGCCGACGTCGGCGGCGACTCTTGACCCTGATCACTGAACTGGTACGTGAGTCGTTTCACACCGTGTTCCCGATAATCTTTCAATTATGCAAGAAGGTACAAACATATATGCGTATCGAGGGCGAACGATATCGAAAGAGGTGCCCAGTATGTCCGAGTCCTCACGGGACGGCATCGAGTCGTGGACCGAGTCAATGAGCGCTCGCGAACGCATCCGGTCAGTCGCTGAAACGCTTCAGGAACCGCGATCAATCAATTGGATCAGCGACCAGGCCGATGCCGCGTGGAGTACGACCAACGAGGAACTGCAAGAACTCGTCACGCAGGGACAGCTTCGCCGTGTCGAGGCGGGCGAGACAACGCTCTATCAGCCGGATTATACGCGGTTGCTTTTCGACGAGATCCGAACGCTCATCGAGGAGAACACGCGCGAGGAGCTTCGTGACGAACTTGCGGCGATCACCGACGAGATCGAGACATGGCAAAACACCTACGAGGTCGAGACGTGGGAGGAGCTCGAACAGTCACTTGCTGATAGTGATCTCTCAAGTGTCGAGATCCGCGAACGCCGGGACGTGATTGCATTCTGGCAAGAAAACGAGGCGGATCGTCGGCTCATCAAACATGCGTTGAAACTCTACTCGGATGTCGAAGCTGCCCGTGAACAGCTGACGAACGTTGCCGACCGCGCTAGGAGCTAACCGTTATCTCACTCGCATCATGATTTTCCTCGCTGGGCGTGACCGGTATACACAGCGTACCCTTCTCCGAGATATTCGCGACCGATTGACGAAGCAGGCTGGGTGTGAAGAGGTTCGGTACCGCCCTTCTCGACGACGACCTCGGTACGTGATTGCAGATATCGTACCGACAACGTTCCTGGGTCAATCGTATGACGGTGAGAACGCACGGGTGGACGTCCGCTTCTGGTATCCTGCCGGTGTGGACTACGAATACTACCGCATCAACTGGATCGAACCGAAGCGGCACTTCATGCTCGGCTTTCATCGGGATGCGGATCACGATGATCTCGGCCCCTGTCATATCCAGCTTAATTACGAAGACACGCCCGTCGATCGGTATCCGGCGACCGTTCTCGATGCGCATCCACTCTCCGTGCTCGAGGCCCGCATCCAGCAACTTCCATCAGCAGTCGATTCGATCCGCTGGGACGATGGCACCCCCTCGCTCCCGACATGGCCAGTCTAGACCGCCAAGTGAGATCGGGGTGAGCCACTCAAGCTCAGAGCGGCGGTTGATGGTTATACGTACGATAATATTATCGTGGAGATAACGTGAACCGCCTCGGTGTCAAGCCCCAAGGTACTCTGCCTGCTATCTCTGCGAGAGGACTCCGAGCAGTGGACGTGATATCGACTTGTTCTTGACGATCCAGTTGGAGCGTCTTGCCACTCGTATTTGTGAACTTCTGATCGAAGACGATACGAGAGAGGATTTCAAGAAAATCTTCTTTCGTGTACTTGCCGCACTGCTTGATGCGGGTCGAAACGGCGACGTGTTCTGGTGTTCGTGTGGCTACGAGGGATACGCCGATCTCGGTGCGTCGCGAGAATCATCGGCCAGAAAAAAGCCGGGTGCTTTTCGGGTCTTGTTGGAGTCTCGCCCAACACTTATGCTGTTGGCTGCCATCCCAACACGTAGGGAATGCCGCAGGAGCCGCTCTTCCAGTACACGCACGTCGAGGCCGGCCTCGTCGAGAACGTCGTGCTTCGGCCGACTGCTGACACCGAGACATACCCCTCGGGCTGGAAGTACACGCTCCACTTGGGCACCCTCGATGACCTTACGCTCGTCCGGTACGACAACTCCCATGAGGACACGAAGGGCCACGAACACCACACCGCAGCCGGTGACAGGGCCGATGTCGAATTTCCCGGGACGGAAGACCGACTCGTCGAGTTCTGGGCGAGCGCAGACGAGTACTGGGAGGCCGTTGGCGGCGCCCCGCCCCGACCACACTGATCGAACACCACCCGACCCACCGATATCCTGACAATGACCACGCTCCACATCACCGTTGGCGACCGAGACCAGCTCCGCCAAGACGCGCTCCAGTTCGTCCAAGATGCCGACGCCGACGATCTCGACAGCCGAGATGGGAAAGCGACGCTCCAGTTCGGAACCTACAACGACTTCGTCGACAGTCTCACCCCACTCCGGCTTGAGCTCATCCGAGCGATCGCAGAGGGGTCCCCCGAAAGTATGCGTGAGGCGGCCCGCCTCGTTGATCGCGACGTGTCGGATGTCCACTCGGATCTAAAACAGCTCGAAGTGCTGGGTATCCTCACCCTCGAAGCGGGCGGCCCCAGCGGCGCGATCCAACCCGTCGTCCCGTTCGATCGAATCGAGGTTCACATTGACTACCCGCTCATCGATCGCGACGACGCCGATAGCGCCCCTGCGAGTGCCTAGCGGGAGAACTCAGCGTTCACGCCAGGGAGGATATCATTCGGTGTTTTTCCAAAGTGTCTCAATCCGGTCTCGAATATTGGCAAGCGTCCGGGTGAGCATCGCGGCAGGATGTTGTTCGGGCGGCGTGTCCGCGATTGCGTCTGTTGACCGTGCGTCGGGTGGCGGGTGAAAGTGTGTCCGTTCCGTATGGGGATTCGGATGGCGGTCCCAACGGCATTGCCAGGTTCCGCCGGCATGCGTCTCGATGTAGTGGAAATTGTAGTCATCGTTTGTATACCACCGTATCTCGAGTCTCGCCGCTGTAATGTGGGCCGGATAGCGGTCGGGATCGCATGCTGCTTGGATCATCGAAAGCAGGCCGCCCGTTCGTTCGGCCGTGACGGTGTCGATCACCGGATGCGTTCGGACTCGGTCGCGGATGCTCCGTAGCACAGCGTCGTCAACCGGAGCGACAGAGCCGGACATCGCTATGCCGGAAGTTGGCTGTCTTCTCGCCGGGCAATTCGGAGGGCTTCTTTGTGGCGATCGATCGATTCACGAATCGAGTGCCATATCGAGAGGCTCTCTAACCGATCTTCCAGTTCGGCATGCGTTGCTTCTCCCGGGAGATCGACATCCTCTGGCGTTGGGGCATCGAACTGCTGTTGAAATTGCTCAGCCTGCGTTTCTAAATCGGCAACGGCGTCGAGGAGTTCCTCTACCGTGTGATTCTCCGCGAGTTCGTTCGCTCGTCGCCAGCGAAAATACGCATCATTACGGACGTACCGTGCTCCGCGGCTGTTCTCACGCTTCCGAATAACGCCGAGCGTAACGAATGCATCCAGATGCTTCCGGGCGGCGTTTGGTGAGCACGCTGCCCGCTCTGCGATCGTTGCGGCAGTCGCTGGCTCTTGGAGACCCGTGATCACAGCCCGAATCCGTTCTTGCGTGTCCTGTGAGTTTGTCCAGTCCTCGCGTTCTTCGGTGAGCGCAGCCTCGTCTGGTTCTGGACCAAAGTCGGACATGCTCGAATATATGCGCTGTAGGCGCAAATATCTTTGCAACGGCTCTGTATTGACGGTTTTTCACCGCCTTGTCGGATTGTGGACGTGTTCCGACTCAGGGCGGGAAAGAAGGGCAGGAAGGAAGCCGACACGATCTTCCACAACCGCTAGATTGCGGCGGCCCGATTCGCAACCGGCTCGGTTTTTTGATCGGGCGCCGGTAGTGTCAACTAGTGATACAGTCACATACGTTGTCGGTATCGCGGGCCGCAGTAGCCCGGCTGTTGAATGGCGAGAACACCGACCCAGAAGGTCGTTCGGTACAGGCGTGTCGATGACGAACTCGATTTAGAGTGACGCGAAAGGTCTATATCGATTCATTATAGACGTAGTAGTATGCCGGTGAACTGGGAGGCGCAACGCGAGATGGACCGCGATGTCGAGGAAAACGCGGACCTGTATGCCGTGCTGGCCGACGAATCCGACGACGAATAGTTACTGTTCTTCTGCGTTGACGACCCGAAGTTCGTCATCGAAAAACCGCACCCAAACATCGTAGAGTTCGTCTTTTCGATAGAGCGTGTCCAGCCGAATCGTCTCGATCTCACGGCGAACAGTGTGTGACTCCTTTCGGGCTTCCCGCAGTCGACTTAGTGACCAGTCGGCGTACTCGATACTGTTCTCAGCTAAGAGTCGTCGGAGTAGCGCAACGGCTGTCCGGTGGTTCGCATCAGGAAAAAGTGTTTGCCGACAACCGCGTGCATCCAGCCGGCACACTGCTCTTCGAGGGGCCACTTCATCGGGAACTGATAGAGGACGCGCCGGAGGTCCCCGTTCCGAGTCGCCCAGATCTGGTGCCGGAGGTTCTCGAGTGACTCGTTCCCGGTCTGTTCGTATTCCGTGTTTCCTCGGAGAAACTTGGTATTCCGGAGTTTAAAGTCCTCGGCATCGAGAGCAGGTGACCTCCTCCGCGTCCTGAAGGACGCGGCTTCCCGAACCGCACTGCAAGCGTTGGGATATTTGCTGGTCTACGGTCGTACCTGCTCTTGTGGGGCGACTCTCCCCGTCTGTTTATCGAACAGGCGGACCGATGGCTGGGCCAGACAGCCGTTACTCCTATCCGTTGCAGGACTCGGAGTTACCGTCGTTCGCATGTTTTCAGCCGCATTACAGTCGCTATTCGCAACCAAGCCACACTCTTCGCAGACGTACAACCCTCGCTCAACACGGTTTGAATCGGCTTTCATGCCACACTCACAACACGTTATCGACGTAGCCAACTCGTATTCATCAACCCGCTCTACGTCAATTCCGCGTTCTTCTGCCTTGTACTCAATGTGACTGAGCAGGGTTTCGAACGCCCAGTCATGGAGGCGCTTGTTTCCGTGCCTGCCCCAGTCTTCATCCCCGCGGATGTTCTTCGGGTGACCGACTGCAATCGTTCCAACAGCACGGTCTGCACACTGCTCAACAATATCTTTCGAGAGGGCGTGCAGGAAGTGATCTTGCCTCCGGGATTTCTTGTCTCGAGCCCACTCAGCATGGTTGCTGGGGCCGTTCTCGCCTTCCGTGTCGTATTCAACCTGCCGGAAGTAGTGGGCGTCTTCTTTCAACGCATTGCCCGGATACAGCAGTGTCTCCTCACCAACAGAGACAGCCGCCGTGTTGCAGATCCCGAGATCGACACCTGCTGTCTTCTCACCAGATCGGTCGGCTGCATCGATGGCAACCTTACAGACGAAATGCAATTCCCACTGCTGTCCGTTCCAGACAGCACGGACCTGCTGGACCTCTTCAACGTCGGTCAGATCAGCGTCTGGGCCTGTTTCATACTCACAGAGGATAAAATCAGCCCACCCGTCTTTCAGGTTCTTGCCTTTCGACAGTCGGACCTGCTGGTGGTTGGGGTCGAGTTTGAAGCCATCTTCTTTGAAGGTGACAGTGCTACGCGGTCGTTCGTCTCCGTCTTTCCGGTAGCCCGGCGGGTTAGCGTCTGGGTCGTCTTGTTCGAACCAGGAGTGGAAAGCGCCAGCCAATTCTTCGACGATTGCCTGACTTGATTGGGCGTTCAAATCTTTCCAGCACGCTTGGTTCTT
>NZ_JAHLKM010000064.1 GCF_024449025.1 Natronomonas aquatica | reverse complement strand
CGAGGCTTCGATTTCCCGATGGACTTTCGGAGTTGCTTGTAGTGTTCGCGGATACGGCGCACTTCCTCGCCGTAGAAGGTGGTTTTGCGGTCGGAAAGGAATACGCAGGTGGCGACCCATCGTGCGCCCATGTCGATGGCGAGTACGTCGCCGTACTCGTCTTGGACGGTCACAGACCGTTTGACGACGAGATGGACGTACCAGTCACCGTCACGGCGCACTAGTTCGCTGTCCCGAATATCGCCCTTGCGAACGAGCTGTTCGTCCTTGTGTGGGACGTGGGTGGGACACCAGATGGAGTTTCCTCGTCCCCGTTCGGGGTCGTAGACGGGGATTTTCACCCACCACGACGACAGGACAGTATCCTCATCGTAGGACACCTCGAACACGTCATTACGGAGCACGACGGGTTGTTCGGTGGCGGGGTTCGGGTCTTTCTGTCGCTGGACTTTCGACGCCTGTTGTTTGGTCGCAGAGTAGAGGTCAGCGTCCCCGCCGTGAACCTCGGTCTGGAATGCCTAGTACTCACGGGCGAGCAGGTCGGCTTTCCTATTAGTCAGCGAGTGGAGTTTGACCCGCACCGTGGTTGAGACATTCCGTTGCATGACTACTCACCTGCTTGGGCGTCGATGTACTCCCCAAGGACCTCGCTGGATACGTCGCCTGCACTTGAGACGAAGTACGAGCGTGTCCACAGCGGTCACAGTCTCCACGGGCGTGTCTTCGGGCCATCCCAGCCCTAACTCAGAAAATCCTCGTTGTAACACGTTAACTGCGGCGTTTGTGTCCCTTTCAGTCTCGAATCCGCACGACGGGCAAGAGTGTTCCCTGACCCAAATTGGCTTTGCCGTCTCCACACCACACGACGCACATTCTTTCGTCGTGCCTCGTGCTTCGACCTGCACGACGTGACAGCCGTACAGGTCAGCCTTGTATTCGAGGAGCGTAATGAACTGTCGCCACGCCGCATCCTGCTTGTTCCGAGCGTTCCCGTCGCCCTGAAGCATCCCCCTCACGTTCAAGTCCTCAATAAACACGGCCTCGTACTCATGGACGAGCCACGTCGTAATCTTGTGCTGGTAGTCCAGCACCTTCCGCTTGGTGTGACGCTTGACCTTCGCCACTTCCCGGCGTTGCTTCTCGTAGTTGTTCGATCCTTGCTCCTTGCGAGACAGCTTACGTTGCTCGCGTCGGAGTCGGTCGTACTCGTCTTCGAGGGCAAGCCAGTCCACTGTCTTGCCGTCCGAGGTGTGGATGTAGTTGAGGATGCCGAGGTCGATTCCGACGCTGTTACTCGCGTCGAGCGAGTCCACGTCGGGTTTCTCGGGCAAGTCAGCCTCGTCAGTTTCCAGACCGAAAGAGACGAACCACTCGCCGGTCGTCTCCTTCTTGACTGTGACTTCTTTGATGGCCGCTTCGGCAGGGATCTCGCGGTGATAGCGTATTTTGATGTCACCTATTTTCGAGAGCCAGAGTGTCGCACGTCGGCCACTCGTGTTTTTGAGTTCGAAGCCGGACTGCGAAAACGTCATACTCTGGAACTCCCGTGGTGACTTCCAGTTGAGTTTCCCGACCTTGTTCCCGTTGTCTTTCTGGGCTTTCAGATTCGAGAGATTCTGGTAGAACCGTGTAACGGTTGGTTGCAGAGCCTTCGAGTTGACTTCTGAGAAGACAGGGAACTCGTTTTTCCAGTCGGGAAGTCGGGAGTGGTGTCTGTACGTGGAGCCGATGTCGTCAGCGTCCACGTTCTCGTACTCGTAGAGGGTGTAGTTGTACGCTTGGCGATGAATGTCGATGTGACGTTCCAGTTCACCGGCTACCTCTTGTGTCGGGTATGCGGGGTAGCGGTAACTATACTCCATCGCTTTCTCTTGATTAGAGATATGTCTACTTAATGGTTTGTACTACGATTTGTCGGATTCAATCCCGGGGTCAAGCCCCGGGGCATTCTCCTTGAAATTGTGTAAAGCCGATCGCGTCATTGAACTCCTCTACGGCCTCAAACTCCCTGTTATACACTGATGTCCGGATTGGTTTTTTTAGCGAGCCACCCACCAAAGAAGCCGCCGAATACGCCAATCAATATCCCCAACATACCCACCGCAAGGACAAGAAAACAAAGCAACACAACCGCAATTACCGGCCCACCTCCCGAAGCCGAAGTGATAAACCAGTTACGTAGAAAGTGAGACGACCAGGCAAAGGCAGGCACTGTCCCGAGAATGCCGGCCCCCATACCGGCTCTCTTGAAATGACCCGATCCGCTCGCGGCGAGAAATCCGGCGAAACCACTACCAATAATCACTCCTGAGAGGTTATAATACGACTCCGCACCGACGAACAGATTATGTACGGTCACCACCAGTATACCGACTACTCCCCCAAAAACCGCATACACATACGTTGGGGTATCTTTTTCAAACCAATCTATATCCATACTGGCCAATACAACAGAGCGGCTTATATTCGATCTGTTAGATCAAACTGATATTGAAGATACCTATTCGAATTTGAGAGCATATAACAGATTCAATCCTTGTCTACTGTGTCTCCTGACGTAATCACGTCCGCGTAGCCTCCGAAGACGAATTTTAGCATCCACGGTAATGCGATGACGATACCGACACACACGACAAGTGCCTGTGCGATCCCGGCAAGGTTTTTTACAGAAATCATCATCCCAAAGACGATCAAAATACCAACCGAATCTTGAAACGACAAGTCACTCATGATCTGCGATACTATCGCTCCCCAATCGGTCTTTTATTGATGCAAATGGGGTGGGTGTAGAATACGTCTCAGGATTTGATTCGACGATTTCTGGGTTTATCGTGGTCGAATACCTCGGACCCGGTCTGGACGTATAATCACACCAGTATTGCAGTACACGGTTTAATCGATGGCGAGTGCGAGCGAGATGAGCATACCGTTGATCTGAGTGAGTGACTCGTTGAACGGCCCGTTGGTGACGCGAATCCATCGTGTGAGAGTAAAAATTCGATATGAGCCTTCCTTCTGTTTATTAGCCCATCGTCTCATAGATGAGATATGACCCTCCAACTTGGGCGAGCGATCAGTGATGGGATCAAGCGAATACTCACACCGACTGGTGGAATACTGCTTGTCGTGTTTCTCGCACTCCAGTTACTGACACAGGCTTCGATCAACACGGCGGTCGTTAGCGTCTTTTCGGACGGGCCGGCAGGCGAGATCGAAGCAGCCCTCGGATTGACACTCCCCGTGTCAGGCACTGTTGCCGGTGGCCTGTTCGCCGGAGCGATCGTCCTCAGTTCGGCGTATTTTGTCGTCCTTTCATACGGTCGTGCGAAAGTATTTACTATAGCAATCGTATTTCTGCATAATGGGTCGGCTGGACGACATCA
>NZ_JAHLKM010000016.1 GCF_024449025.1 Natronomonas aquatica | reverse complement strand
GTCGGCATCACGCTGACCCAGAACCCCCACGGGCCGCCGATCCAGGCCAGCATCTACTATGTGACGACCGGGCTCCATGGGCTGCACGTCATCATCGGGCTCGTCGTGGCGGCCTTCCTGATCGTTCGGGCCTACCAGGGGTATTATCTGGACGATCACCGGCCCGTCGAGTACTTCGGGCTCTACTGGCACTTCGTCGATATCGTCTGGGTCTTCCTTTTCCCACTCTTCTATCTGTTCTGATCGCTCTCACCCGCGATTCCTCCGACTCGAAAGCGGACCCGCACCGATCCGGCGGCCGAGCCACGGGGTAGTCCCGCCGTCGAACCGTTCGCGCTGTTTTCCACCCGAACGTTAATGTGGCTGAGCGTTCGGTCTAGAGAATATGGAACACGCCAAAGGACCGCTCCTGACGATCGACGTCGGAACCCGAACCGTCCGCGAAACCGATATCGACGACGAACTCGAATCGTTCGTCGGCGGGCGCGGTGTCGCGACGAAACTCGCCCACGACCGGATCCCGTTCGATGCCGATCCGTTCGGCCCCGAGAACCGTGCGTACATCTCGACCGGACCGCTCCAGCAGTCCCAGATGTCGTTTACCGGCCGGATGAACATGACCGGGCTCTCGCCGCTGACGGACGGGGTCCTCTCGACGAACGCCGGCGGCTATCTCTCCCGGAACTTCGCCGGGACGGGGTATCCAGTCGTCGAGATCGTCGGCGAGAGCGACGAACTGCTCGCGATTCACGTCACCGACGATGGCGTGGAGTTCGAGGAAGTCCCCGAACTGGCCGAGGCCCAGGTCCCACGGGTGACCGAAGTCATGAACGAGCGACACGGCCTGGAGTCGGAAAACCTGATCACCATCGGACCCGCCGGCGAGAACCTCGTTCGGTTCGCCTGCGTCATGACCTACGATTCTCGGGCCTTCGGGCGGGGTGGCCTCGGCGCCGTCCTGGGATCGAAGAACGTCAAGACGATGTCCTTCGAGGGCGACTCCACGCCGTCGGTGGAGCTGCCGGAGGACGTACAGTCCGAGATCCACGCCGAAGCCGCGACGACCGACGACATGATGAAGCGACAGGGGACGACCGCGGGGACGCAGTTCATCCACGACAACTTCTCGCTGCCGACCCGGTACTTTTCGGAGATGGAGTTCGAATCGGTCGAGGGGATCAACGGCGACGCGGTCGAGTCGAAAAAGTACAAGAAAGAGGCCTGTTCGGTCTGTGCGTTCGCCTGCAAGCTTCCGACGAAAGACGAGGCGCGCGATCTGGAGACGGAGGGGCCGGAGTTCGAAACCGTGTTCTCGTTCGGCAGCAACCAGGGCATCGGCGACGTCGTCGACGTGATGCAATCGAACGAGCTCTGTGACCTGCTGGGGATGGACACGATCAGCGCCGGTGACACCGTCGCCGCCTACCTCGCCGCCGAAGACGAGTTCGGGAACGCCGAACTCGTCCACGAGATACTGCCGAAAATCGCCCACCGTGAGGGGATCGGCGACACCCTCGCCGAGGGCGTCGAACGTGCACACGAAGAGCTCGGCGTCGGCAACTGGAGCGTCAAGGGCCTCGAGTTTGCGGCCCACGACGGACGAGCGATCCACGGACAGGGGCTCTCGTACGCCGTCGCCAACCGTGGCGCCGACCACATGTACGGAAACATGCTCGGCCCGGAGTACGACGGTCAGATCGATCCCGAGGGGCTGTTCGAGGAGAAAGTCGAGATGCTGATCCACCGCGAAAACAAGATGGCGATCCGCGACAGCGGGATCGTCTGTGCGTTCGGGATCGACGATTACATCAGCGAAGAGCAACTCGCCGCGCTCCTCGGCACCGACTGGGAACGGCTGGACGGGATAGGGAGCCGCGTTATCGAACTCGAACGCCACTTCAACAACGAACGCGGGATGGACCGCGAGGACGACCGGCTACCCTACGAGCTGCCCGACTTCGAGACGGCACTGGATGAGTACTACGCCAGCCGAGGCTGGAATGACGACGGGACTGTCCCGGAGCAAAGCGCCGCCGAATCCGCGGCCGCCGGCGACGACTGAACGGCTCGGATCCGACCGGTAGCGGACGCCGGTCCCGGCCGACTACCCGCCCTGTATCGACGTCGTGATCCGCACCGTATCGCCGTCCGACAGCTCCGTCGCTTCGCCCTCCAGATGGCGGATATGGCGTTTGTTCACGGTGAACACGAGGCTGTCGCGGATCTCGCCGCTGTCGGTCAATAGCCGCTCTTCGAGGCCTTCGTACTCGGCGGTCAGGTCCGTAATCAGTTCCGCCACCGTGGTGCCCGGCTCGATCGTCAACGCCGTCGCTTTCGTTCCGGTGGCCTCCTGGATCGGTCCGAAGAACACACACTCGATCTCCATACGTGGTCTAGAGACGTGATCGGTATCAATCTATCCGAGTCCGATCGGGGCGTTCCCAAACGGTTACTAGCCGGCGCACGAACCGGACGGCATGGAGATCGTGGTTCGATGCTACGGGAACGTCCGGGAGGCCGTCACCGCCGACCGGACGGAGCTGACAGTCGAAACGGGCGCGACGGTCGCGGACGTCCTGGATCGGCTCGCCGGGGAATATACCGACCTCGAGGGACTGATCGACGACGAAGATACGCTCGTCGTCATGCGGGACGGGCGTCACTTGGATCCGTCGACGCAACTCGCCGACGGCGACCAGTTGAACGTCTCTACGTCGCCGATGCGGGACTGATCAGCAACGATCAGGACACGGGAGACGTTTCGCCCATGGCATTCCACGCAGAGACGGACAGCCCCACCGACGCCGCCGACGTGACTGATCGGGTGGCCGTGACGCTCCCGGCGGTCGACGAGGCCGAACCCCGGTTGCTCGAAGAAATCGAGGGGTTCGTCGCGACGCTTTCCTCCCTCGAAAACTGGAAGCACGATACACTGGGTGACATCCTCACCCGCTGTGAACGGGGGCCTCCCACAGGCGAAGGCCCGCTACACGAGGGGGTTTCGGGGCTGTCCACCGAGAGGGTCGTTTCTCTGGGATCACGACTCACCTCCCGGTGTCCCGTGGCGAGTCAGCATTGAGTATCTCGAGACGATCACAGCCGACGGACTTTGTTGAAACTCAGCTCTGAGTTGAAACGGAGAAGATCGGATAGAGCCATGCCCGACACCCACGCCCACTCGAGGAGTTTTTGTCGTAACATCGCAGAGCCCGATCCCCCAGATGGGGTTATGGCTGTTCGAAGAGGCTCTCTAGCGAGTCGGTTCCGACTCCGAGAACGGCGGCGATCCGGGTCTTCTGGAGATTTAATGGACTGAAGTAACAATCCAACTCTTTAAGTGTGGCTTCGCTGCCACGGAAGCCGTATGTCCGGCGAGCGAGCCGTCCCTCGGGACATCGGGTCGTCGCTATTAGCGGGATATCGTCGTCTTTGAGATCGAACAGCGGATCGACGATCGAGGGTGGAATATGACCGGCGCCCGTCGCAGCGAAACACAGCGCCGCAGCGTCTCCTGCCGCGCGGATCTGTGCCGGGTTCATATCCGCTGTGACGGTTACAGCGTGGACAGCGTTGGTGAGTTGCGCCGCATCGGGGTCAAGCGTCGGGGAGGACTCTTCGCGTCGGCGGAGCCACGTTACACGGGTCTCATCGATGACGCCGAGTGGGCCACTCTCCGGCGATCGGAACGTGTCCACGTTCGTCGAGTGGACCTTGGTTACGTCACGGGCTGGGTGTACCCGCTCGTTGAACGCAACCAGAACGCCCCTCCCACGGGCATCCGCATCAACCGCAGCTCTGGCACTGGTAAGGAGGTTAACCGGGCCGTCCGGGCTTTGTAGCGAGGGATTTCGCATCGCGCCGGTAAAGACCACGGGGGTTTCACCGCCGTACGTGAGATCGAGGAAGTATGCGGTTTCCTCCAGAATATCGGTTCCATGCGTAACGATAACCCCCTCGACGTCCGGATCCGCATCCAGTTTCCTGACCGTTTGGGATAGCTCCCACATCCGATCGATCGAAAAGTGGGGGCTCGGAATATTCGAGAAATCACGAGTGCGGACGTCCGCGATGTCCTCGAGTTCCGGAATATCGGCAACGAGGTTGTCACCGCTAAGTTCCGGCTCTACTCCGGAGCCGCTGTCACCCGTCGATGCGATCGTGCCACCCGTCGAGACAACCTCGAGTACCATGGAAGGGATGATCTCGCTGGAACCAAATAGGTTCTCCACCACCCGATTCCGGCCTCGACGACGAGAGAGCAACCCGAAGAGTCGACAACACCCGTGATCATGGCCGGCAAGCTTTTGGAACGTGAAACCGTGAGACTGCAACGATTTGCTACACGCGAGCGTAGAGGGAAGGGCCTGATCGACCGATTGCCCGGCGGGACACTGTGAGAAAAAGAGCCGAAGCCCTCGACGCCTCTCTTTCAGCGCTGACAGCCGAGTGAAGCCGAGACGCGGCGATGGTACCCCCAGAAAGTGGGGACGGGAGACGTGTACATACCCTGTCTCTCGGTTCCAGGTGGGGAGATGTCAGCCTCTGTCGGGATTGGGCATTCGGTACGCGAGCAGGATCACGATTAGCAAGAGCACCGCGAGGGCGACATACCCTTCGTCGAAAAACCCGCGATCCGCTACGATACCGAATAGAACCGGCCCTGTCGATCCGACCACTGCTGCTATTGTTCGCACAGCACCGAGGCCGGTTCCCTGGATCTCTGCTGGGAACTGCTCTGCGACGAACGATTGCGTGACCGCTCCGTTTCCGAGCATGGTGCTGATCGCTAGTGTCACGATAACGATCAGTTCGAGCCGCTCGACGATCGGAAGCAAAAGGAGTCCGGCGACCGGTCCGAGAAGGACGCTGATCAGCGCCCATCGCATCCCGATCCGATCGTACGCCATCCCGGCGACCGGTTTGACGATTGCCCCCGCGGCAAAGAACGCCCCGAACAGGAGACTCGCCATCGTTGTCGAGATACCCTTCTCGACGACCAGATACGTCGGGAAGAACGATGTGAACGCCTGCCAGAAGAAGAAAAACAAAACGAGGATGAAACTCACAAATACCATGATCGGACGGCGCATCTCCTCGATGACGTAGCGGGCCGTGTTGAGAGACGACGTCTCGTTTGAACTGGCTGTTTGAACTGATCTCGGAACGACGATCCAGGTGCCAATACCACCGATAACGAGGAGTGGGACAATAAAGCCGATTCCGGCTTGCCAGACGAATACTGCTGCGAGGGTTCCTGCGATCGGCGGCACGAGCGTTTGGCCGAGGTCTCCTGTTGCCATGGTGAGCCCGAGGGCGCTGCCGAGCCGATCCGGATACGTCTCGGAGAGAATGGTGATGCGAGCGATCGGATAGAGTGACGTGGCGAACCCCCAGAGCGTAACGGTGAGAAATAGACTGGCTGTGTTTGGGGCCAGCACAACAACGATGAGAGCGAGTGCGACTAACCCGACGCTGAGTGTGAGGATCGAGCCTTCTTGATAGCGATCTGCGAGGATACCGCCTGGCAATTGTCCGATCGCACCTCCAAGCCACAGCAACGTCACCAAGAGGCCGACGATAGAAAGGCTCAGATCGAACTCGGTCTGTATGTAGGGAAGTAAGACGGGCAACGCCATGCGCGAGCCTAACAGGAGTGCCCACGGAAAGGCAACCACGACCAGGATCTTCCCCCGCCCCTTTCGTCGGAGCGCTGTAACTTCCTTTCGTCCCGATTCGAACAAACTCGTCAGCGTGATACTGAAGCGTCATCACACCTGCTTAATTAATGTTTCTACAGATTAACAGGCAGAGTGCCTCGGGGCTTGATCCCGAGGGTAAATGCCGTCACTATATTCCACAAATTCAAGTATTTCTAGCGTTAACATGCCGACAACGACCAGAAACAAACCTCTCAAAGTATGGAAATGAAGACCTCATTTCCTTCGCTGGTCGTTCGACAGTTTGGAAATGTGGCCCCTCTCAAAACCCGCTACGGCGGTGCGACGGGGGTTTCAACGGGCGGCGTGAAGCCACCGACTCCCACGGACACTTCGGCGTGTTCGGGTGTGAATTCCAGCCGACTCCTCACGGAGAAGGTCGGGAGGAATTAAATTTCGCCTGCGGGTGCGGTGCGGCCCCAAGACGGTGAAGCCTCGGGGCTTGCCCCAGAGGTACTTCACATCCCGGCTTCCTACCTGTATCCAGAAGTGACACTCCTCTGAAAGAAAGCCGTATGAATATGTTCCGTCCGATGGTCGTGGATCGACCCGGACAGCGTCTGTTCGATAGCTCTATTCGGAACCGAATTATTCAGCCTGTTCCGATGGTTCGTTGGGTCGATGACGGATTGCGATGACTGCTATCGCGACAGCGCGAGCAAGTGGGGTAGTTCACGACCGGGGCGGCCGTGCCCTCGCTCGGGAGGTGGGCCTGCCAGGTCGTCTCGCCGGTCTCGGAGTCGAGTTCGTGGAGATCGCCTGCGGCAACGTATTGATTTCCAACGACAGCGAACTCCGTATCAAATCTCGTTTTTAGTCTACGGATCCGTTATGTCGGATCGGGCTCTTGGCTACGATAGTGAGGTCAGACAATAGGAATGACCCGATCCTCGCAGTTCGGAAGAATCGCCGTCTTTGTGGTCGTTGGAACCCTGTGTCTGTCAGGTACGATCGGTGTCGTGAGCGCACAGGATCAGCGAACCGGTGGCTCGATCACGATCGGTCCCGGTGAGACGCATGCGGGTGATCTCGAGGTAACAGCCGGTGATGTGCTCGTGGCGGGCACAGTTGACGGTGATCTAACCGCGACTGGCGGGTCGGTGACCATCTCGGGCGACGTGACCGGTGACGTGACAGCGACAGGAGGGTCCGTGATAATCGAAGGGACTGTCGAGGGTGACCTGACGGCAACCGGCGGTGAGGTCCATGTTCGGGAAGCCGCGAACATCGGTGGGCCCGTCGAGGCGACCGGCGAAACCGTCACCGTTGACGGCACGACCGATAGCGACACGCGGCTCGATGGCGAATCCGTTACGGTCGGCCCGACGGCAACGATCGACGGTGACTTGACCTACAGCGCCGACGAGACGACGATCTCGGACGACGCCGACATTACAGGTGCGGTAACGGAAACCGAACGGGATGAGGGGATGGCGCCGTTTTCGAACGTGTCGCTGCCGGATATCCCCGATGCAGCCCTGACGCCGCTCGTCAGCTTGTACCTGTTTCTGGCGAATTTCTTGTTCGGGGCGATTCTACTGGTGGCCGCGCCCCGGTTTAGCGATCGGGTCTCCGCGCAAGGTATCGATCGACCGATCGTCAGTGGCGGCGTTGGCGTGGCGACGCTGATCGGAATGCCGTTCGTTCTCGGCGCGTTGTTTCTGTCGGTCGTCGGGATTCCCCTCGCGTTTTTCGCTAGTTATAGTTTCATTTTCTTCCTGTGGATCGGGCTGGTCTACGGGGCGTTCGTGATCGGAACGTGGGGACTGTCCGTATTCGATTACGACCATCGATGGGGTGGGCTCGCGGCTGGATTGGCGGTCGTCAGTCTCGCCAACATACTCCCGTATATGGGGTTTTTGTTGGTCGGGATCGCGCTGTTCGGGGTCGGCGCATTTGTCCGGGCACTCTACGAGTGGCGATTCGCGAACGGGGATAATGGCGAGCAAAGAGAGTCGGCCCCATATCCGGCGGTACAGGAGGCGAAAGCATAGACAGGTGGTGTCGATAGAAACGCACTGGGGGCTGATCTCAGGGCTCTTGAGGGGACGAATAACTCGCTCAGCGTCTCTGCTTACGGCACCGTCGGAACGTATTGCATCGAGTATTCAGGCCCGTCGGAGATGTCTTGGCCCGTGTTTATTCCTTCGAGGACAGGGAGTGGGGAGGGTCGATACAAGCCCTAAGGATCACGTATCCCCAGTCCCCGTGTGGTATGAGGTCGCGTCTCACACATATCTTGTGGTAAGTCACTCCACGGCGACAGAGTGCTGTCACTCGTATTCAGATAATTCAGTTTTTCTGTGATTGTATTCCCAGCCTCGATCGGATAACCTCGCGACGAACTATTCTTTTTTCAGATCGGTAATCCCAAAACCAAGCAGTGATAAGCTACCTCACAGCTGAACCCGTGGGTTCCCTCGCTGTTATCGCTATGACGAAGCCCCGTGACGGTTAAATCCAGTTTTGACCCATCCACGGGTTGATACTACTACCCGAGGAAACCACAGCCATGGCCCTCCAACTGACGAAGGCGGTTTCGGACGGCATCGAACGGACACTGACACTGACTGGCGCGGTTGCGTTCGTGTTGTTGTTCGCCCTGCAATTTCTCTCGCTGGCCTCCATCAACACGGCCATCGCCGCACGATTCCCGCCCGAAGCGACCGAAACGCTCGGTGTGATGCTTCCGGTCTCGGGGACCGTCGCAGGCGTTCTCTCCGTCGGCACGCTGCTTTTCACGGTCGTCTATCTGGTGATCGTCGCTCGAGCATTCGTCCGACCGCAGTCGGAGCTCTCGTCGTTCCCCCCGTTGTTGTACACGCGTCGTATGGCCCGGGCGACGCTGTCGATGCTCGTCGGTAGCATCTTCGTCGCGCTCGCCGTCATGATCGGGTCGGTCTTTTTTATTCTCCCGGGGATCTTCCTTGCGGCGTGTTTCATGTTTTTCATCTTCGCCGTCGGTGTCGAAGACCGTGGCGTACTCGGTGGTTTAAAACGGAGCTGGGGATTCTCTCGGGGCCACCGGCTCAAGCTCGGCGTGTTCGTGTTCTCGCTGGGAGTGTTCGGGATGCTCGTCAGCATCCCGTCCGCAATCCTCCAGGCCGGCGGCGAACCACTGCTCGGAGATCTCATCACGGTTGTCGCCAATAGTATCGGCTTCGTCTTCGTCTACGGGATCATGGCTGCGATGTACGTTCAACTCCAAGACGGGAGCAAACCGCCGCATAACTCACAACCAACCCGAGACGTTTCGACGACCAGTTTGTAGGAGACGGGAGCAACAGATGCCCTTTGCTCTCTTGCTTGTGTTGTTTCTCACTGGCGTGACCGTCCAGATCGTGACGTGATATTTATATCAGCCCCAGCAATTCCAGAATCGCATTTACGATCGTATCGGAATCAAGACGCCGAAAGCGACGTAAGCGTTACCGACACAATCCCTCGACAGGTTAGCTCGAATCTGATTTGTAGCTACCGCCCGCTTCATACTCTACTGTAGCGAACGAAGGGTAGAGCCCTCCCGATCGGCTCTGTGAAACCATGAATATCGACCGATTCAAGACTCAACACACGCCTACCGGGACCGAAGAACCGTTCGAACTGGAGAACAGCTACACGCTCGATGTCGCCGTCGACGGATCGGTGCTGGCGAAGGCTGGCGCGATGATCGCATACACCGGAGAACTCTCCTTTACCGGCCAAGCCACCCCCGAGGGTGGTATCACCGGCTTTCTCAAGGAGGCGGCCACCGGTGAAGGGACGCCGATAATGAACGTCGAAGGTAATGGCCACGTGTATCTGGCCGATCAGGAAAAGAAAGTTCAGGTCCTCTCGCTCGACGATGGCGACGCTCTCACGGTTAACGGCGAGGACGTCCTCGCCTTCGAATCACAGGTCGCCTATGAGATCAACAGTATCGACAGCCTCGCCGGTGCCTTTGCGGGTGGCTTCACGAACGTCTACCTCGAAGGCCCCGGATACGTCGCACTTACAACCCACGGGGATCCGATCGTCATCGAACCCCCGGTGACGACCGATCCGAGCGCCACTGTCGCGTGGAACGGAACTACCCCGAGCGTCGAGGTCAACAAGAACCTCTCGGATATGATCGGCCAGGAGTCCGGTGAACGCTTCCAGATGAACTTCGAGGGATCGGACGGCTTCGTCGCCGTCCAGCCGTACGAAGAACTGTGATAGCCTCCCTACGCTAAGACACGGAGATCTCTCCTCGAAGTTCCCTAACGGAGAGCCCATCCCGCTGCCGACCGCGAGAGGTGCCCGGTAGTTCAGCAGTAGCAGGGCGGGGGTAACGAGGAACTCCCGCGCGTGTCGACGAATTCGAGGGCGTCCTCGCCGAAGCTACCGTCGGAGACGACACCAAGAAGACGAGCATTATCCCGACGGACACGTTCTGGAGCCGGGATATCCTCCGCGAGGAGCGTTCGAAGGGCCTCGAGTTCAGGTCGGTCGGCAATCCAGACATGCCCGTTCCGAACGCCGTTGCCGCCCTCCCCGGGATGGACTGCGTGACGACGAAGATGACGCGAAGGAAGATCGAAGACAACGACACGGCCTCCATCGAGGACCTGCTGGAGACGAGCCTCGAGATGGGCGTTGAGCTCCGGGGCTGTCGGATGACTATCCACCTGATGGACTACGACGGAGACTACTTCTACGACGGCGTCACTACCGGCGTCGGCGCTGCGACAGCCCTCCAAGACATGGCCGACGCAGATGCCAGGCTTCCCGTTTGATTACTCGATCCCGCCCGGATCGACAGGACGGACATTCAGCTATTGTATCTGCCGACCAGATCGCGAAGCGACTGCTCGGTTTGTGCCCCTCGGAGCTGTTTCACCGGCTGTCCGTTCACGAACAGGACGAACGTCGGCGTACTCTGGGCACCGAACTCGATCGCAGTTTCGAGATGCGATTCGATATCGACCGTCAGTACTGTCGCGTCGGTCTCGGCGGCGATCGTTTCGAGGTGCGGCTTCATCCGCTGGCAGGCGCCACACCACTCCGCGTGAAACTCTACAAGAGCGGGGCCATCGACCCCAACGACCGACTCGAGATCGTCGTCGCCGAGCGAAACTACGCTACCCGCATCGGTCGTCCGAGTTGTCATTAACACCGACTACGGACGGAGTAGTTAATAGACTTGTGCTTAGTATACAATATAAATAGTTACTGGAGGGGCCAAGGAGTATCCCCGTAACGGATCGGCAGAAATCGACACGACCGAGAGAGACCCGCCGTGTCAAATGGGAAGGTGATCGGTATCGGCTCGGATTCGTCCGGGACCGGCGGCGATCCCCGTCCCGTTCTGAACGTTGCCAGTGGCTGTGACGAACAAACGCCTCTATGGGGTGGGATGGCTACGACGAGTCACGGGGAGACTCAGCGCACATCGTCGTCAAACTCCCTGGCGAACGCCTCGGGCAGAGTAACGTATACCAACGCGTTGTCGACGAGAGCATCGACGGGTATGTACTCGTCGACGGCGTGGACTGTGTCTGTCCCGAACGCGAAATCTACTGTCGGAATCCCGGCGTTTCGAAGCCGTTTCGCGTCGCCGCCGCCGGTCGCGCTCCGCCGGTAGATCCGCCCTCCAGTTACAGCCTCCGCACCCGAGGCGACAGCCTCGACGATCGGGGTGTCGATCGTCTCTGCGGTTCCGACACTCCAGGACACGTCAGTGATCGTAACGCCCTCACAGTCCGTAACGCAGCTGCGGATGTCCGAGAGGACATCGGACGTCTCGATTCCCGCGGTCAGCCTGATGTCGATCTCTGCCCGTGCCGACTGGGGAACGCTGTTGATGGCCTCTCCCCCCTCGATCGTTCCGAGATTGATCGACGGAAAACCAAAGAGGTCTCGGGCCGCTTGGGAGCCCATCGTCGGCGCGTAATACTCGATTGATTCCTCGATAACCGGCTCCAATTCCGGCGATACGTCGAGTTTCCGCGTTCCGAACCGCTTTCGGAGCGTCTGAACGGCCCCGTAGAGTCGGTCGATGGCGTTCTCGCCGAGAACTGGTCGAGAGCCGTGAGCCGACTCACCGCGCGCCTCGAATGTGAACCAGATACTCCCACGGTCGGCGACCGTCACTGAGTAACGACCTTCCTCGCAGGTCGGCTCCCCGATCACGCAGGCATCCGCCTCGAGGAGCCCCTCGTCTACGAGTGCCGGTAGACCGGCATCGCCGCCCACCTCCTCGTCGCTCACGAACGCGAACACCAGATCTGTCGCCGGGGTTGCCCCGGTCTCGAGGAACGCCGTGATCGCAAATATCATCGCTGCGAGCGGCCCCTTCATATCCGTCGCGCCACGGCCGTATACCCGATCAGAAACGCGCTCCCCGAGTGGGTCGTACGACCACACCTCGGTGTCAAACGGTACCGTGTCAGTATGACCGTTGTACAGTATGCTTTCGTCGCGCTCGCCCGGCAGTCGTACCACGAGGTTGGGTTTGGCCGGATCGACAGCGAACCGATCGACTTCGACGGAATATGGGTCCAGATACCGCTCTATAAGCTCGACAATTTCGCGTGTGTCCCCCGGCGGGTTCGCGGTCTCGACAGCCAAAAGCTCCAGCGCCAGATCGGCGAGTTCGTTTCCGCTCTTCCTGACGTAGGTAGCCGGTGTGTCGGCTGACATGTCAGTCGAGACGCCCCGCGAGTGTCCTCCTCGCAGTCTCGTTACAGGGGACGAGGGCGTCTCCGCCTTTCTCTGGGACGGCGAGAGCAACTTCCGTCTCGTCGCGGTCGTCCCCCAGTATCGATACGAGTCGCCCCACGTTGGCTACAAGTGATCGATCGACCGATAGGCGTGGGCCTACGTCGGGGTCAGGTGATCCGGGGACCATCGGTTTATTCAGCTATGTTTTTCGATCGCGGAGCGAAGCTGGGCTTCGTCCTGCATTCCGACGAGGCGTTCGGCCGGCTGTCCATCGGCGAACAGAACGAGTGTCGGAACGCCTCGGACGCTGTACTCGGCGGCCAGCTTTTGATTTGCGTCGATATCGATTTTCGCGACAGCGGCGTCGGTTTCGGCGGCGATCGTTTCGACGACCGGTTCAAGCATCTGGCACGGCCCACACCAGTCAGCGTAGAAGTCGGCCAGCACGATGTCGTATCCGGTGACGGTCTCGGTCAACTCAGCGTTTCCGTTTACCGGAATCGGTTCGGACGGACTCTGTGCTTCCGACTCGTCGGACTGTCCCGTTTCCTTCCTGTTACGGAGGTCCTCTAGTTTCTGGCGACGGATCTCTTCGATTTCGTCTGTCATTATTCTACCGTTTGTGCTGGATCGTTTTATTTGTTTTGGGAAGATAGTACAATACTACAGCAGCGAAGGGACGGTATCGGAGAGTTATACGAACCAGGTCTTCCGACAGTGTACCCGAAGGGTCTTTCTCGCATCGGCCCAGTACTATACGAGAATGGTACTCCCAATCGACCCGAGCCGGATCGACCCGGACGACATCGGCGAAAAACAGACCACTCTCGAGATGGATCACGAGGAAGCGATCGAACACGTTCGCGAGGTATTCTCCGACGCTGGATTCGGCGTCCCCGTCGAGTTTTCACCCTCGGAGATGCTCAACGAGAAGGTCGACGCAGGTCGTGACCCCTACTACGTGCTGGGAGCGTGCAACCCCGAAGTCGCCGACCGGGCTCTCGACGCAACCGACAACAAACTCGGTGGCCTCATGGCCTGCAACGTGGTTATCTGGGAAGAAGCACCCGGACGACAGCGTGTCTATCACGTCTCCATCATGCGCATCGCACGGCTGGTCGGGATGGCCCCTGACAACGAGGAGATGGCGGACATCGTCGCCGATACCGGTGAATTCGTTGAGGAGGCTTTCGAGAACCTCTAGTGGGACCCTCACTCGTTCGACGCCGACCGTGCCGCCGACTCGAAGACGCTTAGAAAGCGTACGGGTTCCTCGCGGCCGAAGAGATCCCCTGGGCACTGTCCGCCGGCGATAACGGGACGGTGGCGGATCCCGGGGGTTTGACCGGGTCCCACACTGACAATTTCGTATCGGCCGTCACCCACTTGACATCCTCTCCGCCCTGGAGGGCGAAGATTCCCACGGCACTGCGCCGCTGGTTTGGAATGTTTACGGTTTGTAGACGCCTCGAGAGACGGCTACTGGCTGTGCCAACCAGCCGTTACTCCTATCCCGGTATGGGAATCAGAGATACTTTTCCTGCCTGCATCCCGAAATCCACAACAGAAAGGATGCTTTCTGCGTGGAATCAACGAATCCCGATAGTGTCCAATTAGGTGGGCGGACAGGCCGCCTCGGTTATCTATCAGTACGGTAATTACTTGCTTAAAACATCCGTTCAGAACAGAGAGGGTAGCGTGTAGAGGGGTTGTCGGATTCATCCCCGCACTGAAGCGCGAGGCTTTCTCCTCGAACTTCCGTAAACAGCCTCGGGCGCGTGTGGCATCCGAGAAAGCCCCGATGAATCAATACGGGGCACGTGCGTTGCGAAACGACCCGGGAGCTCTATAACTGCTCAGCAGCTGAGTAACTGGGAAAGAGCGTAGGTATCGAGCTTCGGTCAGACACGTTTATGCGCCCTGATTCATCAAGTGAATAAGCTATAGATTTCGATTGGGTATCCCCAATATGGATGGGATTCTGAACGAGGCGACGAACACGGTTCATAAAAAAGAGCCTGGCACAGTGGCCTTCCAGACCCCCTGTGGGATCACGTATAACGTTCCAGAGGACCAGCTCCGTCAAACAGAAATCGAGGGGCTGGTCGCGACCACAACGACCACGAAATGCGGTCGGTGTTTCGACGATGGGGGTGGTTACTGAGTTGAGCACACAGATTGATACGGAGACTGAATCGCACTCATTGAGGAACGGCAGGTTTTGATTGAAGCCTCGCTGGGTTCGATCTGAGACAGTCCAAAACGCGCATTATATCGTGCACAACGTAATTACAGCTTCTCTGCGGCTTTCGCCTGTTCGGTGCGACGTCTGGCCTGCTCGAGGCGGCGATCGCTCGCCCGCCCGATTTCGTCGGGAAGCGTCCCCCGGGCCTCCGAGAGCCGTTCGCTGACCCGTTCGAGTCGCGTCGAGACGGCATCGAGCGCCGCGTCGGCGTTCCCCCGATCGCCGGCCTCGGCGCGTTCGGCGGCCCGTCGTGCGGATTCAGCCACAGCGGTAAGCGCCCGCTGGAGGCCTTCGACCGCGTTCTCGGAGCCGCCGTCGCCCCCGGAACTGTCGTCCCCGGTCGGGCGGTCGTCGTCGTCACCCTCCTCTTCGGTCCCGTCGTCCGAGGACTCGCCGACGGTCGCCGCCGTCTCCTCGGTGACGGTCGCGAGATACGTCGCCAGCGATGCTTTCCCCGTTTTCGGCTGGTCGATCCGAACCGGCTCCGTCGAGTCGGGATTGACGCGAACCGCGCCGATCTCGCCGTCCGTGTCCCGGACCTCGGTCGTGTAGGCCCCGCCGCGATGGACGTAGACTGCGTCGGGTTCGGAAAGCGGCGCGTCGTAGAGACGGCCGGCGAAATCGTCCTCGACGGCGAGGCCGGTGAGTTCGCTGTCGGCGTCGGCGGGGTCGACCTCGAGTCGGGTCGCACTTTCGTTGGCGACAAGCGGGATCTCCCCGTCGACGCCGGCCGGCGTCAGTTCATCGTTGCCCTCGACCGAGACCGACTCGCTGTGGGGGGCGACACCGGGCCCGTTCACCGTCAGCTGGTGGTCGTCCTCGGGAACGTTCTGTAGGACCGTAACCCCGCCGCCGAACGTCGGCACTGCTTCCGGATCGCTCTCCAGCAGCGCGACGCTTTCGACGGTAGATTCACCCGTGGTGAGCCCCTCGTCCTCCGGCGCCTCGTCCGTGGTGACCGCTTCGGTGATCGACGCGACGACCGTGCCGACGGCCCCCGGTTCGCCGATCGCTTCGTACCGCTGGGCCAGTTCAGCCCGGTGGTTCGGATCCGAGATGTCCGCCGCCGGGTTCTCGTACCGCGGGGTCCGCCAGGGGACGCTGGTCGTCGTGATGTGACCCGAGACGGCGTCCTCGACGAACCCGGGGACGGCGAACTCGAAGCTCAACTGCGGCCCGGTGAAGTCCTCGATGTGTTCGAGTTCCTCCGACGGTACCAGATCGTACCCCACGTCCATCCCCGGGGAGCTGCGGGCGGTGTGGTCGAAGACGATACCCGATTCCCGCTCGGGCAGATCCGTCGGTGGCGACGAAAGCGCCTCGAAGGATCGAACGACCAGCGATTCGTCGACGAGATCCGTCCGGTCGACCGAGGGGAGCCGGTCGTGCTCGTAGACCGGCGCCCCGTCGAGTTCCGGGAGCACGAAGGGGAACCGGCCCCCTTCGTCGCGGGGGAGGCCGTAGGCGATCGGCAGTTCCGCCAGTGAGTCGATACCGTCGAACACCCCGTTGGTAATGTCGGGCAGCACGTCGTCGAGCGGAAGCCGCTGGAACTGCTCGCGCTGGTCGTTGACCGAGAGCGTGTTCGAGTGTGATCCCAACTCGACGAGCAACGCCGGGATCCGGTCCGGATCGGGATCGAGAAACTCGTTGTTTGGAACCTTCCGGGAGTGGGAACTCGCGACGTAGAGTTGCGGATCCTCGGTCTCGGTGTCGACGAAGACGTGAAGCACTTCCCAGTCGTGCCAGTGGAAGTTCGTGGTGAACTGATCGAACGCCGAGTACTGCCAGAACTGGACGACCGCCAGCGGCGACGCCTCGTACTCGACGGCGTGATAGAAGACGGTCGGGTTCGGCGGCGTGTCCGGGTCGTCGTAACGGTCCGAATAGCCGTCGAACGCGTCGAACCCGTCGACGACGGTTGCGCCGTCATCGTCGGTCTCGTAGGGGCGCGGATCGGTAGGAAACCACTGCTCGTGGGTGTCGAAATAGATCGAAGGTGCGAACCGTTCGGCGAGTTCGCGTGCCTCGTCCCCCTCGAGCGTCGTCGTCGGGCTGTCCTCGTCGGCGTCGAGGAACGAACAGCCGGCGGTCGATGCGGCCCCGATCGCGGCGAGGGAACCGAGGTAGGTTCGGCGGTCGATGGCGGTCGGGAATTCAGCCGGCATGCTCTCTGTCTCCCTTCTCTTTCGTTTCTGCCCGGGTAAGGGGAGCGGTTCGACCGGTCTCACGGCGTGGACGCGTGCGCATCGCGCTACGCCACCTGTCTGCTCTCTTGGAACGTGACCGTCGTGTCGTCCGATTCGACGGTCGTGAGGATGGTGATCCACCCGTTGTTTCGCTCGACGCTCCGCCCGTCCTGAAGCGAGAGTTCGACGCGTTTCGTCGTCGTGTGGGTGCCACCGGCGTCCATCTCGCCGACGTCTTCGATGTCCTCCCAGACGACGTCACCCGTCTCGGTGTTGCCTTCTCCCGCGAAGATCCGGATGTACACGGTGACGTCGGTCGCGGTCCCGTTTTGGTTGTTGTCGAGCGTCGCGGTAACGTCCCGGCAGGTCTCCCCGCACTCCTCGATGTCGTCTATCGTGAACGAGAACGGCTCAGTGTCGTCTGAGAGCGTCGCGTCCGTCCCGTCGTCGGCGTCCCCTTCGGTGGGGAACTCTTCGATCTCTTCGCCCGAACCCCCGCCGGGGGCCGGCCCCATACCGGCATAGAGCGCCACCCCGAGGACGGAGGCGACGAGGACGACGAGCAAACCGCCGATCAGATAGTTCGTGTTCATAACTCGTATCGAATGTGTTATTCTTCGTACTCGACCGTGATCCCGTCCGCCACCGGCTGGAGGACGTACGACCCGGACTGCCCTCGCTTAACGGGAGTGAAGTCGCCAGTGAACACAGTACGGCTCCCTTCGCGGATGTCGAACGCCTCGTTGAACGTCAGCGGCGCCTCGCCCGGCACTTCGACGGTCACTGATTCGCCGCCGTCAAGCGCGGCGTCGACGCCGTCCGTATCCAGCTGCAGGAACTCGTAGGTGGCGGCGTCCAGATCCCGTTCGTCGACCAGCTGTGTCGAGTCGCCCTGCAGGTCGACGAGGTCGGCCTCCTGGGGCTCGTCGTACTCGTAGTACTCGCGCTCGCTGGGTTCTTCGTCCTCGCTGTCGCCGGCCTCGGCGCTCTCGGGGCCGAGCCACATGCCGACGACGGTGACGACACACGACTCGAAGTCCGCGATGTCGCCGGGCTGATCGGTCACCTGTGTCGCGAGCGTCCCGGTCGACCCGTCGCCGCTACAGCCGGCGAGGCCGACCATCCCCGCCGTCGCCGCACCCGTTGCTGCGAGATACGTACGTCTATCCATGGCTATCGTATTATCAATTATGATTATATATTATAATTATGTGCTGTACACTTAATACGGTTGTGAAGCGGTCGTTTCGCTGTTTTCGGAGGCCTCATCGCTCCCGTCGGCAACACCGTCGTCCGCTTTCTCGTCCGAGCTGCGGTCGCTCAGCGACTCGCCGAGATCGTCGATAGAGCCCCCGAGGAACGAATCGATCGTTTCGTGGATCTCGCTCACGTGATCGGGGACCTGCTCGGGGAGCCCGTCGCTCGGTCCGACACTTTCTGCGTTATCTCCCCGCTCGCCGGCGTCTTCGGCGCTTTCGCCGCGATCGTTCTGTCTGTCGGTTTCGTTGGCTTCGTTGTTCCGGTCCGTTTCGTCCGGAACTGTTCCGTCGTGTGCGTCCGTTGCCTCCTCGGCGGCCCGGTCGGCCGGGCTGGCGGCACCGACCGCCGCCACGCCGCCGATCAGGAGCATCGTTGCCAGCGCAACCGTGATGAGTCGTTTCGGTATCATCGTATCCGATCCTACGGAGAGCTATCCGGATAAAGGAGGGTAACGCCGGATCCGAATATCGACGTTTGAACGCCGCTGAATCCGAATTAGCCCGAATTAGCCCGAATAAACTCCCTGGTCCTCGCCGCCTTGCCGCCGGGCGCCGTCTCCGATCGGGGCGGACGCTCGCCCGTCACGAACAACGTCCGTCAACCGATAAGGTAATTGGAGTTGACGAACATCGCCACCCATGAGCAACTCGACAGCGGCGGAGGTCGATCTCGTCGGCGACGAAACGACCCTGAACATCGCGCGTGCCGCGCTTTTCGCGGCGCTCATGGGCGCGTTCGCGTACGTCGCGTTTCCGTATCCGCTCTCGCCGGCGCCGGTGACGCTGCAGGTCCTCGGCGTCTTTCTGGCCGGGCTGTTTCTCGGCCCGCTGTGGGGCGCGGCGGCGATGGTGCTGTACCTGCTGGCCGGCGCGCTCGGCGCGCCCGTCTTCTCGAACGGCGGCGCCGGTCTCGGCGTGTTGCTCGGGCCGACCGGCGGTTATCTGTTCTCGTATCCGCTCGCGGCGCTTGCGGTCGGCGCCGTCGCCCACGGCGGGCTCGAACTCCGATCGCTCGCGGAGGCGTCCGTCGCCCGGCTCGTCGGCGGGATGGTCCTCGGTGTGGCCGTCATCTACGGGATCGGCGTCCCGTTTCTGTGGTGGAACCTCGAGATGACCCTCAGGACGGCCGTCGTCACCGGCGCCGTCGTGTTCGTCCCCGCCGAGGCGGCGAAGATGACGGCGGCGATCGGGATCGTCCGGAGCGACGCGATCCGGGCCGCATGATCGCCGTCCAAAATGTGGTCCACGAACGCGGGGAGACGACCGCCCTCGATGGCGTTTCGCTCCGGGTCGACGACGGCGAGTTCCTCGCGCTCGTCGGCCCGAACGGGTCGGGGAAGACGACGCTCGTCCGGCATCTGAACGGGCTCCTCGACCCGGACGAGGGGTCCGTAACGGTCGATGGAGCCTCCGTTCCGGAGAACCCGGTCGCCGCGCGCACGTCCGTCGGGATGGTCTTTCAGAACCCCCGGGACTGTTTCGTCGCCGCGACCGTCGAGGCCGACGTCGCCTTCGGTCCGGAGAATCTCGGCCTCGATCGCGCCGAGATCGACCGGCGAGTGACGGCTGCCCTCGAAGCCGTCGGGATGACGACCCACCGACAGCGCCGCATCGATCGGCTCTCCGGCGGCCAGCAGGCTCGGGTCGCGATCGCCGGGGCGCTCGCCATGGAACCGGCCCACCTCGTTCTCGATGAGCCCTTCTCGGGGCTCGATTGGCCCTCGCGGCGGACGGTACTCGAACGCCTCGAGGCCCTCTCGGCCGACGGGACGAGTCTCGTGATCGTCACCCACGACCTCCGGGGACTGCTCGAGCGGGTCGACCGGATCGTCGCGCTCGCTTCGGGAACGGTCGCCTTCGACGGGCCGCCCGGGGCGGTCGCCCCGCGGCTGGAATCGCTCGGCGTCCGGCCGTGTTGAGCTACGAGCCCGGCGACTCGGTCGCCCACCATCTCGATCCGCGCTCGAAGCTCCTCGTCCAGGGGGGATTCGCGGCCGTCGCCTTCGTCTATACGACGCCGCGCGGGCTGGCGGCGCTGACCGCCGTCGCGTTCGGTCTCCTCGCCGTCGCCCGGACCGCACCCCACCGGGTGCTGTGGGAGTTCCGCTTCGTCTTTCCGTTTCTTTTCGCCGCGCCGCTGCTCGGGGGGTTCGCGTGGGGTGCGTGGTTCGTCCCCGAGGACGCGATTCCCTCGGCGTTGGCCGGCTATCGCGCCCTCCTGGTCTTTCTGGTCGCTGCCGCGTACGTCCGAACGACGCCGGTTCGGGACTCGCGGGCGGCGATTCAGTGGGCGGTTCCGGGACGCCCCGGCCAGTTTCTGGGGATGGGCGTCGCGTTCGTCTTCCGGTTCCTGCCGGTCCTGCGCGCCGATATCGGGCGGATCCGGGACGGCTATCGGGCGAGACTCGGCACCGAACGGTCCGTCCCCGAGCGGATGGGACTGCTCGTCGTCGCCGCGTTCAACCGCGCGTTCGATCGGGCCGATCGCTTCTCGCTCGCGCTGCGGGCCCGCTGTTTCTCGTGGAACCCGACCCTTCCCGAAGTCGGCTTTTCGCCGCTCGATGTGCCCGCCGTCCTCGTCGGCACGGCTTTCCTCGCTATCGCGGGGTACGGGGCGATCTGGGCCCCCTGATCCGCCCCGTTCCGGAGTGCCACCGTGTAACAAAACTTAAGCGGGTCCGATCCTCCGTATTACCGTATGCTTCCGGTGGTTCCGATACAGGCGACGGAGGGCGCTACCCGCAAGACCTTCTGGCTGATCTCCAACTCGGAGAAGGTCCTCTTTTATTTCCTCGCGACGGTGACCGTGTTCGTGTTCGCCTACGGGACGTATCAGCGGTTCGCCCGCTACGCCCGCGGGACGGCCGACTGGTTCGATCGCCTCGATGGGCTGGCCGGCCGGATCGCCGCCGCCTCGAAGATCGTCGCCTCCAACGAGAAACAGTTCAACCGCGATCTGGTCGGCGGGCTGATGCACGCCTTCATCCTGTGGGGTTTTCTGACCCTGCTCATCGCCACCACGATCCTCTTTATTGACGAGTGGTACCGCGTGTTCACCATCGCTATGGGTGATCGACAGTCCTTCTGGGTCGGCGACTTCTATCTCTCCTATCAGCTCGTGACCGACGCTTTGGGGTTGCTCTTCGTCGTCGGGCTCTCGGTCGCCCTGTGGCGCCGCTACGTCGCCCGGACCGACCGGCTCCACGGTAAACACACCGACTGGGAGGACGATTTCCTCGTGTGGTCGCTGTTTCTCCTCGGCGCCGGCGGCTTCCTCCTGGAGGGGCTGCGTATCGTCGGGAGCACCGAACCGATCGTCACCGTCGAGCCGGTGAGCTTCGTCGGGACCGCGACCGCGCTCGGGCTCGCCGCGCTCGGGGTGGGGACGTCCGCCGCGGCCACGATCTATCCGATCGCGTGGTGGTCCCACGCCCTGCTTGCGTTCCTCTTTATCGCGGTGATCCCGTACGCCAAGCCCTTCCATATGATCTCCTCGTTTGCGAACGTCGTCACCAGAGACGAGAAGGCCGGCGTGCGGCTGCCTGGGATCCCCTCGGATCTCGACGCGACGAACGCCGAATCGATCGACGATTTCTCCTGGAAGGATATGCTCGATCAGGACGCCTGTACGAAGTGTGGCCGCTGTTCGTCCGTCTGTCCGGCCAAGGCGTCCGGGCGGCCCCTCGACCCGCGGGACGTCATTCTCGATCTCAAACAGTACCGCGAATCGCTCGAACGGGAGGGCGGCGAGACGAAAGACATCGTCGCCGACGGGGGCGGCGTCATCGACGCGACGACGATGGAGTCCTGTATGTCCTGTATGGCCTGTATGGACGCCTGTCCGGTCGAGATCGAACACCTCAAGAGCTTCACCCGGCTGAACCGACAGCTCACAGACCAAGGCGACATCCAGCCGAGCATGCAGGACGTCTTCCAGAACGTCATGCAGAAGGGCAACACCTTCGGCGATTCGCCGGGAGCCCGTGGCGACTGGACCGAGGAACTGGCGTTCGACGTCGCCGACGCCCGCGAGACCGACGTCGAGTACCTGTGGTACGTCGGCGACTACCCGAGCTACGACGACCGCAACAAGAAGGTTGCCCGCTCGCTCGCGCGGATCTTCGAGCACGCCGACGTCGAGGTCGGCATCCTCTACGACGACGAGGTCTACGACGGCAACGACATCCGCCGCGTCGGCGAGGAGTTCCTCTACGTCGAACAGGCGGGGACGCTCGTCGACTCCTTCTCGGAGTGTTCCTTCGAGAAGATCGTCTGTACGGATCCCCACTCGTACAACACGTTCAAAAACGAATATCCCGAGATCGACTTCGAGGAGTTCGCCGACGATCCGATGATGGAGTTCGAGATCGACGGCTACTGGAACGAGGACGGCGACGTCGAGGTGTACCACTGGACGCAGGCCGTCGAGGAGCTCGTCGAGGGAGACGCCCTCGGCCTCGAGGGCACCGAACTCGAGTACACCGTCACCTACCACGATCCCTGCCACCTGGGCCGATACAACGACGAGTACGAGGCCCCTCGCGAGTTGGTCCGGGCGACGGGCTGTTCACTCCACGAGATGCCACGCAACCGCGCCAACAGCTTCTGTTGTGGCGGCGGCGGCGGCGGGCTGTGGATGGAGATGGACGAAGAGGAGAAACCGAGCGAGGAACGGCTCCGGGAGGCGCTCGAGGACACCGACGCCGGCGGTGCCGTCGAGAAGTTCGTCGTCGCCTGTCCGATGTGTATGACGATGTACGAGGACGGCCGCAAGACCGGCGGCTTCGAGGAGGACATCGAGATCGTCGACGTCGCCGAACTGATCGTCGAGGCGCTAGAAGCAAAGGACGCGACAGCGGCGGGCACGGTCGGGTCGGGTGCCGACACCGCGCCGGCCGACGACTGACTCGCCCCGGTGCGGTAGGTCGGGCCTCGGCCGAGTGTTTATATACGATCAAGCGGCCAGACCGGTCCATGCTCTGACGAGTCGCGGCCGGCGTTTCGCGGGAGCGCGGTGCCACGTCGGTCTGATCGGTCACACCGCCTGTTCGCCCTACTCTATCGATTCTTCGCCCAGCCACGCGGACCCGTCCCCGACACCGCCGGATTTGTACGTGCCGTGGGCTGTCGCGATCGCAGCCCCGTCCTCGTCGGTAATCTCCACTTCGACAGCCGCGACATCACTGCCGTTCCGAACGACTTCGGCTTCCGCCCGAAGCACGCCACCGGTTGCGGGCGAGAGATAATCGATCCGCATGTCGATCGTCGGCGCGACGGTACCGCTCGCGGAAATCACCGCGGCACCGCCGACGGTATCGGCCAGCGCGTACGTCACCCCACCATGAGTGACCAGCGTTTCCGGAGTCGAGGAGTGCTCGACCGAGAGTTCGAGTTCCCCGACAGCGCTGCCGTCCCCGATTTCGCGCACATCGATACCGAGCAGGTCACCGAACGGCATCCGATCGAAAATCTCTGCGATCTCCATACGCCCGTTCTACGTCGATCGGAAAAAGCTCCCCCGGTTCGCCACGTGAGGGAAATTGAACGAATAGCTTAGCGATAGCTACGATCCGGGAGCCGTCGTCGAGAAGACGAACAGTGAGACCTTCGGGGCCGCGTCGACGCTCGCCAGACGAGTCGATCCAGCGATGCGTCCGGAACACGGCTTGACATCCTCCCTGCGCTGAAGCGCGAGGCTTTCTCCTCGATTCTCCGTAACTAACAACACTTCTGCCCGCGAGAAGCAAACAATGTTCGAGGAGATAATGCGGAAGTTCGAAGATAGCCCGAGCCAGCAGGCCGTGATCCGTCTGTTGCTCGAACGGGGTTTTTCGGTCAACGATGAGGGACGGGTCGTCTCCGGCGGAATCGAGATCCCCGATACGGGGATCGCCCGCGAGATCGACGTCGACAGACGCGTCGTCGACGCGACGACCACCGCGATCCTCGAGGACGACGAACTTCGCCGGATCTTCCAGAACATCTCCGCGATCCCCTCGCTCATGGATCTCGCGCCCGTGCTGGATCTAACGGTCCTGACGGTTCGCGTGACCGACGCCGACGAGCCCGGTATCGTCGCGGGCGTGACCGACCGGATCGCCGAGGCCGGTATCTCGATCCGACAGACGATAAGCGAGGACCCGGAGTTCACCGACGAGCCCAAACTCTATATCATCACCGACGAGCGACTCGACGGGGCGTTGATAAACGATATCCGCGAGCTGTCCTTTGTCCGGAAGATCGAAATCGAGTGACGGTCCGGCGGTCAGGTCTGCTTCGGGTCCGACCCGCCGTCGGTCGTCTCGGTCTCCGGCGGCGCGTGTCCCTCGACGGCTTCCGCGATATCGGTCTCTTTCGGCGTGTCGACGTGCCACCGATCGACCGAGGTCTCGTAGTCGGCGAGTTTGTTCGAGACCCGGATCTTCAGGTCGTCGTCGTTGACGTTGATCTCGAAGACGTACTCGCCGGCGTCGGCGTCGGCGCGGCTGAGGTTCGCGCTCACGAGCCCGTTGTCGAAGTAGTACGGCGACATCTGTGTCATCACGTTCTCGTAGACGCTGCCCTCGACCTTTCGGAGGGCCTTCCGGGTCGCCGAGTCGGCCGCACGCGCCACGTAGTTGATCGATTCGCGCCACTCGTTGACCGCCTCGCCCGGCGCTTCCAGCCGATCGTACGAATGGGTGAGCTTTTCGCCGGCGGTTTTCAGGTCCTCGTCGGGGGCCTTTCCGGCTTTTTCGCCTTCCCCCTCGTCGACGCTCGCCTGTTCGGCGGTCTTTTCGCTGACGTCCTCCCCGAGCCGTTCGTCGGCTTTCGGACGCCACTCGTCCCACTCTTCGAGTGCCTCCTCGTCGATCGGCTCGTCCTCCGCGGCGATATCCTTGAGCGCCCGCGTGATCCGTTCGCCGTGCTCGACGACCTCGCCCCAGCTCCCGCGTAGTTTGAATCCGGAGACGCTCTCCTCGATGTCCATCTGATTCCTGTATATGGACGAACGCTTATATACCCTGCTACCGGCACGTTCCCCGGCGACGCCGTCTAGGGGTTGGGTTTAAGCCGCCGGCGGACGCGATAATCGGTATGGCTATCGAGGACCGTGGTGACGCCCACGTGATCACCCACGCGCTGGCGAAGCACATGCTTTCGGAGCTTCGATCCGACGAAACCGGTCAGGTCGCGTTCCGGGACGGTCTGATCGAACTCGGCCGGCTCTGCGGATTCGAGATCGTCGACGGCATGATGGATACCGAGTACGTCTCGATCACGACGCCGCTGGCGGAGACGACAGGCGAGGTTGTCAAGGGGATCGACGACGTCGTCATCGTGAACGTCCTCCGGGCGGCCACCCCGTTCGTTGAGGGGCTCGTCAAGGCGTTCCCCCAGGCACGACAGGGTGTCATCTCCGCCGGACGCGACGAGGCCGCCGGAATGAACGAGGCCGGTGAGTTCCCGATTACTGTCGATTACGTCAAGATCCCGGACATCAACGACGACGATACGGTCATCGTGGCGGACCCGATGCTCGCGACCGGGAGCACCATGGTTGCAGTCCTCGAGGAAGTCTTCGATATCGGTCGCCCGGAACGGCTCATCGTACTCTCGGCAGTGAGCGCCCCGCGGGGACTCCACCGGGTCGAGGAAGCGTACCCGGCCGTCGATCTCCTCACGGTCGCCATCGACGAGCGACTCGACGAGGAAGGATACATCGTCCCCGGCGTCGGCGACGCCGGCGATCGCGCGTTCGGAACATAATCCGGGTGTAAACCCCTCCGGTTCGTCTGGATCGCCGCCCCGTCGGCCGATCGTTCTCCTGTTGAAACGTCAGACGGACGACTGACGGGCCGCTTCGAGTTCGATCCGGTCGCTGGTCGCGCTCCGGAGCCGATCGCGGAGCGCGTCGGCGTCGGCGATCGGAACGGAGATCTCGAACGCGACGCGCTCGCCGTAGTCGGCCTCGAACGTCGTCCCCTCGCTTTCGAGGATTCCCCGGACCGTCCCCGAGTCGTCGTAGTCGACGACGGCCGTGAACCGCTCCTGTGGCCGCTTTTCGACCGTTTCGGCCGCATCCAGGACGTCCGTCGCCGCCCGCGAGTACGCCCGGACCAGCCCGCCGATCCCGAGTTCCGTCCCACCGAAGTATCGCGTCACGACGACACAGAGGTTCTCGAGATCGCGACCCTGGAGTACCGAAAGCACAGGCTTTCCGGCGCTTCCGGAGGGTTCGCCGTCGTCGTCGGCGTATTCGCGGAACGGATCCGCCTGGACCCGGTAGGCGGGGACGTTGTGGGTCGCGTCGTCGTACTCGACTTCGATTTCCTCTACGAACGACTCGGCCGCCGCCACCGTCCCGGCGGGCGTCGCGTGTCCGATGAATTCCGATCCCCGCACGGTAAACCCCACGCTCGTACGTCCGGCGATCGTCCGGTAGGCGTCCGGTTCTGACACGGCAGGCCGTTCGAGGCGGGTGGGCTTACCGGTTTCGTCGTCGCCGTCCGACGGGTGTTTATACGACGGATCGTGTATCGGCCGACAATGGACCCAGGAACGGTCGTGACGTTCGCCGCCGCCGGCATAGCAAGCCTGTTCATGGCGTGGGCGATCGGCGCCGGTTCGTCCGGGTCGACGCCGTTTGCCCCCGCCGTCGGGGCGAACGCTATCTCGGTGATGCGGGCCGGCTTCTTTGTCGGGATCCTCGGGCTGTTGGGTGCGACCCTGCAGGGGGCGAACGTGACCGAAGCGGTCGGACGGGATCTCGTCGTCGGAACGACGCTGTCGCCCGTGGCCGCGATCGTCGCGCTCTCGATCGCGGCCGGGCTGGTCGCACTGGGGGTTTTCGCTGGATACCCCATCGCGACGGCTTTCACCGTGACCGGCGCCGTCGTCGGCGCGGGGCTGGCGATGGGCGGCGAGCCGGCGATCCCGAAGTACTACGAGATCCTCACTGTCTGGACGTTGACCCCTTTCGTCGGCGGCGGCGTCGCTTTCGGCACCGCGAAACTCCTGCGGCACGAGGCGGTTCCCGAACTCCTCGCCACGTCGGTTCTCGCCGGGTTGGTCGGCGCGATCCTGGCGAACGTCGAGTTCGTACTGTTGGGCCCGCCCGACGTCGCCCAAAGCATCGCCGGAACGGTCGCCCCGGATCCACGCGTTCGTCTCGCGGTAACGCTTCTGTTCGCCACCGTCGTCGCTGGGGCGCTGGCGGCGGACATGCGATCAGACCGCGCCCGGGGACAGCGGCACTTCCTTTTGGCGCTCGGCGGGCTGGTCGCCTTCTCGGCCGGCGGGAGTCAGGTCGGCCTCGCTCTCGGGCCGCTGTTGCCGCTATTCGATACGGCCGGTGTCGCCGTCCCGCTCGTCGCGTTGCTCTTCGGCGGCGGGCTCGGACTCCTGGCCGGCTCCTGGACGGCGGCCCCCCGCATGATCAAGGCGATCGCCCAGGATTACTCCTCGCTCGGGCCGCGCCGCTCGATCGCGGCGTTGATTCCCTCGTTTATGATCGCACAGGTCGCGATCCTGCTCGGCGTCCCGATCTCGTTCAACGAGATTATCGTCTCGGCAGTCATCGGTGCTGGCGCGGCGGCCGGAACCGGCGGCGTCAGCGGTAGCAAAATGGGGTATACGGTTCTGGCCTGGATCGGTTCGCTCCTCGGTGCGGGCGTACTCAGCTTCGGGCTGTATACGCTCCTTTCGGTCGGTCTATAGCGTCACTCCGGCTGTTCGTCGCTCTCTATCTGTTCTTTCTCCTGCCGTAGCCGGTCATATTCGCCGGTTCGGACGACCCGTGCCTTCATGATCCGGGTGTTCTCGACGCGTTCGATGTGGATCTCGATGCCGTCGTACTCGATGTGTTCGCCCTCCTCGACGAGCCGACCCGCACGGTTGAAAATGAAACCGGCGATCGTCTCGAACTCCTCGCCTTCGGGGATGTCGATATCGAGCGCCTCGTTGACCTCGTCGATGTTGAGCTCGCCCTTGACGATGGCTTCGGTGTCGGAAACGAACTCGATCGGCTCCTCCTCGCCGGCCTGCAGGATCTCGCCGACGATCTCCTCGGTGATGTCCTCCATCGTCACGAGCCCCTCGGTCGTCCCGAACTCGTCGATGACAACGACCATGTGTAGCCGCTTTTCGCGCATCTCCGCCAGTAGTTCGTCGACGTTCTTCGATTCGGGGACGTGAAGCGTCTCCTCGATGAGATCCTCTAGCTCGACCCCGTCACGCTCGCCGTACGTGTAATCGCGGACGAGATCGGAGATGTGGACGATCCCGAGGACGTTATCGAGACTCCCGTCGTAGACCGGCAGCCGGGTGTGGCCGGACTGGACGCACTCTTGGATCGCCTCGTCGACGGTTGCGTCCTTCGAGACGGCGTCCATATCGAGCCGCGGCGTCATAACCTCCTTTGCGATGGTGTTGGTAAACCGGAAGATGCGCTGGAGCATCTCGCGTTCGTCCTCTTCCAAGACGCCCGCCCGCTCGCCGGTCTCGATGATGTCCCGGATCTCCTCGCGGGTGACGTAGGTCGATTCGATCTCCCCGCGCCCGCCGGTGATCCGGTTGACCTGTCGGGTCAGGTAATCGAACGTAACGATGAGTGGCAAAAGGAGGAGCTCCGAGAGCTTCAGTGGCTTCGAGATCCGGAGGGCCCACGATTCGGTGTTCTCGACGGCGTAGGACTTCGGTGCGCTCTCCCCGAAGAGCAACACCAGGGCGGTGATGCCGAACGTCGCAGCGAGGACGGCGACCGACTGCGAAAAGTAATACGAGAGCAGTCCGGTCGCGATCGAGGACATCGCGATGTTGACGATGTTGTTGCCCACGAGGATCGTGACGAGCAGTCGATGCGGATCGTCTTTGAGCCCTTTCAGCGTCTCCGCCCCCGGAACGTTATCCGAGACCAAGGCGTCGACGCGGTGGGCCGGCAGAGAGAACATCGCGATCTCCGAGGACGAAAAGAAGGCCGACAGGAGCAACAGAAGAAAGATCACGGCCGAACCGACCACCACAACGGTTCCATCGCTGAACGGGAGGTCACCGGCGTCGGGGGCAGCCTGTATCACCACGGTTGCGACGTTCCATACGAGAGAGCCCATCTGGACGCCGGTTCTTTATTCGGGGCGAGATTAAGACTTGCCATGGCGCTTCGGTTGTGCAGTCGCCGGCTTCCCGCTTTCCCGCCGCGCCCGTCGAACGGCGACACGCTTAGGCGGCAACCCCTCCAAGGGGTGGTATGACCGAGCCAGAGATAACGGTGTACCGGCTGCAGGCGTGTCCGTACTGTGAACGCGTGATCCGCGTATTGAACGATCTCGGACTCTCGTATCGATCGCGGTTCGTCGAACCGCGACACTCCCGCCGGAACGCCGTCAAGCGACTCAGTGGTTCCCGGACGGTGCCCGCGATCGTCGACGAACGAACCGGCGTCACGATGAGCGAGAGTGCGAACATCGTCGAGTATCTCGAGACGACCTACGGCGGCGACGGCGGTCGGTCCGAACGCGCCCCCGCAAGCGCGGCCGCGGGAGGGGAGGGCGAATGAACCTAGAGTTCGACGTCGTCGAACTCGGCCCGGCCGATCACCCCGAGATCGGCGAGAAAGCGCCCGATTTCACCCGCCCGCTCGTCAACGACGAGTTCTGGGAGGACGCCTCGCTTTCGGAACTCACCGACGCCGGCCCCGTCGTGCTCGTGTTTCACACCATGGACGGGGATTTCCCCGCGACGTATATCTGGCAGGAGATCCGCGACCGCGGGTGGGAAGAGTACGACGCGGAGATCGTCGGGCTCTCCGTCTCCTCGCCGTACGAACACTCCCGCTTCCTCGAGGAGTGGGACATGGAAGCGTTCCGGCTGTTCTCGGACCCACAGAACGGTGTCGCCGAACGCTACGGGATCAGCCACGACCTCGACGGGATGGCCGGGATCGAAGAACCACGGCCGGCCGTCTTCGTCGTCGACGAGAGCCGAACGATACGGAACGGCTGGGTCGCGACCGAGTGGCCGGAGTTCCCGCCGTACGACGACATCGAGGCGGCGATCGAGGAGCTGTGACCGAGCCAGACCTGACCGACGCCGTGGCGGCGATCAGACGCGGCGATCTGGTCGTCTATCCCACGGAGACCGTCTATGGGCTCGGCGCGGACGCGCTCGATCCCGAGGCGGTCGAACGCGTCTACGAAGCCAAGGGACGGTCGCGCGATCGGCCGCTCTCGATGGCGCTGCCGGAACTGTCGGCCGCGGCCGATTACGCTCACACGACCGACCGGGAGCGTGCCTTCTGTGAGCAGTTCCTGCCGGGGCCGGTGACCGTCCTGCTCGAACGGACCGAGCGCGTCCCCGACATCCTCGTCGCCGGCCGCAACCGGGTCGGGATCCGCGTGCCGGACCACGACACCGCCCGAAAGTTGGCCCGTCGGACCGGTCCGATCACCGCGACCAGCGCGAACCGCTCCGGCGTGGAAAGCGCCCGCCGTGTCGAATCGATCGATCCCTCGATCCGCGAGCGTGCCGTCGTCGTCGATACGGGTGAAACACCCGGTGCCGAAAGTACGGTCGTGAACGTCTATTCGGGCGATATCGTCCGCCGCGGCGCGCTCGCCGGCGAGATCGAGGCGTGGCTTGATAGCCGATCACAGCGGTAGCCGGGAGCGGAGCGATCGGGTTTTCGTGCCGCACTCCGACCGGTATTCGCAGGCCCGACAGCGCGCGTCGTCTCCCAACCGCGGCGGGGGACCGTCAAGCGATTCGGCGGTCCGAAGCGCCTTCCGGTAGGCCGCCTTCCGGCGCGTCGTCAGCCGGACCCGCCGGACGATCCCGTATGCGGGGTACTCGACGTAGGGCCGCTCTATCGGCCGCTTTCGCTCCCACGAGAGCGCCTTCGCGGCGGCGGTAGCCCGGACGCCTTGCGGTCCCCAGACGCCACGTTCGGGCGGTTCGCCGGGCGAGACGATGACTGGCGCGGGCGGGTCCTCAAGGAGTTTGTGGGCGATCCCGTGGGCGTCTTTGCCCGCCAGATAGACGCGCGTCTCGGCCGGATCGACCAGTTCGCCCCAGCGATCGGTCGTGACGCTCGTCCGGCCGAGAGTTTCGCTATACTCGGACGGCGATACGGCGATCGGCTCCGCCGCGAGATCCGCCGAATCGAGCAGATCCTCGTACCGGAACGCGAGGTTACGGATCCCCGCGACCGACTCCGGGGGTTCATTATCGTCGTGTTTCCGTCTGTAGTAGAGCTTTCGCGGACAGTACGTCGCGGTCGCGATATCGGTGAACGCTTCCACGGGCAGTCTGGTCCCGCTTTCCCGTATAAATACTCGCCTTCGAGCGTCTGAGGCCTCCAACGTCGTTTATACTCGTGTCGGTCCCGACCGGTTCTGGAACGGTCTCGGGAGGATGATCACAGTGTTCTCTCGATGTCTCTTCCCCGACGTGTTTCTCCCTCTATGTTTGTGTGAAACCCGCACACTCTCCGGATATTTTTAAGTCAAAGCCTTTGCGGGCAAGTCCTACTAATTAATATTAACTTTTTCTACAGTTTTAAGACACTGATACGCGTTTATCAGTGTGGATTCGCTCATGACACAGGTAATATGGATCGTGGCGGCAGTGTTAGTAACGTTCACCGTCGGATACGTCGGGTACTCGCGGTACCTGGCACGGTTCGTCGATCTCGACGAGGAACGGGAAACGCCAGCACACAAATACGAAGACGGACAGGAGTACGTACCCTCGAAGAAGCCGGTGTTGCTCGGGCATCACTTCTCGAGCATCGCCGGGGGGGCACCTATCGTCGGCCCCATCACGGCCGGGGCCGTCTGGGGGTGGGTGCCCGCACTGCTTTGGGTCGCGATAGGGAATCCCCTCATGGGGGCTGTCCACGACTTCGTCTCGCTGTCGGGGTCGCTCCGACACGAGGGGAAATCGATCGGGTACATCGTCGGTGAATACGTCGGCGAGGGCGGCAAGAACATGCTGCTTTGGTTCGCGTTCATAACGATCATCCTCGTCGTCGCCGTCTTCGCGTTGGTCGTCGGGATCGTGTTCAACGCCTTCCCGCAGGTCGTGACCGCGTCGTTCCTCTATGTCCTGCTGGCGCTGGTTTTCGGGGTGTATCTGTACCAACTCGACGGTCCGTTCATCCCGGGGACGGTCGTGTTCGTCGCCGGAATCTTCGCGGCGGTCTGGGTCGGGCTCCAGTATCCGGTGGCGCTTTTCGCCGGTGACTACCCGACCGGAACGATCGTCCTTCTCGGCGGCTCCGGAGACTGGGTTCCGGGTGCCGCGGCGCTCGGCGGCAACACCGCCGGCTGGATCCCGGTTATCATGGTGTACGGCGCGATCGCGAGCGCACTCCCGGTGTGGGTGTTGCTCCAGCCGCGCGATTACCTCTCGTCGTTCCTGCTGTACACCGGTGTCGGCGGAGCGATCATCGCGATCATCGTCGGAACGATCCTCGGCACCTCCTCGGAACCCCTCGTCATCGACTCGACGATCGGTGCGTTCAACGGCTTCTGGGGCGTCGAGTCGGTGTTCTTGCCGCTGTTCCCGCTTCTGTTTATCACCATCGCCTGCGGGACGATCAGCGGCTTTCACTCGCTGGTCTCCTCGGGGACGACGGCGAAACAACTCGACAAGGAAACCGACGCCCGACTGATCGGCTACGGCGGGATGCTCGGTGAGGGTCTTCTGGCCGCGACGGCGCTGTCGACGCTTGCCGTGTGGGGTTTCGCCGAGCCCGGCGGCGGCATCGGTGCCGCGCTCCCGAACTTCGCCTCCGGTGGCGGCCTCATCCTGACGAGCCTCAGTATCCCCGAGACGGTCGGCTCGGTGTTCATGGCGCTCGTTCTCGTGAGCTTCCTGCTCACCTCCACTGACACGGCCGTCCGGCTCGGCCGATACATGATGGAGGAGATCGTCGGGACGACCCCCGGCCGGACAGATACCGGGCTGAGCGCCGACATCGGCTCGATCGCGCGCGGTCGCTACACCAACCCGCTCATCCAGATCATCCCGGCGTACCTCATGGTCATCTCCGGGCAGTGGGTCGTTCTGTGGGGACTGTTCGGCGGCGCGAACCAGCTGCTCGCCGCGCTCGCGTTGCTCACGGCGACCGTCTGGATCGCCAACTGGGACGAGACGAAACAGCTCGCCTCGACCGGCATCCCGATGGCGATCATGGTCACGATCACGGTGCTGGGGCTGGCGTGGCTCGCGTTCTATGAGAACCTCTATGTCAACCTGATCCAGGGCGGCGCCGAGACGACTGAGGGGGCGATCTCCGCGGGCGTCCAGATGGTGCTCGCGGTCGTGTTGATAACGCTGGCGCTTCTTTTGGTCCGACTCGGTTATCGGAGCATCTCCGAAGCACGTGGCGGGCCGGAAACCCCGGCCGCCGAACCGGGCGACGACTGAGCCGCTGCGTACTTTTTTATTCGCCGCGACGGACGTCCTCGAAAAGCGACGGGACCGTCCCCGAAGAGGGAACGAGTGCGACGGCCGTAACGCCGTCTTCGCCCGCGGACACGCTCGCCCGGACGACGCTGACTGCCGTCCCGTCGACAGTCCCGCCGAGTCGGACCCCTGTCGTTTCGGCCCCGAGCAGGACGACCGAAACGTCGCCGTCGGCTGTCGGATCGCTGATAGCCCGTCCTGTCGCGTGCTCGATGGCCGTCGCGTCGTCTAACGCGATGACGGGATCACGACGGAGCTCCGAACCCTCCAGTAGATCCACCAGCGGGGCGGTGACGACGCCGAACCGGGCCGAGGCTCCGTCGGTGTAGACCCGACGGAAAACGGTCGCGTTCACTTCGCGTCTGGCGGTGGTTTCGACGTCCCCGGAGATCTCCGCGGTGACCGTCGTCTCGATGGTGCGTTCGTCCTCGGTTTCCAGACTGTAACCCGCTTCGGTGGCCGCAGCCTCCGGGAGTTCGGCCGGCGTCGTCGCGGTTGCCTCGATCGGCTCGCTTTCCCCCGGCCGGAGTCCACAGCCGGCCAGTGCAACCGTCCCGCCGACGAGAAGCCCCCGTCTCGTTGTTCGCGGCGGTCTCATCTCCAGAACCGTTTCGCGAACCGCGAGAGGAACCCTTCCTCGGGTTCGGTGACGTCCTTCCAGAGCGTGAACGCTTCGGCGACGTCGGCGGCTTCGCTCGCGACCGCCCGTTCGGCTTCGGGGACGACGACGACGAGGTTCACGTCGTAGTGGCCGTAATATCCGAACTTCAGCAACTCCCGTTCGCGGAACCCCGGGACGAACCCGGCGACGTCGTCGGGGAGTTCCTCGCAGACGAGGACGAACGTGACGTCCGTCCCGAAGTGTTCCTCGTCGGCGACGATCCGCTCGTCGGCGATCTCGTGTCCCAAATCGACCAATCGGCGCAGTTCGGCGACGGTCGGTCGCGGTTCGCGGCGGACGAAGAGGTACTCTTCGGTCTCGTGGTCGGCGTAGCTCAACGCCGGGTGGAAGAACTGCTTTTGGTTGAGCACGCGCATTTCGCCGTACATCTCCCAGCGCTCACCGTGGACGTGCCGGTCCCGTTCGAGGTCGTAGTTGTACATCAGCCGGTCGCTCACCCGGTCCAGATACTCGTCATCCCACTCGGGGACGGCCTCGCGGATCTCCTCGGGGAGTTCGGCCGCGGCGGCGTCGGCCGAGCGCTCGGCCTCGTATCCCTCGTTAGTCCTCCCGGACGGGTCGCTCTCTTCTGCTCCGCTCATCGTCTCTCGTCCTCACGACCGCGTTCGGCCTGTGTCGTGTTCGTCCGGACGGTCCGCCCGTCGTTCGACGCCGTCCGACGCGCCCGTAGCCGTTCGAGGATCCCTTCGGTGGCCGCCCCGTCGACGGATCGTCGTCTCATGTGCCACCGTATGACGAGGGTCCGCAAATAGCCATCGACGGCCGTGCGGAGCCGATGCAGAACCAGGACAGATTTTAATCAGTTCGTCCGCGTATTCGAGGGTATGACCGAAAAGAAGACCGAAGCCTGCGGCCGGTGTTCGATGACGACGGTCGTCGACGCCGCCGTCGACGGCGAGGAACGCGATCCGTTCGGCGACGAGCGGATCGAAGTCGACAGCGAGACGTTCAGCCGGATCTCGCCGGCCGTCTGGCTCAGCAGGATCGGCGCCCGTCTCAACGCCGCTGTCCAGCGGTTCACCTACGGCCGGTAGGCCCTCCGGTCCGTTTCAACTCTCCTCGCGTCCGTTTCAACTGTTCGTAACGAGATACGTCAACGCGAAGAGCACGACCGTCGCGGTCGCGACGTTCATCAGCGACAGTTCCGCCGCATCGAGCAGCGACAGCCCCCAGACGACCGTCGCTCCGAACGAGGCCGACAGGACCACGTTCAACAGGAACAGGACACGGGGGTCCCCCCGACTGCCGGAGATCCCCTCATCGAACCCCTTCGGATCGCCCTCGTCCATGCCGGAGACACCGGCGGAGGGTTTATTGTTCTGTCGACAAAGCAGGGGTATGCCGCTTTCGAACCGGCACGGAACCCCGATCGATCCGGTCCCGTTCGCCGTCGTGTCCGGGCTGGGCTGTATGCTGACGCTGTCGCTCGGTCCGCTGTACGGCCAGGCGTTCGGCCTCTCGCTTCCGGTCGCTCTGTTGTGTGCGGCCGCGGTTTCCGTCGCCGTCGTCGTCGGTTCGTTCTACTGGCAGGTGTGGGACGCCTACCCGCCGGCGGAGACGTCGGTCGAGATACGCGCCGAACGGTTGCTCTACGGGGCGCTGGCGTTCGGCGTTCTCCTGCTCGGGTTGACGCTCCCGCTTTTCCTCAGGTGACAGCCGCCGAATTATCACGAACAGCCGCCCCGATTTATATATGAACGGCCGCAAGCTCCGGGTATGCGCGAGATCGAGCGCTCCCGGTTCGTCCCCTCGACGCCGCGTGAACTCGAGGGGCTGCTCGATCCGGCCCGGATCGTCAAACTCGAGGGGAGCTTTTCGGTCGAAGCGACTATCGAATCCGACGAGGGGACGCTGGTGACCGTCTCGGGTCCCGGACTGACGTTCACGCTGCGTTTCGAGCCGATCGATCGCGGGTTCTACTACACGCAGGCCGGCGAGGCCGGGCCCTTCGAGTCGATGGAGACGTGGCTCACCGCCGCCCCGGAAAACGAGGGCTCGCGGGTCTCGGTCCGGTCGTCCGTCTCGATCGCCGTCCCGTTGCCCTTCTCGGATCGTCTGGCCGCCTGGAAACGGCGGGGCGAACTGGACCGGCTGCTCGATCGGATCGCTGCCGAGGCCTGACCGGGTGCTCGCGGCCGTGTGGCACTGACACACAGCCGCGAGAACGTTGTATGTGTGGCCGAACGAACGCCGGTATGGGACTCATCGACAGCGTCAAGGACGCCTTCGCCTCCCCGTCGCCGAAGGGACGGCCGGACGACGGCTCGAAAGGTGCTTACTGGTGTGACGACTGCAGCAACCGTATCCGCGACGTCGAGTTGGACGTCGATCCCGGTGAGGACGTAGACTGTCCGGACTGCGGGGAGACGATGCGGTTCGAGCGCTCCTCGGGACGGGACTGCGCCTGCTGAGGACCTACTCCCTGAGAACGGTCTCTTCGCCAGCCTCCACGGGGAACGGTCCGCCGTCCGGAGCCGCCCCGGTTCCGGAGCTGGGATCGACCAGGGCCCCATCGAGGGCGGTCTCGATCGCGTCCCGGTCGTACTCGGTCCCGATGAACACCAGTTCGGTCCGGCGATCGCCGTGTTCCTTGTGCCACTCCAGTTCCGGCCGGTTCGAGCGGTACATCTCCCGTTCGATCTCTGGGAGAGAGGCGAGCCACGGTCCCTGTGCGGTCGCCCGCACCGACGGCCCGGCGACGCTCAGCGTGATCCGGAGATCGATGCCTGCGATCCAGACGGTCCCTTTCGCCCGGACGATCGACGGCGGTAGCTCACGGAGGACCGCCGCGACGTGTTCCGGATCGAACGGCTGTCTGCGACGGTAAGTAAAGGAATCGACACCGTAAACCTCGTCCGGGTGGGCGTGATCGTGTTCGTGATCGTGTTCGTTATCATGTCCGTGGTTGTGGTCGTGATCCCGGTCGTGTCGATCTCGATGACCGTCCGCCTCCGTCGTTTCCTCTCCCTCCGTTTCCTCTCCCTCCGTTTCGTCTTCCTCCAGCAACCGCTTCCAGGCGGGCAGTTCCTGCATCCGCCCGCGGTCGAAGCGGCCGGTATCGAGTATCAGGTCCGGATCGACATCGGAAAACTCCGTGGGGATCGTCTCGACGTCGGGCTGGAGCCCGGCCACGAGGCCGGCCGCCCGCTCGAGTTCCTCGTCGCTACAGCGGTCGGTCTTGTTGAGCAGGACGACGTTCGCGGTTTCGACCTGCTCGACGAGGAGATCCGACAGCGGCCGATCGCCCTCCTCGCCGCGCCGTTCGACCTCCCCGCCGGAGAACATCTCGAGGAAGTACGGCGTATCCAGCACACAGACGATACAGTCGACGTCGTATCGGGCCGCGACGCGCGATTCGGTGGTGAAAAGCCGGGCGATCGGCGCCGGTTCGGAGATCCCCGACGGCTCTACGACGAGGTGATCGAAGGACTGGTCCCGCGCCAGCCGGACGACGGCGGTCTCCAGATCGTCCTGCAGCTCACAGCAGATACAGCCGTTCGACAGTTCGGCGACGCCGTCGTCGACGTCCAGTTCCGACCCCTCAGCGATGAGTTCGGCGTCGACGTTCACCGTCCCCATGTCGTTGACGAGGACGGCGATACGGCGGTTGTCGGCCTCGGCCAGCAGGTGGTTCAAAAGCGTCGTCTTGCCGGCGCCGAGGCTCCCCGAGAGGATCGTCACCGGGATGTTCCCGTGGCCCGTATCGGTACTCATACCGGGACGACGGCGTCGATCCTCTTGAAAGCGCCGCCGCTCACCGCTCCGGCGACCGTTTCTGTGTTTCGGCGGTCGCACGAATTCGCGACAGGTATTAGTTCGCGGCGGGTGATCGTTGTGACGAATGACCCTCGCCGATCGGATCGAATCGTTCCGGCTCACCCTCGAGGAGTGGCTCCGGGGACTGTACCACGGAATGATCTCGCATCCGGCCTACGAGAAGATCGAAAAGGAGGCCGAGGACGCCGAGGACGCGTTCGTCCTCGCGTGTTTCCCCGACGCGTTCGGCATCCCGTCGCCGGTCTCGTATTACACCGCCGAGTTGCTTCCGTACCTCGAAGACGAGTTCGAGGCCTGGGAACGGCGGCTGTGGGATCGGGATTCCTACATCGAACGCAAGGGCCAGCAGTATCACTTCTGATGACCGTGCCACACCACCCCGGAGGTCGATGAGCATGGAGCCGTTCGTCTTCTTCGGCGGCAAGGGCGGCGTCGGCAAGACGACCGTCTCCTGTGCCTACGCCGTCCAGTCGGCCCGTGACGGGTACGACACGCTCGTCGTCTCGACGGATCCGGCCCACTCGGTGACCGACGTCTTCGATCAGCCGTTCGACGACGACGCCCGCCCAGTCGAGGGGATTGACAACCTCAAAGCGATGCAGATCGACCCCGAAGAGGAGGTCACCCGCCACCTCAACGAGATCAGGGAGGACCTCTCCGAGCAGGTCTCGGCGGCGATGGTCAACGAGATCAACCGACAGCTAGAGATGGCCCACGACACGCCGGGGGCCTACGAATCGGCGCTCTTCGATCGGTTCATCGAGGTGATGCGCTCGGCCGACCCCTACGACCGGGTCGTCTTCGATACCTCCCCCACGGGGAGTACGCTCCGGCTCTTGGGGCTGCCGGAACTCCTAGAGGAGTGGATCGACCGGCTGATGTACAAACGCCGGACGAGCATCGACCTCTTCGAGAAGGCCGCGATCGGAAGCAACGAACCGCGCCGGGTGATGGACGGCGATCCCGTCCTCGATCGGCTCCAGAAGCGCAAGGAGTTCTTCGAATTCGCCGGCGAGACGCTCCGAGAGGACGCCGCCTTCTTTTTCGTGTTGAACCCCGACGAGCTCTCGTTGAACGAGACGGAACGTGCCATCGAGGCGATGGCCGAGTCGGGGCTGTCCGTTCGGGGGCTTGTCGCAAACCGGCTGACGCCCTCGCCCGACGACGAGGAGAACGGCCGAGGCGCGCGATACCTGCGCGACCGGGTCGAAACCGAACGAAAGCGGCTCCGGCGCGTCCGCGAGGAGTTCGGGCCGCCGCTTCTCGCCGAGATCGAAACGCGAACCTCCGAGGTCAAAGGCGAACTCCTGACGGAGGTCGCCGGCGAACTCGAGATCGAGACGGACCTCCCCGGGGCAGAGCCGCCGTAACTTCGGGCGATACGTCCCCCGACCCCGATCGGTGGCTGACGGCCGATTTCACTCTTCCGACCGACTGTCGAGGTAGTGCAACACGCCGCGGACGTTGAGCCTGACCTCCTCGGGACCCTTCGGCCCCTCCCACACGTCGGTTACCGGCGACGTCTCGACGAAGTGCTCGACGACCGCATCGTCGTCTTCGAGTTCGGCCCGCTTTTTTTCGACCGACTCTACCCACCCGGTTATCACGTCGATGTACGTCTCGAGGCGGCCGTCGGCGTCAGCCGGCCCGAAGTGTCCATAACAGATCGTTTCGGGATCCAGCCGCCGGATCATCCGGGCGTCATCGAGGACTTCTCCGAGGTCGAACCCCGGCGGCGGGGACGTCTCGAAGATCGTTCCGACGTGGCGCGCGTAGATCCCGGCAGCGTCGGCCGAGAAGACGGCGTCAGCATCGGTGTCGTGGAACACCACCTGATGGAACGCATGCCCCGGGGCGTGGTGGACCCCGAGTGTCCGGGAGCCGAGGTCGATCGTCGACCCCTCCTTGATCGGCTCGATCCGGCTTTCGGGAACGGGTCGGGGCTCGGTGTAGAACTGGATCTGCTCGCCGACGGCCGCCTTCGTCCCCTCCCAGAGCTTCTCGGGGTCGGCGAGAAACGACGCACCGCTTTCGTGGACGTACACGTCGGCGTCGGTTTCGGCCGCGAGAAAGCCCGCCCCGCCGGCGTGATCGAGGTGGACGTGGGTCACGAGCATCGACGCCAGCTCCGAGGACGCGATGCCGATCTCCGCCATGGCGTCGAGGACGTATTCGTAGTTCGTCCCGATACCGGTATCGACGATCGCCGGCCGTTCAGTATCGTAAATGTATACCGAGCCGTATCCGGACGTGCCGTACATGCCGGTATCGACGTAGTAGCAGTTCGGCACAGCGTCGACCGCATAGACGTCGCCGGTTCCCATACGGGTACGTTCGGGGACACTCATTAAAGCGGATACCGGTTCGCCGGCCGAGAACGGTCCCCCTCCGCGCCCCGGCCCGTCTTCGAGCCTTCGAGTACCGACACGACTTTGACCGGCGGCGGCGAACCGGCGTGCAATGTTATCGAGGCAGTTCGTTCGCGAGAACCCCAAGGAGGTCCGGCGGGCGCTCGAGACCAAGGGCGTCGAGGCCGACCTCGATCGGATCCTCGAGATCGACGAGGAGTGGCGGACGCTCAAGGCCGAAGGCGACGATCTGCGGCGAAAGCGAAACGAGATCTCCAGCGAGATCGGCGAACTCAAACGCGGAGGGAGAGACGACGAAGCCGAGGAAGCGATCGAGCGCTCCGCGGAGCTGAAATCGGAACTCGAGGAGGTCGAATCCCGCGCCGACGAACTCGAATCGGAACTTGAGGCGGCGCTTCTTGAGTTGCCCAACCCGCCACATCCCGACGCACCGGTCGGCGATGAGGAGTCCGACAACGTCGAAACCGAACGCGTCGGCTTCGAGGATCTCCGCGATCTCCCGGACCCGGTCGTCCCCCACTACGATCTCGGCGAGGAACTGGAGATTCTCGATTTCGAACGCGGGGCGAAAGTGTCCGGCGGCGGCTTCTACTTCGCGAAGGGCGAGGGCGCACGGCTCGAACACGCTTTGATCCAGTTCATGCTCGAGTTCCACCGCGAGGAACACGGCTACACCGACGTGTTCCCGCCGTTACCGATCAACTCCGCCTCGATGCGCGGGACGGGACAGTTCCCGAAGTTCGTCGAGGACGCCTACCGGATCGGCGGCACCAACAACGAACCCTACGACGACGACGACCTGTGGCTACTCCCAACCGCCGAGGTGCCGGTCACCAACATGTACCGCGAGGAGATCCTTCTCGACAAGGATCTCCCGATCAAACATCAGGCGTACTCGCCGAACTTCCGGCGGGAGGCCGGCGAACACGGGACCGAGACCCGGGGAATCGTCCGGGTCCACCAGTTCAACAAGGTCGAACTCGTGAACTTCGTGCGGCCTGAAGACAGCTACGACCGCCTCGAGGGGCTGCTCGGGGAGGCGACGGCGGTGCTCGAACGGCTCGGGCTCCCCTATCGGATACTGGAGATGTGTACCGGCGACATGGGTTTTACACAGGCGAAAAAATACGACGTCGAGGTGTGGGCGCCGGGCGACGACATGGAGACGGGCCCCGATATCGGCGGTCGGTGGCTTGAGGTTTCGTCGGTCTCGAACTTCGAGGACTTCCAGGCCCGGCGCGCGGGGATCCAGTACCGCCCCGAACAGCACGAATCCGCCGAGTACCTCCATACGCTCAACGGGTCCGGCGTCGCGGTCCCGCGGGTCGTCGTCGCCATCCTCGAGTACTACCAGAACGACGACGGCACCGTCGAGGTCCCGGAGCCGCTACGGCCGTATATGGGTGGGACCGAACGCATCGAGGGAGGTCCCTCCGTCGGCGAGTCGGCCGTCGGCGAGTGATCTCACGCCGGCGAAGCGTCGGTGTAGGTCCGGATACTTCTGATCTTTCCACGTCGGATCCTGAAACTGTCGACGAACCCGAACCACTCGCTCCCGTCGGCGTGCCGTAACTGTCCCTCCGCGGCGATCCGGCCGCCGTCACGTTCCGTATAGATCGCTTCGAGTTCGTGTTCGGTATCGCGCTCCGGCCGGCTGCCGCGCATGAACGCGATGAACTCCTCGCGGCCCTCGATCGTCCGGTCCGGCCGCCGGTGGACGAACCCGCTGGCGAGTACATCGGTCAGTGCCGCGTACTCGTCTTCGTCGACCGAGCGGTAATACTCCCGAACCAGCGTGACGCCGTCCATACGGATCGTGGTCGCTCCGGACGGATATACTGTCGCCCCGGTCTATTTTTATACGCTCGTGGCCAACCGGACGCGTGGAGTTACACGTCCGGTACGAGGGCGACGACGACCCAAAGAAGTGCTCGGCCCGGAAACTCGCCCGGTTCGATCTCGCGACGCTTCACCGCTCGGCCCGCGGGACGCCGCCGGGGATCGTCCTCGACCCGTACGCCGACCGTGCGCTGTCGCCCGCCGACGGGAGCGCCGATGTCGACGGAGACGAACGGCTCGTCGCGCTCGATTGCTCCTGGGAGACGGCCGAAGCCGAGGCGTTCAGACTCGACGGCCCACACCGATCGCTGCCGTTTCTCGTCGCGGCGAACCCGATAAACTACGGGACGCCTTTCCGGCTCAACACCGTCGAGGCGTTCGCGGGCGCGCTCTGTATTCTCGACCGTCGTGAGCAGGCCGAACGGATCCTCGGGAAGTTCAACTGGGGGCATACGTTCCTGGAGTTGAACGACGAACCGTTGCGGCGGTACGCCGGCTGTGCGGACTCCGGCGAGGTCGTCGACGTCCAATCGGAGTATCTCGACGCCTGACGGGCGATCGAATCCTCGCGAGGATTTATATACCGGGGCGGGACCACCCTCCGTGTGCGCTGATGGGTATTCCGTGGCGAACACGGCGGGAGTCCGGCACACCGCCACGGATCGGTCCGGTGCCGGCTGTCAGCCCAACTGTCGCGGCTCCTCAGTCGGTTCGATAGTGACCCGAACCCGGTCGCCGACGTCTAACCCGTGTCCCTCATGGAAGACGATCTTGGCCCCCAACGAACCTTGCGAGGCAAACAGCGAAAGCCCCGTCGCCCGTTTTCTGTCGGCGTAGACCGCTACGTCGCGCCACTCGACGGTCCGGCCGTCGGTATCGCCGACCGTCGCCCCGAGTAACGCGATGGCTCCATCGGTCGATTTCAGGACCCCACCTCCGGAGTAATGCGGTAACCCACCGTCCAGCGGTGTCCCGTCGTCGCTCGCCAGCGCCGCGAACCCCCGGCCAGCGTGGGACGGGGAATCGAGCAGGACGTGCGTCTTTCCCGTCTCCGTGACGGTCCCTGTCCCGTCCCACCCGACACCGGAGACGGCGGTTTCGGGTTCCACCGGCAGTGAACCGCTCGCGCGCTCGAGGTTCTGATCGGGGTGCCGGAAGCCGAGGTGGAGATGGTTGTCGACCCACCGACCGAAGAACCCCGACCGAACGAGCGTCCCGAGAGAGTCGCCGATCTCGACTGATTCGCCCGGTTCGACGGCGGGGTCGACGTGGAGGATCCGGGCGACGTGGGTCCCACAGTCGACGAGAAGCAGCGAGTCTTCCGCGACGGCGTACGGTTGGTCGGGACAGCGGACCCTCCGCGTGTCCAGTACGGTTCCGGCGACGGGAGAGATCGCGTCGTCGTCGCCGGGATAGAGATCGATCGCACAGCCGGTATCGTGTGCCGAATACGGCGAGTTATAGAGCGAAAACCGCTCGTATCGATCGAGAACGTCCGGGGGTACGGTGACCATACCGTCGGTTCGATCCGTACCGCTTTATCCCCTCGGCATCTATCCGCTCCCGTGTACGTCGTTCGTGGATCACTGTCCGACGTCGACGACGATAGACGGGTCACGCGACAGCTCGTCAGTACGGCCGAACGGACCGACGAACCGACACTGCGAGTCTGGATGCCCCCTCGACAGATTGCCTTCGGTCGCCGCGATTCGGCCGCGGACGGGTACGAGCGCGCCCGCGAGACCGCTGCCGAACGCGGTTACACGCCGGTCGAACGGAGCGTCGGCGGTAGCGCTGTCGCGTACACGGGATCGACCGTCGCGTTCGCACTCGCCGTTCCGACGGCTGGCGGACGGGGAGGTATCGAGGATCGGTATCGAGAAGCGACTTCGACGCTCGGTCATGCCCTGGAAACAGCCGGTGCGACCGTCGCCCGCGGCGAACCCGACCGGTCGTTCTGTCCCGGCAAACACTCACTGCAAGGGGACGGCAAGATCGCCGGTATCGCACAGCGTGTCCGTCGTGAAAGCGCCCTCATCGGTGGGTGCGTACTCGCCTCGGAATCCGACGAACGGGCAGTGGCGACAGTTCTCGATCCAGTCTACACCGCACTCGGGGTCCCGTTCGATCCGGAATCCGTCGGCAGTGTCGAAGGTGCCGGCGGAACGGCCGACCCGGAAAGGGTTATCGAGGCTGTCGAGACGGAATTTATCGACGGGCGTGAGATCGCCCCACTGTCCGCCGATGAAGTACTGGAAGACGACCGTCCGTGACGAGCCTTTCTTGTCCCGTCGCCGATCACTCGTCGGTCCCTTCGCCCGGTTCCCTTCCCAGTTCGTGTCCGCAGTTCGGACACTCGTCGTGTCTGAGCGCCGCAGACGATTCGCGTACCTCCCGCATCACGCTCGAGATACGCTCCTCGGTGTCGAGTTCTTCGTCGACCGACAGCTCGACCCCCTCGACCTCGAGGAGGAACTTCGCGACCTCCGTGATCTCGTACATCAACTCGTCGAGTTCCTCGGCGGTGTAGAAATCACACATCGCCCCGTAGAGGAACGTCGCACCCGCCTTCCGGACCTTCTCGTCGAAGGAAGCCCGTGCCTGATTCACCGCTTGCGGGCTGTAGGTGTCGGTCATGAACGGGACGAGTTCCGGCAGGTTCGATCCGATCTTCGTCATCTCGACGCCGGTCTCGGTTCTGAAATCCGCACAGAGGCGGGCGATCGCCCACTCGCGGGCAGTGATGTAGGTCCGATCCCGGAGGAACTCGTTCGCACGGTCGTATGTCGCGCCGTCGATCTTCGAAAAGCGCGTGTAGCTTCTGACGTCGTCGGGCACGTCGGCGTCCGACGCCTCGGGACTGCGATCGGAGCCGCCGGTCCCGTCACCGTCCGTCGACCCCTCTCCGTCCACCGACGTCTGTGCATTATCGGCCATACCGACTGTAGCGGTCCGCCGCCGAAAAAGCGTACCGGCGATGTCGGACGGACGGCAGACGCTGTCGTCCGACAGGCGGGAGGCTTTTGCTTTCGGACGGCAAGGGGGCAGATATGAAAACTCTGTTGGGTATCGGCGGGAGCGAGGATTCGCTGTACGCCCTGAAAAAAGCTATCCGCCGGGCCAAGCAGGCCGGTGATGATCTGACTATCGCGATCGTCGAAAACCCCGAAGCCGAGCCAACACAGACGGAGATCCGGGACCGGATCGCCGAAGAGCTTTCGGCCGCCGAATTCGACGCGGAGATCACGACGCTCTCCGGCCATCCCGGCAGCGAACTCGTCGACCTCGCCGAACGTGGTTCCTTCGATCGGATCGTTCTTGGCGGGGGAGAGACGAGCCCGCTGGGAAAAGTAAAGCTCGGCGAAATCGCTGAGTTCGTGCTGCTGAACGCCCGAACGACGGTGACTCTCATCAGATGACCCGCGAATACCCCGAAGAGATCGCCGGCCCCTACGACCCGCCGCCACGCGAATTCGAGGATCAGGAGGGCCGCCGGATCACTGTCCGCCGATACGACGACGGGCTCGAAACGCTCGTCGAGATGTATCGGGAGTTCAACCCGGAGGATCGTGCCCAGGGTATCCCGCCCGCCAAGGAACCACAGATCCGAACGTGGCTCGAGGAACTGCTCTCCGCGGACTGTGTCAACGTGGTCGCCTGGCACGAGGACCGTCCGACCGGACACGCGATTTTGGTCCCCGACGGCGAGGGTGCCTCCGAACTGGCCATCTTCGTCCTCAGGGAGTACCAGGGGGCCGGGATCGGGACCGAACTCCTCGAAAGCTTGCTCGGCGCCGGCCGAAAGGAAGGTATCGGCCACGTCTGGTTGACCGTCGAGCGCTGGAACTCGCCGGCGGTCGCTCTCTATCAGAAGGTCGGCTTCGTCTCGACCGAAAACGGGAACTTCGAACTTGAGATGGCGGCTCGGTTAACCGACAGCGACGACGACCGCAGCTAAACCGACAACACCGGCTGGGAAGCGTACGCGAGGACGTACTCGGAGGCCTTCTCGATCACCGCTTCCGGGTCGTCGATGGGGCCCCGCGGGACGACGATGAACCCGACGTCGAGGGTTTCGGCGACGTCGAGGGTCACGCTCCCCGGATGCTGTGTCAATCGACTCACCGAGAACCCACAGGCAGAGGAGTGATCGACCGGGATATCTTCAGCGAGCGCACGGACGCCAGCCATGACCTGTTCACCCCGCTCGGCGATCGTGGATGCCTCGATACGTCCTTCTCGCATCTCCGCGGCGGCGCTTTCACCGAACAGGTATAGCGCGTGAACGCACGCATCGTAGTGGTCCGCGATCGCGAGGGCGTACTCGATGGCATCCATGGCCTCGCGTGTCCCGTCGACCGGCGCCAGGACGGTATCGATCTGCATACGGGTACGTTGTGAACACCTCGTATTAGTGATTACCGTACGCTGGACCGCCCGTGGATTCGGCCTCCGACTGTTCGTATTCCCGGCCAGGTGGATTTATGCGTTCGGCGGACCGAACGCTGGTATGTTCGAGACGGTGGTCGTGGCGACCGACGGCTCCGAGAGCGTCTCTCGGGCCGCCGAGTGTACGCTTGATTTCGCAGCGCGGTTCGATGCCACCGTACACGCCCTCTATGTCCGCGACGAGGGGCAGGTCGAAACGCTCCCGGACCGGCTCCACGACGACGTCCGAAACGCGCTCGACGAGCAAGCCGAGGCGGCGCTCGATACGGTCCTCGAGGCAAACAGGAGGACTGAGGATTCGATCGAGATCGAGACCGCCGTCCGGGGCGGCCAGCCAGCCAAACAGATCGTCGGCTACGCCCGTGAGATCGACGCCGACGCCGTCGCGATGGGGACCCGGGGACGGAGCGGCGAACACTCGTTTCTGCTGGGGAGCGTCGCCGAACGGGTCGTCCGGACGTGTCCCGTTCCAGTGTTGACCGTTCGACAGTTATAGTGACATCGGGGGACCGACACCGCGGAGACAGGAGGCTTATTGGCCCCGGAGCCGCCCTTGGAGTATGGACGACTACCTCATCGACGACGAGACGATCTCCCTTCATCGCCGGTCGCTGCTCCCTGGCGGCGGGTTCTTCGTTCCGGATTCGATCGAGGAGACGAAATCCGAACAGCGGGCCCGGGAGGCGCTTGCCGGCGCCGACAGGATCGTCATCGCCGATCCGGACGCCGACGGGCTTGGCTGTGTCGCGCTCGCCCGGATCGCGTTCGGGACGGCGCCACTACTTCCGGCGGGCCCCCACGAGATCGCCGACGCCTTCGAGTACGTCCTCGAGTACGGCGATCCCGGAATCGACGTCTTCGTCTGTGATCTGTGCCCCGATTCGGCCGCGGATATCGAATCGCTCCCGGCGGTCGCGGAGCTGGCCGGGCAGGTCCGGTGGTTCGACCACCACCAGTGGGACGAGTCGCTCGCCGAGGCCGTCTCCGAGCACGCCGAGTTGGTCGTCGGCGACTCCGAGCGCGTCTGCACCGCGGACGTCGCCCGCGAGGAACTCGGTCACGAGTTCGAGGACCGCCACGTCGAACTGGCGACGGTCACCCGGGATCACGATCTGTGGATCCGCGATGACCCACGGAGCGACGATCTCGCCGATTACGCCCACTGGGTAGAGCCCGAGGAGTACATCGAAACCGTTCTGGAACACGGGCCCGACCTCCCCGAGGCGGTAGAGGAGTTCCTCGAGGAACGGCGGATCGAAAAGGACGCCCTCGTCGAGAAGGCCGTCGAACGCGCCGACTACAGGGAAATAAACGGATGGACCGTCGGCGTTACGTACGGTCGATGCTCGCAGAACGAGGTCGCCGAGGCGATGCGAAGCGAGGGGGCCGACGCCTCGGTCATCGTCAAACCGGCCGGCTCGGCGTCGATCCGCGGAACCGACGCCTTCCAGCGGTGCCACGAGGTTGCCCGGCAGGTCAACGGCGGCGGACACCCGAAAGCTGCCGGCTGCAAGCCGGACATCTACGACGACATGCTGGATTACGCCCACCACTGGACGACCCGCGGCGCCGTCACGAAACGAGTCATACTCGCGGCTTTCGGGGCGCTCGATCGGCCGGCGGAGTAGGTCTCCTGCGGCTGTCAGCTATCGTCAGGCTTTAGCTCTATCTCCCGGTATCCGATGCATGGATCAGCTACGACGGTCGCTTCTGGAGTCGCCGATCATCGAAAAGGAGGGGTATCACTACTTCGTCCATCCGATCAGCGACGGCGTCCCGATGCTCGAACCCAGCCTGCTCCGGGAGATCGTCATCAAGATCATCCGGAAGGCCCGCCTCGAGAACGTCGACAAGATCGTCACCCCGGCCGCGATGGGGATCCACATTTCGACCGCCGTCTCGCTTATGACCGACATCCCGCTCGTGGTCATCCGGAAACGCGAGTACGGCCTCTCCGGCGAGACGCCGCTGTTCCAGCAGACCGGCTACTCGGAGAGTCAGATGTACATCAACGACGTCGAGGGGGGTGATAACGTCCTCGTCCTCGACGACGTGCTCTCGACCGGCGGGACGCTTTCGGCTATCTGTGCGGCCCTCGAGGACATCGGCGCGAACATCGTTGATATCGTCGCCGTCATCAAGAAGGACGACGGCGACAACGAACTCGAAAGCTCCGAGTACAGCGCCAAGACGCTCATCAACGTCGTCATCGAGGACGGTGAGGTCGTCATCGTCAACCCGACAGGGGATGATTGATACCCGAAGCCCCCGACGGGGCATTAGAATGCTCGTGTACTTTGTTCCGGGTGGCCACGTGAAACCGGCCTGGCAGTGACGGGCGAAACCTGCAGCGAGAGTCAAAACAGTATAGCGGGAGGACGATTTGAACGTCCGGTCTCCGGGTTATGAGCCCGGCGGAATCTCCTGGCTATCCCATCCCGCTACCAGTTCGTAGTCGGGTGCCCCAATTAAGGGTTGTGATTGACCCGCCGTCCGTTGAATCCTCCCGTGGTGTTTCCCGGCGTGTGAACGGAGACCGCCTTCCCGATGCGGACCGACACCGAAACGGCCCTAGACGGTCAGCGGATCGATCTCCTCGGTCGCGTACCAGAACGGGTGGCCCTCCGGACATTCGGTTCGGTGGACTGCCCAGTCGCCGTCCTCCGTGATCTCATTTTTCTGTACGAACGCGACTTTCCGGTCTGCGGTCAGTTCTACGATCGAGAAGTTGATGTGTTTTCCACACCGCGGACACGCAACTATTTGATCGCCCATACTCCCATTATTAGTGGCTTTCGATATATATTTTGGTATAGTTTACGACTACGTTTGTTTGAATATTGCATAGCTGAGTAAAAAGTACATCATTCGTTTTTTCGTTTTGCCCGTGTGTCGTTTCCGGCATACACCCCACGGAACGTGTCGACGGCTGGTCGGCCGAATATAGAAATCCGACCAGGTACGCGACGCTCCTCGAAGCCCGGTAGCGCAGTCACGATCGGCAGTCGATACACACTCGATCGCACGCCGATAGTGCGGTCAGTGCGTACCTACCCCTCCGTTCGGGACGGGCAGTTTTGTTCGAACGAGTGCGCCAAAGATCCCGACAAGCGACAAGTAACGATCACCTGTCCGAACTGCGAAGAGACGTTCGAGCGCCGACAGTCGTTGGATACGACGTACTGTTCGATGGCGTGTTGGGGAGAAGATAATCGGGTTACAGCAGACATCGACGAACTGTATCGAGGGATCTGGCATAGACAACGGCAGTTAGCACTTCGACGGGATGGGTACCGGTGTGTTGTCTGTGGTATCAGTGATGACAGACATAGAGAACAATTCGGTCATGGATTGGATGTTCATCACTTCGTTCCCGTTCGACGGTTCATCGAGTGTGGTCGACCCCCTCGTGAAGCGCATGCACTCAAAAATCTAGTTTCCGTCTGTTGGACCCACCATCCTGATGCGGGTGGACAGACCGTCAATCCAAGGAACGAATCTCCAGAGACGGAACTCGAAAAGCTCCGATACCGATATAGATAACAAAAAATACCCCGGAAAGAAATGTAAAATTTTTGATGGGTTCGGGCAGATTTGAACTGCCGGCCTCCTCCATGTCAAGGAGGTGTCATAACCAGCCTAGACCACGAACCCGTGCTGGCGTTTGCCTGCACTCGTCGGTAACCCGGTGATATAATTGAACCTTTCGGAATCGCTCCCGCCGGGACGCCGAACCGGAGGGAACGACCGCCGCCATCCTACCCGTCGACCTGACAGCCAGCGATAGCCTTATATTGATGTACTTATTTGTACATCACAACACATAACTGATCATTAATGGCCACTATAAAAGAGTACATTCGGCAGGCGACGGACGGCGAGGATCTCCCTCGGGATGCGGCCCGCGAGGCGGCCTCGCTCGTCTTCGAGGAGGCGACGGAGGCACAGATCGGCGCGCTCCTCGCGGGGCTCCGCGCGAAAGGGGAGACGGAGGCCGAGATCGCCGGCTTCGCACAGGGGATGCGCGACGCCGCCCGGCGGATCGATCCAGACGAAGAGCCGCTGGTGGATACCTGCGGGACCGGCGGCGACGGCCACGACACGATCAACGTCTCGACGACGAGCGCTTTCGTCGTCGCCGGGGCCGACGTGCCGGTGGCGAAACACGGCAACTACTCGGTATCGTCGTCGTCCGGGAGCGCCGACGTCCTCGAGGAACTCGGCGTGACGATCGACGCCGAACCGCCGGCCGTCGAGCGCTGTGTCGAGTCCACCGGGATGGGGTTTATGCTCGCTCCAGTCTTCCACCCGGCGATGAAGGCGGTCATCGGCCCGCGGAAGGAACTCGGGATGCGGACGATATTCAACGTGCTCGGGCCGCTGACGAACCCTGCGGGGGCGGACGCACAGGTCGTCGGCGTCTACGACCCCGATCTAGTTCCCGTCCTGGCAAACGCGCTGGCACGAATGGAAGTCGAACGCGCCCTCGTCGTCCACGGCGACGGGCTAGACGAGATCGGCGTCCACGGCGAGTCGGCCGTCGCGGAAGTCGACGGTGAGAGTGTCGAGACGTACACGCTCTCGCCCGAAGACCTCGGCCTCGATCGGTACGACCTCGTCGACGTCGCCGGCGGGACGCCGACCGAAAACGCCGCCGACATGCGCGGGATCCTGGACGGATCGATCAGGGGCGCAAAGCGGGCGATCGTCCTCGCCAACGCCGGCGCCGCGATCTACGCCGCCGGGACCGTCGACTCCCTCGAGGCCGGCGTCGACGCCGCCCGCGAATCGATCGAGACGGGAAAAGCGGCGGCACAACTGGAGTCGCTCCGCGAGTTCGAGCCATGACCCGGGTGAAGGTCTGTGGGATCACCTCCCGGGAAGACCTCGAGTTGGTCGTCGAGGCCGGCGTCGACGCGATCGGACTCATCGTCGACGTCGACGTCGGGACCCCCCGAGAGATCGATCCCGACCTCGCGGTCGAACTCGCCAGAGCGACGCCGCCGTTCGTCACGACGGTCCTCGTGACGATGCCCGGCGCCCCTGAGACCACCGTCGAGTTGGCCGCCCGGATCCAGCCCGACGTCGTCCAGATTCATGGGAAATCGACGCCCGGCGATCTGGCCTACCTCTCGGCGAACGTCGGCGGGGACGTGATCAAGGCGGTCTCCCCGGAGGAAGCCGGGATATACGAGACTGTCGCCGATGCACTGTTGGTCGATTCGCTGGACGAGGACGGCGCGGGTGGAACGGGGACGACCCACGATTGGGTCCGGACGGGCGAACTGGTCGAGAAACTATCGACGCCCGTGGTGCTTGCAGGCGGCCTCACGCCGGAGAACGTCGCCGAGGCAGTCGAGACCGTCCGACCGTTCGGCGTCGACGTCGCCAGCGGCGTCGAATCACGCCCGGGACGCAAGGATCCGGACGCGGTCGAAGCGTTCGTCGATCGGGCGCTCGCGGGTGCCGTCGCGGGTGATCCGCCGTGATCTCTCGGTCGTCGTTCGTCGAGTTCGCCGAGGAACGGCCGGCCGTGATCCGCGCCGTCTCGGAACTCGACGTCGATACGGAACCGCTGGAGGCCTACGCCGCCCTGACTGGTCGAACGGCCGACGGCGAACGAGCCGACCACACCTTCCTGCTCGAGAGTGCCGGCAAGGTCCCCTCCAGTGACCCGGACGGCGCGTTCAGGGCCGGCAGCGACGCGGACCGACACGCCCGGTACTCCTTCGTCGGCTACGATCCGGCCGCCGTCGTGACGGTCGACGGCGACGCGGCGGCGACGGTCGATATCGACGACGACCGATACGAGGGGTTCTTCGAACCGAACGGCGGGGACACGGTCGCGACGCTCCGGCAGGCGCTGCCGGACGTCCCGCTTCGGAACTTCCCCGAGACCGACCGCCAGCAGTTACAGGGCGGGCTCGTCGGTTTTCTGGCCTACGACGCGGTGTACGACCTGTGGCTCGAGGAGGTCGGCTTGGAGCGACCGGACTCGCGGTTTCCGAACGCGCAGTTCGTATTGACGACGAAGACGCTCGTCTTCGACGACGCCGCCGGAACCGTCTCTTTGGTGTTCACGCCCCTCGTCCGGACCGAGGACGATCCCGGAGCGATATACGACGGGATCGAGGCCGAAATCGAGCGCGTCGAGTCGCGCCTCGCCGACGCCGAACCGCTTCGGACGGGTGGCTTCCGGCGGCGGGCGGAACGCGCCGGGGGCCAATCGGCGTACGAGGACGCCGTCAGGCAGGCCAAAGAGCACGTCCTCGACGGCGATATCTACCAGGGAGTCATCTCGCGGACGCGCGAACTCGACGGCGACGTGGATCCGCTCGGCCTGTACGCGGCGCTGCGTCGAGTCAACCCTTCGCCGTACATGTACGTCCTCGATTACGACGATCTGGTCGTGGTCGGTGCCTCACCGGAGACGCTCGTCTCCGTGCGCGGCCGGGAGGTGATGAGCAACCCGATCGCCGGCACCTGCGACCGGGGGAACAGCCCCGTCGAGGACCGACGGCTGGCCGGCGAGATGCTCGCGGACGACAAAGAGCGGGCCGAACACACCATGTTGGTCGACCTGGCGAGAAACGACGTCCGCCGGGTGGGCGAGGCCGGCAGCGTCCGTGTCGAAGAATTCATGAACGTCCTCAAGTACAGCCACGTCCAGCACATCGAATCGACCGTGACCGGGGAACTCGCCACCGATCGGGACGCCTTCGACGCGACGCGGGCGGCGTTCCCGGCCGGGACGCTGTCGGGCGCGCCGAAGATCCGGGCGATGGAGATCATCGACGACCTCGAACGGCGACCACGTGGCGTCTACGGCGGCGGGGTCGGGTATTACTCGTGGACCGGGGACGCCGATTTCGCCATCGTCATCCGGACCGCGACGGTCGAACGCGGCGCGGGCGTCGACGGGACCGATCGGGTGACGGTCCAGGCCGGCGCCGGCATCGTCGCCGACTCGGATCCGGAACGCGAGTACGACGAGACGGAAAAGAAGATGGACGGCGTCCTCACCGCCCTCGAAGAGATCGAAGGCGAAAGCGGAGCCGAACGGGGGAGGACCGGACCCGAAACCGGCCCCGGTCGGGGATCGGAGGAAGCGCGACGATGACGCACGTCCTGTTCGTCGATAACTTCGATTCGTTCACCTACAATCTCGTCGAATACGTCAGCCAACACGGGGGGACCGAAACGACCGTTCTCCGGAATACCGCCTCACTCGGGGAGGTTCGCGACGCGGCTCCGGATGCGATCGTCATCTCGCCGGGGCCCGGCCACCCAGGGAACGACCGCGACGTCGGCGTGACGATGGACGTTCTCCGGGAGATCAGCCCCGACGTGCCGACGCTCGGGGTCTGTCTCGGTCTCGAGGCGGCCGCCTACGAGTACGGCGGGACGGTCGATCGCGCGCCCGAACCGATCCACGGCAAGGCGTTCCCCGTCTCCCACGACGGGAAAGGCGTCTACCGGGGGCTCGAACAGGGGTTTCAGGGCGGTCGGTATCACTCCCTCGTCGCCCTCGAGATCCCGTCGTGTTTCGACGTGACTGCGACGACCGACCACGACGGCGAGGAACTGGTGATGGGGATCCGACACCGCGAGTACCCGATCGAGTGCGTCCAGTTTCACCCCGAATCCGTACTGACGGGCGTCGGACACGACGTCATCGAGAACTTCCTGGACGCCGTCTGAGACGGATTCAGCCGATCAAGCCGGCGATCGAGCAGGCCCGTAAGCGGCGATCCACCGTCCGGAAGCACCGGCATCCAGATAATGTCAGTTTTGTTTTATTTTTTGAGCGTCACGCCGGTAGCCACGAGTTCCTGAAACGGATGTGAAACGTTCTCCGGCGGGTCCTCCGCTCGTTCGGCGTCCCGTCGACCGACCGGTCAGATCCAGTTAACACCCGATGATTTCCAGTGGGAACAACGCTTCTGTCAACCAGTTTTTCGGACTCGAGTTTCACTTTCACTACGGACTGAGTACCATTATATAGTTCCCGTTACTTCGTTATCGTCGTACGCGTGGGGCACACATACCATGGAAAGTCGTATAGCATCTCGTGCCCCCCGGAATCGTATAGCATCGCCAACACATTCCCCGATGCCAAGGGTTATCCGGCAGCCAGCAGTACCCGACCTCGTTACAAATGATCCACACAGAGCGTCCCGCCCAGGGGAGCACCGAGCGGAAACACCAGGTACCGATACGGAGGGATGAGTAATGTCGAAACCCGACCTGTCCGCGGACGAACTCACACTTCCCATCAAGCGGACCGACGGCGACGCTTTAGAAGAGCGACTCACCGGTAACGCCTATCACAACATCCTTCCGGCCCGGTACCTCCGGAAGGACGCGGACGGCGAACTCATCGAACAACAGGAGGACCTCTTCGAGCGCGTCGGGAAGAACGTCGCACTGGCCGAGGCCGTCTTCGAGGCCGGGAAGCGAGGGGAAGAGATCACCGTCACGCCCGACCAGCTCAAGCCGGATCACCCCCGACGGGACGAACTCGCCGCCGAGGTCTTCGGGGCCGGCGTCACCGCCGATTCCGACGCCGAAACCGAGCTTTCGATCTACAACGTCAACAAGTTCGCCTACGAGACGATCGTCCCCGAGCTGCCCGAGGGGATCAAAACACACGTCGAGGAGACTGCCACGGCGTTCCGAGAACAGATGGAACAGCTCTCCTTTATGCCGAACAGCCCGACGCTGATGAACGCCGGCGACGAACTCCAGCAGCTTTCGGCCTGTTTCGTCGACAGCCCCGATGACGACATCGACGACATCCACCAGACGGCCAAGGAAGCCGCACAGGTGTTTCAGTGTCTCACAGCGGAATCGAACGTTCAGGTCGACGGACGCGGACTCGTTTCGATCGCCGACGTCGAGCCGGGCGACGATATCGTCCAGCGCGACGGCGACGGGTATCGCTCCCGGACGGTCGAGGAGATCCACGCCTACGACGGCGCGCCGACGAAACGGGTCGTCACCGAGGGCGGGATCGAACTGACCGGAACGCCGAACCACCGACTGCTGGTAAACGGCGAGTGGACGGAGATCGGCGATATCGAGCAAGGGCATACACTCTCCGTACGGCTGGGGTGGATACCGGACGAGGACGCCTCCGGATCGCTCTCCGGCGTCGATATCGGGGCGCAGTGGAGCGCCACCCGTACAGTCTCGAATACAGCTATCGCGGAGCTACACGCCGAGGGGCTGAGCGATTACGAGATCGCCGAGAAGCTCGACAGTTCGGCCTCGACGATCCAGCGCCGCCGTGCCGACGAACTCGACCTTCCACCGAACGGACGGGGCGGTCGTCAAAGCGGTCGATCGTTCGACGAAGCCGAGTTCACACGGCTGTACGAGATCGGCCACACGGACACGGAGATCGCCGAGGAACTCGACGTACACGCGACGACCGTCCGCGGACATCGGGCTGCACAGTCCCTCGAAGCGAACGGGACTGCGGTCAAGGAAGTTACACAGCCGGACGAGCTCACCCTCGATCTCGCCGAACTGCTCGGTATCTGGATCGGCGACGGCTCGGTCCACGAGGACGGGATCCGGTTCCACGTCAACCGCGACGACGTACTCAACCACATCGACTCGCTTTCGCGATCGCTTTTCGACATCGGTGTCGATCACACCTGGGCCGACGGCTGTTACGAGGCGGTCATCCACAGCCACGAGATCAAACGCTGGTGGCTCTCGAACTTCGGCGACGCGAAACCCGATTCGGCGAGTGCGTCCGTCCCCGACTGCATCCGGAAAGCCGACCACGACCGGATCCACGCCTTCCTCCGGGGGCTCTTTACGACCGACGGAACGCTCGGGAAAGAGAAGTATCCGCGCTTCTATAGCGCTTCAGAACGGCTGGCCGACGAGACCCTGCAACTGCTTCTCGGCGTCGGCGTTCCCGCGACGAAATGGGAGTGGGACGACGACGATCGCGAGTACTTTACCGTCGCGCCGACTGACGAACTCGGTCTGTCCCGGTTCGCCGACCGTGTCGGCTTCGTCGATACTCGCAGCGAGACGATGACCGAATCGCTCGTAACGTCGGAGACCGGTTCGACGACCGCCGGAACAGTCGAATCCGAAACGACCTGGACACAGGAGGTCGTCGCCGTCGAGGACGCCGGCAACGAGACAGTCTACGATGTAACCGTCGAGGGGAACCACGAATACGTCGCGAACTCCGTCGTCTCACACAACAGCGGCGGCGGGATGGGGTATGCCTTCTGGCAGTTGCGTCCATACGGCGACGCCGTCGGCTCGACCGGCGGGATCGCCTCCGGGCCGATCACGTTTATGCGGACCTACGATCAGATGTGTGAGACTATAGCACAGGGCGGCGCCCGACGCGGCGCACAGATGGGCGTCATGCGGGTCTCACATCCGGACGTCATCCAGTTCATCCACGCCAAGAACAAGGACGTCTCCCTGGCGGAGACGCTCCGGCTGAACGATCCCGACGACTTCACGCACAACTCCTTCCAGGAGGCGCTGGATGAGGCTCGCGAACTCATCGACGACGAGGGACGCGTCCCCGAACACCTCCGCAACGCCGTCGAGGGGCACCTCTCGAATTTCAACATCTCCGTCGGCGTCACCGACGGCTTCATGAAGGCGGTGAAGGCGGGCGAGGAGTTTACCTTCACCAACCCCCGGACCGGCGAGCCCCACGTCGCCACCCCCGAGACGAAGGAACTGTACGACATGTTCGGCCTCGGCGAGCACGTCGAGGTCGGGGAAGTGCTTTCCGTGCCGGCGGAGACACTCTGGGAGCACATCCTCGAGGGCGCCCACGAGAACGGCGAACCCGGCGTGATCTACCTCGAACGGGTGAACAAGGAACACTCCTTCGACGTCGAGGAGCATCCGGATCACCGGATACTGGCTACGAATCCGTCACTAGCGGCCGGCACGAAGGTTCTTACCGACCAGGGAGTTCTCGATATCGAGGAGTTAGAAGGAAGACGAGTCGAGGTCCCCACGGCGAGTGGTGAATGGGCAGAGGCGGTCTGTCACCGTTCGGGAGACGACGAAACGCTGTACGAGGTCGAACTCGAAAACGGGAAGACGTATCTGGCGACTGAAGAACATAAGTGGCCAGTTCATCGGGACGGGACTTACGAGCGCACTAAAACTACTGACCTCGAACGCGGTCAGCACCTTCCGATCAAACATCGAAAGAGCCTGCGATACGGAAGCGTTGGCGATCACGACGAAGGGTTCTTGGTCGGCTGGCTATACGGCGATGGAAGTGTTACCCATCGGAAGGACGGTCGCACACAGTACGGATTAATTTTCTCGGAAGAGGACACGGGTGCAGGGGTAATGGACCGGGTACTCGACACCTTAGAGGACATTACCGGAGTCAGATACGAACCGACGGAACGACAGCGCGACGGCGAACCCTGGTACGAGGTCCATGCGAGTCACGCCGCACTACGGGGTAAAATGGACGAATACGGCGTCGAAAAGAAACGGGCGGGACTTCCCGACAGTCTCTGGAGCGACGCTTCCGAGTCGTTCAGGAAAGGGTTTATTGACGGACTGTTCTCTGCGGACGGGTTCATTGACGAGGACGAACACAGAATCGTGCTCGTCTCCTCGAAGGAACAGTTAATCAAGGACGTTTCCGATCTACTCGGTTTCTACGGACTCAAGACAAGCCTTCGTAATTCCCAGACCGAAAAATGGAACGACTCGTATGAGCGATGGGATCTAAAGCTCTCGCGGACACAGGCCCATCGATTCCGGCAGACGTTCGATCTCACTCACGAATCGAAGGCTGCCTCACTGGCTGATATTAAAACCCCTGATAGGGGGAACACCCGGTCGGACAATGCGATTGTCGAATCGGTTACACCAGCCGAGGAGAGCGGACCGGTGTGGGACCTCCGTGTCGGTGAAGAGACGCACACGTTCGCTCTCTCACACGCGTTTACCGGAAACTGCGGCGAGCAGCCGCTCGAGGAATACGAGGCCTGCAACCTCGGCCACATCAACCTCTCGACGCTCGCGGACCTCGACGCGCCGGACTGGCGTGTCTGGTACGACAACCACGGCGGGGAGTACGCAGATCTCGAAGCCGCCGTCGACGCCTTCCTGGAGGACGCCATCGACATCGAGGAGTTCGATCGGCGCATCGAACTCGGCACACGGTTCCTCGAGAACGTCGTTACGATGTCGGATTTCCCGGTGCCGAAGATCGAAGAGAAGGTCAGGGAGATGCGGAAGATCGGTCTCGGCGTGATGGGACTGGCCCAGTTGTACATCCAGTTGGGCATCAAGTACGGCAGCGAGGAGGGCAACGAGGTCGCCCGACAGCTGATGCGGCACATCAACCACGGTTCGAAGTGGGCCTCCCACGAACTCGCCGAGGAACGCGGCGTCTTCGACGAATTCGAGAAGAGCAAGTACGCCGACCCCACCGAGTACCGCGAGTGGTTCGAAAAACAGACCGGCCTCGACGCCGACGAGTGGGAAGACGGCTTCGAGATGCGGAACCACAACACGACGACGATCGCGCCGACCGGGACGACGAGCATGGTGGGCAACACGACCGGCGGCTGTGAGCCGATCTACAACGTCGCCTACTACAAGAACGTCTCCGACGACGTCCAGGGCGACGAGATGCTCGTCGAGTTCGACGATTACTTCCTCCGCGTCTTAGAGGAGAACGACCTCGACGTCGAGGCGGTCAAACGGGAAGCCCAAGAGCAGATGGCCGAAACGGGTTCGACGGGATCGACGGCCTCTCGACGGTGCCCGATGCCATCGGCGAGTTGTTCGTGACGACCGGGGACCTCTCGGCGAAGGATCACGCCGGCGTCCAGGTCGCCTGTCAGGAGGGGGTCGATTCGGCGATCTCGAAGACCGTCAACGCGCCGAACGACTCGACGCTGGAGGACGCAAAGGAGGTCTTCGAGTACATCTACGACCACGGCGGCAAGGGCGTCACCTACTATCGCGACGGCACCCGCTCGAAGCAGGTGCTCACGACCCGGGCACAGAACACCGAGTTCGCCGGGATGGACGAATCCGAGGCCGCGGCGGCGATCACCGAGAACATCGAAGAGATCTTCGGCGGCATCGAGGGCTTTCTCGACAACGAGGAGGTCCGTGCGGCGCTCGAAACCGACATCGAAGCGCTGTTCGACGCCCAGCCGACCCTCGGGAAGAAACAGCCGCGCCCGGACGTCCTCCACGGCGTCACCCAGCGGATCGACACCGGCTACGGGAAACTCTACGTCAACATCAACGAGAACCCCGAGAACGGCCGGCCGTTCGAACTCTTCGCCAATATCGGCAACTCCGGCGGCTTCACCGCTTCTTTCACCGAGGCCCTGGCGAAGACGATCTCGACGGCGCTCCGCTCCGGGGTCGATCCCGAGGAGATCGCCGACGAACTCCAGGGGATCCGCTCGCCGAAAGTCGCCTGGGACAAGGGCGAACAGATCAACTCGATCCCGGACGCCATCGGGACGGCGATGCGCCGGTACCTCGACGGCGAGGTCGACAAGGCCTACCCCCAACAGCAGAACCTCACCGAGATCGCCGACGAGGGGGGCGAAGGATCCGAGACGCCACGCAAGTCGCCGCCCGAGACGGACGGCGGGGCGATCGCCGCTACGGGTACCGATGCCGACATCGACACGAACAGCGGTGATCCGGCCTCGCCGAACGACGACACCGACGCCGCCCAGTCGCTCATCGACTCCGGAGAGTCACCCGAGTGTCCCGAATGCGGAAGCATGACACTGTACTACTCTGAGGGCTGTAAGACCTGCGAGAGTTGCGGTTGGTCGGAGTGTTGAACTGAAGCCGTCGGCCGTCGGCCTCGGAGCTTTTTTGTCCGCCTCGTCCCCGTAGAGGGTATGGACGAGGACGTGGCGGGCCGGCCCTGTCCGATATGTGAGACACAGATGTACAAGCGACACTGCAAGTACGTCTGCCCCCAGCACGGGGTCGTCGTCGACTGTAGCGACCCGTTTACGTTCTGAGCGTTCGGTCCTCGGAGAGCCGTCTGTACGCCGGCCGCGAGACTGCAAAGAGAACCGCGAGCGCGACCGCCGTCGCGAGCACGAGCGGACTCGTCGAGACGCCGGTGGTCGTCAACTGGCCCATCGAGGCCCCGAGCAGGACGGCCGCCACGACCCAGGGGGACTCCCCGATCGCGGTTCCCAGGACGTACGGACGGCCAGGGACGCCGGCGATGCCCGCGGCGTAGGACACCGGATCGGTCGGCAGCGGCGCCAGCCGAACCGCGATGACCCCCCGGAGGTCGCCGGTCGTCCGCCGGAAGGACGTCCCCGCGTCACCGAGACGGCCGAGGAGGCCGACCTCGTGGTCGAACCACCGGGCGATCAGGTACGCCGGCAGCGTCGTCAGGACGGCTCCTGCAAGCGCGATCGGGATCACCGCGGGCCCGAAGAGGTAGCCGAGGAGAACCGAGAGCGCACTGATCGGCCACGACAACAGCGGCCGGACGAGATACAACACGAAAAGGGCGGCCGAAAGCAGGACTGGGCGGGCAAGAAGCGTCTCGAGGGCCGCGAGAACGGCGTTCGGGGAACTGGCGTGCGCGGCCGTCACCGCGATCGCGGCGACGACGGCGATCCCAGCGAGCTGGCGGACGGTCGCACGGTGCACGCCAAGAGGAACCGTTCGCTGAGACAAACCTTTTGTGGTCGTGTGGCTCGGAGTGACGGCAGTCGTTCCGAAAACTATTGAGATTCGCCGCCGTAGCCGACGGCGTGACGCGCGAGGCCGATCCGGTCGAACTCGGTGTACAACTACTCGCCAGGCTCGAACACACCGAACTCCCGCTTTCGGACGTCGTCGACCGGATCGAGACGATCAGCACCCACCCGGAGACGACCCGGGCGATCCTCGAGGAAGCCGAAAAGCGCGGCCACATCACCCGCGAGGGCGATACCGTCCGTCCGACGGGCGGGCAGTTTCTCAGCTTCGAGAGCGACGTCGTCGAACGCGACGGGGACTTCGAGTGCCGGCGCTGTGGCGCGTCGCTCTCGACGGGCTATTTCATGAAACTCGAGGCCGGCGAACACGGACCGTTCGGCTCCTCGTGTATCCGGAAAGTGACGGGGCGGGAGTAGGGGGCAGGTCAGCGGCCGCGACGGAGTTCGTCGACGAGCTGTTCGATCAGCTCCCCCTGTGACTCGATGAGTTCGGTCTGGTGTTCGACCTGCTCTGAGAGCGCTTCGACCTGCTTTGTGAGCCTCGCGACGTCCGGATCGGACGCCCCGTCCCCGGACGCCTCGCCGGTCGAACCGGAGATTCCCGACCGTTCCTCGGGCATCCCCGTATTCCAGGCGGTCGTTTCGGTGTCGCGGTCGTCCGCCGACGTCCAGTCCGCCGAAACGAACTGTTCTGTCTCCTCGCTTGCGTCCGACTCCGAGGACCCTGTCCGCGGACCGTCGGTCGACGGCCGGTCGTTACCGGCTTGATCGGATCCGATCGCCCCGTCCGGACCCGGTTCGGACTCGGCGGCCGCGGAAAACTCCGCCCGGAGCTCCTCGAGCGAGGATACGCCGTAGAACCCGAAGACGGCGTCCTGTATCGCCCGTCGGACGCCGCCGGCGTGTTCGTTCGGTACTTTCACGCGCCGGCGTCGGCGGTCGGTCTCGATCACCACCTGTGTCGCGACGCTGCCCTTCTCGAAGTCGAGACCGGTGAGATCGGCGTGTTCGACGGCATCGAAGTCGCCGTCCCAGACGGCGCTGCCGACGTGTTCGAGCAGCTGTGTTCCGGTGACGACGAACGTCAGCTCGCTGAAACGGAACTGTGCTATGACCTCCTCGTCGGCACCGATAGCGCCGGTCGTTCGGAGGACCCCCTCGAGCATCGCCTCGACGATGGGGTCGGCGACCTTGGAGGCGACAGTGAAGCTCCGTTCGCTGTCGATGTCTTCCAGATGGATCTCGCTTTTGCGGCGCTTGGATCGAACCGACAGCCGATCGGTGTCGTGTTCGAACGTTTCGACCGACTCGTCGCTCAACAGCCCGTCCGACCGGTACACGTGCGTCGCTCGGTGTGTCACCGCGACCGCGTCGCCGCCGCCGATGTCGACGGTGTCGACGACCGTCGCGTTACCAACGGTCTCGGATAGCAGCTCCGGGAGTGCGTCCATATCTGTGGTGTACCGGTAGAATAGTATAAAAGGAGGTGGTCGTGGGGGGCGGTGACACCCCGAACCGGCCGAGGGAGATAGGAAAGTTGAAGGGCGAGAGCGGGCTACCCGAAAACGCGCCCGGGTGGCTTAGCTGGACATAGCGCCGCACTCATAGGGTACGAGGCGGTAGCCGCCGTGTCCCGAGACGCTGCCTGCGTCTCGTTCCTGGGACATGCGGAGATCGAGGGTTCGGAGCCCTCCCCGGGCATATTTAAAAGGGTTCAACACCCTTTAGCGACTCAATCATATAACGAGACATCTATAACAGGTTCGACGCCGGTGTGTCCATGAGAGGACATCAAAGAGAGCCCTACCCGATGTTTTCAGTAGGAACAGACCGCCTACTCGTCGGCACGATCGGCCGTCGCCTCGATCTCCTCGGTGTCGGTGCCGGTCGCGTCGGCGAGGAGGTCGGTGAGTTCGTCCGATGAGATCGTACCGTCGGTGGTATCCGGACGGTCCTGCATATTCTCAGGTGAGATGTCACGAGGCACAAAATCGCGGGGATTGACACAGTCACGGATCACCACGCCGGTGTTCGACGGCAGCGGGGAGTGCGACGGGTCCGACACCGGAACCGTTCACATCGTCCACGAGGGCGCCAGTCGCGGCCGGCTGGGGTTGGGAGAACCGACGCTACGGCGCGGGCGTGTTCGTCAACCGCCTCGGGGTCAAGCCCCGAGGCTTGTCAGTGGACTCCCGCTCTATCCGAGCAACTCGGAAGGCGTATAATCTCCGTTCGCATTCAACGTCCCTGACTTGAGGGCCAGTTGACTGGTGGCCCGTCCAGTACCAGACTTGAGCCAGTGCTGGAC
>NZ_JAHLKM010000015.1:63671-65733 GCF_024449025.1 Natronomonas aquatica | reverse complement strand
CTTGCAGGGCGTTGGTACTGCTGGACACAGTTTCCAAACCCTGCGGCCTCCCTTGGGAGGCTTTCTATGACACGCTCCTATCTGGTTAGTAATAACATCCTACTCATTTCTGATTCGATTACCGGATGGCACAGACGGTATAAATTGAGCTAAGTGATCGGATTCAGAGTTGCTGAATTCTCTGTATTCAGCACCCAGCTTGTATCAGTATTTAATTATTTCAACAGAGCCGGATCGACGGATGCCTACTTGACGTCGGGATACGGAACCGAGACGACGTCGCCGTCGTCGGGGACGAAGGCGCGCTCGCCGTCGAAGCGTTCGCGAGCTTCCCGCTCGAGCGGGGCGACGCTGCCGGCGTACCGCGAGGAGACGTGGACGAGCGCCAGCCGTCTCGCGTCCGCCCGGTCGGCGAGTTCGGCCGCCTCGCCGGCCGTCGAGTGGGCGGTCCGACCCGCCCGCCCCGCGTTGTCGCTGCCGAACGTCGCGTCGTGGATCAAAAGATCCGCCCCCGCGGCCATCTCGGCGGTCCGGTCGGTCGGTCGCGTGTCGCCGGTGTAGACGACCCGCCGGCCGGGGCGGGGATCGCCGACCACCTGTTCGGGTTCGACGACGGTCCCGTCCTCCAGTTCGACCGCCTCGCCCGCATGCAACCGCTGGAACTTCGGCCCGACCGGGACGCCGAGTTCCTCGGCACGCTCGCGGTCGAACCGGCCCTTGCGCTCGTCTTCGATCAGGGCGTACCCGACCGACCGCGCGTCGTGGTCGGTCCCGAACCCCCGGATCTCGTATGCCGGCCGTTCGAGCGCGACGTCGCCGTCGCCGACCCCGCGGATCGAGAGCGGAAACGAGGGACGGCCCGCGGCGGCCTCGAGCATCGCCCGGAGATCGCCTGCGGTCCCCTTCGGGGTGTGGATCGAAAGCGCCGCCTCACGGTCGTTGAAATCCATCGTCTGGAGTAACCCCGGCAGCCCCAGGGTGTGATCGCCGTGCAGATGCGTGAGGAAGACGTGTGAGACGCCGAACCCGGTCCCGAACCGCATCATCTGTCGTTGGGTCCCCTCGCCGCAGTCGAAGAGCAGGCGATCGCCCTCCCGGCGACAGAAGACGGAGCTCGTGTTCCGCTGGGTCGTCGGTACGGCTCCGCCCGTCCCGAGAAACGTCACGCGAAGCGACATACACCCATTCAGCGGCGACACGGATAAACCGACTTCGGTGTCCGTTCGGCCCGCCGCACCGTCGGTTCCACGTTCGAGTGCGGTTTCGACGGGCTTATACCCGCCTCGCTACAAGAATGCGGGGAATGAGCAGCCCCGAACTCGATGTCGTTGAGTTCCTGTTGACTGCGGCGATCTACACCGAACACCGCGATCTCGACGAGCGGGATCTCCCGCCCCGATACCGGCGCGTCTTCTGGGAGGACGGCGAGGTCGAACGCCCGCTGACGACGACCACGAACACCGCCGCCGCCGCGACCGGCGTCGATCGGCCGTGGGACGCTATCTCGGGGCTGATGTTCACCGACCGCGACGAGTTCTCCGGGAAGATCGAGTTCACCGACCGCGAGATGGCCGAGTCGTGGTTCCTCGAACGAATCTCCGCGGAGACGCTCCACGACAACCCGACGCTCGCGTACGCCTTCGGCGACAAAGTCGACGACGAGGTCGATTACGAGACCGCACGCGAGAAGAACCGTCCGATCCACGCCGACCGGGTCTGGATCGATTCGCTCCTCGAGGAGATGTTCGACGAGGACGAAAAAGAGATGCTCGATCTCGTCGAGATCCGGGCCCCCGAGGAGATCGAGATGACGCTCGAGGACCTCGTGTTGACCGCCGATCAGGAAAACGAGATCCACAAGGTCGCCAAGGCGATCGAACACCGCGATTATCTCGCCGAGATCGGCCTCAGGGAGATCGGCAAACTGCTGTTTGTCGGCCCGCCGGGTACGGGCAAGACCTCCGTCGCGCGTGCGCTCGCACAGGATCTGGATCTCCCGTTCGTCGAGGTCAAACTCTCGATGATCACGAGCCAGTACCTCGGCGAGACGGCGAAAAACGTC
>NZ_JAHLKM010000015.1:0-63661 GCF_024449025.1 Natronomonas aquatica | reverse complement strand
GCGGTCAACACGCTGTTGAAGAGCATCGACGAGATCTCGCTGATACAGGACGACGTGTTGCTCATCGGCGCGACGAACCACCCGGACCAGCTCGATGCGGCCGCCTGGCGGCGCTTCGACGAGATCGTCAACTTCCCGAAACCCGACTCGGGGATGCGGGCCGACATCCTCCGGATCGTCACCCGGCGGATGGATATCGACGACTTCGACCCCGACGCGCTCGCGGAGGCGACCGAAGGGCTCACCGGCAGCGATCTCCGGCTCGTCCTCCGGGAGGCTGTCCTCGATGCGCTGACCGAGGAACGGACGACCCTGACACAGGAGGACCTCCTGGAGGCGATCGAAGGCTTCGAAGAGCGGGACAACCTGAAGAACATGGACATGATCGACGGCGACGGTGACGCGTTGGTCGCCGGCGGATCGGACGGGCACGCACACGATCACTGATGGACGTCACGCTGCTTGGAACCGGCGACACGACGGGGACGCCAACGCCGGACTGTGATTGTGACACGTGCCGGCGCGCTCGCGAACGCGGCGTCGAGCGCTCGCGGTTTTCGGTCCACGTCCACAACGAACGCACCGGCGAGTCGCTGCTCGTCGACGCCAGTCCCGACCTCCGATCGCAGCTTCTGACCCACGAAGTGCCGCTGCCCGATGCGATCCTCATCAGCCACATCCACTTCGATCACCTCGACGGGCTGGGCAACGCCTACCGACTCTTAGAGGACGTCCCCGTCTTCGCCGCCGACGAGACCGACCCCGAGACCGGCCAAAGCGTCGCCGAAACGGTCGCCGAGAAGTATCACTACCTCGATGCGATCACCGTCGAGCCCCGCTCTCCCTTCGAACCCTTCGAGGCCTGCGGGCTCGAGGTGACGCTCGTTCCCGTCGAGCATCCGCCCCTCGTCTGTTATGGGCTCGCGATTGAGGACCCCGAGACCGGTACAAAGCTGTCGCTGTCGGGCGACAGCAACTACGGGATAGGCGCGGACTCCCGGGACCGACTCCGGGATCCGGACCTGCTTTTCGTCGACGGGATCGTCCCGTCGATCCACGCCGAACACCACCCCATCGGCGGCGATCACCCCGACGCCGAGGGCACCTACCGGACGTTCGGGACCAAACACATGACGATCGAGGGTGCGCGGGTACTCGCCGACGACCTCGCTGCCGACGATTACCGGATCGTCCACCTCTCACACTACATCCCGGCCGGCGAGGCGTTCGCGGACGATATGGCCGTCGACGGCGAGCGGTTCTCGTTGTAAGCGACGGCGGTCACTCCCGGCCGAACCGGTCGAGTCCGGCCTGCCGTCTGACGACGCCGTCGGGATCCGCGATCCAAGGCGTCCGCCGGTCCCTGATCGTCTCCGGATCCGCTTCGGGCGGTTCGGCGGGCGAGTGTCCTCCGCAGTCGGGACCACACTCCCTGGCCGGGTCGACGAACCGCCCCTTCCAGGCGCAGTACGGGAGAGCGTCCTCGGGCGCGAAGGGTGGCCCACGGGCCCTCGCCTGTTCGCACGCGGGCAGTGTCTCCGGCCGCCACCCTTTGCCGTAGGCACGTTCCGCGATCCGCCGGCGGAGCCGGGCTTTCTCCTCGGCGGTGACCGGTTCGATGTCGACGCGCGCGGGCTGTTCTTCGGTGATGGCGACCCCGCCCTCGTCGGTCGCCAGCCGATCCGGCTCCCGGACCGTCTCGACGGTCCCGGTCTCGGTGTCGAACCGGCGGACGCCGACGGCTTCGGGGATCCGGTTGAGGTGGGCGCCGGTGACGTAGGAGGCCGTCACGAGGACGACCTCATCGAAGAGCCCGAGCGAGACGTCCGTCCGAAGCTGGCGTTCGAGTTCGCCCGGCCGACCGAGGTCCGGCTTGTTCTCGAACGCCCTGAGCCCGCCGATCCAGTCGGGATACCGGGTCGTCTGCCGGACGTACCGCCGGCCGTTCCGCCGTTCGGCCTCGAAGAACCCGACCTCGATCGCCCGGTCCGCGATCGTCTCGGCGCGTTCGGGCGCGGCGTCGATCGCCTCGCTCGCCCGGCGCGCCCGCCCGACGCCGACCGCGCTTTCGATCGCCGGTCCCGGAATCGTCCCGGAGGTGATCTCGGTTCGCGTCTCGAAGTCCGGCCCCGGAACGACTTCGACGACGTCGACGATCCGGGCGTGCGTGCCGAGCTGGCGGGCGATGAGGCCGTCGCTTTCGGCCTCTAGGGCGGCACACACCGCGAGTTCGAAGGCGAACTCCCGCACGTCTCTCTCGAGGGTTCGGACGGACAAAAACCGCGCGGCCGGCGCGGATCTGAATTTAAAAACCGGGCTCCGGCTCAGGCGAACGCGAGATCCTGCTCGGCTTCCAGAAGTTCGTGATACCGGTTCCGGATGGTGACCTCGGAGATGTCGGCGACCTCCGAGACGGCCGCCTGTGTCGTCTTCTCGTTGGTGAGAAGGGAGGCGGCATAGACGGCGGCGGCGGCGAGCCCGACCGGCGACTTCCCGGAGTGGACGCCCTGCTCTTTGGCGTTGCCCAGGAGCTGTCGGGCGCGGTTCTCGGCTTCCTCCGAGAGGCCGAGTTCGCTCGCAAAGCGGGGGACGTAGCTCTCGGGGTCGGCGGGTGCGACCTCGAGTCCGAGTTCCCGGACCACGTAGCGGTACGTGCGGGCGATCTCGCTTTTCTCGACGCGGGAGACACCGGCGACTTCATCGAGGCTGCGGGGGACGCCCGCCTGTCTGGCCGCCGCATAGACCGACGCCGTCGAGACGCCCTCGATGGAGCGGCCGGGCAGGAGGTTCTCGTCGAGCGCGCGGCGGTAGATGACGCTTGCAGTTTCGCGGACGTTTTCGGGCAGCCCGAGCGCCGAGGACATCCGATCGATCTCGCCGAGGGCCTGTTTGAGGTTGCGCTCTTTCGAATCGCGGGTCCGGAACCGCTCGTTCCACTTGCGGAGCCGTTGCATCTTCTGACGCTGCCGGGAATCCAGCGAGTTCCCGTAGGCGTCCTGGTCGCGCCAGTCGATGTTCGTCGAGAGGCCCTTGTCGTGCATCATATTGGTCGTCGGCGCGCCGACGCGGCTCTTTTCGTCCTTCTCGGCGCTGTCGAAGGCGCGCCACTCCGGCCCGCGGTCGATCTCGTCCTCCTCGACGACGAGACCGCAGTCCCGACACACGGTTTCGCCGTGTTCGGTGTCGGCGGCGAGTTTGCCGCCACACTCCGGACAGCCGGTCGTCTCTTCGCTTTCGCTTTCGGTCTTTGCTTCGGTCTCGGTCGATCGCGTTCGAGTATGTGTGTGTTCGCTCATGCTACGTGGCGGGGGCTGCCAGGCAGGGGATTACCCCAGAAAGACCCGGTCAGTTATCGTAAATAAAGAACGGGCGAAAGGTATTTAAATACTTTGGTGTTTTCGTCGACGATAGGACGGGACGTGACACGGCCGTTGCCGCCGTCGCCCCGCCGGCCGGTTCGGTCGAACGCTTATATGTTGATCTCGAATCGGGCACCCCCCTCCCGGCCCTCCGTCGCCCGGATCGCCCAGCCGTGGGCCTCGACGATCTCCTCGACGATCGCCAGTCCGAACCCGGTTCCTTCCTCGTCCGTCGTGAATCCGGATCCGAACACCTCCCCGCGGATGTCCTCGGGAATTCCGGGGCCGTCGTCCTCGACGTAGAAGCCGCCGCGATCGAGCGTGCCGACACTGACGGTGACGTCGTCCCCGCCGTGCTCCACGCTGTTCCGGAACAGGTTTTCGAGCAGTTGCTGGAGTCGGTCGGGATCGGCCTCGATCTCCGCCGTGTCCCCGACGACCAACTCGGTGTCGACCGATTCGACCATCTCCCAGCTCCGTTCCGCGATCGCTTCCAGACCGACCGGCTCGGTCTCGTCGATCGGCTGGCCCTGCCGAGCCAGCCGGAGGACGTCCTCGATGAGGTCGTTCATCCGGTCGAGCGCCCCGGCGACGGTCTCGAGATCTTCGTGGTCGGTCTCTGCACGGACGAGATCGAGGTTCCCCTTCGCGACGCTCAGCGGGTTCCGGAGGTCGTGGGAGATCATACTCGCGAAGGTATCGAGGCGTTCGTTCTGCCGCTCCAGTTCCCGACGGTACCGTTCGCGTTCGGTCACGTCGGCGAACGTCAGCACCCGACCGATCTCGGCCTGCCCGGCAGCGAAGGGGTTCGAGGAGACCTGGTAGTACCGTGTCGCGCCCCCGGTTCGCCGCTCTATCACGGGCCGATCTTCGACGGCGACCTCGGCGATTTTCGGGAGCACCGTGTGCAGCGGCTGGCCGATCGCGTTCTCGCCTTCGAGCTGTGAGAACAGCTCCCGGGACTCCCGGTTCGCCTCCCGAACGGTATCGTCGTCGTCGAGGATCACGACCGGGTCATTACCCCCGCCCGCGATCTGGAGCGTCCGGAACTGGTCGGCGTAAACGAACATGACGCCGGCCGCGAAGGCGGCGACGCCGAGCGGCGAGTAGGTGAGCTCCAGGACGAACGGGCTCACGGAGCCCGCGACGTCCAGTCCGATCGGAAGCGCGGTGAGCGCGACCAGCCCCGCAAGCGGCGTCACGTCGTAGTCAGTCTTGTAGAACAGCTCGAACAGCATGAAAAAGCCGATCGTCGCCAGCGAGTAGGCGAGCCCCATCACGATCCAGTGGATCGGCTGGTGGGTGATCTGGAGGTGTGGGAACGGCGTGCTCGCGGGTTCGGTGACGTAGTAGAGCTGATGGAGCGGGTTCGTGAGCTTGATCGAGACGATCGAGAGGTACGTGAGCGCCGCCGCCCAGCGGATCCGTCGATCCCGATGGAGCGTCCGCCCCGTGTAGGCCGAACAGAAGTACAGCCACGGCCCGACGGCGCCCAACCCGACCACGAGACCGAAGAGATAAAAGCCGTGCTGGAGACGCGCCGTCGGTGCCGCGAGATACCCGAAGTGACTCGTCGCCCACGCCCCGCTGATAACGAGCAGCGCCGCCAGCCCGATCCGGGTATCGCGATCCTCGACGCGTCTCGCTCCGGGGAGACTGACGAAACAGAGCAGGGCTCCGAGGCCGAAGAGTACCAGATACCCGAGATACAGCGCGCCGCCCGGCTGGCTGGCAACGGTCATAGCCCCTCCGGACAGCTCGGTTTGGCACTCGATACGCGGGCGATCATAGACGGTTACACGCGCATTATGGGTACCGAAACATAATATCCCGTGTTCGGTTCCACGAGGGCACAACGGATTTGTCGGATCGTCACGAACGCCCCGCAATGACAGAACTGCTGGTCCCCGGCGCGGCGGTCGTGCTCGGTCTCCTCGCTTTCGTCTGGCTGCTTCGCCGCCGTGGGGGTGGCCGCCCCGACACCGCCGGACAGCGTGAGCGTGATCGCGCCCACAGGGACGCACAGAAACGCCCGCCGGAGGCGGCCGCACAGAAGGGCGAGACGTACGAACTCGTCGTCAAGGAGACCCAGTACGACCGCGTCCCGCCGGAGATCCGCGGAACGATAAACGGCCTCCAGACGTTCGTCCGGGACGTTCCGGACCCCGACGGATCGGGCGCCCTCGAACCCGGCGAGACGATCCGGGTGCAGGTCACCGACTACGGCACCAAGGGGACGACGGCCCAGGCGCGGTTCCTCGACCGGGTCTGATCCCGCGCCCTTTTGTTTGTTCCTCTCCGTGTATCGGTATGACCCTCGGTTTCGACGCCTTCACGCTCGCGGCCCCGACGGCGACGCTGGATTCGGAGCCGTCCGCCCGCGAGGCCGCGGACTGCCTGGAGTTCCGGATGGACCTGGCCGCCGACCCGCTGGCGGCGCTTTCGTCATATGACGGCGAGTTGCCGATCCTCGCGACGAACCGCGCCGACTGGGAAGGCGGCGGGGCGGCCGCCGACGGCCGGATCGGGACACTCGAACGGGCGGTCGAAAACGATGCCGTCGCGGCGATCGATATCGAACTCGCGGCGCTTGAGGGCGACCGCGGGGACCGTGCGGCGGCGCGAGCGCTCACAGAACAGGCGAACGAGGCCGGCGTCGCCGTCGTCGTCTCGGCGCACGACTTCGAACGGACACCCCCGAAACCGGAGCTAAAGCGGCTCCTCAGGCGGGCGTGTGAACGCGGCGACGTCGGGAAACTCGCCGTCACCGCCGCCGACAGGGGGGACGCGCTGTCGGTGCTGTCCGTGACCCACGAACTGACCGAGAACGGGCGGGCGGTCGCGACGATGGCGATGGGCGAGGCCGGCAGCCACACCCGCGCGGTCGCGCCCGTCTACGGCTCGAAGATCGGATACGCGCCGGCCGATCCGGCGGACGCGACCGCCCCCGGCCAGTACGACCTCGCGACGCTCCGGCGGCTCGTCGAGGTCCTGCTCGGTTCTACTTCTCGATGATCGACTCCTCGACGACCTCGCCGAAGTGTCTGGCGACGTCCTCGTAACGGACGAGCATCCCGTCGCCGGCCTCCAGTTCGGTGACGGCTTTCCGCCCCGATCCGGTCGCGACCTTGATCGTCTCGGCGTTCTGCAACAGCGTTTCGATCCGGTCGCCGTTCTCGAGTTCGGCCTCGATCCGGAACATCGGGCGCTTTTCGATCTTCACGCGGCCGACGATGGCCTCGCGGGTCTCCCCCTCGGTGTCGACGATCTGTACCTCGTCGCCGGATTTCAGCTCCGAGAGGTACTTCGTCCCGCCGTCGGGGGTCCGGACGTAGGCGTGGACGGCCCCGGCGTTGACGCGGAACGGTCTAGACGCAACGTACGGCGAGTCGGCGGTCTCGGCGTGGACGAAAAAGAGCCCGCGGCTCATCGAGCCGACGAGCATCCCCTCGTCGTGTTCGAGCATCGAGGCGGTGTCGACACAGACCCGGTCGGCCGAGCCGGCCTCCTCGATCTCGGTCACGGTCGCCGACACGAGATCGAGCCGTTCGCGCTCGGTGGCGTCCCTCGCCTCGACGGTCGCCCGGATCTCGTCAGGGTCGTCGGTGTCCAGAAGGACCGCATCGGCGCCGATCTCCAGCGTCTCGAAGGCCGTCTGTGCCTCCTCGGCGGACCGGACGCCGGCGACGAGGTCGGTCTCCTCGCCGATGCGGGCGATGAGGTTCTCCAGCGGAATGATCTGCCAGTCCTCGCCGACGACGAGCGTGTATTCGGCGTCCCCGGCGGCGGTCTCGGCGAAGGACTCGTACTCCGGGCCGAGGATCCGGACGTACGCGCCACCGGGGCCGTCGTGTCGGCGAAGCGTCGTCAGGTCTGCCGATCCCGAGAGATCCGAGGGGAGATCGACGGTCCCGTCGCCCTCGCCGTTCTTCCCGACGACGACCGCGTCCGGTTCGTTCCCCTCGTCGTTCTCGGCGTCCATGACGTGGACGTCGTCGCCGGCGAAGGCGGCGACGTCGACGCGGCCGAGTTCCCGAACGCGGTCGACGTCGCGTCTGTCGACCAGTACCCAGTCGACGCCGGCCTCGAGGCCGGCAGTGATACGCCGCCTTCGCGCCTCCCAGTCGCCGACCTCGTCGTCGGCTTTCAGCCATACGGAGCGTGTCATACGTCTCCGGTGGCGGGGGCGGCTATTGAACGTGGCGGGACTCGCCCGACCCGAAACGGGTCCCCGGCCACCCCATTTTATTTTTGCCCCACGCGAGACACCGGTATGGCGTGGCATGTCACGATGCCGACGGAGAGCTACGAACGTGCCCGCGAGGACTTCAGCTGGGACGTTCCCGCCGATTACAACGCGGCCCACGATCTGGTCGGGAAACACGACGAACCCGACCGGGTCGCCCTGTATCAGGCCTGCCCGGACGGCCGCCGGGAGCGCTACACCTTCGCCGACCTCGATCGTCGGTCGGATCGGCTCGCCGCGGCGCTGGCCGATCGGGGGATCGGGAAGGGCGATCGGGTCGGGGTCGTGTTGCCGCAGGTGCCCGCGAACCCGGTGACGCATCTGGCCTGCTGGAAACTCGGTGCGGTCTCGATGCCCCTCTCGGTGCTTTTCGGCCCGGACGGGCTGGGGTATCGCCTCGAGGACAGCGGCGCGGCCGCCGTCGTCACCGACAGCGACAACTACGGGACGGTCGCTTCGGTTCGGGGCGACTGTCCGGCCCTCGAGACTGTCCTCGAGGTCGATTGGCGAAACGCGGGGGGCCACGACGGGGCGACGGCGTTCGGGGCGGCGATCGAGGCGGCCGATCCCGGCTTCCGGCCCGTCGAGACCGGCCCCGACACGCCGGGTATCATCATGTACACGAGCGGTTCGACGGGGCCACCCAAGGGCGCGTTACACACCCAGTCGGTCTGGGTCGGGCACTGTCCGGCCTTCCGGATGTACTTCGAACTCGACGTCTCCGAGGGGATCTTCTGGACGCCCGCCGACTGGGCGTGGATCGGCGCGATGGGCGATCTGCTCTTCCCGGCCTGGCACTACGGCCGGCCGGTCGTCGACTATCCGATGGAGGGCTTCGACGCCGACACGGCGCTTTCGATCATGGCCGAGTTCGACGTGACCTCGACGTTCCTCCCGCCGACGGCGATCCGGATGTTGATGGGAACCGACGTCTCGGCGTACGACCTCTCGCTTTCGGCGATCTGTTCGGGCGGCGAGCCGCTGACCTCCGAGATCCTCGAGTGGGCCGACGACGAACTCGGGGGCGTCGCGGTCAACGAACTCTACGGCCAGACCGAGGCCAACCTGCTCGTCTGCAACTGCCGGGAGTGGTTTCCCGCCGAGGCGGGCAGTATGGGCAAGCCGGTCCCCGGCCACGACGTCGCCGTCATCGACGGCGAGACGGGGACGGAACTGGATCCCGGCGAAGTCGGCGAGATCGCCGTCAAACACGGTGACGATCCGGTCATCTTCGAGGAGTACTGGAACGAGCCCGAACAGACCGACGCCGTCCGCGTCGGCGAATACCACCGGACCGGCGACCTCGGCGAGTTCGACGCCGATGGGTATCTCTGGTTCAAAGCGCGCGACGACGACCTCATCATCACCAGCGGCTACCGGGTCGGCCCCGGGGAGGTCGAGGACGCGATCCTCGAACACCCCGACATCGAGCAGGTCGGTGTCGTCGGCGTCCCCGACGAGATCCGCGGCGAGGTCATCAAGGCGTTCTGTCAGCCGGTCGAGGGGGCGGCGGCCGGCGACGACCTCCGGGAGTCGATCCGATCGCTGGTCAGAGAGAATCTCGCGAAACACGAGTACCCCCGCGAGATCGAGTTCGTCGAGTCGCTGCCGACGACCACGACCGGCAAGATCCGCCGGACGGAACTGCGCGAACGTGAAACGGAGTAGCAGTCGCCGGCGTTTTTGACGACAAACGATAGAAACCCGAACCGGGCGCTGTCGGGCGCTGTCTTCGGAAAAACGAGTAATACACGGAATCGCGCTAGCGAGGCCGGTGTGTGCTTACGAACCGATCGCGGGTTCGAGCGTTAGTTGCGGACGACGTTCGTCGCGCGGGGGCCCTTGGGGGCGTCCTCGATCTCGAACTCGAGTTCCGTTCCTTCCGTCAGATCCTCTCCGCCAACGTCCTCCATGTGAAAGAACACGTCCTCGTCGGAATCCTCAGTCGAAATGAAACCGTAACCGCCAGTGTCGTTGAAGAAATCAACCTTACCGTTTGACATTGCAAATAAACGTACAGTCGACACGCGTATAACCCTTGTGCGGGTCGCGGTACCACGAGTGTCGGCCGACGAACGACGCTTCGAGGGCCAAGGCGGGCCGGTCAGTCCGCGAGTTCGGCTCGTTCGAGGGCCTCGTCGGCGCCGTGACCCTCGTGAACGACGAGCGAGACCGCCCGGGCCATCCGTTCGGGATCGTCGTGCTGGAAGATCGTCCGGCCCATCGAGACGCCGGCGGCGCCGGCGTCCATCGCGCCCCGGACCGCACGAAGCGACTCGCGGTCGCCGTCCGGCGAGCCGCCGGCGATGAGCACCGGTCGGGCCGTCGACTCACACACGCTCTCGAAGCTCTCGGCGTCGCCGCTGTAACCGGTCTTGATGAGGTCCGCGCCGAGTTCCTCGCCGAGCCGGACGGCGTGGCCGAGCGCCTCCGGGTCGTCCTCCTCGGTGTCGGGACCGCGGGCGTACGTCATCGCGAGTACCGGTATCCCGTATTCGGCGGCCTCGTCGGTCAGCTGACCGAGTTTCTCGATCTGTTCGCGCTCGTACGTCGAGCCGACGTTTATGTGAAAGGAGACGGCGTCGGCGCCCGCACGCAGCGCGGCCTCGACCGAGCCGGTCGCCCGCTTGTCGTTCGAATCCGGGCCGATGACCGTCGAGCCGTTGAGGTGGACGATGTATCCCGCCCCGTTTTTGTTGCCGTGGACCCGGTGGGCGATCCCTTTCTGGGTCAAAACCGAGTCCGCCCCGCCGCGGGTGACGGCGTCGATCGTCGATTCGATGTCTTTGAGCCCCGTTACCGCACCGAGTGTGAGTCCGTGATCCATCGGAACCATGACGTAGCGGCCGTCGGTTCCGATGCGTCGCAGGCGTGCGTCGATCCCTGGTGTCATGGTATCTGTGAGTGTGAGAGGTTCCCTCATGTTCCTTCCGGTCGCGGACGACGCTCCTTGCCGGCCAGCGCCCCCGCTTTCAGCTCCGCCGCGAGTGATCGGAGTTTCCCGGCGGTCCGCTCGGTTTCCTCGCCGGTTTCGTGTCCTTCGGCGACGATATCGACCAGCGCTGAGCCGACGATCACGCCGTCGGCGCCCGCCGCGACGACCGCCTCGGCGTGTTCGCCCGTCGAGATACCGAACCCGACGGCCTTCGGGACGTCGTGGCCCTCCAGTCGGGCGAGCGTCTCCTCGGTCTGATCCGAGAGATCGGACCGCGCCCCGGTCACGCCCAGACGGGCCTGCACGTAGACGTAGCCGGAAACCCGCTCCATCATCCGATCGAGCCGATCGCCGGCTGTCGTCGGGGCGACGATGAAGATCAGATCGAGGCCGTACTCGTCGCAGTATCCCCCGAGCCGGTCGGCCTCCTCCGCCGGGAGATCGGGGACGACGACGCCTTCGATTCCGACCTCGGCGGCGCGCTCGACGAAGGGCCGAACCGGATCGGTGTCCTCGGGGCCGAACTGGTAGATCAGGTTGTAGTAGGTCATACAGACCAGGGGAACGTCGACCTCGAGCGCCTCGACGAACTCGAAGTAGCGTTCGGGCGTCATCCCGGATTCGAGCGAGCGGACGATCGCCTGCTGGATCGTCGGTCCCTCGGCGATCGGCTCCGAGAAGGGAAGCCCGAGTTCGATGACGTCGGCGCCGCCGGCCGCGAGCGCCTCGACGTACGAAAGCGAGGACTCGAAATCGGGGTCGCCGGCGGCGAGATAGGGGACGAACGCCGGCTCGTCGAAGGCGTCCGCGAGGGTCACGGTCACGGGTCGAACACCTCCATTCTCGGTGCGTTCTCCAGTTCGCGTTTGTCGGTCTCCTCGATCACGGCTTCCAGATCCTTGTCGCCCCGCCCGGAGACGTTGACGACGACCGTCTCGGGCAACTCGACCGAGCCGTCCCCGTCGGGGCCGGCGACCGTCTCGAGGAAGCCGAAGGCGTGGGCCGTCTCCAGGGCGGGGATGATCCCCTCCTCCTGTGAGAGCCGGTGGAACGCCTCGAGCGCCGCGTCGTCGTCGACGGCGGCCGGCGTGACCCGCCCCTCGTCGACGAGATGTGCCAGCTCCGGGCCGACGCCCGAGTAGTCCAGCCCCGAGGAGACGCTGTGGGACTCCATGATCTGGCCGTGGCTGTCCTGCAGCAGTTTCGTCCGCGCGCCGTGGAGAACGCCCTCCTCGCCGGTCGACAGCGACGCCGAGTGCGGGGCGACGCCGGCCTCCTCGTCGACCGAAAGCGAGGAGCCGCCGGCCTCGACGGCGTACAGCGAGACGTCCTCTTCGAGCAGGTCCGCGAAGGCGCCCATCGTGTTCGAGCCGCCGCCGGCGCAGGCGACGACCGCCCCCGGCAGTTCGCCAAACTTCTCGATCGATTGTTCGCGGATCTCCTCGGAGATGACCGAGTGGAAGTCCCGGACCATCGCGGGGAACGGTGCCGGGCCGACGATCGACCCGATGACGTAGTGTGTCGTCTCGACGGTGCTCGCCCAATCGCGCATCGTCTCGCTGATCGCCTCCTTCAGCGTGCCGCGCCCGACGTCGACCGGCGTCACCTCGGCGCCGTTGAGCCGCATCCGGAAGACGTTGGGCCGCTGGCGGTTGATGTCCCGGCGACCCATGTAGATCTCACAGGGCATATCCAGGTGGGCGGCGGCCATCGCCGTCGCGGTCCCGTGTTGGCCGGCCCCGGTTTCTGCGATGATCCGCTCTTTGCCCATGTACTTCGCCAGAAGGACCTGCCCGAGGGCGTTGTTGAGCTTGTGGGCGCCGCCGTGCAGCAGGTCCTCCCGCTTGAGATATATCTCGACCCCGTACCGGGCGGAGAGCTGATCGGCCCGTTGCAGTGGCGTCGGCCGACCGCCGAAGTCCTCGATCCGCGCCTCGAACTCGTCGACGAATCCGTCCTCGTTTCCGAGGACGTATCGTTCGTAGGCGTCGGTCAACTCCTCGATCGCGGGCATCAACGCCTCGGGGACGTACTGCCCGCCGTACTCGCCGAACTTCGTGTCTGGTTGGGACATGGTGTTATTTTCTCGAACCGCCGGTCAGCCGCGCCGTGTTCGCTCGTACGTCGCCGTCCATGATCGCGGAGCCGACGAGCAGGGCGTCGGCGCCCGCGTTCCGCATCCGCGAGACGTCCTCCCGCGTCGATACGCCGCTTTCGGCAATCAGCGTGACGCTTTCCCGCTTCCCTGCCGGAATCGTGCCGGCGACCCGATCGAAGGTGCCGAGATCGACCTCGAGTTTCGCCAGATCGCGGTTGTTCACGCCGACGATGTCCGCGCCGGCCGAAAGCGCCGCTTCGAGTTCGGCCTCGGTGTGGACCTCGACCAGAGCCTGAAACCCCCGACTTCTGGCCGCCTCCAGCATCGTTCCGAGGTCGTCCAGAAAGCGGGCAATCAACAGGACGACGTCGGCTTCGACGACATCGAGGTGCTCCTCACGGAGCAGAAAGTCCTTCCGGAGCACCGGAACGCCGACCGCCGTCCGGACCCGCCGGAGCGTCTCCGGGGAGCCACCGAAGTGCGTCGGCTCGGTCAGCACGGAAAGCGCCGCCGCGCCCCCTTCGACCATCGCCTCGGCGAGTTCGACGGGGTCGTCGGTCCGTTCGCCCTCGGTCGTCGGGCTGGTCGGTTTCAACTCGGCGATGATCGGCACCCGACCGTCGGCCTCGGCGGCCGCGATCGCGTCGGGGAGCGACCGCGGCCGCACCGACACCGGTTCGGAGCGGCCCGCCCGCCCATCGGCCGCATCCAGGATCGACCGGACGGCCGGAGCGAGCCCATCTCTGGTGTTCATTACTGTACATTAACGCACTCATTTGCACATAAGGATTGCGTCTCTGTCCCACGGGCCGTGCCGACAGACAGCCGCGGCTGTCCGCGTCGTCAACAGAAACGCCGAAACCGACGGGCCCCAGCGTTATATATCCGGGACGTCGCCGCCGAACTCCTCGATGAGCGCGGGGATGACCTCGAAGAGATCGTCGACGATGCCGTAATCCGCGATGTCGTAGATCGGCGCGTTCGGGTCGGTGTTGATCGCGACGATCGTATCGGAACCTTTCATGCCGGCGACGTGCTGGACGGCCCCGGAGATCCCGATCGCGATGTAGACGTCGGGCGTGACGACCTTCCCGGACTGGCCGACCTGGCGGTTCTGGGGGAGCCAGCCGTTGTCGACGATCGGCCGCGAGGACGAAAGCGTCGCGTCCAGGGCGTCCGCGAGCGCTTCGATCAGCGGGATGTTCTCCTCCTCTTCGATCCCGCGGCCGATCGAGACCAGCACCTCGGCCTCGGTGATGTCGACATCGCCCGCGCCGACCTCCTCGAAGCCCTTGACGGTCGTCCCGAGCGCCCCCTCGTCGATGTCGGTCTCGAAAGTCTCGACGGTCGCTTCGCCCCCCGCTGTCGCCGTCGGCCACTCTGCCGGCCGGACCGTCAGGACGTACTGCTCGGCGCCGATGTCGTAGGTTATCTCGACTTTCCCGCCGTACTGCTCGCGGGTGACCTCGACCGGATCGCTGCCCTCGAGGGCGATCACGTCGGTCACGAGCGGGAGATCGAGCTGTTCGGCCACCGCGGGCGCGTAATCGAGCCCGTTGACCGAGTTCGGCAACAGAAGCGCCGCCGGGTCGAGTTCGGCGTGAAGCTGTTCGATTGTCTGTGCGTAGATCCCGTGGTTGAACTCCTCGCCCTCCGCAACGGTGTAGATCGTGTCGACGCCCTCGCGGTTCAGTTCCTCGACGAATCCCTCGACGTCGCCGCCGATGACGGCCACGGCGAGGTCGGATCCGAGTTCGTCGGCCAACTCGCGGCCGGCGGTCACGAGTTCGAAGGAGACGTCCCGGAGGTCCCCCCGGCGGTGTTCGGCGACGGCCAGCACCGTCATCCGTCGACCACCCCCTTATCACGGAGGAACGCCGCCAGCTCGCCCGCGGTCTCCTCGGGGCTGCCCTCCCAGACGGTCGCGTCGCTTTCGGATTCCGGCTCGTACATCGACGTCCGCTCGACGGGCGAGTCGACGACGCCGGCGTCGAGTCCCAGATCCTCGAGGGAGTTGACCTCGAGTGGCTTCCGCTGGGCCTGCCGGATCCCCCGGAGGCTCGCATACCGCGGCTCGTTGATCCCCGTCTGGATCGTCAACACTGCGGGCAGCTCGACGTCGGTGAGCTCTTCGATCCCGCCCTCGAGTTCGCGGCGGACGGACGCGATTTCGGCGTCGGCATCGAGTTCGAGGTGGTTGACGACGGCGGCCCACTCGAAGCCGAGTTCCTCGGCCACGGCGACGCCCGTCGCCCCGTTGGCGTCGTCGCCGGCCTGTACGCCCGAGAGCACGAGGTCCGGGGCCTCCTCCTCGGCGACGGCGGTAATGAGTTCGGCTTTCGTCTCGACATCGAGGAACTGGGCGTCCTCGAGGGTGTCGTCCCACACGCGGATCGCCCGGTCGGCCCCCTTCGCCAGCGCCATCCGGATCGTCTCTTCGGCGCGTTCGGGGCCGACCGTGACGGTGACGACCTCGACGTCGTCGTGTGATTCGCTCGTCTGGACCGCCTCCTCGACGGCGTAGTCGTCCCACTCGTTGAGATCGTATTCGAGGGAGCTTTCGGCGATGTCGAGTCCGGAGATATCGAACTCGTCGTCGACTTCGGCTACCTCTTTGACTGTGACGAGTATTTTCATAACGGCTGGTACGCTATACTGACGGACGTTCGCGATTAAACGTTTCCGAAACGTCCGTCGTTTGCCGTCCCCCGCCGGATTTCGAACAATGTTCAGCCGCGTGTCTCAGGAGTCGTCGGTGTCGCTTTCGATGTCGCCGACGCCCTCGCCGGGGAGACTGATGAGGTTCTCCCTGCCGATCCGGAGTTTGTCGACCCGGTCTTCGTCGGCCATCGAGGACAAAAGCTGGGAGACCTTCGCGTTCGACCACCCGGTCTCTTTGACGATCGTCGCCTGCTTCATCCGGCCGCCGCTCTGCTCGAGGAGGTACTCGACCTGCTCTTCGTCCGAGAGGAGTTCGAAGTCCGGTTCGTCGTCCGCCTTCTCGACTGCGGACGCGGCCGAACCGTCGGCGTCGCCCCCGGCTTTCTCCCCCGGTGGCGGAGTCCCGGGGGCCGACGGCTCGGACGCATCCGGGCCGGCCGCCACGGGCTGTTCGTCGTCCTCCGTGGCCGTCTCACCCCGGCGGCGCGCCACTAGCAGGTAGACACCGAGCGACAGCGCCGCGAGGCTCAGCAGTATCGCCCCGCCGACGAGGGCGGTCGGGAGTTCGGACCCCTCCCCCTCCTCCTCGGTCGGCCCCGTCGAAACCGGGTGATACACGATCGAAAAGTACCCCGGCTCGAACGTCGCGGGTCCCTCCCAGTGGAGGTCGCCGTCCTCGGCCCCCACGGGCGAGGTCGTCGGGCCACCGTACCCCGGCGGCGCCCGGATCGTCAGCGACTGGCTCGCCCCGAGTCCGGGGAGCCAGGTGCCGTCGGTGGTGTTAAAGGCGTCGTCGACGTAGATCGCCCTCTCCTCTCCGACCCTCGCGAACGACTCCCAGGTGAACGATAGCCGGAGAACGCCGTATCGCTCCGTCTCCCCGTCCGCTCCGGTGTCGTTTACGATCCGGCTCTCACGCCGGACCGACGCGATCGACATCTCGCGGCCGCTGGCTTCGCTCGCCTCGGTCGCCGCCTGCTCGAAGGTGTCCGTTCCGAGATCGAAGCCGCTCTCGCCCGCCTCGAAATCACTCGCGAACGTCTCGAACGTCTCGCGTTCGTGCCCGTCGGCGATCGGGATCCGGGTCGTAACGTTCCACGCCGCGTCGCCGTCGGCCTCGAGTTGGACCTCGAGGTGGGTCCCGTCGGTCTGTTGCTGTCCGGCTGCCGGGACCGCCCCGAACACGACAGAACAGACGAGGAGGGCACACAGCAGGGTGGGGACCCGACACCGCATGCCTGGATCGTGGACACCCGGGCGGCAAAACACTTTCCATACCGGGATAAAACGTCTCCGGGCCGGATAAACGGTTTCGAGGCCTCTCGACGGCTGGATTCCGCGCCGATCGAGACGGCCGGGTTTTTGTTCTTCGGCAACGAGACCCGAATATGGTCGGTGCTCGCGTGCTCGTGGTCGCCCTCCTCCTCTCGATCGCCCCGATCGGCGGCGTCGTCGTCGCCGACACGTCCGGCGAGGACACCGCAGTGTCCCAATCTCACCCCCTCCCCCAGCAGACGGCGGAGTCGGATCGGCTGATGACGGTCGTGACCCCCGAAAACACCTCCGAGTACCTCGCGCCGCCGCCGGGAGAGACCGACCGGAACGACGGTCGACGAACCGGTCTCGACGTCGCCGCTGCGGTCGAGACCGACGCCCGTGGACTCGAGAGCGCCTACCGGAGGTCGACGCTCGAACGCAGATACCGGGACGCCGACTCGGACGCCGAACGGCGCGAGATCGTCGAGAACGGGATCGACCGCCTCGCCGAGCGGGTCGACGAGTTGCGGCAGACCGAACGGACCGCGGTACGGCGCTACAGCGACGGTGAGATCGATACGCGGGAACTGCTGTGGACGCTCAGTGTCGTCAGCCAGTCGGCGAGCGAGACAGACGCCACCCTCGAGTGGCTGGAGACGACCGCCGACGAGATCGGCGCCGAGCGTGTGGCCGAACGCGCCGCCGCCGAGCGGGTCCGGCTCGTCCCGACCGACGGCCCGGTTAGAACGCGGCTCGTCACCGCTCTTGCCGGCGGCAGTCCGGGCCGGATCCACGTCGAGACGGCGGCGGACGGCATCGTTATCGCCACTGTCGACCCGGCGACCGACACGTACCTCCGGGAAGCCTACGATCCGACCGCGAAAACCGAGGGCGTCGACGACCAGTTCGGGGAAAACCCATCGCCGGCCCTGGAACGGTTCGGGGAACTGTACCCGTGGTCGATCGACAGTTTCAGCTCGATCAGCATGCTCGGCCCGGAGCAGGCCCGCCTCTATCGCTTCGGGGCGACCCACTCACACGGCAACCTCGAGACGTATCTCGACGGCGGGTCGGCGGACGTCCTCTATGAACGACAGTGGATCAACGTCCGCGAGGCTCCCTCCTCGAACGTCGGACGAACCGACGGCGACCTCCGGGTCATCGCCACCACGACCCGGGCCGGAGGCCCCATCGGTATCGCCGTCCGTGATACGACGACCGGGCGCCCGGTCGACGGCGACGTCGCGTTGAACGGCGATCCGATCGGCTCGACCGGGGGCGACCAACTCTGGACGGTCGCGCCGCACGGCCAGACGACGATAAACGCGACCTACGAAGGTGAGACGATCTCGCTCGACGTGGATCTCGAGTAAAGCGACGGCCGACGGTTTATATACGACCGGGCGACCAAGGGGCCCATGCGTTCCCGTGGGCTCTCTCCCGTCATCGGTGTCGTCTGTCTGGTCGGTCTTACAGTCGGACTGGCGGCGGTCGTCGGACTGGCGGTTCCGACCGACGTCGCCTCCGAGCCGACCGTCGCAGCCTTCGACGCGTCCGTCGAACCGACCGGCGAACTCCGGATGACCCACCGGGGCGGGGATCCGATCGATCCCGGGGCGATCGATCTCGAGATCCGGATCGACGGCGATCCGCTCGAACGGCAGCCGCCGGTGCCGTTCTTCTCGGCAGGGGGGTTCGAGAGCGCCCCGAAAGGAGCGTTCAACAGCGCGAGGACGGAGCCGTGGCGGACGGGTGAGACCGCCTCGCTCCGTATCGCCGAGACGAACGAGCCGACGATCGAGGCGGGCGACACCGTCGTAATCCGCCTTACAGTCGACGGATACAGCGTCGCGGAACTGGAGACGACCGCCTAGCTCGACTCCCCGAGCGCCGATCCGTCTCCCTCCGCCGGTCCCGCCTCCGGCACGCGCGCGATCGTGGTGATCGCCCGCGGCGTCCCGGGCGCACGCTGTTGGATGCGGTGTTCGAACGCCTCGAACCCCGCCTCGGCGAACATCCGGTCGGCCTCGTTCTCGTCGTAAAACAGCATGATCGCGTCGGCCAGCGCCCCGAAGAGCGTCGTCTTCGGGTAATCCGGCCCGACGACCAGGACGGGACCGCCGGGTTTCGTCACGCGGCGGGCCTCCCGGAGGGCCGCGACGGGGTCGGGCCAGTACTCGATCGATCCCGACGACCAGTAGGCATCGAAGGTATCGTCGGCGAAGGGGAGCCGTTCGGCGTCGCCGCGGTAGAACTGTACGGGGCCGCGCTTGCCGAACTTCGAGAACGCCCGTTCGAGCTGGTGGGCCGACTGATCGAGTCCCCAGACGTCGTCGGTGTACTCCAGTAACCCTTCGGTCGCGAAACCGGTGCCACAGCCGACGTCGAGGACGCGGTCCCCGGACTCGATGCCGAACCACTCGAGAGCTTCATCGCGCATCTCCTCGTTCCAGATGAAGGGGTTGACCCTATCGTAGACCCGCGAGAGGTACTTATAAAAAAGGCGGGCGCGGGCCTTGTCTTCGAGAACTCCCATCGGTGTTCAGTTGGGTCCTTCGGGGCATAACTCCCCGGATTTTCCGCCCGGAACGTGGCTCATGCTTGGCCGAAACGGCCCGGAAATCGTGAACACTCATTACGGGGCCCGCCCACAGACGAAATATGTCTTTCGAGGAGATGGACGTCGACACCATCTGGATGGACGGCGAGTTCGTCGATTGGGACGACGCACAGGCCCACATCTTGACCCACTCGCTACACTACGGCACCGGCGTCTTCGAGGGCGCCCGGTGTTACGATACCGCGGACGGCCCGGCGCTGTTTCGCTGGGACGAACACCTCGATCGGCTCTTCGACTCCGCGAAGGTGCTCGACCACGACATCGACCATACCCGCGAGGAGATCACCGAGGCGACGCTGACTCTCATCCGCGAGCAGGACCTCGCGTCCTGTTATATCCGCCCGCTGGTGTACTACGGGTACAACAACCTGGGCGTCTCACCGGAGGAGTGTCCCTCACGGACGATGGTCGCCTGCTGGCCGTGGGGCGCGTACCTCGGCGAGGACGCGATCGAGAACGGCGTCGACGTGATGGTCTCCTCGTGGCGGAAACACGCCTCGAGCATGATCCCGACCAACGTGAAGGCGACGGGTCCCTATCTCAACTCGATGCTGGCCGGCGAGGAGGCCCGCCGGAACGGCTACGTCGAGGCGATCGTTCTCAACAAGGAGGGAAAAGTCGCCGAAGGTCCCGGCGAGAACGTCTTCATGGTGAACGACGGCGAGATATTCACGACCGGCCTCTCCGAGTCGATCCTCGATGGGATCACCCGTGATACGGTCATCGAACTCGCCCGCGATCTCGGCTACACCGTCCACGACGAGGCTTCCATCGGCCGTGGCGAGCTCTACACCGCCGACGAGCTGTTTTTCACCGGGACCGCCGCCGAGGTCACGCCCATCCGGAGCGTCGACGACACCGAAATCGGCAACGGATCCCGTGGCCCGATCACCGAGGAACTCCAACAGCAGTTCTTCGATCTCGTCGAGGGACAGCTCGGCGGATACGACGGCTGGTTCCTGCCGGTCTGACTGGATCCGACTCAAACGGGGATCCGGACGCCGCTTCGACGGTTCGTTTCGTCGCGTTCGGTTCCGGAGGGTGATCGCCCGAACGGCGGCTCGCCGACCGCCCAAGCCCGTCGATACGCCCGATACCTTACTGAATTTCAAGGAGAAAGCCCGTGTTTTAGCGCGGGGATGAATCCGACAAATTGGAACCAAGTCGTGCTTGTATCCACAGTTAGATATTCAATAGGAGTAACGGCTGTTTGGCACAGCCATCGGTACGCCTGTTCGACAAATCAACGGGGCAAATAGCCCCACAAAAACAGGTCGTCTCGTAAACCACAATATCCCAACGGCGGTCAGGAATCCTCTCGCTTCAGGGCGGGGTGGATGTCAATAGTTGGCAATCAGAGATATACTGAGACCTCTGTGTTAACTGGTAGCACGTTTGACGTCCCGATCAGACCGGAATCCTCCAGACTAGTTGGCAATCGACCGTATACCGCCCAGACCGACGTTCCGGTGGGTACAAACCCATGAGAGAACCCAAACGACGGAGCGTTCTGAAGACGCTCGGAAGCACAGGTCTCCTGTTGGCCGGCGGCGTCGGTGCCGCGAGCGCCGCCGGACGGGACGGAGCGAGCGACGACAGACAGCTGACGGTGTTCGCGCCGACCGACGAGGCGTTCAACGCTGTCGGGATCACCGAAGACAACGTCGGCGACCTCGACGACGAGTTTCTTTCGGACGTCCTTACCTATCACGTCACACCGGGACGGCGGTACGCCGAATCGGTCCTCGACGCGTCTCAACTGCCGACCTGAACGGGGACCCGATCGCAGTCGACGGTACGGCGCTGAACGGCGATCAGGCCGAGATCGCTGTGACCGACACCGAGTCGTCGAACGGCGTTATCCACGCCATCGACGGCGTGTTGCTCCCCCGAACCTGCGGGTGCGATCGACACGGTACCGAACGGAACGGAAAGAAACGGAACGAAACGGAACGAAACGGAACGGAGCGGCCGGTCAGTAGAAGGCGATCGGGGTTCCCGGCGACTCGTCGTTTTCGATCTTTTCGAGGGCAGATCCGAAGTCCGCCCGTGTGACCTCCGTCCGGCCGTCACGGATGGCGAACATCCCGGCCTCGGTCGCGAGGCTCTCGAGTTCGGCCCCGGAGAACCCCTCGGTGTCGGCCGCGATCGAGGCGAGATCGATCTCGGATGCGAGCATCATCCCGCGGGTGTGAATCTTCAGGATCTGTTCGCGCCCTTCGGCGTCGGGTTCGGGCACTTCGATGAGTCGATCGAAGCGGCCGGGCCGGAGGATGGCGCGATCGAGCATGTCGAAGCGGTTCGTCGCCGCGATGATCGAGATGTCGCCGCGCTGATCGAAGCCGTCCATCTCCGAGAGCAGCTGCATCATCGTCCGCTGGACCTCGGCGTCGCCGGAGGTCTTCGATTCGGTCCGCTTCGAGGCGATCGCGTCGATCTCGTCGATGAAGATGATCGCCGGCTCCCGCTCTTCGGCCATCTCGAAGAGATCCCGGACCAGCCGCGCCCCCTCGCCGATGAACTTCTGGACGAGTTCGGAGCCGGCCATCTTGATGAAGGTGGCGTCGGTCCGGTTGGCGACGGCTTTCGCGAGCATCGTCTTGCCGGTTCCCGGCGGGCCGTACAACAGGACGCCGGTCGGCGGATCGATGCCGACTTCGCTGAACTTCTCCGGGTTGGTCAGGGGGTCCTCGACGGCCTCCCGTACCTCCTGTATCTGGGTCTCGAGCCCGCCGATATCCTCGTAGACGACGTCCGGTTTCTCGGATATCTCCATCGCCTGTGCGCGCGCGTCGGTCTCGGCGTCGAGGACGGTCTGGATGGCAAAGGAATCGTTGATCGCGACCCGGTCGCCGGCCTCCAGCCGTTCGTAGAGCCGCGGCGAGACGTCGGTCAGCACTTCCTGGTTGTTGCCGTGTTGTTTGAGCAGTACCTGATCGTCGGTCAGTTCCTCGACTGTCGCCAGATACAGAGAGGAGGTCTTCAGCGCCTCGTTTTCCGCCTGGAGGTCCGTTACCTCCTCGCGGAGTTCCGATTGGCGGTCCCGTGCGGTTTCGAGCTGGGCCGTCAGCTCGTCGTGGACCCGTGAAACGTCGAGAAAGTGATTCCGAAGCGCGGCCAGCCGCTCCTCGACCGGCATGTCGGGATCGAGGTTGAGCGTCGGCCGGTCCGGGAGCGAGGGGCTATGCGACATTAGTGACGGCTACGGGTCGGAGGTTAAAAGGGCCTTTGGGTGGGGGAGACGCTTGCGACACCCGGTATCATGCCGTCCTCGATCGATCGTTCGGTCGCCTGGTCCCGGTCTACCTCAGTGACTCGAACTCCCCGAGGGTCTCGTCGTACCGTTCGATGGCTGCCTCGACGGGATCGGACGTCGACATGTCGATGCCGGCGGTTTCGAGCAACTCCAGCGGATACGCCTTCGACCCCGACCGGAGGAACTCCCGGTAGTCGGCCGCCGCGGACTCGCCGTCGCTCGTGATCCGGTCGACGATCGCGTTGGCCGCGCTGATCCCGGTCGCGTACTGATACACGTAGTAGGCCCGATAGAAGTGGGGGATCCGCATCCACTCACGGGCGATACGGTCGTCGACGGCGGCGGGCTCGTAGTACTCCGCTTTCAGCCCGCGGTAGAGGTCGTCGAGCCGATCCGGCGTCAGGGCCTCCCCCGCCTGCTCGAGTTCGTGAGCGCGGTGCTCGAAGTCCGCGAACATCGTCTGTCTGAACAGCGTCGAACGGAACCGCTCGAGGTACTCGTCGATGACGTGCCGGCGGAACCGGTCGTCGTCGACCGTCTCCAGCAGGTGCTGCGTCAAAAGCGCCTCGTTGACCGTCGAGGCGACCTCGGCGACGAAGATCTCATAGCCCGAGTAGACGTACGGCTGGGATTCGCTCGTCAGCTCGGAGTGCATCGAGTGGCCGAGTTCGTGGGCCAGCGTGTACATCGAGGCGATGTCGTCCTGGTAGTTCATCAGGATGTACGGCTGGCTGTCGTAGGTGCCGCCGCTGTAGGCGCCCGACTGTTTGTTCTTCGTCTCGTAGACGTCGACCCACCGCGAGTCGAGCCCTTCAGCCATCCGGTCTCGATACGCGTCCCCGAGGGGTGCGACGGCCTCGATCACGTACTCTCTGGCCCGATCGTATTCGAGATCCGGGCTCTCGCCGTCGGCCATCGGGGCGTATAGATCCCACATCCAGAGTTCCTCGAGTCCGAGCGCCTCGCGTTTGAGTTCGGCGTGTCGATGCAGAACATCGAGGTTCGCCTCGACAGTCTCGACCAGCGTGTTGTAGACCGAGACGGGGACGTTGGGCCCATCGAGGGCGGCCTCCCGGGCGGCGTCGTAGTGTCTCGCCGCGGCGAGTTTCTCGTCGGCTTTGACGCTGTTCTTGTAGGCGGTTCCGACGCTGTTGCGGTACTCCTCCCACTCGTCGTAGAAGGCCTCGTAGACCCGCCGTCGGAACGCCCGATCGGGGTGTTTCTGGAGCTTCGTGAAGTTCGAGAGCGTGATCCGCCGGGCGTCGCCGTCGGGACCCTCGACGGCCGGAAACTCCATGTCTGCGTTCGTCAGCATGTTGTAGACGTCCCCGGCCGCGCCGGTCACCTCGCTCAGATCGGCCAAAATCGCCTCGATCTCCGCCGACCGGGTGTGGGGCTTCATCCGCAGCGTGTCGTCGAAGTAGTGTTCGTAGGTCTCGAGGGCGGGGTTCTCCTCGATCAGCCCCGCGACGGTTTCCCGATCGAGTTCCTGTAGCTCGGGTTCGATGTAGCTCGCGGCGCTCGAGGCGTCGGCCGCGAGCGAGCGGCCCCGCGCGGCGAGTGCCTGGTAGGTCTGATCCGTCGTGTCTTCGTCCTTCCGCATCCGGGCGTACGCCGAGAGGTTCGAGACATCGCGCATGATCGATTCCCGAAGCCCCAGGACCGCCTCCAGCGTCGCGGCGCTCTCGGTGACACGACCCTCGTAGGCCGACAGTTCCTCGATCCGTTCCTCCGTTTCGGCGTAGGTCTCTTCCCACGCCCCGTCATCGGCAAACAGATCGGTCAGATCCCAGGTGTAGGCGTCGTCGATCTCGCTTCGCTCGGGCACGGAACTCATGTGGTATGATACGGGTAGCGATACCCTAAACCCGTCGTCCGACGGCGCGGCTCGGATTCGAAACGCGGGCTCACTCGGACGGTTCGACCGCCAAAAGCTCTCCGGCCACGCGGGCGCCGGCGAGCCGCCGTCGTCGCCGCCGTTCGAAGACCTCGCGGACGGCATCCAGCGCCCGATCGTCGACGCCGAACTCGACGCCAGGGTAGCGGACGTCGACGAGAACGAGCGGCTCGGGGGCGGCCGAACCGATCCCCCGGGGTCCCGAAAGCGGCGCCGGGGCAAGCGCCCGATCGATGAATTCCGGCGGTCGTTTTCCGGCGGCGACGGCATCGAGTACCGAAACGAGCCGGCGAACGAGCCGTCTGGCGAAGCCGCCCGCCCGGCAATCGACGACGAGGAACGCGCCGTCCCGACGAACGGACACCGAAAGCGCCCGTTCGGTCCCCTCGTCGTCCGGCGTGAAATTGTGAAAATCGTGTTCGCCGGACAGTTCTGTGGCCGCTTTCTCGGCCAGACCGTCGTCGGCTTCGGGTGCGTACAGAAAGTATCGATAGGCGCGTGCGGCGGCGTCGTGGGTCGCATGGAAGGGCTCCGGAACGTCCGCGGCGGCCCACGCACGGACCGACGCCGGGAGTTCGCCGTTGAGCGCGCGCGGCGAGAGCCAGGCCGGCGCCCCGAAGGCGACCGTCTGGGCGCGCGCGGAGACGCCGGCGTCCGTCCGTCCCGCCGCCGCGTAGCCGACCGGCGAGCCGTCCTCAAACTCGACCTCGAGGTCCAACAGAGCGTCGAAGAGGGCGTCTTCGACGGTCTCGCCGTGTGGCTGTCGCTGGAATCCGCGGTATTCGGTCCCGTCGTAGGCGAGCCGGAACGCGCGCATCTACGTTCGAACAGACGCCGGGTCGGTTTGTGCGTTCCGGAGCCGCGTTTTCGGTGTCGCTCTGTACGTTTGACCGTCTGAGAACGGGCTCTCTCGCGTCGGCTGGGGAAAAACCATTACAGAGAGTTTCATAGAACAGTTCATATGCTCCGTCAGCCGCCACAGAGAACCCCGGCTGTTCCATCATAAGCATAAAGACCTCAGATTATAATTATCAGGTAGCTAATAAAATGTTTGAGACAGGAGATGATTTCGATAATAAAAAGAATCGGATCCAACACGCTCATGCTTTTAGAAACGGGGGTTCATCGTACTATGTTCTCCATAAGGGTGGAAGAGACCCATATAAATTGCATATCGCTGACTGGCGGAAACTTGTCGCTGTTCAAGACCCAGAAGGAACGTTATACGTTTTTGAAGGATGGAGTGATCCAGTTAAGCCAGATCATAGTACTGGCAGCGTTGCCTGGTGGAACAGAAAGGAAGTAACTCGTCGTGAAGTTCCTGGGATACCCGTTGCTGTTATGACTGTCGAAGACAATCTACACATTCCTCCTAGTACCCCGACAAACTCAGATAAGGGCCCGAAGAGTGGGACAGTCAAACTCAAAGATGAACAAATCGTCGTAAGAGTTAGCGATAGCTTTGCTCCCAAGATATTCTCATCAATAAGTGGTGTGGATGTCGTGCGTGATGTGACTGACTCTGCCGAGTGGCGGGCTGACAAGGACCTATCGTAATAAAGTTTAGTAATAGCTTTGCTCACAACATGATCTCGTCACTAATCAGAGACATCATTCCCGCGTCGGCGCCGACGGTTTCCCCCGGCACGTCGACGACTGAAGCCGCACGATTGCTCCGCCGAGCCGACGTTCCCGCGGTTGTCGTCCTCGAAGACGACACGGTCGAGGGGATCGTCACCGAATCGGATATCGTCGCCATGGTCGCCGAGACGGACTCCCCACTGGACGTGAGGGCGGTCATGTCGACGCCCGTCCCGACGGTCTCGCCCGAGTCGACACTCATCGAGGTCGCCGACACGATGCGAGAACACGGAATGGGACAGCTCCCCGTCGTCGAGGGCACCGACTACCGCGGGGTGGCCTCCGTGGAGATGCTCGCCCCGTATCTTTCCCGCCACCGACTCGGTATCGATCCGGACCGGGGGGCGATCCGCGCCGAAGCGACCGACTCCGCGGAGATAGCGGTCGGGGACTGAAACCGTAGCGCGGTCTTCATACAGGTTCGGTACGTCGGCCGGCTTCCGTTCGGAGAAACGCCCGCGGCGGTATCGGCGTCCGATCGCTCAACAGCAGAACATAAACGGATACATCAGCGCGACGCGGTCGCCGTCCTCGAGTTCGGTGTCGAGTCCCTCGAGGTGTTCGTTGAACTGCCCGTTGATCGCCACGCGGGCGAACGCGCGGGTCTGTTCGCCCTCGGGGTTCTTCTCCCACGCTCCGGGGGGATCGTCGTCCGTCGGCGCCCAGCCGTTCGTCCGCGCTTCGTCTTCGGTCTCGGCGATGAGCATGTCGGCGACGTCGTACTCCTCGAAGAACGCCTCGAGGAACGCACGGAGCGTCGAGCCCGCAAACGAGTACTCGAAGCTGTGTTCTCCGATCTCGGTTCGGACGTGCCCGGTACACCGGACCTCGACCGTCGTCTCGGCGGCCGACTCGCCCCCCGACCGTTCGGTTATCGTCCCATCGCTGCTCATACCGTACTGTAGGGCACACCCGCCCCTGGGGATTCCGCCGAACATCTTCGATCGGCGCGCCCCGCCACGATCGGGCGCCGCTCAGGCGAAGTCCTCGTAGGTCGGCCGCCCCTCCGCCGGCGGGAACGAAGACAGCGGCGCCTGGGTCTGCTCGCCGGATTCCATGTCCTTGATCGTCACCGCGTCGTCTTCGAGGTCCTGCTCGCCGACGATCACGACCGTCCCGGCGCCGATCCCGTCGGCGTACGAGAGCTGATCGCCGAACCCCCGTCCCGAGAGGTCCGACTCGACGACATGGCCGAGCTCCCGGAGCTCCCGGGCGATCTCGAGGGCTTTCCGTCGGGTGTCGCCGACCGTCAGCACGTAATAGTCCGTTCCGGCCGCGTCCTCGGGCCAGACGCCGGCGCGCTGACAGAGCAGCGACAGCGTCTCGTGGCCGATCCCGACGCCGACGGCCGGTGTCGGCTCGCCGCCGTACCCCTCGATGAGGTCGTCGTAGCGCCCGCCACCGAAGACCGATCGGGAGACGTCCCCGGCAGTGTCGAAACACTCGAAGACGACGCCGGTGTAGTAGTCCAGCCCGCGGGCGGTCTCCAGAGAGACCGTACAGAACTCCCGGACGTCGAACGATTCGGCCGCCTCGAGGACGGCTCGCAGGTTCCCGACGGCCGCCTCGACGCGGTCGGTACCGGCGAACGCGATCAGCTCCCCGAGGTCGTCGGTTTCCAGCACCGAATCGAACGATTCGGCCTCCGATCGGGTCAGCCCCGCCTCGACGAGCAACTCGTAGTACGCCTCGGTGTCTATCTTCTCCTTTTTGTCGACCGCCCGGATCGCCTCGGTCGTCTCGACGTCGCTGTCGATCGATTCGAGCAGTCCGCCGAGGATGTCCCGGTGGGAGACCCGGAACTCGAAGTCTCCGCCGGTCAGCCCCAGATCGGTCATGACGTCGGCGGCCGCCGCGAGGATCTCGGCGTCCGCTTCGGGGTGATCGGAGCCGAATATATCGACGTTCGTCTGGTAGAACTCCCGGAACCGCCCCTGCTGGACCTGCTCGTAGCGCCAGAAGGGCCGCGTCGAGAACCACTTGATCGGCTTTCGGAGTTCGCCGCCCTTCGCGACAACCATCCGTGCGACCGTCGGCGTCAGCTCCGGGGTCAGCGCGACCTCCCGGCCGCCCTTGTCCTCGAAGGCGTACAGCTCCTCGACTATCTCCTCGCCGGACTTGTCGGTGTACAGTTGCGTCCGCTCCAGCGCCGGCGTCCCGATCTCCCGGAACCCGTAGCGCCGAACCCGGTCTTCGATCGTGTCCGTGACCGCCCGCCGGGCGGACATCTCCTCGGGGTAGAACTCCCGGAACCCCTTCAGGCCGTCGTACATGCCGAACCGTTCGGGGGCGATCCCCTAAAAGGTGCGATCCCCGTCGGCGGCGGACGCTCGAACGTCGCGCTCGGAAACGACAGCCAGCCCGAGTCGCTCCGTCCGGGGGTCGAAAGAATCTCTACGGATCTAACTACTCGTCGACGACGACCTCGACCGGTTCGTCCGCCTCGTCTTCGTCGATCGATTCGGCGGAGCCCTGCTGCTGGTAGAACAGCGCCGCGGCGACACCCAACACGAGCCACGACCGCCAGTTCGCCAAATTCAGCGTGTAGCCGACACCGAACGGTTTCTCGACGAGCATACCTTTGCCGGGTTGCCAGTAGGACGACATCATCCGGCCGATGGAGGGGCGTTCGAAATTATACGGGATACCGAACAGCTTGCCTGACTGCGGTTTTTCGGGCATGCTCGGGACTACGGCCGCGCGGAACTTATATGCACTCCCTTGCCGCCACCGATGGTATCGGATTCCCGGTTCCGGTCACTGATACCGGCCACGACGTTCGATGCTCCGTAACTGGCGGAGGACACGCTCTTCGCCCGCCTCGCGGTAGGCGTCCTCGAAGGCCTCGATCAGCGCCGCCGGATCGGCGGCCGTCCCGCCGAGGGCGCCCTCGAAGACGTGTAAGTCCATCGCATAGTCCTCGACGTCGTCGGTGTAGTACCCGAGCCCGAAGTCGATGAGCCAGGTCCGATCTGCCGAGACGCGGACGTTCCGCGGCGTCGGATCGCCGTGGACGAACCCGGCCTCGTGACAGCGCGCCAGGTGTCGGCCGACGGCCTCGACCCGCGATTCCGTGATCTTCTCGCCGAGATCGGCCGTGCCGACGAACTCGAACGCCAGCCGGCCCTCCGGGGGATCGACGTCGAAGACGACCGGCGTCGGGACGCCGAGCCGTCTGGCCTCGCTCGTGAGCCGCGCCTCGGTGCGCGTCCGCCGTCGCCGGAGCCGCCGGTCGAGTTCGGGGTGGCGGTACGCCTTCGAGAGCCGGCGCTTGTATGCCCGGCCGTCGTCGGTAGCGAGGTCGACGACCGCCTCCGCGCCCTGTTCGCGGTCGCCGTCCGCGCGTGACCGCTCGGCGGGCGTCCCCGAGCGCCACGTCACCGGGACCTCGTCGGGCCGGAAGTCCGGCAACACGCGCGAGTCATCGATCTGGATCGTGTCCCCGGCGTCGTACATTTTCGCCCCCAGCACCGCGACCATGCCGGCGTTGTCCCGGAGGAACTCCGGTTCCGGCGCGTAGAAGGCGGCGCCCCGCCCCTCACACATCGTCTCGAGCATCCCTTCGAGGCGGCCGTTCTGCCCGACCCCACCGCCCAACACGAGTTCCTCGGCCCCGGTCAGAGAGAGCGCTCGCTCGCTCACCTCGGTGAGCATCCCAAAGACCGTCTCCTCGAGTCCGCGACAGACGTCCTCGACCGGCGTCCCCTCGTCGTAAGCCGCTTTCGCCGCCGACGTGATCCCCGAAAACGAGAAATCCATCCCCTTGACGACGTAGGGCAACTCGACGTACTCGCCCTCCCGGGCGTGGGCTTCGACTTTCGGTCCGCCCGGGTGCGTCCAGCCGACGTGGCGGGTGAACTTGTCGAGGGCGTTGCCGACGCCGGTGTCCATCGTCTCGCCCAGCACCCGATACCGGCCGTCGTGGTAGCCGAGCACGTGGGCGTTCGCCCCGGAGGCGTTCAGACAGACGGGCGTGTCGAATCCCGAGCGGTGGCGGCCGATCTCCAGGTGGGCGACCATGTGGTTGACGCCGACAAGCGGCACGGAAAGCGCGCCCGCAAGCGCTCGCGCGGCGGTGCCGACGATCCGGAGACACGGCCCGAGTCCGGGGCCACGCGAGAAGGCGACGGCGTCGAGGGTCTCGGAGGGGTCCCCGTAGGTCGATTCGACCTCCCCGAGGATCGACTCGACCACGGTCGGGACCGCCTCCCGCATGTGTTCTGCGGCCTCTCGCGGGTGGATCCCGCCGCTGTCGGGCTGGTAGGCGTCAGAACGGATCGAGATGTCGTCGGTCGCGTCGTCGAAGACGGCCGCGCTGGCACACCAGGCGGTCCCCTCGATGCCGAGGACGCGGGTCACGGCCTACAGGTACTCGGTGTAACTGCACTTCCCGCAGTGTCTGCGGTCGCCATACTCCCCGAGGAACGTATCGCCACAGCGGGGACACTGCTCTCTGTCGGCCGTTCCGTCCTCGCCGTAGAGTTCGTAGCGCGCCATCCGAATTCAGGCCTCCTCCGCCTCGGGCTCGGCGTCGTCGCCGCTCTCCTCGGCGGCGATCTTGTTCCGCTTTAGGGCGTGGCCCTGTTCGACCGACTTCGCGTGGTCGGCGTCGTCGTAGATCTTCGCGTAGCCGACGGTCTTTCGCATCCCGTATTTCGTGTCGAGCTTGCGGACGACGACCTCGCCCGCGTCCTTGTTGAGCTTCGCCGCGAGCGAGTCGCGAACGGAGAGCCGCGAGGGCGTCGCCTCCTCGTGGGTCAGCTGAAACCGGACGTCAGTCCGGTGTAACATCGGGTTTTCGTCCTCCTCTATGATTTCGACTTCCATGGTTACGTTACCGTGAGATTCCCCCGAAACACCTAAAAGGATTTCGAAGCCGCGAACGGCGTCGTCAGACTCATTCCTGCCGGCGATACAGCGTTCGGCCGACCTCGAGGAGCAACACGACGACGACGGCGAAAAAAAGCGGCGGCCCGCCGAGCCGCCAGTCGTCTCCGAGTACGTACGCGACGTTCCCGACTACGATGATCGCCGCGCCGACTACGAACGGCCAGTGCTCCCGGAGCGACGCTCGGTCGATCGCCATGAACTGAACTCGCGGCCGGCCAAAAAAAGCCCTGCGTTGAACGTCTCACGCTGAACGCCCTACGGCGACAGGACCGATTCGATCCGATCGAGGTCACTCTGCATCCGCCCGATGAGCGTCCGGCAGCGTTCTCGAACCCCGGGATCGACCGGCACCAGCACCATCCCCTCCTCGGGCTGGCCGTAGACGACCGATCCGCCGTCGGGGACAGCCAGGACGGCCGGCAACGAGGCGAGGTCCTCCTCGCCGTCGACGACGACCACCGTCGGTTCGGGGTCGGCCAGCGCGGTCGCGATCGCCTCGAGCAGGTCGTCGGTGATCGTCGACTGGGGGTTGGCGACGTCGATCCGGCCGTCGAACTCCTCGATCGCGTCGAGTACGTCGCGTTCGACGCGTTCGCGTTTCGTCTTCCCGTCGACGATCGCCACCGTCGGCCGGTGCCCCGCCTCGAGCAGGTGGTACGTGACGATGTCGCCGACGGCGACGATCGGTTCGTCCGCCGCGGCGAGAAGCGCCCCGGGATCGGTGTAGACCTCCCCCAGCGGCTCCTTGAGGTCGTCGCGCATCCCGGCCGGCAGTTTCGCGAGGATTGTCGCCATCTCAGCGGACCTTCAGGGCGTACCGTCCGGCCTCGGTGATCCCCATCTCCTCGGCGATCCGGCTCTCCTCGGGGTGGGCGATGACGACGTAGCCGGCCCAGTCCTCGGTCAGCGAGTTCGACCCACAGGCGGGACACTGCTCGTCGCCCTCGACGTCGAGGACGCGGTGACAGTCCCGACACACCAATCGGGAGGCCATCTAGTCCCCCGCCTGCGCCTCGCGGCGCTTTCGTTCCTCTTCGAGCCACCCGTGTTTCCCGAGTCCCGGCTGTTTCGCCGTCAGGCCGATCTTCGAGTCCCGCGGGTTCCGCTCGTCGATGCTCTTGGTGACGATCCGTGCCCGGACGGAGTCGCCGACGCTCAACACCCGGTTGGAATCGCGGGAGGCGAGCTGTTGGTTCTCCTCGTCGTAGGCCAGATACTCGTCGGAGATCTGCGAGACGTGCAGCAGGCCGTCGACGGGGCCGATCCCGACGAAGGCGCCGAAGTTGACGACCTCGACGACCTCGCCGTCGACGACCTCCTGCATCTGGGGGTCGAAGGTGACCGCGTCGAACTCCGCCCGGTAGTAGACGCCGGGCCGGTTCGGCAACACGGCGCCGTCGCCGATGTCGTGGACCTTCGTGACCGAGACGACGCTGCCGACGTCCTCGTCCATCTGTCCCTCGAGTTTGTCCTGCAACAGCCGTTTGACGAGCTGGGGCGATACGTCCGCGAGGTGTCTGGGCGGTACCTCGACCGTATCTTTGAGTCGGACCCGTTTGTACATGTTATGGCTCAGTAATCTCGAATTTGGTTCGCCCGCGTAAACAGATTACGGGAACGTTCGCTTCAAGCAGCCGCTCTCTGAGCGGCATATCGCTCGTGACCGCGTACTCGGTTTCGGCCCGGCGGCCGATCTCGACGACCGCATCGTCCGCGTACGTCGCCCCGTGCTCGACCGTCTCACACTCCCGGCGTGCGAGGTCGCTCCCGACGCTTGCGGCTGTCGCCGCCTCGCCCGCGCCCCCGGCGAGCCGGTCGAGTTCCGAAAGGACGGCCTCGGGAACGACGGCGTCGTACTCGCCGAGGAGTCGATCGAGTTCCTCGAACGTCCGGACCCCGACCTCGACCGGCGCCATCAGTGCGTTCGTATCGAGCACCACGCGCATCACCGCAACGTTCCGACGCCGATGAGCCGCCAGCGCGCGCCGACGCGTCGGTTGACCGCGATCTTTGCGCCCGACGCTGCACAGACGGGGCGTTTCAGCTGCACTTCACACTCGTCGTCCCGCGCGCTCGTGACCGATCCGACCGTCGTCGCCGTCCCGACGGTGAGCATCAGCGGCTCGCCCGTGCTGATCGGCTCGATCTCGTCGGTCTCCTCCCCGACGACCCGATCGAGCAACTCGACGTCCATCGTAAAGCGCTCGTGGGTCGGCGGCAGCGATCCCGGCGGCCCGGCGACCTGTCCGGCCAGCGCGTCGCCTTTCGTCAGCGAGGGATCGAGCCCCGTGCCGACGCCGAGGAGTCCCCCCGGCGTGGTCTCCTCGACGAACTCGCCGCCGGCCTGCAGCGACCGGACCGCCGTCTCGACGGGGTGATACTCGGAGCTGCCGCCCTCCTCGATCTCCCGGCCCGGTTTGATCTCGATATCGTCGTCGACGGCGAGACGGCCCTGCGTGAGCGAGCCGCCGACGACGCCGCCCGTGAGGTCCTCCCAGGTCGTCCCCGGTCGGTTGATATCGAACGACCGGGCGATCTGCAACTGCGCGTCGGCGTCCGGGTCGCGTTCGGGCGTCGGAATCTCCTCCTCGATCGTCCCGATCAGCAGATCGGTGTTCGCGCCCTGCTGGGCGGAGACCGGGACGATCGGCGCGTCCTCGGCGACCGTCCCCTCGACGAACGCCTCGATCTGCTCGTAGTTCCGGACCGCCTGCTCGCGGTCGACCAGATCGATCTTGTTCTGGGCGATGACGATGTTCTCGATCCCGATGATGTCGAGCGCCATCAGGTGTTCTTCGGTCTGTGCGCGCGGTACGGGCTCGTTGGCGGCGATGACTAACACGGCGCCGTCCATGATCGCGGCCCCCGAAAGCATCGTCGCCATGAGCGTCTCGTGTCCCGGCGCGTCGACGAACGACACCGTTCGGAGGTGCTCGCTCTCGGAGCCGTCCGGACAGCTCTCCTCGACAGTGTACCGCTCGGGTTCCTCGAGGTCCGGACACTCCCGGAACGTCGCGTCAGCGTAGCCGAGGCGGATTGAGATGCCACGTTTCATCTCCTCGGAGTGTTGGTCGGTCCACGCCCCGGAAAGCGCCTCCACGAGGGTCGTCTTCCCGTGGTCGACGTGGCCGACCAGCCCGATGTTCACCTCCGGTTGTCGGTGTTTCTGCGTCATTTAGTAATGACGTGAATATCCATTCCTGGGCCTGATAAACCTACTGTTCCGCGCTTCGCCGGACTGTCCGCTCGGAGCCCGGATCGCCCGCGCCACGGCGGCCTCCGTCCCGCTCGTTGCGCTTTTCGGGGGAGATACAACACCCTTAAAACGTGTCAGCGCCCAAATCCGTCAAATGACTTCATCCACCGCCGGCGAGGCCGGCACCGACCCCACAGATCGGGTCGTCTACGATCTCGCTCCCGGCTGTACCCTCGACGATGCCGAGGAGGGGGCTCTGTATCTGGCGACCGTCAACGGGGTCGTCGAGTACGGCGTCTTCGTCGATCTCTCCAAGCACGTCTCCGGACTCGTCCACGAATCGAACCTCGACGGCGAGTACGCCGTCGGCGACGAACTGATAGTCGAACTCGTCGAGATCCGCGAAAACGGCGATATCGGATTCGAGGACGTCGATCTCGATCCGGATTCAACCGATCGAACCGCCGTCATCCCCGACGACGACGTCGACATCGGGGGGCTCTCCGGCCGGATCGGCGAGACGGTCTCCGTCGAAGGCGACGTCGTCCAGATCAAACAGACCGCGGGGCCGACGATCCTCTCGATCCGCGACGGTACGGGGATCGTCCCCGCCGCCGCCTTCGAAGCTGCCGGCGTCCGTGCCTATCCCGAGGTCGATCTCGACGACGTCGTCCGCGTGACCGGGACCGTCGAGGCTCACGAGGGCGCCCCACAGCTCGAGGTCGATCAGCTCACCCGATTCGACGGCGCGGCCGAACGCGAGGTGCGGGCGTCCGTCGACGCCGAACTCCGGGCGCGCGCCGAGCCGGCCGAGACCGAGCCGCTCATCGAGTGGCCGGCCTTCGAGACGCTCCGGGAGGACCTCGAGGACATCGCCCGGCGGCTCCGGACCGCCGTGTTGGACTCCCGGCCGATCCGGGTCCGACACCACGCCGACGGCGACGGGATGTGTGCGGCGTTGCCGGTCCAACTCGCCGTCGAGAACTTCATCGCCGAGGTCCATGCCGACCCCGACGCCCCGCGACACCTGTTCAAGCGCTCGCCCTCGAAGGCGCCCTTCTACGAGATGGAGGACGTCACCCGCGATCTCAACTTCGCCCTGGAGGACGAGGAGCGTCACGGCCAGCGGCTCCCGCTGCTCTTTATGGTCGACAACGGATCGACCGAGGAGGACGTCCCCGCCTACCGGGCGCTCGACCAGTACGACGTCCCGATCCTCGTCGCCGACCACCACCATCCCGACCCCGACGCGGTCGCCCCGTTCCTCGAGGCCCACGCCAACCCCTACCTCCACGGCGAGGACTACCGGATCACGACCGGGATGATGTGTGTCGAGCTGGCGCGGATGATCGATCCCTCGATCACCGACGACCTCGAACACGTTCCGGCGGTCGCCGGCCTTGCGGACCGATCGAAGGCCGACGCGATGGACGAGTATCTGGACCTCGCGGCCGAGGCGGGATACGAGAAGGACGATCTGGACGACATCGTCGAAGCGCTCGATTACGCCGCCCACTGGCTCCGATACCAGTCCGGCCCGAACCTGATCAACGACGCGCTCAATCTGGACTGTGACGACGAGGCCCGCCACCGCGAACTCGTCGACTTTCTCTCCTCGCGAGCCCGGCGGGACGTCGAGGAACAACTCGCGGACGCCGAACCCCACGTTGAGCACGAACAGCTCGACAACGGCACACACCTCTATCGGCTCGACGTCGAGAACCACGCCCGGCGGTTCACCTACCCGGCGCCCGGGAAAACGACCGGCGAACTCCACGACCGGAAAGTGACCGAGACCGGCGATCCCGTCATCACGATCGGCTACGGTCCGGACTTCGCCGTGCTCCGGTCCGACGGCGTCCGTCTGGACATCCCGAACATGGTCTCGGAACTGCAGACGGAAATCGAGGGCGCGGGCGTCTCCGGGGGCGGTCATCTCGTCGTCGGCTCGATCAAGTTCGTCCCCGGGATGCGCGAGTCCGTCCTCGAGGCCCTCGTCGAGAAGATGGAGGCGGCCGAACTCGACGAGGAGCTCCGGAGTACGCTCCTCAGGGACGACTGACCCCCGTCACCACTGCCAGTCGGTGACCGTCTCCCGTTCGCCGACGAACTCCAGCCGGCGGGCGAAAAGCAGCGTTCCGGCCCCGACGGCGGCGACCGCAGCCAACAGGCCCGCCGGCAGCGCGCGATCGCCCCCGTCGCTTTCCCAATCGTCCTCGAAGACGCCCGCGTAGTAGGCTGCCGCCGCCGATCCCTCGAGTGCGACGAGGACCTCCCGGTTGTTCGACTGTGCCGATCGGTCCCAGTTGAGGCTGCCGAGGACGGCCGTGTCGTCGATGACGACGCCTTTCGTGTGGATCTTTTCGTATCTCTCGCCCTCGGCGTCGTCGACACGCGCCTCGAGATCCCAGCCTTCGGCCGCCGAACGGCGGTTCAGCCACTCGATCAGTGCGGCGTTGTCGTCCTCGACGTACCAGCTTCCGCCGAGATGGATCCGGACGCGAACCCCGCGGGCGGCGGCCGCGAGGACCGCTTCGAGGAGGCGGTTCTCCCGACTGCCGATCCGGACCTGCTGGAGAAGGATCCGGTCGTCGGCCGCCTCGATCCGTTCGCGGAGCGCGTCGGCGGCGTTGTCGGGCGCGACGAGCACGGTCGTGTTCTCGACTTCGATCCGCTTCGGAGTGTGTTCGGCGCCGTATCCGCCGACCGCGGGGTCGACGTCGGTGAACGTCCGCCCCTCCCGGTAGGCGTCCCAGGCTGTCGCCGCCCGCCACGTTCGGTCGGCCTCGTGGATCGACGCGAGGGTCGCCGCCGCCCGGTCGTCCTCGAGGACGACTCCCCACCCGCGGCTCGATTTGCCGCCGAGCCCGGCGGGTTTGAAGTTCTCGGTCGCGACGATCGCCCGGTCGTCGACGACTGCGTACTTCGGGTGGTGGTATCGATAACGGGTGTAGGGCCCCGACAGCACTCGCACGTCGACGCCGCCCTCGACCAGTCGGTCGAGCGTTCGGGCCTGCCGGTCGCTCATCCCGCCGACCGGCGCGCCGTCGAGGAGGACGCTGACCACGAGGCCCTCGGCGGCAGCCTCGAGTAGCGCCTCCGCGATCCGTTCGTCGGTGAACGTGTAGCCACCGACGAGGATCCGTTCGTCGGCTGTCTCGAGCTCCCCGACGGCCGCGTCGGGTGCGTCCGGAAGGACGAACGCCCTCGCGGAACCGCCGTCGGTTCGGATCGGATCGTAATCGGTCGCCCCGATCGGCTCCCACGTTCCGGTCTCGAAATCCCGCCGTTCGGCTTCCGGCGCGTTCCGGTACCGCGCGCTCGAGACGACCTCGCCGTCCGCCCGGAGTTCGAGCCGCTCCCCGTCGTTGGCCAACCGGAGCCGGCCGGCGAGCGGGACGATCGGGTATTCGGTGTGATCTTTCGCCGCCCCCGGCTCCACGGCGACGGCGATTGTCCCCTCGACCGTCCGGTTCGGGAGCCGGGCGGTCGTCTTCCCGTCGGTGAGCGTCCACCCGGTGGTGTTCGTCGGCCCCTCGAACCGGACGGCGACGAACTCCCCCGAATCGCCGTCGGCGACGGGGTTCGGGTAGGCGGATACGAGCGTCGCGTCCGTCGACTCGACGGCGGGTTCGGCCGCGGTGACGCCGGCGACGAACACGCCGCTCGGTAACGCGAGCGCGATCACGATCGCCGCGACGATTCGTCCGAGCACGGGCGGTGTGGTCCCGGCTTCCTACAAAAACCTTCCCCGAACACCCGGCCGTCAGCCGGTGTTTTTCATGCCGGCGGCGATCCCTTTGACTGTCATTCTGAGCGCCCGCTCTTGGGCCGCCGACCGGTCCGGCTCCGCCAACAGCCGCAACTGCAGCAGGTTCAGCGGGTCGACGTAGGGGTTCCGCCGCCGGAGGCTCTCCTCGAACCACCCCGAAAGCGGGAGCGGATCGCCCCCGGTGATCGCCCCGATCAGCTCGATCGTCCGCTCGTATTCCCTTCGAATCCTCGGGAAGATCCGGTCCGCGAGATCGTCCTCGGCCAGCGCCGCGTACTCCGTGGCGATCGTCATGTCGGTCTTCGCGAGCGCCATGGCGGCGTTATCGAGCATCGTCCGGAAGAACGGCCACGAGTCGTACATCTCCGCGAGCGTTTCGATGTCTCCCCCGTCGTCGAGATACGCGTCCAGCCCGGTCGCAAGCGAGTACCAGCCGGGCATGATGCATCTCGCCTGCGTCCACGCGAAGACCCACGGGATCGCCCGCAGATCCTCGACCGATCGCTCGTCGCTTCTGGAGGCGGGCCGCGAACCGAGATTGAGGTCCTCGATGACCGTGATCGGTGTCGCCTGCTCGAAGAAGGGAACGAACCCATCCGTCTCAAGCAGTGCCCGATAGGCCTCTCTGGCGGCCGTTGCGCCGGTCTCCATCGCTTCGATCCACTCGTCTTCGACTGGCTCGGTCGGCTGTTCGATCGCTCTCTTTCGGGCCCGGAGCTGTGCGTTGAGCATCTGTTCGAGCTCGCGTTCGGCGATCCGCGGGTTGGCGTACTTCTCGGCGATCACTTCGCCCTGTTCGGTGAACTTTACCTCGCCGGTCACCGTCTCGTTCGGAAGCGAGAGCAACGCGTCGTTCATCGGCCCGCCGCCACGGGAGATCGAGCCGCCGCGGCCGTGAAAGAGCCGCAACTCGACACCGTAATCCGCACAGATCTCCGCGAGCCGCTTTTGGTTTCGCTGGAGCGACCACTGGGCGGCGAAGAAGCCGTTCTCCTTGCACGAATCCGAGTACCCGAGCATGACCTCCTGTGTCCCGTCTCTGGCCGAAAGCGCCGCCGCGTAGGCGTCGTTTTCGAAGAGCGTCCCGATGATCCGTCTGGCCCCCGAGAGGGCGTACTCGGTCTCCAGAAGGGGCACGACGTCGATCCCGGAGTGGCCGGGGAGATCGACGACGTCGACCTGATCGGCCAAAAACAGCACCTCGAGGACGTGGCTCGGCTCCTCACACATCGAGATGCAGTACGCGTCGACCGCGTCGGTCCCGTACTCGCGTTGCCACTCGGCGAGGCGGTCGAACCGGGTGAGGACGCGTCCGGCGGTCTCGTCGAGTTCCTCGAGGTCCTCGAACGGAAGGATCGTTTCGTCCTCCTCGATCGCGTCGGTCAGGAACTCGACCCGTTCGCTCTCGTCCATCCCGGCGTAGTCGATCCCCTCCCGGGCGAGCGCCTCCTCGAGCGCTACGGTGTGGTTCTCCCGGTGGTCTCTGAGATCGAGCCCCGCGAGCGTGAACCCGAACGTCTCGACCTGCCTGCGGATCGGGTCGACGTGGGCGGCGGCGACGTCCCCGGCCCGGTTCGCCCGCAGATCCTCTGCGATCGCCTCGAGGTCGGCCTGGAGTTCGTCGGCCCCGTCGTACTCCCCGGGCCGGACAGTGCCGACACGATCGAGCCGTTCGCGCATCAACCGCAGAAGCTGTCGGTACGGTTCGTCCGGGTAGTCCTGCTCGGCCGTGGCGGCGATCGACGGGAGCACGTTCTCGTGATGCGAGAGCCGCTCGTCGACCGCCATCCCGACCTCGACGTGGTCGGTGTCCTGGCTCAACATCCCCGAGAGCCGCGTCAGTTCCTCGCGGTACTTCTCGAGGACGACGCGTCGCTGTCGCGACAGCGTCTCGGCCGTCACCGCCGGCGTCACGAAGGGGTTGCCGTCCCGGTCGCTCCCGGCCCACGATCGGAACTCGAAGAGCTTCGGCACGTGGCGGTCGGACCCGAAAGCGGAGCGAGCGGCGAGGGCGTCCCCGAGTTCCTCGTAGATCTCGCCGACGACGTCGAAAAGCGTGTTTTCGAGGTACCACTGGACGTTCAGCGCCTCGTCGGTCGGCTCCGGCTGTCGCTTTCGGATCTGTGGCGTCTGCCAGAGACCCGTCACCTCCGCGCGGAGGTCCCGATCTACCTGTTCGGCCTCCTTGTCGGTCATGAGCCGTTCGTCGAGCGTCTCGATCGACGCCGCGACCGACCGGAGCTTCGCTTTTATACTCTTCCGGCGGGCTTCGGTCGGGTGTGCGGTGAACGTCGGCTCGATGTGGACGTCCTCGAGTACCGATTCGATCGTCTCGGGTCCCTCGCCGGCGAGCGCGTCGACCGCCGCCTCGAGGCCGTCGTCGGGGATTCCGGCCTGCGATTGCTCGCGGAGGGCTCTGACTCGTTCGCGCTCCTCGGCGAGGTTGATCAGCTCGAAGTAGGCGGTGAATGCCCGTGCGGTGACGAGTTCCCGGTCCGTATCGAGTCCCTCCAGTTCGGCCCGGACCGAACCGATGTCGCCCTCGCCGTTTCGCCGGTCGATCGATTGCTGTCGGAGAGACTCGACGGTCTCGAACGCGTCCCGGGATTCCTGGGCTTCGATCGTCTCGCCGAGCATCGAACCCAGCTCCCGAATGTCGCGCTGTATGTCGCGCCGGTGGAGTCGCATGCGAACGTGTTCCGACGAGAAACACATAAATCACGTCCATCGACAACGTATGTCATGGTTGAAAACCGGGGTTCTCTCTCGGATACTCATCAGTTGGCAAATCCTCCGGATCCGGTGAAAGCGCGTCGACTGCCGGTTATCCTTTATTTTGTCCCGCTTCCTTCAGGCGGTCGCCTCGCGTGCGAGCTCGGCCTCGTGTTGGACAGTGTAGACGCGGTCGTCGGCGTACTCGGCGGCCGCCCGCAGGGCGCGCTCGGTGCCGATCCGGACGAGCGCCCACGCCGCCGAGGCGCGGACCTCGTCGGCCTCCCCTTCGTCGGCCAGCCGCGCCGACAGCGGTTCGATCGCGCGGGTATCGCCGACGAGCCCAAGCGCGCGGGCGGCGATCGATCGGACGTCGGGGTTTTCGTCGGCCATCGCGTTCGCGATCGCCTGGCTGGCCTCCTCGCTGCCGATCTCGCCGAGCGCCCGGATCGTGACCTTCTGCAGCGGCGGGTTCCCGCTGTCGACGAACTCGACGAGCGTCTCGACGGCGCGCTCGTCGCCGATCTTCCCGAGGACCTCGATGGCGCCCTGATCTCGCCGCTGGGCGAGTTCCTGCATCGGTTCGAGCGCTTCCTCGGGGCCGAGCCGTCGGAGGGCGTCGATGCAGTTTTCCTGCATGAACTCCGAATCGAGCGACTCGAGCGCCATGAGGATCGGCTCGGGGTCGCTTTCGGCCTCGGCGATCCGGACGACGCCCAGCTCCGGCGGGAAGTCCTTCCGCGTCTCGGGCGTCAGCCGATCGTAGAACCCCTCCCGGCGGAGCTGTTCGGCGATCTCGAGGTCGTCCCACTCCTCGGCATCGTCGAGCGCCGTCCCGAGTTCCTCGACCGCCTCCAGGAGGGCGGCGATCGTCGCGGCGTCCTCGTCGGCATCGAGCCGGCCGTCGGCGGCCGTTTCCCCGACCGCCTCGACGGTTTCGGCCATCGCCCCGTCGTCCTCGCCGTCGGGGTCGAACCCCTCCCCGAGTTCATCGCCCGACGTCTCGAGGAACGTCTCGACGGCCGCCCGAACGTCCGGTTTCCCGTCCCGCGTCCAGCGCGTATCACGTATCCGTGCGGCGGCGTCGGCCGCGTCGCTTTCGACGTCCTCGCCGTAGGGGCCGCGCTGGTCCTCGATCCCGTCTCTGAGGTCCGAGAGCCGGTCCTCGAGCGGTTCCTTCGGGTTCTCGGGCTCCTCCTCGTCGTCCTCCGGCTCGGGCACCGGAAACTCCGCGTCTCCGAGGTCCGCCTCGAAGGCGTCGGCGTCGGCCTCGAGGCCGTCCAGATCGGCCTCGGTCTCGGCCGCCTCGAGGGCCGCCTCGAGGTCATCGAGGCGGGATTCGAACGCCTCGATCTCGGAGTCCGGTTCGGTGGTCTCGTCTTCGTCTCCGTCCTCGACAGCGTCCTCCTGTTGCTCGTCGGTTTCGCTCCCGTCGTCGGGGCTCGGTACGGTTTCGTCCTCGGCCTCCGTCTCGGGATCGGCCGCCGCCTCGTCGTCCCCGTTGCTCATGCCGTAGTGTGCGTCGGAACTATCAAAGAGCGTTTCCCTTCGGTGGAGACGTTCCCGATCCGATCGGGCGTCCTACCAGTCGATCAGGTTCAGGCCTCCCGCCAGTAGACGAACGGTGCGAGAACGAGGTACGCGACCGCAAAGAGCAAAAGCGCCCGCGGGAGCGTTCGACTCGCGACGGTCGGGAAAAGCACCGCGAGGAACTGCAGGCCGCCGAGGATCGTGGCGTCACGCGCGTACAGATCGGGGTACGTGACCGGCGCGACCATCAGGTAGCCGAACAGCGCGGTCGTGCCGACCAGCACGACCGGGTCGGTGATCCCGGCGAGATACGCCGCCGCGAGGATCGTCGCGGCGAGCGTCGTCTGGACGCCCTCGGTCTTCGGGCCGTCGCTGTCGTGGAGGGTATAAAAGCCGAGCCTGACGACGGCGACCGCGACGTAGACAGCGGGAACGGCGACGGCGGCGACGGAAAGCGGCGAGGCGAACGTCGGGGTCGGGATCGGGGTGCCCCCGCTCGCGACCACGTACACGAGGACGGCCGGCGCGACGCCGAACGAGGCGACGTCGGCCAGCGAGTCCAGGTGCGGGCCGACGGCCGTTCCGCCTCTGATCCGGGCGATGATCCCGTCGAGGCCGTCGCCGATGGCGGCGAGCAACACGAGCCGGGCGGCCAAGCCGGGGTCTACGACGGCGACGGCGACCGCGACGAACCCGAGCGCCGCGTTCGCGACCGTCACGAGGTCGGCCAGCCCCAGGCGTCCGAGCAACCGCGGCTGCATGGCGTTGTCTCGCCGATCGGCGACGGCCGTCTTAGTAGGTTCGCTTCCGTCCGGGATCGGGGTACATATGTCGGTTCGGTTCCAACCGCCGGTATGGACCGACGTGCGTTCCTGCGGGTCGCGGGTGCCGGGTGCGCCGTTTCCCTTTCGGGCTGTCTCGGCGGCGTGGTCGACGGACTCGGGATCGGCGGGCTCAGCGACGAGGACTTCGATATCGGCATGTCGGCGAACGCCTTCCTCCCCGAGGAGTACGAGGTTTCGGCCGGCGAGACGGTCGTCTGGGGCAACAACGGCTCCCGGGGCCACACAGTCACGGCCTACGAGACGATCCCGGCCGACGCCGAGTACTTCGCTTCGGGCGGTCACGACGACCCCGGGACGGCCCGCGATGCCTGGTACGAACGCGGCGACGGCAACATCTCGCCCGGGGAGACGTACGAACACACTTTCGAGATACCCGGCCGATACAACTATTTCTGTATCCCGCATGAATCCGGCGGCATGGTCGGCGCGATCGTCGTCACCGACTGACTGTCGATCCGGCGACCGGACGATCGTCGGCCGGGTGGCTCACAGCGCCCGTCGACGCGCGAACGACAACCCTTATTCGCAGGGCATTCACATCGGGATGCATGGACGTGTCGGTACCGGAAGTCGACTACACGGAGTACACCAACAGGGAGCTGGTGGCCGTCCCGCTCACGCTGTTAGGGGTCGCTCTGGCGATACTCGTCGTCGCGACCGTTATAAGCGGTACGCCGGTGGCGCTCGGGATCGAGTTCACCGGTGGCACGGAGATGCAGGTCGTCACCGACGAAAGCCAGGCGGAGATCGAGTCGACCTTCGATGGCGAGGTGAGCTCGATCACGCCGATCGCCGGGCAGTCGAACGCCTACCAGCTGACGTTTCAGGCCGACGACGCGGACCCGATCCTCCAACAGGCGGAGGGGGCCGGCTACGAGGTCGAATCGATCGGCGAACGCTCGGCGAGCTTCGCCGCCGACTCACAGCGACAGGCGCTTTTCGCCCTCCTGATCGCGTTCGGCGGCATGGCCGCCCTGGTCGCGTTGATGTTCCGGACGTTCGTGCCCTCGATCGCCGTCATCGCGTCGGCGTTTTCCGATCTCGTGATCCCGCTGGCGCTGATGCGGCTCTTCGGGATCGAGCTGACGCTCGGGACGGTCGCGGCGCTTTTGATGCTCATCGGGTACTCCGTCGACTCGGATCTGCTGTTGAACAACCACGTCCTCCGACGGCGTGGTGACTTCTATACGTCCACGTTCCGGGCGATGCAGACCGGGGTGACGATGACGGTTACGTCGATCGCGGCGATGATCGTCATGACGGTCGTCGCCTCGCTGCTCGGCATCCCGCTTTTGCCCGACGTCGGACTCATCCTGGTCTTCGGGCTGTTGACCGATCTGATGAACACGTACCTGCTCAACGTGAGCCTGCTCCGGTATTACAAATACGAGGGGGTCGCGAAATGAAACTCCACTTCAAAAAACACTGGCGGATATGGTTGCTCGTCGTCTTCGTGCTCGTGAGTACGGTCGCCGTCTTCGCGCCACTGGGCGGCGACGGCGGGATCACCGGCCCCGCGGAGGACGAGACGAACACTGCCGGCTCTCAGTATACGAACCTCCAGTTCGGTCTCGAACTCTCCGGTGGGACGCAGGTCCGGGCCCCCTTCGTCGGGATGTCCGTCTCCGATCTCGAGTTCGGTCCCGACGCCGAATCCGAAATCGAGGGCACACTCCAGTCGGAACTCGGACTCGGCGCGGGCGACGTCCGGGCGGACGCCGAGGCGGGAACCGTCGAGGTGTTCGACGACAGCGTCGCCGGCAACACCACGCGGGCCGAGTTCGCCGACGCGCTCAGTGCGGCCGGCTACGAGGTCGAGGAATCGGACGTCCGGATGGGCGTGACGGCCGACACCCGCGAGGGCGTCGAGGACGTCCTCAACGACCGGCTCAGGGAGCGCGGGCTCGGCGGTGGCACGGCTTCGCAGGTGACGGCCCCCGGCCAGCGGTACATGGTCGTCGAGGTTCCCGGTGCCAACCGCTCGGAGGTCATCGACCTCATCGGCGACCGCGGACAGGTCGAGATCCTGGCGCTGTACCCCGGCGACGGTGGCTACGAGACGCAGTCGCTGCTCAGCCAGTCCGACCTCGCCGAGATCGGCGGCGCCCAGCAGGAGCAGGGCGAGACGTTCGTGCCGATCCGTCTCAACGAACAGGCCGGCCAGCGCTTCGGTGATGCGATGCGCGAGAACGGCTTCGATCAGCAGGGCGGTACGCGGTGTAGCTACGAACTCGAGCGGTCCCTCGAGGAGAACATGGACGACGACCCCGGCCGGTGTCTGTTGACGGTGCTGGACGGCGAGGTCGTCTTCGCCGCCGGCGTCGCCCCGAACCTGGCCTCCTCGTTCGAAAGCGGCGCGTTCGACGAGGACCCCTCCTACCGGACGACCACGACCTCCTTCGAGGACGCCCGCGAACTCGAGATCAACATGCGGACCGGCGCGCTCCGGACCACCCTCGACATCGATGAACGGGGCACGACGTTCTTTTTGCTTCCGAGCCTCGCAGAGCGGTTCAAGCCGCTTTCGATCGTGACCGGCGCCGCGGCGGTGCTGGCGGTGTCGTTCATGGTCTTCCTCCGGTACCGCCGGCCGGAGATCGCCGCGCCGATGATACTGACGGCCGCCGCCGAGGTGTACATCCTTTTGGGCTTCGCGGCGGCGGTGAACCTCGCGCTCGATCTGTCCCACATCGCCGGGTTCATCGCGGTCATCGGCACCGGGGTCGACGACCTCGTGATAATCGCCGACGAGATCATGCAGCAGGGGGACGTCAGCACCTCCCGGGTGTTCGAATCGCGGTTCCGGAAGGCCTTCTGGGTGATCGGCGCCGCGGCGGCGACGACGATAATCGCCATGTCGCCGCTTGCGGTGCTGTCGCTCGGCGAACTGCAGGGCTTTGCCATCATCACCATCGTCGGCGTACTCATCGGCGTGCTCATCACCCGGCCGGCCTACGGGGACATCCTCCGGATCCTCGTGTTGCGTAACGAGTGATCGGCTCGGTGGTGGGCCGCGCTTCGAAGCCCTTTCGGCGCTACACCCGAACACTGTGGCATGACGTTTCGTGACGGGACGCTTGTCGACTGGCACGAGTGGGGCGAGACGGCCTTCGAGACCGCCGATCGGACCGGAACGCCCGTGCTCTGTTCGCTGACGGCGCCGTGGTGTGAGTGGTGTGACCGGATGGACGAACGAGTCTACTCGGACCCGAAACTCGCCGCCAACGTCGGCGACAGCTTCGTTCCCGTCCGCGTCGACGTCGACAGACACCCCCGGATCCGCGAGCGGTACAACATGGGCGGCTTTCCGACGACCGTCTTTCTGACGCCCGACGGCGAGGTACTTTCGGGGGCGACGTATCTGGGCCCCGACGGGCTCCGGCAGGTCCTCGATAGCGTCCGGGCCACCTGGGACGCGAAGGGAGCGAGTGCGGGCCGAATCCCCCGGTCGCTGCGGGGCGGCGACCGGCCGGCCGGCGAGGTGACCGCCGGGATCGAGGCCCACATGGTCGAGCAGGTCGCGGCCGCCTTCGATGGGGAGTTCGGCGGCTGGGGGACCGACGCGAAGTTCCCGCTTTCGGAGACGATCGAGTTCGCGCTCAAACGCGACCGCGACCGCGGGACACGGACCCTGGAGGCGGTCCGGACACACCTGTTCGACACCTACGACGGCGGGTTCTACCGCTTCGCCGAGACCCGCAGGTGGGGCGACCCCCACCGCGAGAAGCTGATCGACGAGAACGCGGCGCTACTTCGGGCGTTCACGACGGGGTATCTCTACACCGGCGAGGAGTCCTACCGGGGGACGGCCGAACGGACCGTCGAGTACCTGACGACGACCGGCTGGACGGGAGAGGCGTTCGCCGCCAGCCAGGCCGCGGGCGATTACTACGCCCTCGAACCGACCGAACGCGAGGAGGCCGAGCCTCCGTACGTCGATCCGACCGTCCTGGCGGACCGCAACGGGATGGCCGCCGCGGCGCTTTTCGGTTTCGCCGCCGTGACCGACCACGAGGGGGCGGCCCGGTACGCCGAACGGGCCCTCGAGTACGTCCTCGAGACGCTCGCCGACGACGGCCGGGTGCGGCACTTCGAGGGGGCGGACAGCGAAACCGGTCTGCTCGTCGATCACGCACGCCTTCTCGCTGGGCTGACCGCGGCAGCGCAGGTGACCGGTCCCGACGGCTGGCTCGGTCCCGCCCGATCGATTGCCGAGGAGGCCATCGACCGGCTGGCTGCCGCGGACGGATCGTTCAGTGACGGATCGCCGGAGGGGGCTGGACTGCTCGATCGGCCGCTGTACCCGATCGGGACGAACGCCGAGATGGCTCACGCGCTGCTCGATCTCGCGGCGCTGACCGGCGAGGCCCGCTACGGGGACGCCGCGACCGACGCGCTTTCGGCCTTCGCCGGCGCCTACGACCGGATGGGCGTCGAAGCGGCCGGCTACGCTGCGGCGTGTGCCCGGGCCCACTACGATCCCCTCGTCGTCCGGACGCCGCCTTCGGGGACCGACCTCCACCGGGCGGCGCTGCGGATCGCCGACCACGAGAAGGTCGTCGTCCCGGAGGACCGGGAGGACGCCGTCGCCGTCCGGGCCGGCGAGCCGACCGCGCCCGCGGAAACGCCCGAGGAACTGCTCGAGCGAGCAGGGGACGGTCCGACACGCTAGCCGGCTCCTCCGCGGCGGCTTCGGTCGGTGAATCCGCCACAAGAACAATATCTCTGGTGGTCGTGATTCCGATCCATCGCGATGAACGACGAGGCCCTCCGAACACTTCTGGATCTCACCCGGGACAAGGTCGTCGTCGTGGACGCTGAAGGGACCTACCGGTACGCCAACGCCGCCATGGAGCGGATTCTCGGCTACGACCACGACGCTTTCATCGGGACCGACGCCTTCGAGTACATCCACGAGGCGGACCGGGACGCCGTCAGGTGTGTTTTCGATCGGCTCGTCGCGACCGAGGCGGATCGAACCGAAACGGTGACCTACCGCCACCAGGCCGCCGACGGCTCGTGGGTCTGGCTCGAGAGCCGGATGTGGAACCAATCGAACTCGGCGCTCGACGGCTACGTCGTCAGCTCCAGAGACGTCACCGCCCGCAAGGAAGCCGAGACTCTGCGGGAGGAGACAGAGACCCGGCTCAGACAGCTCGCGGCGAACACCGACGACGTGCTGTGGATGTTCACGGCCGACTGGAACGAGTTACTCTTCGTCAACGAGGCCTTCGAGGAGCTCTGGGGGACCCCCCGGGCCGACCTTCGGGAGGATCCGACGCGGTTTCTGGGCGGGATCCACCCCGACGACAGACCCCGCGTACGCCGGGCGATGGAGCGGATCTCCTCGGGTGAATCGATCGAGATAGAGTATCGCGTCAACAGGGATCTGTCGTTCCGACGATGGGTCTGGGTTCGGGGACACCCGGTCGTCGAGGACAGCGAAGTCACCAAGGTCGCCGGCTTCGTGCGCGATATTACCGACCGCCGCCGCCGCCAGCGCCAGCTACGGGTGCTCGATGATCTGCTCAGACACAACCTCCGGAACACGATGAACGTAGTTCTCGGTAACGCCGGACTCGCCCGCGAATACGGTGACGACGATATCGAGGCGTGGATGGATACCGTGATCGAGACCGGGACGGAACTGCTCGACACCGTGGAGAAGGAACGCCGGATCGTCGACACCCTCGTCGACGTTGGCGATCCCGTTTCGACCGATCTCTCGGGGATTCTCGAGGACGCGCTCGCCGAGATCCGGTGTCGGTATCCCGACGCGAGGATCGAGGCCGAACTCCCCGAGGCGGTCTCGGTGATCGCCGTCCCGGAACTTCAAGACGCGGTCCGCGAACTCCTCGAGAACGCGATCGAACACGCCCCCTGTCCGCCCGAGGTCGAACTCCGCGTCGAAGCCGGACCGAAATCGGTCTCGGTGCTGATCGGGGACAACGGGCCACGGATTCCGGGAAACGAGATCGAGCCGCTTTTTTCCGATGCCGACCCGAGCGCCGTCTACCACGGGACCGGGCTCGGGCTGTGGCTCGTCTACTGGATCGTCGACATCTGCGACGGAACGCTCGGGTTCGGTCGCACCGACGACGACACCGGAAACGTCGTCTCGGTTCGGCTCCCCCGGGCGACGTGACTCACTCGCCGTTGACTTCCGCTTTCAGCCGTCCGAACTCGGCGACGCGTTCGGCGTGGGCGTTGTGCTGGTGGATCGACTCGTCGTTGGACTGTTCCATCCGGACGATCGCGTCCTCGGGCAGGTCGGGGTAGGCTCCGACGACGCCCTCCGCCATCGACCGGACGCAGTCCTCGACGAACTTCGCGTCGCTGTGGCTCTCGAAGGTCATGTGGTCCTCGTCGGGTCGCTTCGCGAGGTTGTAGATCCGTGCGCTCATCGAATCGCGCGCGATGTCGATGAGTTCGTTGAGATCGACCGGCGGCTGGCCGTCCGTCTCGACGGTCAGGGTCGCGTGACCGCGCTGGGAGTGTCCGGGCTGGGGGACTTCGGCGAGGAACTCGTCGATCGTCTCCCGGTCGACGTCGAGCCCCTCGAGGACGTCCCGGGCCCGCGATTCGCTCATGCCCTGCGAGCAGGGACAGACGGTCATGCCGACGACGTGACAGCCGATCTCCTCTCCGGTGGTGCCGTCGTCGTGGGCCGTCGCCGACGCGATGATATCAGCCGTCGCCTGTGTCGGTCGGTCAGTCGCCGGTGTCTTCTCGCGGATCACGTACTCGGCTTCCATCCGGACTTCCGCCCGTGTCGTGTATTCGTGTTTCTCGATGAGGCGCTCGGCGACGTCGCCACAGACGTCCTCGACGCGGAGCGTGGGCTCGGAGACCGCCTCCTCGAGCATCTCGTCGACGACCTCCATGTTCCGGCTCATATCCGCGCCTTTCCGCCATTCGGGCAGGTCGACGAACACCTCGAACTCGGCCATCAACACGATCGGTCGGTCGTCCCCGCGGTGGAGTTTGACGAGCTTTTCGACGCCGGTCACTCCGACGCGGTTGAGACCGACGCTGATGTCCGGGCTCGATGCCTGTACGTCCGGCAGCTGCTGGCTCATTAACCATTTAAAAGAGAGGAGCGCCGTTATGGCTTTCGGAAGGGGCAGGCGGCTTCGGCCACCGCCCTCTCGCCCCGTCCTACTCGAGTTTCTCCAGCGCCGCGAAGAAATCCAGCGACGGTCCGGCGACCCGGACGGGGTCGGCCGCCGGTTCGAGCGTGACGCGCGTCGGCGGCTCGAGGCGCTTTCGGGTCCGACCGTCGGCGACGGCGACGGCGCCGTCCGCGTCCGAAAGCGCGACCGTCAGTGTCCCCCCGATCGGGACGGCCAGCGACGGCATCGATCCCTCGGCACACATCTCGGTGACGACGAACGCCCCGACGTCGGGGTGGACGAGCGGGCCGTCCTCGCTGAGGTTGTACGCGCTCGATCCGGTCGGCGTCGCGACGAGGACCCCGTCGGCGTGTCCTCCAGAGTACAGCTTTCCGTCGACGCGGATCTCGATCCCGAGACCGTTGTCGCGGCCCCGCTGTGGCCCGAGTATCGACACCTCGTTGACGGCCGGCGGGAGCGTCCACTCCCCGTCCCCGCCCTCCGCCCGTATCTGTGGCAGCTCCCGGAACTCGGCGTCGCCGCGCTCGATCCGTTCGGCTGCCGTCCGGACGGCCTCGAGACACTCCTCCGGGGAGACGGCGTTCAGAAACCCGACTTCGCCGAGGTTGACGCCCATGATCGGCGTCGGGGACACTTCCCGGGCGGTAAAGAGGAAGGTGCCGTCCCCGCCGATAGAGACGACGATATCACACGCCGACAGCTCGGCGACGGGCTCGCCGGGGATTCCGAGACGGTCGCCGGTCAGTTCGTCGACCGAGACCGTCGCGTCGACGTTCTCCCGGATCCGCCCGGCGAGTTCGACGGCCCGAGGTGTATTTCGCTTTGCGACGACGCCGAGATGCATCGGATCGGCCTTCGACAGCCGGCGACAAAAGCCCCCCGAACCGCCGGCGACGGGATCGGTTCCCGAACTTCGACGCAATATTAAGGTTCCCGGGACCCAACGTCGGGTATGCACCAGTCGATCGGGGGATCGCGATGAGCGACGACGACTGGTTCGAGAGCGGCGACGACGGGGATCCCGAAAAGCGACCGGACGATGCGGACGCCGGGGACGACGACTGGTTCGAAAGCGGCGACGGGAAACCCGACGAGCAGCCGGTCGATACGGACGCCGGCGGCGAGCCCTCGACGGAGGACTTCGAGGCGGCCTTCGATGCGGGATCCGGCGACGAGCCCTCGATGGAGGACTTCGAGGCGGCCCTCGACGCCGATGCCGGCGGCGAGGGGGGTCCCGACTTCGACGAGGATTTCGATTCGGACATCCCGCGGCTCGATCTCGGGATCCGGGGGCTCGACGAGATGATCCAGGGTGGGGTCCCCGAACGCTCCCTGATGGTCGTCATGGGCTCGGCCGGGACGGGCAAGACCACCTTCGGACTACAGTTTCTCAATCGGGGTCTCCGGGAGGACGAGCACGCGGTTTATATCACCTTAGAGGAGAGCCAGGATGCGGTCCGGCAGGCGGCCGTCGAGAAGGGCTGGCCCTTCGACGAGTACATCGACGACGACCGTCTGGCGATCGTCGACCTCGATCCGATCGAGATGGCCAACAGCCTCACCTCGATCCGGGGTGATCTCCCCCGGCTCATCGAGGACTTCGACGCCGACCGGCTCGTGCTCGATTCGGTCTCGCTGCTCGAGATGATGTACAACGACCCCGCAAAGCGCCGGACCGAGGTCTTCGATTTCACGAAGTCGCTCAAACGGGCCGGCGTCACCACGATGGTGACAAGCGAGGCCAGCGACACGAACACCTACACTTCGAAACACGGCATAATCGAGTACCTCACCGACGCGGTCTTCGTTCTCCAGTACGTCCGCACGGAGTTCCAGGAGACGCGACTCGCCGTCGAGATCCAGAAGATCCGCAACGCCAACCACTCCCGGGAGACGAAACCCTACGAGATCACCGGCGAGGGGATCTCGGTGTACCGGCAGGCGAACATCTTCTGAGAAGGCCCGTTACACTCCCGTGATCTGTCACGTCCGAGGCGGTCGCGTCTCAGCTTTCCTCGGGGTACGCCGCGAGCACCGGCTTGACCGAACTGGCGAGTTCGTCGACCCGCTCCATCGACATCGAGTCGGTCGTGATCCACACGCCGCCCAGCCCCTCGATAACGCGCGTGAGATAGCCGTGTTCGAACATCCGTACCGTCGCCCGGTACTCTCCGAGCTGTGAGTTCCGGTACAGATCGTCCGCATGAAACCCCGCCCGCTCCAGTTCGGCGAACCCGGTGAGATCGGCCGTCCGCTCGAGGTCCGAGCGGAGATAGAGCTGCTCGACGTCCTCGTCGGTGAAGTAGGTAGTACTCCGGAGCTCGTCGCCGATCCCTGTCCGACAGACGCTGATCAGTTCGTCCCCGAGGCGTCTCGGTCCATAGTGGCATGTAGCACACCGGTGGGTAATAGTGATGGGGGGGAAACGGCCCCCGAGACGCGCTCGGACACGACCGGAGCCTCCGACCCCACTACGGCACGACCAGAACCTTCCCCAGGACGCTTTCCTCCATCACGGCACGGTGGGCCTCGGCGCCGTCCTCGAGCGGGTACGTCCGGTCGATCACGACCTCGAGGCGGTCGTCGGCCACGAGTTCCGCGAGCGCCTCGAGGATCGGGGCGATGTCCGGCATGCCCGGGTGCCTCGAGAGGTTCGACATGCTCATCATATGGATATCGAGCTCCTTCGACCGGGCCGGAAACGTCGTCGGGAACGTCGTCTCCTCGCCGGCGATGATCACCACATCGCCGCCGATTCCCGCGATCTCGACGTCGGCCTCGATGTACTCGTCCGGCATGTGATCGAGGACGACGTCGGCACCCCCGGTCGCCTCCCGGGCCGCCTCGAGTAGATCCTCGCGTCCGTAGTCGATGACGCGTTCGGCACCCAGCCCCTCGAGGGCGTCGTGATACTCCGGCCGGGCGGTACAGACCGCCGATACCCCCATCGCGTCCGCGAGCCCGACGGCGACGTGGCCCACGCCGCCGTTGCCGCCGTGGACGAACGCGGACTCGCCCGGCGTGACCCCGGCGTGATCGACCAGCGCCCGCCAGGCCGTCACGCCGACGAGCGCGACCCCGGCACCCGCCTCGAAGCCGACCGCCTCGGGAAGGAGCGCCAGCAGGTCCGTCGGGACGGCTGCGAACTCGGCGAAGGACCCGCCGGTGAACCGGCCGGTGTGTAGCCCCGTCGCGAAGACGCGATCGCCCGGTTCGAACCCGGCGACTTCCTCGCCCACCTCGACGACGACGCCGGCGAGATCGGAGCCGGTCGTCTTCGGTGCCCCCGGATCGCTCCCCGCACGGAGCTTGGCGTCGACCGGGTTGACGGCCGCGGCCTCGATCTCGACTAGCACCTCCCCGTGGCCCGGTTCGGGCCGGTCGATCGACTCGTACTGTAGGACCTCCGGACCGCCGGCTTCGTGATAGCGAACTGCGTACATCGCGCTTCTCTTCCCGGGGATCGCCTAAAACGTTACCGCGTGCCGTGTCGGGTCGTCCCACCCGTGAACGCGGCGACCGGGGTCAACCCCCGGTTTCAGGCGCGCCCGGAGACGACCTCCACCTCGTGTTCTCCGTCGACTCGGTAGCGTCGACCCGCCCACTCGAACTCCCGGCATACGATCCCCGAGGCCGCGCCGAACGGGACGGCGAACATGCCGGGGAACGCGAGGAGGACGGTCCGGCGTTCGATCCCGAGCAGGCGATAGATCACGGCGAGCAGTGCGGTCGATCCGAGCGCCGTCGGGAGGGTGGCGAGAACGGCGGCGGCCACGAGGACGACCCCGACCGCGACCGTCGCGTAGTGGCCTTCGTGGACGTGCGTCAGGCGGTTGAACCTGATCGCCCGGTTCGCAACGTCTCCGAGCGCGCCGGACACCTCGACCGGCGTCACCATCGAACGGACCGGGTGCGTCCCGCCCAGATGCTGTGAGAGCAGCCCGTCGTCGCTCAGCACGGTCCGGAGATCGTCGATCAGCTCCCCGACCTCGAGGTCTTCGCGGGTGAACGTGACGCCGCCACCCCACGCGTTGCCGCCCCAGTTCCCGACCCCGAGGTAGAACGGCAGCGTCGAGAAGACGACCGTCCACGCCTCGACGAGGCGCCACCAGCCGTCGCCGTAGAAGTACGGGATCGCCGTCGCGGGACCGTGAGCCCGTCCCGCCGAAACCAGCTCGTCGAGCCAGTCGTCGTCCCGCCGGAAGTCGGCGTCCGTCCAGACGAACCGGTCGTTTTCCGCCCGTTCCATCCCGTATGCCATCGCGTTCGCTTTGCCCGAACAGCCGGCCGGTTCGCCCGCGACGAGTACTTCGACGCCCGCCGGCGTCCCACGGCCGGCGACCGGATCCGACGCCGAATCGCAGATCACGAGCAGTTCGTCGCCCGCCCGGAGCTGGCCGGCCAGGTCCTCACAGGCGGGTGTCCACTCCGGTGTCGGGACCAGCACGCTGACCGGATCTCGATCGACCGGCATCGCTCAGTCCCGGCCGTGTCTCGTCAGACATCTCGGAAGACCGATCAGCTCGACGGGTTCGGAGTTGTCGGGCGAGTAGACGACCATCTGGCCTTTCTCCATGTAGGGAACCTTCCCCTCCAAGTTCGAGGGGATGTTGACCGCCTTGATCGCGTCCTCGTCGCCGAGGTTGAGAACGACCGTCGTGTTGATCTGCTTGAAGATCGGGTCGGCGATGTCCTGTGGATCCTGCGTGATCAAAAAGAGGCCGAGCCGCTCCTTGCGGCCCTGCTTTGCGGCTTCGGCGAACTTGCCGATCACCTTCCGCGCCTGGACGCTGTCGGCGTCGGTGAGGAAGTTGTGCGCCTCGTCCATCCCGATCACCAGCGGTGTCTCTTTGATCCGGGCGTGGTCGGGATCGTTCGAGAGTTTCTCGTCGATCAAAAGCGAGGCGACCGCGAGCACGACCGTCGTCGTCGCCCGCGAGTCGTTGATGTGGTAGGTCGGCACCGTCGTCGCGCCGCCCGGGCGGACGAACTCGGAGACGAGGTCGGTGATCGGCGGCGCATCGCCATCGAAGACGCCGCCGAACCCCCGGACCCGCCGGCGGATCGCGTCGAAGGTGGCCTCGTGGACGCGCCCCGACTCGTCGAGTTCCTCCTTCAGCGCCGGATCGTCGAGGAACGATTTGAACTGCTCGTAGGTCCCCCCTTCGCCGTACTGGCTCTTAAACTGCGGCAGGAGAACGCTCACGAGCGCCCCGTACTGGTTGTCGTTGAGCCCGCTCGAGGCGACGAGCCAGGGGTTGTCGTGGACCATCGAGAAGGGGATCGTGAAGGCGATCTGTTCGGCGCCGTGGTGGGCGGCGGCGTAGCTGGCGTCCTCGACCGTCGGGACGAACGCCTTCGTGTCCTCGATCCCGCCGTGGGCAACCCCCTCCCGTTCGAGGCGGCGCTCGTACTCTCCGTCGATTTCGGGGTTGTCGTCGTGCAGCTGGGCGTACTCGTCCTGTGGGTCGAACTGGATCAACGCGGGCGCGACCGTCCGGCCGTCATCGGTCGGGTAGCGTCTGTCCTCGGCGAGGTACTGTCTGAGGACGTTCTTGGCGGCGTGGGTCTTGCCCGATCCCGTCCCCCCGGCGACGAGCGTGTGTCTGAACACGAGCGGATCGCCGGCCTCGTAGTCGTCCTTCAGCCGGTAGTCGATCGTCGGCGGGGTGGCGGCGGTCCGGACCTTCTCGCCGCCGACCGCGAGGTGTCCGAGGAAGACGCCAGACTCGGGGATCTTCAGCCCCGTCTTGATCTCGGCGTCGTCCTCGGCCTGTCTGACGACGGTTTCGGGCTTCGGCACCCGGTCTGTCATCCGGCGTTTGAGTTCGCCGTCCTCCGAATAGAGGACGGCAACGGGCTCCAGCGTCGCCATGAACTTGTAGTCGTTCTCGTCGACACCGTCCCGCCGCATCGCCCGGCGGGCGTGGATCTCCGTCGCGTCGTCCGAGCGGAACTCCTGGGCGTACTCGAGGGCGACGATCCGACAGAAGAGCCGCTCGCCGTCCGGATAGGCGGCGACGAGGTAGCTGCCGATGCGGACCGACGACCGGTTCTCGACGGTCACATACGCGCGCAGGCGAGTGTCGTCGTCCCGCTCGCTGATGATTAGCCCTTCCGAGGCCGACAGCGTGCCGATCCCGCGATCCTTGCCGACCGGCGAGACCGAAACGGGATCGAAGCCATCGTCGTCGTCGCCGTCGGTCGTTCCCCCCTTTTCGGCTGGCGTCTCCGCCCCCTCGTTTGCCGCGGGCGCCGACCGCTCGCCGTCCCCCTCGTCGGGATCGTAGTTCGCGAAATCGCCTAGATCGGACATACGACCACTGTCGCGGCCGTCGAACAAAAACCCCCGCGTGCCGGGGCGGAAGTGGTTTCCTGCCGTTTCGGGATCCCCCGCTTTTCGCCGTTCTCCGTCCCGAGTCGGCCCGCGGTGGATACGCCACAAAAGGAACAAGAATTTAAACGCCGCGAGGGAAGTGAGCGACACTATGGGCAAGAAGTCGAAGGCCAAGAAAAAGCGGCTCTCGAAACTGGAGCGACAGAACAGCCGCGTCCCGGCGTGGGTCGTCATGAAGACCGACCAGGACACGATGCGCAACCACAAGCGCCGCAACTGGCGGCGGAGTGACACGGACGAATGAGCACCGAATTCGACGAACGCGTCATGACCGTCCCGCTGCGGGACGTCCTCGCGGGATCGGAAACGGACCGTGCCGACAAGGCGATGAGCCTCGTCCGATCGCATCTGGCACAGCACTTCAACGTCGACGAGGACGCCGTCCGGCTCGATCCCTCGATCAACGAGGCGGTCTGGGAGCGCGGGCGCTCGAAGCCGCCGCGGAAACTCCGGGTTCGCGCGGCGCGCTTCGAGGAGGCCGGCGAGGCCGTCGTCGAAGCCGAGACCGCATAACGTGCTCCGGGCGGCACTCTCCGGGTCCGCGTACGTCGGCGTCTTCGCGCGTGCGACCGACGACTGTCTGCTCGTCCGCCCCGACATCGAGGAGTCGCTACTGGAGGACTTCGAGGCGGAACTCGGCGTCGAGGCGGTCCCGACGACCGTCGCCGGCTCGGGGACAGTCGGCGCCCTCGCCGTCGGCAACGGGAACGGCCTGCTCCTCAGCGAGCGCGTTACCGACCGCGAGCGAGACCGCATCGAGGAGGCGACCGACCTTCCCGTGGTCGAACTCCCCGGCCGGATCAACGCCGCGGGCAACGTCGTCCTCGCCAACGACCGGGGGGCGTTCGTCCACCCCGACCTCTCGCGGACGGCGATCGGCGCAGTCGAGGAGGCCCTCGAGGTTCCCGTCGAGCGCGGGATGATCGCCGACGTCAGGACGGTCGGGACCGCGGCCGCCGTCACCGACCAGGGGGTGCTCTGTCATCCGAAGACGACCGACGAGAAACTCGACTTCTTCGAGGAGCTCTTCGGCGTCTACGCCGATATCGGGACGATCAATTACGGCGGGGCGCTCGTCGGCTCGGGGCTGATCGCGAACTCGCACGGCTACGTCGCCGGCCAGGAGACGACCGGCCCCGAACTCGGTCGCATCGAGGACACGCTCGGCTACATCGAGTAGCGATCCGACGTCCGGCCGTTTTTCCACCGTTTTCTCACCGGGAGCCGCGGATCCGTTTCGCAACTACCAAATAGCCGCTTTCCGAACCGACGGATGATATAATTATGGCCAGGCCAGAGGTTCTCGACCGAATAAAAGAGGCCGAAAGCGAGGCTGACGACATCGTCGCCGACGCCGAGGAGGCGCGAGAAGAGCGCATCGCCGAGGCCCGCGAGGAGGCCGACCGCATCCGCGAGGAGGCCCGCGAGGAGGCCGACGCGATGAAACGAGAGCGCATCGAGGAGGCCCGCGAGGAGACAGCGGCCGAGCGCGAAGAGATCCTCGCCGAGGGCAAGGCCGAACGTGAGGCGCTCGAAGAACGCGCGGGCGAAAAACGCGACGAGGTGGTCGAATACACGGTCGATCTGTTCACGGAGGCGGTGCATGCTCAGACCTGAGCGGATGAGCCGGGTCTCGGTGACGGGATCCAAACGCGTGATGGACGACGCCATCGAGGCGATCCACGATCTGAACCAGCTACACGTCACTGAATACGACGACACCTGGGAGGGGTTCGATCCCGGCGACCCGGTCGAGGGCGCCGAGGAAGCCGCACAGAAACTCGTCACCGTCCGCGCACTCCAGAGTACGCTCGACGTCACCGAGGAGGACGCCGGCCGGGCGCGCATCATCGGCGACGAGGAACTCGAAGCCGAACTCGAAGAGACCCGAAAGCACGTCAACGAACTCGACGACCGGCGCTCGGATCTGGCGGACGAACTCCGTGAGATCGACGACAAGGTCGATACTGCCCGTCCGTTCGCGGAACTCGGGATCGATCTCGATCTGTTCTCCGGGTACGACTCGCTGACGGCGGCGGTCGGGGAGGGCGACGCCGACGCGATCCGGGGCGCCCTCGCGGACGCCGAGGCGGTCGAGGAATACGAACTCTTCGAGGCGGGCGACTTCCTCGCGCTGTTCGTCTACCCGGACGTCGACGTTCAGGACGCCCTCGTCGGGGTGTCGTTCACCGAGTACGAGGTGCCGGACCTCGACGAGGAGGGCGGGGCAACGAGCCCCGAAGACTACATCGAGGACCTCCAGCATCGGCGTCGACGGATCGAGTCCGAACTCGAGACCGTCGAGAACGAACTCGAGGACCTCCGCCACGAGGTCGCCGGCTTCCTGCTGGCCGCCGAGGAGAAACTCTCGATCGAGGTCCAGAAACTCGAGGCGCCGCTGACGTTTGCGACCACCGAGAACGCCTTCGTCGCCGAGGGATGGATCCCGACCGAGCAGGTCACGGAGATGGAGGCCACACTCGAGTCGGCTGTCGGCGACCACGTCGAACTCGAGGAACTCGAGCGTGCTTCCTACGACGAAGACGGTCACGCACACGAGCGCGAACCCGTCGAGAGCGGTGAGGGCGAGACAGTCGCCACCGACGGCGGCACGGAGATGAGCGGCGGTTCGCCGCCAGTGGTCCAGAGCAACCCCGGACCGGTCAAACCGTTCGAGACCCTCGTCGGCGTGATCAACCGTCCGAACTACAACGAGCTCGACCCGACGGTTATCCTGTTTCTGACGTTTCCGGCCTTCTTCGGGTTCATGATCGGCGATCTCGGATACGGGCTCCTCTATATCGCGTTCGGGTTCCTGTTGATGCGTCGCTTCGAATCCGACGCGATCCGATCGCTCGGCGGCGTCGGCGTCGCGGCCGGCGTCTTTACGGCCGTCTTCGGCGTCCTGTACGGCGAGTTCTTCGGGCTCCACCAGCTCGGCGAGATCGTCTGGGGCGGTAACCCGCCGATCCACAAGGGGCTGACCCCGACCCACGCCGACTACGCGCTCGGGTGGCTCGTCGTGAGCCTGCTCGTTGGGGTGGTCCATCTCGCCATCGGGTGGATCATCGACTTCTATCAGAACCTCTCGCATGGCCTCGTCGATGCGGTCCTCGAGAGCGGCTCGTGGCTGCTGATGATGTTCGGCCTGTGGGCGTGGATCTTCGCCGACGCGCCGCCGACCGGCGCGGCGCCGGGTCTCCTCGTCGGCGCCGAAAGCGGCGTCTTCGCGGGGCATCCGTTCGCCTTCGGGTTCACCGGCTTCGATCCCGTCATCGGGCTCGTGGGCCTTGCGGCGTTCGCACTCGGGTTCGTGTTGCTCGTTCTCGGCGAGCCGATGGAGGGCGTCGAGTTCCTCAACGTGCTCGTGAACGTCCTCTCGTACACCCGGATCACCGCGGTGTTGCTCGCGAAAGCGGGGATGGCCTTCGTGGTCAACCTGCTCGTCTTCGGCGTCTACGTCACCGAGGAAACCCACGGCGGCGAGACGGTCGATGCGTGGCACTTCGGCCTCGGGGGAATGCCCGAAAGCGCCGGGACGACCTTCCACGGCTACGAGGTCGTCGAGATCATGTCCCCGGGACTGGTTCACGGCAGCGTCGCCGCCATCGTCGGCGGCGTTCTCGTCCTCGTCATCGGGCATCTGATCGTGCTGGCGCTGGGTATCACGAGCGCCGGCCTGCAGGGCGTGCGTCTCGAGTACGTGGAGTTCTTCGGGAAGTTCTACGAGGGCGGCGGCGAAAAGTACGAACCGTTCGGTCGCGAGCGGACCTACACGACCGAGGACTGACCCCGGCCCCGCGTTCTCCCGGTAGCTCCGACCTTCGATCCACCGCGTCTTTCGTCCTGTTCGCATCGTTCGGGTTCGAACTGTGTCCGCCTCCGGAACCCATGACTGCACCTCTCACGCTGCGTGTCGCCGTTTTCGACGGTATTTGGGAAGCTTTATGAAGATAGTAGGATCATATCCGCTTGTTCGGAAACGAGTCAACCCAACAGGAACTTAATACATATGATGGAACTCGCCGCAGCCTTGAGCAGTGTTGCACCGGTACTCCAAGCAGCAGAAAACGCCGGCCCGGCCCTGACAGCCCCCGGCGCGGCCGCGCTTGCGGTCGGCCTCGCCGCACTCGGCGCGGGGATCGCCGAGCGCGGTATCGGCGCTGCCGCGATGGGTGCGATCGCCGAAAACGAGGACCTCTTCGGCCGGGGACTTATTATGACCGTCCTGCCGGAGACGCTCGTTATCCTGGCTCTGGTCGTCGTCTTCGTCGTCTAAACCGCCACGCAATTTTCCAAACAATGAGTCTTGATACGGTCGTAGAGGACATCCGAGACGAAGCCCGCGCGCGTGCGGAGGAGATCCGCTCGGAGGGCGAAGAGCGCGCAGAAGAGATCGTCTCCGAGGCCGAACGCGACGCCGAAGACATCCGCGAGGAGGCCGAACGAGAGGCCGAACGGACGATCCAACAGGAGCGCGAGCAGAAACTCTCGAGTGCGAAACTCGAGGCCAAACAGGAACGGCTCGATGCCCGTCGCGGGATCATCGAGGACGTCCGAGACGACGTCGAAGCCGAGGTCGCCGCCATCGACGGCGACGAGCGAGCCGAGTTGACCCGGACGCTCCTGGACGCTGCAGCCGGAGAGTTCGAGGGCGCAGACACCGTTACCGTCCACGGACGGGACGACGACGAGGAGTTGCTCTCGACGGTTCTCGAAGAGTACGACGGATTCGATCTCGGCGAACCGATCGAGTGTCTCGGCGGCGTCGCCGTCGAGTCCGAAGAGTCCCGCGTTCGTGTGGACAACACCTTCGATTCCGTCCTCGAAGACGTCTGGGACGATAACCGGCGCGAGATCAGCGCACGGCTCTTCGAAGAATGAGCGTCAGAACCGAGGGAAGTTCGAACTACGAATACGTCACGGCGCGGGTCCGGTCCCGGCGGGCGAAGCTGTTCGACGAGGACGACTACCGGAAGCTGGTCCGGATGGGTCCAAGCGAGATCGCCCGGTTCATGGAGGAGACCGAATACGAGACGGAAATGAACGCCCTGGGGGCGCGACACTCGGGGATCGATCTCGTCGAGTACGCGCTCAACGAGAACCTCGCAAAGCACTTCGACGACCTGCTGACGTGGTCCGAGGGGCCGCTCTACGGGTACATCGCCAACTATCTCCGGAAGTTCGACACCTGGAACGTGAAGACACTCATCCGTGGTGTCTACACCGACGCCGACCGGGAGGACATCCAGGACGACCTCATCCGGACCGGCGAGTTCTCCGATGACTTCCTCGATCGGCTCGCCGACGCGACGAGCATCGAGGAACTGGTCGAGTTGCTAGAGAACACGATCTTCGGCGAACCGCTTGCGGACGCCTTCTCGGACTACGAGAGCGAGGGCGTGCTCGTTCCCCTCGAGAACGCGGTCGATCGCGCCTTCTATGCGCACCTGATGGACGACATCGGCACGCCGGAGCCCGACACGCCGACGGCGCTGTACCGGGAGTTCCTGCAGGCCGAGATCGACTTCCGGAACGTCCGGAACGCGCTCCGGATCGCCAGAAGCGGCGCGGACATCGATCCGGCGGCGTACTTCATGGAGGGCGGTCGGCTCTTCCGGGCCGAGGAAATCAGACAGCTCGCGTCGAACACCGAGGAACTGGTCGCCCGTATCCGCGAGAGCACCTACGGCGACGATCTGGCCGACGCGCTCGAAGACCTAGAGGACGCCGACAGCCTCATCGGATTCGAACACGCGCTCGATTCCGCGCTCCTCGAGTACTCCCAGAAGCTGTCGAACCGGTACCCGCTGTCGGTCTGTCCGGTCCTGTCGTACGTGCTCGCGAAGGAACGGGAAATCGAGAACATCCGTGCGATCGCCCGCGGCCGGGAGGCCGGACTCTCCGTCGATGAGATCGAAACGGAGCTGGTACAATGAGCCAGGAGATCGCCGTCGTCGGCAGTCCGGATTTCACGACCGGGTTCCGTCTCGCAGGCGTTCGCCGGTTCGAGGACGTCCCGGACGCCGAGAAGGACGAACGGCTCGATGAAGCCGTCACGTCGGTACTGGACGACGACGGCGTCGGTATCGTCGTCATGCACGACGAGGACGTCGAGCACCTCTCACGTACAGTTCGACAGCGCGTCGAAACGAGCGTCGAACCGGTCGTCGTCACGCTGGGTGGCGGCACCGGTTCGGGGAACCTGCGCGAGCAGATCAAACGCGCCATCGGCATCGATCTGATGGACGAGTAATGCAATCATGAGTCAAGCAACCGCAACCGAAACTACGGACGAGGGCGTGATCGAGAGCGTCAGCGGTCCAGTCGTGACCGCCACCGATCTCGATGCCCGGATGAACGACGTCGTCTACGTCGGTGACGAAGGCCTGATGGGCGAAGTCATCGAGATCGAAGGCGACATCACGACGATCCAGGTGTACGAGGAGACCTCCGACGTCGCCCCCGGGGAACCGGTCGAGAACACGGGCGAACCGCTCTCGGTCGACCTCGGCCCCGGCATGTTGGACAGTATCTACGACGGCGTCCAGCGCCCGCTGGACGTACTCGAAGAGAAGATGGGCGCCTTCCTCGATCGGGGTGTCGACGCCCCCGGGATCGACTTAGAGAAGACCTGGGAATTCAACCCCGAAATCGAGGAAGGCGACGAGGTCGCCCCGGGCGACGTCGTCGGGATCGTCCCCGAAACCGAGAGCATCGACCACAAGGTACTGGTCCCGCCCGGCTACGAGGGCGGCGAGGTCGTCGCCGTCGAGTCGGGGAACTACACCGTCGACGAGGCGGTCGTCGAACTCGACAACGGCGAGGAGATCCGGATGCGCCAGGAGTGGCCGGTCCGGGAACCCCGACCCACGGTCGAAAAGGAGACGCCGACGACACCTTTGATCTCCGGCCAGCGCATCCTCGATGGGCTGTTCCCGATCGCGAAGGGCGGGACGGCCGCGATTCCGGGGCCGTTCGGCTCCGGGAAGACGGTCACCCAACAGCAACTCGCCAAGTGGGCCGACGCGGACATCGTGATCTACGTCGGCTGTGGCGAGCGCGGCAACGAGATGACCGAGGTCATCGAGGACTTCCCCGAACTGGAAGACCCCAAGACAGGTAAACCGCTCATGTCCCGGACGTGTCTCATCGCGAACACGTCGAACATGCCCGTCGCGGCGCGTGAATCCTGTGTGTACACCGGGATCACGAT
>NZ_JAHLKM010000063.1 GCF_024449025.1 Natronomonas aquatica | reverse complement strand
CCTCCTCACTCCTCTCGAAAAGATGTCTCGATAAGCCACTGCCATCAGGCGGTTCTTCGCTTAGCTAAAGACGCATGCTTTGATTTTGCCCTTCCTCCACTCCCCGAACAGCGCAAAATTGCCTCCGTACTCTACAACGTTGACCAAGCGATTCAGAAGACAAAAGAAATTATTGACCAAGCAGGTCAGTTGAGGCAGGCTACTGAACAAGACCTATTCCGAGAGGGATATTCCAATCACGACAAGATAGAGGAACGACGACTGGTCGAGTTTCCTGCTGATTGGGACTTCGAGCAACTTTCTGAACATACTATCGAAAGTGCATTTGGCCCCCGGTATGATTCAGAGAAGTACGATGAAAACGGAGGGATAGCAACCCTTCGAACCACAGACTTAGACAGACGCGGAAATATCACTCGTGAAACAATGCCTCGGGCAGACCTCGACATTAACGAGTTCCAGAAACATCTGCTCAAGAAGGGTGACTTGGTAGTTAGCCGGTCGGGTGCGTATAGTGGTATTACCACAACTTGGGACGGACACGAGATTCCGACAATTCCCGGTGCGTATATGATTCGGTTCCGGCTCGAAAACACGCTAAACCCCGAGTACCTGCGGTATTATTTCAATAGCAATGTTGGCAGAAGCCGAATTAACCGACGGAAAAAAGGGTCAGGACAACAGAATATAGCGGGGTCTGATTTGCTGAATATGCGAATTCCTATTCCAAGCAAAGAAGAGCAAGAAAAGATAGTTGAAGTGGTTAATTCTATTGAATCACAGATTCTCTTCAACAAAGATTATTGTGAACGTTTGGAATGCCTCAAACGCGGTCTAATGCAAGACCTCCTTTCGGGGACAGTCCGAACAACCGACACTAACATAGAGATTCCCGAAGAAGTCGCCCAATATGGTTAGCATCCCATCAGAGGGCGGCGTCGAACGCTCGCTTCTCTCTTGGCTTGACGGTGTCGGATGGGAGACGCACGGACAGGATGGCGACCGAGGTGCGAACATTCTCGATGAAGCCTACGAGCGTGATAGCCACGAGATCATCTACTGGAACCTCCTTGCCGAGCAGGTCGTCGCATTGAACGAGGACGTGACCGAGGACAACGTCGATAAGTTCGTTTCCTCTCTCCGCCGCGACCTCGACGCCGAGAACTTGATGGATGGTAATCGTGCATTCTACCAGTTTCTCACCAAGGGAAAGAAATTCACGGTCAACAGCGATAAGGGCGGAAGTGAGACGGTCTATGTCGATCTTATCGACTACGAGAATCCCGAGACGAATCGTTTTCACGCGGTGAATCAGTTCTCAGTTTCCCGCGAAACGACCATCCGTCCGGACGTGAATCTGTTCGTGAACGGGATTCCACTCGTGACGATGGAACTCAAGAGCCTCGCACAGGATAACGACTGGCACGACGCCGTCAGCGACCTCAAGCAGTACGAGGAGGATGTATCTCGGCTGTTCGTCCCCGGCCTATTCAACATCGCCGCCGATACGATGGAACTCCGGTATGGCGCAGTTGGCGCTCCAAAGGAGTTCTACGAGCCGTGGAACCCCTCCGAGAAATTCAACGATGATAACGAGATGGGGCAGGCGATCAAGGCGCTATGTAATCCAGAATCTATTCTTGATTTGCTCAATAACTTCGTGTTCTACGAGAGACGAGCTGGTGGAGATGCGAAAATCGTCCCTCGATATATGCAATACTATGCCGTGAATCGAATCCTTGAGCGCGTCCGTAAGGGGCAACACAAGCGCGGTTTGATATGGCACACACAGGGATCGGGGAAGTCATTCACCATGCTTTACGCCGCCGAGAACCTCCTCTCGCGGCCCACAGTCTCCCGTAATCCACAGGTGTTCATCATCGTCGATACGGACAAGCTGAACTCCCAAATGCGCGACCAACTGGCGAACCTCTCGCTGGAGCAATGGACAGAAGCCGAATCTATCGACCACCTCCAGCGACTTATCGAGGAGGGAAGCAGTCAACTCGTTCTCACGACTATCCAGAAGTTCGAGGACGTTGATCCCAACGTGCAGGGCAACGATGAGGTCGTCGTCATGTCTGACGAAGCACATCGTTTTATGGAAGCAGATCTCGGAAGTCGTCTCGATGCGGCACTTCCCGACTGCTACCACTTCGGATTCACCGGAACTCCTGTTCGGGAAGGCGAGCGCGAGAAGGACAAGAACACCTTCCGCGAGTTCTCCCCCAAAGGCGAGGACTATCTTCACCGCTACTCGGTCAAACAAGGAATTGATGACGGCCTGATCCTTCCGGTGTACTTCACGCTTCGTCACGAGATGGAGTGGGAGATAGACGAGGCGGGACTCGATGAGGAGTTTGAGCAGGAGTTCCGTGGAATGACCACCGACCAGAAACGCGAGGCGATCCGGGAGAACGTCACGGCGACGACGCTTGCAGAAATCGAGCCACGTGTTGAGCGAGCTGTCGAAGAAATAGATACTCACTACGACGACCACGTATCTCCGAACGGCTGGAAGGGGATGGTCGTAACCCCAAGCCGACGATCTGCGGCCATGTACGGTGAGCGACTCATCGAACGGCGCGGTGACGAGGAAGTGGAAGTCCTCTACACTTCGACTAAAGACGATCCCGATCTCATCAAGCAATTCCACACGGACTCCGAGGAGCGCGATAGCATCGTCAAGGCGTTCAAAGACGACGAGAATCCGAAACTCCTTGTCGTTCACAATATGCTCCTGACGGGCTTTGATGCGCCGATACTCAAGACGATGTATCTCGATCGGAATCTCAAGAACCACAATCTAATGCAGGCTATCGCTCGGACGAACCGGCCAGCATCAGGTAAAGAAAATGGAGAGATTGTGGACTTTCAAGGCGTCTTCGAGAATATTGACGAAGCTCTCGACTACGACGCCGAGACGAAAGCTTACGCCGCTCGTGACAAAGACGAACTCTATGATGACCTCGTAGAGCAGATCGAACGGGTAATGAGTATCTTTGATGGGATTCCGAAGACTGACACTCAAGAGGCGACCTCCGAAGCCGTTGAGCGCGTCAGTACACATCCCGAACGTCGTGAGTTCAAGCAGGGGTTCCGGCGGCTTGAAAATCTCTACGAGGCTGTAGCTCCTGATGGACGGCTCGTGAGTGAGGGAATTGAGCGTGAGTACAAGTGGCTCAGTCGAATCCACGTCGCGTTCAAGCGCACAACGTCAGGCGAGGATAATCCCGAGGACGGGATGCGAGAAAAGACGCGAGAAATTATTAATGAACACGTTGAAATCGGGGAGATCAAACGGGACTTTCCCACTTACAAGCTTGGAGAAGAGTATCTCGAAGACGTAGAAGGACTGGATAACCCCGGAGTAGCCGCTTCGCAGATAGCCCATGCAACTCAAGAACACCTTCACCCACGAGAAAATCAGAACCCTCGTTACAAGCGATTGAGCGAGCGCGTGACTGATATAGTGGAACGGTGGCAAGGTGACGAAATCAGCGATCCCGAAGCGGTTGAAGCCCTCAAATCTGTTGAAGAGGAGGTATTGAACGTCGAAGAAGAGGCTGAAGAGCAAGGGATGGACGACGCAGAGTTCGCCATCTACACTCATCTCACGGAGGAGACACCTGAAGCGATTGACAGCGATAAGGGAGCGGAGGAAGTCGCAGAGGGAATCGTCTCACAGTTCACCGAACGTGTTGATACAAGCTATAATCGGTACTTCCCAACCGGTGTAATCAGTGCAATTGAATCGCCGAGTTGACCACGAGAAAGTGTCTGGGTCTGGATGTGTTCAATATCCCCGACCCA
>NZ_JAHLKM010000014.1:722-68303 GCF_024449025.1 Natronomonas aquatica | reverse complement strand
ACATGAGCAAGGGACGAGAAGCCAAAGTCTACGTAAACGGGAGCCTCATCGGCACCCATCCGGACCCGCACAGACTCGCAAACGACATCCGGGAATCGCGCCGCCGCGGCGAGATCGACGAGATGGTCAACGTCTCGGTCCGCGATCGGACCGACGAGGTCATCGTCAACGCCGACGCCGGTCGGGCCCGCCGACCGCTCATCGTCGTCGAGGGCGGCGAACCGCTCTTGAGCGACGAGGAACTCGAGGCCGTCAAGGAGGGCGATCTGTCCTTCGAGTCGCTCGTCGATCGCGGCTACGTCGAGTTCATCGACGCCGAGGAGGAAGAGGACATCCTCGTCGCCGTCGACGAGGACGAACTGACCGACGACCACACCCACCTGGAAGTCGACCCCCAGCTGATGTTCGGGATCGGCGCGGGGATGATCCCCTACCCCGAACACAACGCCTCCCCCCGTATTACGATGGGTTCGGGGATGATCAAACAGTCGCTGGGACTGCCGTCGGCGAACTACCGGATCCGCCCGGACACCCGCCAGCACCTGCTGCATTACCCACAGCTGTCGATCGTCAAGACCCAGACGACCGAACAGATCGGCTACGACGACCGGCCGGCGGCCCAGAACTTCGTCGTCGCGGTCATGAGCTACGAGGGGTTCAATATCGAGGACGCGCTGGTGATGAACAAAGCCAGCGTCGAGCGTGCCCTCGCCCGCTCGCATTTCTTCCGGACCTACGAGGGCGAAGAACGGCGGTATCCGGGCGGCCAGGAGGACCGCTTCGAGATCCCCGAAGAGGACGTCCGGGGCGCCCGCGGCGAGGAGGCCTACACACACCTCGACGAGGACGGCCTCGTCAACCCCGAGACAGTAGTCGGAGAAAACGACGTACTTCTCGGGAAGACCTCGCCGCCGCGGTTCCTCGAAGAGCCCGACGACATGGGCGGGCTCTCCCCCCAGAAGCGCCGCGAGACGTCGGTAACGATGCGCTCGGGCGAGTCCGGGATCGTCGACACGGTCACCCTGATGGAGGGCGAGGACGGCTCGAAGCTCTCGAAGGTGAAAGTCAGGGACGAACGGGTCCCCGAACTGGGCGACAAGTTCGCCTCCCGGCACGGCCAGAAGGGCGTCGTCGGCCACCTGGCACCCCAGGAGGACATGCCCTTCACCCAGGACGGGCTCGTCCCCGATCTCGTGTTGAATCCCCACGCGTTGCCCTCCCGGATGACGGTCGGACACATCCTGGAGATGCTCGGCGGGAAGGTCGGCTCCCTGGAGGGCCGCCGCGTCGACGGGACGCCCTTCCAGGGCGAAAGCGAGGACGAACTGCGGGAGTCGCTGGTCGATCGCGGTTTCAAGTCCAACGGGAAGGAGGTCATGTACTCCGGCGTCACCGGCGAGAAGATCGAAGCGGAGATCTTCGTCGGGGTCATCTTCTATCAGAAGCTCTACCACATGGTCTCGAACAAGCTGCACGCCCGTTCGCGGGGGCCGGTGCAGGTTTTGACCCGCCAGCCGACCGAGGGCCGCGCTCGCGAGGGCGGGCTCCGGATCGGCGAGATGGAGCGTGACGTCTTCATCGGCCACGGCGCGGCGATGACGCTGAAAGAACGGCTCTTAGACGAATCGGATCGGGAGGACATCTACGTCTGCGGGCAGTGCGGAATGAGCGCCGTCGAGAACGTCGAGCAACGGCGCGTCTACTGTCCGAACTGCGACGAAGAGACCGACGTCCACGAGGTCGAGATGAGCTACGCGTTCAAGCTGTTGCTCGACGAAATGAAAGCGCTCGGGATCGCCCCGCGGATCGAACTGGAGGACGCCGTATGATGCAAGGACAAACACCGAAGGAGATCGGCTCGCTGAACTTCGGACTGATGGACCCCGAGGAGTACCGCAACATGTCGGCCACGAAGATAATCACGGCCGACACCTACGACGACGACGGGTTCCCGATCGACATGGGGCTGATGGACCCCCGGCTCGGCGTCATCGACCCCGGCCTGGAGTGTAAGACCTGCGGGAAACACAGCGGGTCGTGTAACGGCCACTTCGGCCACATCGAACTCGCCGCGCCGGTCATCCACGTCGGGCACGCAAAGCTCATCCGGCGGCTGCTGCGGGGCACCTGCCGGGAGTGCGGTCGCCTGACGCTCGCGGATCCCTCGGACCGGGAGTACCGCCGCGAGTACTTCAAAGAGCGGGAGGGCACCCCGCCGCGAACGTGGTTCGTCAGCCCCGAGGACGCCCGAAGCGCCCAGGAGAAGGCCGAACAGGCGGCCGAGCGGAAACGCGAGCAGTTCAAAGAGCAGCTCGAACGTACCCGGGACCTCGGCGAGGACCCCTCGGACGTGCTGAAGGCCGCGATCCGACAGGCCAGAGACGCCGACTACTGTCCGTACTGTACGGAGGACGACGACTACCGGGAGGGGTATCCGACCGCCCAGTACGACATCAGCCACGAGAAGCCCTCGACGTACCTCGAACAGGGGCCCGTCCCCGACAGCGACGTCCGCGACCTGCTCGCGGAGGCGCTGGAAGGCGGGGAGGGTGGTACCGAGGTCGACCTCGACGAACTCGTCGAGGTCGTCAACGACGTGGTCGCCACCTGGGGCGGGGACGCCTCGATCACCATCCCGGACATCAGCCGCCTGATGAGCGGGCAGGGGCCGGGCGACAGCGAGCGGATCGGCCGCGAACACGTCTCGCTTTTGCAGATCATCTCGGAGCAGATGTCCGCAAGCGGCGCCTTCAGCGACCGCTTCGAGAACACGCCAGCGCCGGATTTCCTCGTTTCCTACAGCGGCGACAAGCTGATGCCGAGCAACGTCCGGGACCGCTTCGAGGCGATCCCCGACGACGACATCGAGACGCTCGGGATAGACGCCGAGCGATCGCGTCCCGAGTGGATGATCCTGACGGTGCTGCCGGTACCGCCGGTCACCGCACGGCCGTCGATCACGCTCGATAACGGCCAGCGGAGCGAGGACGACCTCACCCACAAGCTGGTCGATATCATCCGGATCAACCAGCGGTTCATGGAGAACCGCGAGGCCGGCGCCCCACAACTCATCATCGAGGACCTGTGGGAGCTGTTGCAGTACCACGTCACCACGTTCATGGACAACGAGATCAGCGGGACGCCGCCGGCGCGGCACCGGTCCGGACGGCCGCTGAAGACGCTCTCACAGCGCCTGAAGGGCAAGGAAGGGCGCTTCCGCGGGTCGCTTTCGGGCAAGCGGGTGAACTTCTCGGCGCGGACAGTCATCTCGCCGGACCCGACCCTCTCGTTGAACGAGGTCGGCGTCCCCGACCGGGTCGCTACCGAGATGACCCAGACGATGAACGTCAACGACCGGAACCTGGAGGACGCCCGTCGGTACGTCGCCAACGGCCCCGAGGTCCATCCGGGCGCGAACTACGTCAAACGTCCCGACGGCCGCCGGCTGAAGGTGACCGAGAAGAACTGTGAGGAACTTTCCGAGAAGATCGAGCCCGGCTGGGAGGTCGCCCGACACCTCATCGACGGCGATATCGTGATCTTCAACCGACAGCCGTCGCTGCACCGGATGTCGATTATGGCCCACGAGGTCGTCGTGATGCCGTACAAGACCTTCCGGCTGAACACAGTCGTCTGTCCGCCGTATAACGCCGACTTCGACGGCGACGAGATGAACATGCACGCGCTGCAGAACGAGGAAGCCCGCGCCGAGGCGCGCGTCCTGATGCGCGTCCAAGAGCAGATCCTCAGCCCCCGGTTCGGCGAGAACATCATCGGCGCGATCCAGGACCACATCTCGGGGCTGTATCTGCTAACCCACGAGAACCCGCAGTTCAACGAGACGCAGGCTCTAGATCTGCTCCGTGCGACCAACATCGACGAACTGCCGGCGCCGGACGGAACCGACGCCGACGGCCTCGAATACTGGACCGGGCGGTCGATCTTCTCGGAGCTTTTGCCCGAGGGGCTCAATCTGAACTTCAGCTCCTCCGCCGGCGACGAGGTCAAAATCGAGGACGGCCAGCTCGTCTCCGGGACGATCGACGAGGACGCCGTCGGCGCCTTCGGCGGCGAGGTCGTCGATACGATCTGTAAGGTCTACGGCAACACCCGCGCCCGCGTGTTCGTCAACGAGGTCGCGACGCTCGCGATGCGGTCGATCATGCACTTCGGCTTCTCGATCGGGATCGACGACGAGTCGATCGAGCGGGAGGCCGAAGAGCAGATCGCCGACGCGATCGACGGCGCTTACGACCGCGTCCAGAAGCTCATCGACACCTACCGGCGGGACGAACTCGAGTCGCTGCCCGGCCGGACCGTCGACGAGACCCTGGAGATGAAGATCATGCAGACGCTCGGGAAGGCCCGGGACTCGGCGGGCGACATCGCCGACGACCACTTCACCGGCGACAACCCCGCCGTCGTGATGGCCCAGTCCGGGGCGCGTGGGTCGATGCTCAACCTCACCCAGATGGCCGGCTGTGTCGGCCAGCAGGCAGTCCGTGGCGAGCGGATCAACCGCGGCTACGAGGATCGGACGCTGAGTCACTTCAAGCCGAACGACCTGTCGGCGGACGCCCACGGCTTCGTCGAGAACTCCTACCGGAACGGCCTGACGCCCAAGGAGTTCTTCTTCCACGCGATGGGCGGCCGCGAGGGGCTGGTCGATACGGCGGTCCGGACCTCCAAGTCCGGCTACCTCCAGCGGCGGCTGATCAACGCCCTCTCGGAACTGGAAGCCCAGTACGACGGCACCGTCCGCGACACCTCCGATACGGTCGTGCAGTTCGAGTTCGGCGAGGACGGCACCTCGCCGGTCCGGGTCTCCTCCTCCGAGGAGTTCGACATCGACATCGAGTCGATCACGGACCGCATCGTCGACGAGGAGTTCGACTCTGAAGAGCAAAAACAGCAGTTCCTCGGGATCGAGGAGCCGGAGACGAACCTCTCGGAACACGGCGAATCGTGGCGCTCGGCGGCGGGGAGCCTGGAGGTGGAATCCGATGACTGAGGTCACCGACGACATCGAGGCCATCGTCGAGGACACCGACCTCCCGCGTCGGCTGAAGGAAAACCTCTATCAGACGGTCCGCGAGCGGGCCGACGTGTCGGACGCTCACGTCGAGGACATCACCAAGGCCGTCGAGTCGCAGTACCTCGAGAGCCGGATCGACCCGCTCGATCCGGTCGGGACGGTCTCGGCACAGAGCATCGGGGAACCCGGAACGCAGATGAGCGTTCCCGCCGACGAGCGCGTGATCGTCCGTCAGAACGGCGAGACGGACCTAACAGAGATCGGCCCACTCGTCGACTCGCTGATGGAGAGCCGCGAGACACGAACGGTCGATGACCACGAAGTCGCTCTCGCGCCGGACGGACTGGAAGTCCCGAGTCTCTCACGGGAGGAGACGGTCGAGTGGAAAGCGGTCGAAGAGATCAGCCGACACGAGACGCCCGACGAACTGCTCCGATTCGAACTGGAATCCGGACGTTCCATCCGGGCGACGAAGGCCCACTCGTTCGTGACACGGAAGGACGGAGATATCGTTCCAGTCGATGCAGATTCACTCGACGTTGAGGATCGGCTACCGACGTTCGGTGAGTACGATCACACTGAGGCAACGATAGATCTTACAGAACTCTCTCAGACGGTCGCTACTGACGGTGGCGTCCACACAGTCACATCAAGGATCTCTCAGGGAGACATCATCGACATCGACGTCGTCTGGGACCGCATCGAATCCATCGAGACGATCGAGAGCGATCACGAGTACGTCTACGACCTTTCGGTCGAAGGACTCGAGACGTTCACGACTGCTGAGGGCGTCGTGACGCACAACACGATGAACACGTTCCACTACGCCGGCGTCGCCGAGATCGACGTCACCCAGGGGCTGCCCCGGCTCATCGAGCTGGTCGACGCCAGAAAGACCCCGGACACGCCGATGATGACGGTGCATCTCGACGGCGTCCACGCAACGGATCGAGACAAGGCCCACGAGGTCGTCTGGAACATCGAGGCGACGAAGATCCTCGCGTTGGGCGACGTCTCGACGAACGTCGCCGACATGCTGGTCCAGATCGACCTCAACGAGGAGACGCTCAGAGAGCGGTGGCCGACGTTCGACAGCGTCGAGGACATCGCCGGCCGGATCGCCGGCACGATCGAGTCCGAGCTCGGCGTCGAGACGGACCGGCCCTCGCCGACGCTGGTCCAGTTCGGTCCCGAAGAGCCCTCCTACCGGCAGTTGCTGCAGCTCGTCGAGGAGCTGCGGGAGATCGTCTTCAAGGGGATCGAGGAGATCAGCCGGGTCGTCATCCGGAAGGAAGAAATGGAGAACGGCGACGAGGAGTTCATCCTCTACACCGAGGGGTCGAACCTCAAGAAGGTGCTTGACATCGAGGGCGTCGACGCCTCCCGGACGACCTGTAACAACATCCACGAGATCAACAACTGCCTCGGGATCGAGGCGGCTCGCGAGCAAATAATAGAGGAGACGATGAACACGCTCGAAGAGCAGGGACTCGACGACGTGAACATCCGGCATCTGATGCTCGTGTCAGACATCATGACCAACAACGGCGAGATCGAGTCGATCGGCCGCCACGGCATCTCCGGTAACAAGGACTCGGTTTTGGCACGCGCGGCCTTCGAGGTGACCGTAAACCACCTGCTGGATGCCGCGATCCACGGCGAGGTCGACGATCTGGACGGCGTCACGGAGAACGTCATCGTCGGCAAGCCGATCCGGCTGGGGACCGGCGACGTCGACCTGCGGATGGGCGCCACCCGATCCGATAGCTCCAGCGCGGACGACTGAGCCCCGCGTATGACACTTACCCTTTCGGACGAGGCCAGACGGTACATCGCGCTGTTCGACGAGGAGACGGACGTCCCGGCCGTCGACTGTGTGCTCGACGACGAGTACGACCGGGCCGCCTTCGTCGTTCCGGTCGGGACGATGGGGCAGGCGATCGGCCCCGGCGGCGAGCACGTCCGGTCGGTCGAATCGAAACTCGGCCGCGACGTGGTCGTCGTCGAGGACGCCGACACGCCGGAAGATTTCGTCGCGAACGCGCTGGCGCCGGCGGCCGTCTACAACGTCACCGTGAGCGAAAACGACACGACGGTCGCCTACGCCGAGGTCGACCGCGAGGACCACGGCGTCGCGATCGGCAAGGACGGCCGACGGATAGATCTGGCGCGTCGGCTCGCGGCGCGGCACTTCGATATCGACGACATCGAACTCGCATAGAGGGAGGACGTACCGACCGATCCGGACCCCGAGAGAGCCCGAACCGGCCGTGTATCTACGGCCGAAGCTTTAAGCGGCTTCCAAACGCACTCCGATCGATCCGGATGCGAAAAGAGATTATTAACCCCGAAACCGGGGACTGGGCCGAACACGAGGTAGCGTACGCCGAAGGCGTCGCCGTTCAACTGCCGGGAGCGAAACGGGTGTTCCTCTCGGGGATCGTCGCCGAGGGGGAGACGATCGAAGCTCAAACCCGCAGTACGCTGGAATACATCGAGGGACTACTATCCGAATACGGCGGCGGCATGGAAGACGTCGTGCGCGTTCGGGTGTTCATCAGCCGCCCGCAGATGGACGAGGAAACGCTCGAAACGGTCCACGACGTCCGAAACGAGTTCTTCCTCCGGGAACACCTCCCGGCCAGTACGCTCGTCGAAGTGGAGGATCTCGTCGACGACGACTACATGATCGAGATCGACGCGGATGCGGTCATCCCGGAGGAGGGGTGGGAGACCGAACAGGTTTGAAACCGGTACTCCCGGAGAAAGCGTTTCGGCGTCGGTTCCCGATCGCTACGCTCGCTTTCGAGGGGCTTTCCGACGGAGCCTGCGGGGATCGACGGCTCTGCGTCCTCGAAAAGGGACGCTTAAGTAGCTCCGTAGGGAAAAGACATGTACTATGGCGAACGGCAAATACGCCGCGCGGAAAATCAAGAAGGACCGCCAGAAACACCGGTGGTCCGACTCCGATTACGCGCGCCGTGCCCGCGGACTCGGCAAGAAGTCCGACCCCCTCGAGGGAGCCCCGCAGGGTCGGGGCATCGTCCTCGAGAAGGTCGGTATCGAAGCGAAGCAACCGAACTCGGCTATCCGGAAGTGCGTCCGGGTACAGCTCATCAAGAACGGCAAGCAGGTCACCGCCTTCTGCCCCGGCGACGGCGCGATCTCCTTTATCGACGAGCACGACGAGGTCACGATCGCCGGCATCGGTGGCGCGAAGGGCCGTGCGATGGGCGATCTCTCGGGTGTCAACTACAAAGTCGAGAAGGTGAACGGTGTCTCGATGATCGAACTCGTCCGCGGGAACGCGGAGAAACCGGTGCGATAACGATGAGCTCGGAAGCTCCAGAACCGGAAGCCCCGGCCTCGACCGACGACGAGCGCGTCTCGGCGAAACTCTTCGGCGAGTACGAGATCGACGGCATCGAGTATTCGGATCCCTCGACGCGCCGTTACATCACGGTGACGCCGATCGCACACACGATGGGCCGACACTCGGAGAAGCAGTTCAAGAAATCCGAGATTTCGATCGTCGAGCGGCTAATCAACCGTCTGATGCAGACCGAGGAGAACACCGGCAAGAAACAGCAGGCCACCCGGATCGTCCGGGAAGCCTTTGAGATCGTCGAGGACCGGACCGAGGAGAACCCCGTGCAGGTCCTCGTGACGGCCGTCGAGAACGCCGGACCCCGCGAGGAGACCGTCCGGCTGAAGTACGGCGGGATCTCGGTCCCGAAGGCCGTCGACGTCGGCCCCCAGCGGCGGGTCGACCAGGCGCTGAAGTTCATCGCTCAGGGGACGATGAACGCCTCGTTCAAGAGCACGACGCCGGCCGAGGAGGCGCTGGCGAACCAGCTCGCCGGCGCGGCGAACTACGATCTCAATGCCTACCCGATAAACCAGAAGGAAGAGCAGGAACGCGTCGCCGCGGCGGCCCGCTGACCGTTCGCCGTCCGTTGTCTCGCGGCTTCTCGCGGTTCGTTTTGGGTTTTCCGATCGCTCTCCCGCCCAGTCAGTCGGCCGCACGCTCGCGTCCGACCGCGTACTCCCGTGTCACGTCGACGAGCGCCTTCCGGTACTCGGACTCGTCGGGATCGGCCCCCAAAGACCGGAAATGCTGTTTGAACCGGGACAGCGAGACGTCGGGCGCGTCGGCCGCGGCGGCGGCCGCGAGATCGTAGAGCCGGTGGCCGTCCTCGATCGCGCCGTGCCGTTCCAGAAGCGCGAGCGCGAAGGCGGCGTTGACCGCCGTGATCTCGGGGTCGGCGGCGTCGGTCCGCCGCTGCCACCCGCCGGGGGCCGACGGCGGCGAGTCCGCGAGCGCCCGGGCGAGCGACGACTCCATGAAGGCGACGAGCTTTTCCGTGGGGCCGATATCGAGCGTGATATCGTCGGCGTAGATGTCCTTCATGTGGTTGGCGATCTGATAGCAGTGTGAGAGCTTCCGGCGCTCGACGCTGCGGCCGGCGAGGGCGAGAAAGAGCGCCTCCTCGGTCGATTGCCGGTGTGACGGATGGGCCTCCTCGTAGCGCGCCATGTGGGCGAACTCGTGGAGGGCGAGTTCCCGCGCCATCGCCGAGGTGGCGGCCCGGCGCGAGACGATCAGTTCGTGGCGGTCGTCGTAGTGGCCCGCCATCGTCCGCTCGTCGGGGTTCTCGCGGATCTTCACGACGACCGGGAGATCGAGGTCGTACTCGGTGGCAAACAGATCGCGGGCGCCGAGAAACGGCTCCGAGGGCCCACGTCCCGTCACACGTACGTCCATGGTACTGTATATCACGTGATCGGACGGTTTGACTGTTACGCCCCGAGGCGGTCGGGTCAGTATTCTTTTGTAGGCCCGGCGTGACATCCGGTGTATGTCCCGGGGCGTGTCCTCGACGGTCGGCACAGCGGTTCGTGAGACGGTTCCGTTCCTCGCGATCACGGCCGTCTGGATCGTGATCATGCTGTTGCTGTACGCGCTGTTTCTCCTCGGCAAGCCCGCGGGCGCCTCGTACGGGCCGGCGATCCACGCTTCGGTGTTCGTCCCGCCGTTCGTCGGCTTTCTCGGCCACACGCTCCGGGAAGCGCTCAGAACGCCCTGAGGCGTTGTAAGGTTTCGGCCGCCCCTCTGTCCGGTACCCGCGATCCGCGAAGGCCAACTGGGGAGCCCCGGCTTTGCCGGACGATTCCGGTGACTGCTCTCCACTTATGACAACAGACGTGTATAAAGAATTAAGTTCTCCTACTATATTTGTTCGAGTGGATCACGTATGAGACTATCTCGCAGAGATACAATAAAGACGGTCGGCGGAATAAGTACTGTCGGAATAACCGGGTTAGCCGGTTGTTCAGGTAATGGCAACGGCGGCAACGGCAACGGCGGTAATGGGGGCGGTAACGGCGGCGGCAACGGCGGCGGTAACGGCGGCGGCAACGGCAACGGCAACGGCGGCGGCGGTGGCGGAACGACCACGCTCGGCGTCATCATGCCGGTCTCGGGGACGATCTCCGAGCTCGGTCCGCCGTGCCGTGACGCCGCGGACGTCGCGATCCAGGAGATCAACGACGCCGGCGGCCTCCTCGGCGGCGATGTCGAAGTCCAACACGAGGACTCCGAGAGCGTCCCGGACGCGGGCGTCCGGGCGGCGAACCGCCTCATAGAGGGATCGGGCGTTCCGGCCATGGTCGGGCCGCTCTCCAGCGGTGTCGGGATGAGTATCGCGCCGATCGCGGCCGAAAGCGAAGTCACGTACATGCCCGGCGGCAGTTCGCCGGAGTTCACCGAGCTCGATCAGACGGACTGGGTCTTCCGAACCCGTCCCTCGGACGCGTTCGTCGGCGCGGCGCTGGCGCAGATCGCCTACGAGGGCCGTGGTATGGAGACAGCCTCCTCGATCGTGGTGAACAACGACTTCGGGATCGGGCTGGCGGATTCTTTCCAGGAGGCCTTCGAGGAACTCGGCGGCGAGATGATCGCACGCGAGCGGGCGAACATCGGCCAGACCTCCTACCGTTCGGAGCTGGACTCGCTTTTCGGCGAGGGGCCCGACGTCGTGCTCAACGGGTGTTACCAGGACGAGGCGACCAACATCTTCCGCCAGTGGTTCGAACAAGACCTCGGCGGGCAGTGGATGGTCCACAGCGGGCTCATCGGCAGCGAGTTCTTAGAGGGGATCGGCGAGGAGATCGCCGACGGCATCTTCGCGTCGAATCCCCGGCTTCCCGACAACGAGGCCAACAGCTACTTCCGCGGTCTCATGGAGGACACGGACACCGGCGACCCCGGTGAACTGATCTTCCCGCCGAACACCTACGACGCGATCAACATGATCACCCTCGCCGCCGAGCGGGCGGGCGAGGCCAGCGGCCAGGCGATCCGGGACAACCTCCGGAATATCGCCAACCCCGATGGGATGGACGTCCAGACCGTCGGTGACGGGCTCGAAGCGCTCCGGAACGACGAGGAGATACGGTACATCGGCGCGAGCCACAACTGCGACCTGACAGAGAACGGCGAGGCCAAGGGGCTGAGCTTCAGCGAGATCGAGGTGCAGGGCACCGAACCCGAATCGGTCAATACGATCCAACTCGACTAAACGCCGATGGTCCTGACTACTATCATCGAGGTGTTGGTGTTCGGCCTCATCTTCGGGAGCGTGGTCGCGCTCGCCGGGGTCGGACTGTCGTTGATATACAGCATCGCCGACTTCCCCAACTTCGCACACGGCGATTACATGATGTTCGGCGGCTACATGGCGTTTTACATCAACGTTCAGTTGGGGATGCACATGGCCGTCGCGTTCGCGGTCGGGGTCGTGTCGCTCGTGGCCCTCTCGTTGGTCATCGATCGACTCGCGTTCAAGCCGCTCCGCGATGCGGGGCCGGTCCCGCTTTTGATCGCCTCGATCGGGGTCGCGCTGTTCGTCAGAAACCTCATCAAGTTCTTCTGGGGGACACAGACCCGGAACTACGCCGGCGACTGGCAGCGGGCCCAGGAGATCCTGCCCGGCGTCGAGATGACGGGCCAGCAGATCACGCTCGTCGTCGTCGCGTTCACCCTGATGTTCGCCGTCCACCTGCTTTTGTCCCGGACGCGGCTCGGAAAGTCCATGCGCGCGATGTCCGACAACCGTCGGCTGGCGCGCGCCTCCGGCATCTACGCCGAGCGGACGCTCATGTGGACGTGGATAATCGGGGCCGCCCTCGCCGCCGCGGCGGGAATCTTGCTCGGGATGAACTCGAGTCTCGCGCCGTACCGCGGGTTCATGATCCTTCTGGCGATCTTCGCGGCCGTGATCCTCGGCGGGATCGGCAGCCCCTACGGCGCGATGGTCGGTGGGCTCATCATCGGGATCGCCTACGAGGCCACGCCGTATATCCCCGGCCTGGACGCCGGATACAAGTTCGCTACGACGTTCGTAATCATGATCGGAATACTGTTGATCAAACCACAGGGTATCTTCGGCGGTGCAGTAGAATGACGTGCCGAGTTCGTCTCCGTCCCCGGGGTGATCGCCCGTGATCGGAGCGCCGCTACAGATCGCGAACGTCGAGGGCTATCTGTTGACCGTCCTGATCTGGGTCGGCATCTACGGCCTGATGGCGCTCGGGTTGAATATCCAGTGGGGCCAGACCGGACTGTTCAACATCGGTGTGATCGGGTTCGTCGCCGTCGGCGGATACACGAGCGCGACCCTGACCATCCCCCCGTCGAGTTCGTACTTCGGCGGGTTCGGGTTCCCCTTCCCGGTCGGTTTGGTCGGCGGGATGCTCGCGGCCGGGTTCGTCGCGTTCCTGATCGCGATCCCGGTGCTCCGGTTGCGCGAGGACTATCTGGCCATCGCCACGATCGGGTTCCAGGAGATCATCCGACTCGTGTACCTCAACGAGGAGTGGTACGCCGGCGGTCCGCGCGGCCTCCGGGTAGAGGCCCCCTACAGGGATCTCTGGGAGTCGGCGCTGCCGGGCGTGAACTTCAATTGGATGTGGATAATCATGCTGGTGCTCCTGCTCGTGATCTTCTATGTGGTGTTAGAACGGCTCAACAACTCCCCGTTCGGCCGGGTGTTAAAGAGCATCCGCGAGGACGAGGACGTCGCGCTGGCGGCCGGGAAGTACGTCTACGGGTACAAGATGCGCTCGTTCGTCTTCGGCTGTATGATCATGGGCGCCGCCGGAAGCATCCAGGCCCACTACATCGGGTACATCAACCCCGACTTCTTCTGGCCGCTCATCACCTTCTACGTGTGGATCGCGCTCCTCCTCGGCGGATCGGGGAACAACAAGGGGGCGATCCTCGGCGCTGGGATATTGATGCTGTTCCTCGAGGGGACGAACCTCCTGAAGGCCGACCTCGCTTTGGTCAGTTCGACCCAACTCGACGCGATGCGGTTCGCGCTCGTCGGACTCTTGCTGGTCGGGCTGATGCAGTATCGACCCGAGGGCGTACTCGGCGAGCGGAGGTCGCTCTTCGAAGGCGGAGGAGACTCAGGAGGGTCGGCCGATGCAGACTGAGCAGACCGAGTCGGAGGCCTCCGAGGGAGTGACCGAGCCGATACTCGCCGTCGAGGAGGTCACGAAAACCTTCGGCGAGCTACTGGCCGTCGACAACTGTTCGTTCGAGATCGAAGACGGGTCCATCACCGGTCTCATCGGACCGAACGGGGCCGGCAAATCGACGATGTTCAACGTGATAAGCGGGTTCTACCAGCCCGATTCGGGCACAGTCCGCTTCAACGACGAGGACATCACCGGACTGCCGCCGAACGAGATCGCACACAAGGGACTGGTTCGGACGTTCCAGATCACCCGCGATCTGACGGAGATGACGGTCATGGAGAACATGATGTTGACACCGAAAAACCAGACCGGCGAGTCGATGTTCCGTGCGGTCTTCGATCGCGGCACGATCGATCGGGAAAACGACGCGATCGCCGAGCGGGCGGACGAGCTGTTGGAGCTGTTCCAGCTCGATCACCTCCGCGACGAGTTCTCCGGAAACCTCTCGGGGGGCCAGCGAAAGCTCCTCGAGATGGCGCGAATGCTGATGCTCGAGCCGGACGTGATGTTGCTTGACGAGCCCATGGCGGGGGTCAACCCCACGCTCGAAAACGACATCGTCGAACGGATCGAGGCACTCAATCGGGAGGAGGACGTCACGTTCATGATAGTCGAACACGACATGGGCCTCGTGATGGATCTGTGTGATCGGATCGTCGTGATGAACGAAGGGACCGATCTCGCCGCCGGACCGCCGTCGACCATCCAGAACGACGAGCGTGTTCTCGAGGCGTACCTCGGGGGTGGCTCGTAATGTCCGCCAACGCCGGCGCTGAAACCGAAGCTGAAGCCGAAGTCAGCGGCGAACCGCCCGTCCTCGAGGTGTCAAACCTCACGACAGGCTACGGCGACGTCCAGGTCGTCGACGATTTCAGCGCGGAAGTCCACCGCAACGAGATCGTGACGCTCATCGGGCCCAACGGGGCCGGCAAATCGACCGTGATCAAGTCCATCTTCGGGTTCGTCAAACCCTGGAGCGGGAACATCCTCTTCAACGGCAACGACCTCGCCGGCGAGGAGCCCGAGGACATCGTCCGGGAGGGGATCAGCTGGGTCCCCCAGCGGCAGAACATCTTCGGGACGATGACCGTCCGGGAAAACCTCGAGATGGGCGGATTCATCCGGGACAGCGGCATCAACGAACGGATCGAGGAGATATACGATATCTTCCCGGCGCTGGGCCGAAGCGACGGCTCGAAGGCCGCGACGCTCAGCGGCGGCCAACGGCAGATGCTCGCGATGGGTCGGGCGCTGATGCTCGATCCGGAGCTTCTGTTGATCGACGAACCCAGCGCGGGTCTCGCGCCCGAGCTGGTCGATACCGCCTTCGACAACATCGAGAAGGTCCGCGATCGGGAGACCGCCGTACTGATGGTCGAGCAGAACGCCACGAAGGCGCTCCAACGCTCCGATCGCGGATACGTGCTCGATCAGGGTCAAGACCGATTCGAAGGAACCGGCGAAGAACTCCTCGATAACGAGGAAGTCGCGAAACTGTATCTCGGCGCGACCTGATCGGCGGCCGGCGGACTCACTCCGCCCCGAGCCCGAGCGGGGAAAGCGTCTCCCCCTCGAACTCGAGGGATCGGAGTTCGCCGACCGAAACCGACGGGGCGTCACGTAGTTCGTCGGCGACCGGCTCCGAGACGAGGGCCCGGTCGACCTCCATCGTGTTCTCGATGCGGGCGACCCGGAGATCGCCTGGATCCCGGACGCCCGTCGCGGCGACCACGAGCTGGAGGGCGAGTTCGTCGGAGGGCGCGATAAGCGGGATGTCGGCCCGTGCGGGCTCCCCGCCGGTCAGCGCGTTGATGTACATATCAGTCAACTCGAGTTCGTCGATCACCGCCTGGCTAACCATGTCCGCAATCCCCATACCGACCCCGTTTCCGTGCGAGGCGTCGGTGATCGAGCGCACGTAGATCCGATCGTAGGACGGCGTGTCGGGTTCCTCCTCGCCGAACATTCGGAACCGGCCGACGACGTTCGTGTCCATCCCGGTTCCGCTGATGTTCTTTCCGATCTCGTCGATGATCAACACGTCGAGGTCCTCGGCCGGCAACATCGGGAGGTACTGCTTTGCGCGCTCCTGTAGTTCGGGCTCGCGCTCGAAGATCCGATCGACGGGGACCGCCTCGACGTGTGCGGCGTGATCGTGTGCGTTCTCGATCATGCCCACGCCGCCGATCACGGGGGCGTTCTCGAAGATGATGTCGGCCCGCTCGAGGATCGCCTCCTCGTAGCTTCTGTCCAGTGCGGATTTGTGCATGGTCTCGGCGCCCCGCTGTTTGCCGAGCCCCACGACGGCGATCTTACAGAGCCCGCTCTCGATCTCCCCGTTGAAGTCGGTGTGTGGTTTGATCCGGTTGGCGAGGATGACGGCGTCGGCCGCGAGCGCGTCGGTCGAGACGTACACCGTTCGGCCGTCGGTCGTCGTGCCGACCGGCTCGACCGCCATCGACGACCGGACCTCACAGCCCATCGATTCCGGCGTGACGTCGAGCGATTCCAGCATCTCGCGTTGGCCCTCGGCGGTCGCGCCGCCGTGGCTCCCCATCGCCGGGAAGACGAACGGCTCGAACCCGCGGTCGTCGAGGTACTCGACGATCGCCGCGAGCATCGTCGGCATGTCCTGTACGCCCCGGCTGCCGGCCGTGATCCCGATCTCCGCGCCGGGATCGAGACCCCCGAGGTCGATGTTCTCCGCCAGGGTCTCTTCGGTCGCTTGGGGGAGGTCCTCGATCTCCGGGTGGTCGTAGTCGACCTCGATCGGCGCGAATTCGGGGTACTGATCGACCGACACGTCGTTTATCTGTCGTAACGCGTCCGCGTCCGCCGGCTCAAGCATGGGAGACACCGCTGTGATCGGCCGTGTTCGGGATCGGTTCCGCGCTGTGTCGGGTCGCTCGGAGCATGTGTAGAGTATGCGTGTCTGCCGGATATATAACGTTATGTACGTTCGGCGAAACCGCGGATCGGGGCGAAACACTACCCTTTTCACGCTGCTGTCGAAATTAGGCAGTATAATGGGCCGACGCAAGAAGATCGTACAGGAGTGTGAACGGCTGATGGACGCTCCGGAGAACATCCGGAACATCGCCATCGCCGCACACGTCGATCACGGAAAGACGACACTGACGGACAACCTGCTGGCCGGGGCCGGCATGATCGCCGAGGAGAGCGCCGGACAACAGCTCGCGATGGACACCGAGGAGGACGAACAGGAACGCGGGATCACCATCGACGCGGCCAACGTGTCGATGACCCACGAGTACGAGGACCGGAACCACCTCATCAATCTCATCGACACGCCCGGCCACGTCGACTTCGGCGGCGACGTGACGCGGGCGATGCGTGCCGTCGACGGCGCGTTGGTGGTCGTCGACGCCGTCGAGGGCGCGATGCCCCAGACCGAGACCGTTCTCCGGCAGGCGCTCCGCGAGGGCGTCAAGCCGGCGCTTTTCATCAACAAGGTCGACCGTCTCATCTCCGAACTGCAGGAGGGCCCCCAGGAGATGCAAGAGCGGCTGATGGGTGTCATCGGCGACGTCAACGAGCTCATCCGCGGGATGACCGAGGAGATGGACGACATCGACGAGGACTGGACGGTCTCCGTCGAGGAGGGCACCGTCGGCTTCGGTTCCGCGCTGTACAAATGGGGCGTCTCGATGCCGTCGATGCAGCGGACCGGTATGGACTTCGGCGACATCATCGACCTAGAGCGGGCCGACAAGCGGCAGGAACTCCACGAGCGGACGCCGCTTTCGGACGTCGTCCTCGATATGGTCTGTGAGCACTTCCCGAACCCGATCGACGCCCAGCCCCACCGGATCCCCCGGATCTGGCGCGGCGACGCCGACTCGGATCTGGCGGGGACCATGCGGATGGTCGACGAGGACGGCGAACTCGTCCTCATGGTTACGGATATCGGCGTCGATCCCCACGCCGGCGAAATCGCGGCCGGACGGGTCTTCTCGGGTACTATCGAGAAGGGCCAGGAGCTGTACGTCTCCGGGACCGCCGGCAAGAACCGCGTCCAGAGCGTCGGTATCTACATGGGCGGCGAGCGCGAGGAGGTCGATCACGTCCCCGCGGGCAACATCGCCGCCGTCACCGGCCTCCGGGACGCCATCGCCGGCTCGACGGTCTCGTCCGTCGAGATGACGCCCTTCGAGTCCATCGAACACATCTCCGAGCCGGTCATCACGAAAAGCGTCGAGGCAAAGAGCATGGACGATCTGCCGAAGCTCATCGAGACGCTTCAACAGGTGGCAAAGGAGGATCCGACGATCCAAATCGAGATCAACGAGGACACCGGCGAACACCTCATCTCCGGACAGGGCGAGCTCCACCTCGAGGTCATCACCCAGCGCATCGAGCGCAACCAGGGGATCCCGGTCAACACCGGCGAACCGATCGTCGTCTACCGGGAGGCACCCCAGAGCGGGTCCCGGGAGGTCGAAGGTCGGTCCCCGAACAACCACAACCGGTTCTACATCACCGTCGAACCGCTCGGAGACGACGTCGTCGAATCGATCAAACTCGGCGATGCTTCGATGGACATGCCCGAACTCGAGCGCCGCGAGGCGCTACAGGAGGCCGGCATGGACAAAGACACCGCCCAGAACGTCGAGCACATCCACCGGACCAACATCCTCATCGACGACACGAAGGGGATTCAGCACCTCAACGAGACGATGGAGCTCGTCATCGAGGGCCTCGAGGAAGCCCTCGAGGACGGACCCCTCGCGGCCGAACCCGTCGAGGGCGCCTTGGTCCGGCTGCACGACGCCCGGCTACACGAGGACGCGATCCACCGCGGGCCGGCACAGGTCATCCCGGCGGTCCGTCGGGCGGTCCACAACGCGCTGATGGACGCCGAGATCAAGCTGCTCGAGCCGATCCAGGAGGTCCGGATCGACGTTCCCAACGAGCACATGGGCGCCGCTTCCGGCGAGATCCAGGGTCGCCGTGGCCGCGTCGACGACATGTACCAGGAGGGCGATCTGATGGTCGTCGAGGGGATCGCACCCGTCGACGAGATGATCGGCTTCTCCTCGGACATCCGCTCGGCCACGGAGGGACGGGCGTCGTGGAACACCGAAAACGCCGGCTTCCGCGTGATGGCCGACAACCTCCAGCCGGAGATCATAGAGGAGATCCGCGAGCGGAAGGGCATGAAACTCGAGTTGCCCGAGATGGTCGATTACTTCTAACCGGTTCTCCCTCGTCGGCGTTCGACGCCAAACTGATAAGACGCGCGTGACCGGAGAGACGGCATGGCCCATCGTCTCGACGAGATCGATAGGCGGATCATCCATGCACTGATGGACGACGCCCGGAACACCTCGGCGCCGATGATCGCCGATGACCTGAACGTCTCGGCCGGGACGGTTCGAAACCGGATCGATCGGCTCGAGGAGGAAGGCGTCATCCAGGGATACGCCGCGACGATCGACTTCGAGCGGGCGGACGGACGGTTGACCTCGCTGTATATGTGTACGGTTCCAGCAGCGGATCGGGAGCGACTCGCGCTCGCGGCACGGTCGATCCCCGGAGTCATAAACGTCCGGATCCTGATGGCCGGACGGCGGGATCTCCACGTCGTCGCCGTCGGCGAGGATACGGAGGATCTGCGGTCGATCGCTCGGTCGCTATCCGAACTGGACATCCGGATCGAGGACGAGGAACTTCTCCAGACCGAGATCCGGAGCCCCTACGCCCCTTTCGGACCGGACGGGTCCGAACGAGCCTCGGGGGCGACGGATGTCGTCACGCTCGCCGACGGAGCCGAAGTGATCGAGGTCGGAGTCGCCGAAAACGCACCGATCGTCGGCTACTCGGTTCCGGACGCCAGACGCGACGGACTGCTTCCCGAAACGTCGGTCGTCGTCTCGATAGAGCGGGATGGCGGGATAATCCAGCCCGACGAGGAAACGACAATCGAGGGCGAAGACGTGGTGACGCTTCTCCCCCGCGATTCGTCGCGGAGCGATGTCATAGAGGCCTTTATCGGCCGAGAGCAGTAATCCACCCGTGATGAGTGCGAACCTGCGGCCGCGGCGGGGGCGGATATCGAGCAGGGACGAACCGATCGTCGGTCCGCTGGACTGAGAGCGGGCGAACCGAATCGACGCGTACGCCCGGGAGAAACGGAGTGATATTCTGAATGCTTATTTTTTGCCACCCCAAATTACTGATTGCGAAATTTATTCATTATACATGTACTATATACCGGTGATGGTCGGACAGGACCTCGATCGGAGTCTCGGGCTCTACCCGGTGATGATGATAAGTATGGGCGCGATGATCGGAAGCGGGATTTTCGTTCTACCGGCGCTTGGGTACAAAAAGGCGGGGCTGACAGTGATTCTCGCTTATCTTTTGGCCGCGATCGTCGTCTTGCCCGCGGCGCTCTCGAAGGCGGAGATGGCGACGGCGATGCCCGAATCCGGCGGTACGTACCTCTATATAGATCGAGCGCTGGGACCGCTCTTCGGGACGATCGCCGGAATCGGCGCCTGGTTTTCGCTCACATTTAAGAGTTCCTTCGCGCTCGTCGGCCTCGGGGCGTACCTGTTGCTTTTGATCCCGATCTCACAGGGGACGATCACGTTCGTCGCGCTCGGGCTCGGGACGTTGGTCGTCGGGTTGAACGTTTCGGGGACGAAGCTCAGCGGTCAGATACAGGCAGTCATCGTTTCGATCGTACTGGTCGGACTCTTCGCCTACACGCTCGATGCCACCCGTACGATCGAGACCGGACAGTTCACACCGTTTTTCACCGGCGAAGAGATCGATATCGTCACCGCGGCCGCGTTCGTGTTCGTTTCGTACGCGGGCGTTACAAAGATCGCAAGCATCGCCGAGGAAGTAAAAAACCCCGGCCGGAACCTCCCGCGTGCGATGATCGGTTCGCTCGTGGTCATGGCCGTCATCTATATCGCCGTCGTGGGTGCCGTCATCGGACTGAGCGATCCCGAAACGCTCACCCACGGCGGCCCGGAGGGCACCGCATCACTCACGCCGATGGCCGACGGGGCCGAAGCGCTGTTCGGCGGTTTCGGCGTCGCTATCGTTTCGATACTCGCGATCGTCGCGCTCACCAGCATGGGTAACGCCGGCGTGATGTCCTCGTCACGGTTCCCGCTCGCGATGAGTCGTGACGATCTCCTCCCGCCGGTGCTCGGGCGGATCGACGATCGCTTCACGACGCCCCGGAACTCGATCCTGCTCACCGGCGTCGTTCTACTCGGGTTGATCGTGTTCGTCCCCGTGATCGAGCTGGCAAAGCTCGCCAGCGCGTTCCAGATACTCGTTTTTTCGATCATCAACCTCGCGTTGATCGCCTTCCGCGAGGCGGGGGACTCCTCCTACGATCCGGAGTTCGTGGCCCCGGGCTACCCGTACGTTCAGATCTTCGGCTTCCTCGCCGGCGTCGGATTGCTCACACAGATGGGGACAGTTCCGATGGTCGGCGCCGTCGGGATCATCACGGGCAGCGCGGCGATCTACCTGCTCTATGGGCGCCCCAGAACCGACAGGACCGGCGCGATCGGGACGATCCGTTCCCGGGGCGACGAACGCGCCGAGGACGCGCCACCGACAGAGACCGACTGAGAGGGTGGCGTCGATCGCGCCTCTAGTAGTCCCGCCGGACGACGATGACTGGGTCGCCGGTCTCGGCGCGGATACGGTCCGGGAGCGTTCCGAAGATCCGGTCGGCGAGACGGGACTCCGCCTCGTACATCACCACCGCATCGTAATCGGAGGCGGCCCGGAGAATCTCGTCGTCGTGGCTGCCGCCATCGCTCAAACGCGTCTCGATCCGTTCGGAATCAAATCCCGAGGAGACGATCCCCTCGCGCGTTTTCTCGAGGATCGTCCGACCCCGTTCGTGGTCTTCGCCGCCCTCGACGACGTGAAATAGCGTAATCCCGCTCGCTGCATCTTCACAGAGGACATCGACGAATCGGGGGAGCCGATCGAACTCCGCGATGTCCGGAAGCGGGACCAGAATCCGGTCGATGCGCTCGGTCGGGGCCGGAGTCAACTCCGCGGTACAGTCCTGTTCTCTCATTACTCGATCGATGGTTCCGGCTCGGTCCTTGCCGAACACCAATCGGGTCTGAACCGACGCTCCGGCATCGACGAACGGCTGCCGGAGTGTCTCGAGTTGTTCTGTCGCTTCCGCTTCGAACTGCTCGCGGGCCGTCGAAGCCGGCGTCTGCTCGGGAACTTCGTAGTGGCCGAGCAGTACGATATCCAGCGATGCCAGCTTCTCGACGAGAACCGGCGAGATCGTTTCTGGATCCGGAAGTGCGAACGAAACCAGGAGTCGCTCGGTCATATATACCATTTAGACCCGGTGTAAAAAAGCGTGAGCCCCGTAGCAAACTCTCTCGGGTAAATTCCGTGAGTTCGTCGTTATGTGTGCGGTTCACAACATCAAGCAGTCTCTAACACCGTGAGTCAGACGTCGAAGACGCCGACCTGCTCGCCCGGGAGCTCCGTTTCGTTGCCCCGTATCCGGCTCGAGCGGGCCAGCAGGTATCCATCGGCGGGGCTCTCGTCCTCCGGGTGGGCGTCCTGGACCCACAGGGTGTACCCCTGTGGGCTCGCGCTCCGGGCCCACTCGCGGGCCAGCGCTTTCGACTCGAAGGTGCGGTGTCGCCCTTCGGCGACGATCCACGCGCCGACCGCCCGGCTGACCCGGCGCGCGGAGGGTTTCGCGGCGACCACGTATCCCTCGTCCATACCGACTCCAGAACCGTCGAGGCGAAAAGCTTTGGTTCTGCTCGGCCGTTCTACGATCGATGCCACACGAGGCGACCGTCCACGGCCTCGGGATCAGCGTCGAGGAGGAACGCATCGAGGGAACACCCGACGAGGGGACGCCTACCGACGGGACTCCGGTCGTCGTTTTGCGCGCCGACGACCGGGCCGTACCGATCTTCATCAGCGCCGATCAGGCGAAATCGATCTCTCACGCCATGGAGGGCGAACCCTTCGAGCGCCCGCTCACCCACGATCTCCTCGTCGAGATGCTCACCGAGTTCGGCGGCGCGGTCGATCGAGTCCGGATCGACGGGCTCGCGAATAACACCTTCCTGGCGAAGATCGACGCCGAACAGTACGTCGCCGGGGAGCGCTCGAAGATAACGTTCGACGCCCGTCCGAGCGACGCGATCGCGATCGCCCTCCGGGTCGAGTGCCCCATCCTCCTCGAAGATGCCGTCCTCGAGATGGCCGGGCGGTCACCCGACGCCTTCGAACTCCGGTAGCTACCGGTGGGTCTCGACCGACGCCGCCGCGTCGCGTTCGATCGCGACCCAGGCGTCGTCGGTCGTCACGTCGGCGATGATGAACGCCGACTCCCCGTCACAGTAATCGTAGGCCCCCTGGACCCGTTCCGATCCGTCCCACGTCCCGCCGCGAGGATCGTCGCCCATACGTAACTGTAGGATCGCGTGCGTAAATACTCTTTCGAATCTGTGTTCTATTTGGTCAATTATGGAATCAAACGTTTGGATATATCCTTGTTTGGGTTGGATACGTCGGTCTATATAGATATAATTATCCAAACGTCACTCTTCGTACCGCTCCTTTGCCGACTCGAACCCGAACTCGGCCCGCTCCTTCGATCGCCGCCCCTCCGCGGTCGCGATCGCCTCCGGGTCCGGCGAGGCGTCGTCGTCGATCCGGGCCCACGAGTCGTGTACCTTCGCGTGACACCACCGACAAAGCGAGACCGTGATCTCGTGGGACAGTTCCTTCCGGCCGTCGTCGGCGTACTCGAGGTGGTGTTCCTCTAACAGCGGGCGCGTCTCCTCGGTCGCGAGCCGTCGCTCCTCGAGCCCACACCGGCGGCACTCCCGCGAGTGTCCCCGATCGCGGAAGTGCGGACAGTCGGCCCACGTCCACTCGCCTTCGGGATCGGCCGCCGGACACCGGAGCCCGTCCTCGCGGCGTTCCCGGGCGAACTCGGGGTCGTGGGATCCGTGTTCGGCCGCATACCGGCACCGACCGTCGTCGGTGAGGTGATCGCACCGCTCGACGACGGCGTAGGGGTCCTCGACGCCGACCGACGTTCCACGTGGCGTCTTCTCCATGCCCGACGTTGGTGTTCGGGGCCCCTCATCCTGTCGGCTGTCGCCCCGGTCGGTCACCCCGACCCGACAAATATCAGATAAAAAGGATTTACCGTGAATGGTATTATTATAGAAATAAATAAGTACGAGCATAAAAGAGCAATAAATCGTTCCCGACGGATTATCGGGATATCGGGCCCGACACGCGGCGGTTGTTCGGAGGCACGACGATCCGTCGCCGTCGTACGTTTTTGTTCGATCCGATCTGATCGTCTGAGCCAGTCGAACGCCGTGGAACCGGGATTTCGAGCGTCGCCATCGTTGTCGGCCGGTCCATCTTCGGCGGCGGTCCCGACGGTCGTGCGGTTCGTCTCGCTTTCCCGTCGAAACGCCTGTCTACGCTCTGTGAACGGGCCTTTGGCGGTCGGACGTTCGGACGGAGTCGTCCCCCGGGAGGCGATACCGCGATCTGTATCGGCGTTCGCGCCTGCTGTGTAAATATATCGTTTATATGTACTATATACAAAATTGACATAACTGTCTCAGGCGGGACCAACCCACCTTCCTTTCGGCCCGGACGGCAGTCCACACCGAGCCCGGCCTTTGGGGTCTGTCGCTCCACGGCGGGGCCGTTGTTTATTAGCTCTCGGTCTGAACCGCCGGTATGAACGTCGAACTGGACCGGGATCGGTTCGTGGAGACGATGCGGTATCAGGCACAGATCGGTGCGACCGAAGACGGCGGCCTTCACCGCCTGACGCTCTCGGATGCGGACAGGGAGATACGCGATTGGTTCGCCGAACAGATGGAGGCCGAGGGACTCGGTATCACGATCGACGAGTTCGGCAACATGTTCGGATACCGCGAGGGGACCGATCCGGACGCGGGGACCGTCCTCGTGGGTTCACACCTCGATTCACAGCCCTACGGGGGCATCTACGACGGACAGCTCGGGACGGTCGCGGCTCTCGAGCTCGTTCGGACGCTGAACGAGGCGGACATCGAGACGAAACACCCAATCGAGATCGTCAACTGGACCAACGAGGAGGGATCGCGATTCCAGCCCGCGATGCAGGGTTCCGGGGTGTGGGCGGGCGAACACGAACTCGCCGAGGAGTACGCCAGGACCGACGCGGACGGGAACGTCTTCGAGGACGAACTCGAACGGATCGGCTACAAGGGCGACACGCCGGCGGAGCCACAGAGAGAGTACGAAGCCGGCCTCGAACTCCACATCGAGCAGGGGCCGTACCTCGAGGAGAACGGCAAGGACGTCGGCGTCGTGACCGGCGTCGTCGGCTTCACGTGGGGCGAGATCACGTTCCGCGGGGAGGCCGATCACTCCGGCCCGACGCCGATGCACCACCGCCGGGACGCGCTGGTCGCCGCGGCGGACGTCATCACCCAGATCCGCCGGCTCCCGGACGCGCTCGGCGAGCGCACCGTCGGGACGACCGGCCACATCGACGCCGGGCCCAACTCGATCAACATTATCCCCGAGACGGTCTCGTTCACCTGGGATCTGCGCGACCCCGAGACCGCGGTCATCGACGAAGCCCGCGAACGCGTCCTCGCGGAGGCCGAGCGGGCGGCAACGCGGGAAGGGATCGAGTGGGAGTACACCGACCGCCACCGGACGGACCCGGTCCAGTTTTCCGAACAGTGTATCGACGCCGTCCGGGACGCGGCCGACAGCCTCGGCTACGACAGCATGGAGATGGTCAGCGGCGCGGGCCACGACGCCGTCCACGTGGCGAAAGAGATGGACACGTCGATGGTGTTTGCGGTTTCGGAAGGCGGCAAAAGCCACAACGAATCGGAGTTCACGAGCTGGGACGACTGCTATGCGGCCGCGAACACGCTGACGAACGCCGCGGTGAGCCTCGCGACTGCCGATCGGTGACGGACGTCCTCCGAGTTGCTCTCCCGACGTCTCTCGCATCGAACGGCTCCGGGAGTCGAGGCTGTCCGGGTTGACTGGCCGTCTCCGGTCCGATGTCGCCACGGCGGGGGCGGTTCGCTATACCATCGTAATCGACACGTCTGCGAGCGCTGTTTTATCGAGCGGTACGATTTTATTTAAGAATCGACTATCAGATCAGAATAAATGATGATACATGTACTTACAATACGTATTTAAGATTATATATGCAATTCTTGCGACATAGTGCGTCGTTGTGCTATTATCGAGTGGGAAAATACACAAACAGTGGTAACACTGTTTGATTAAATCTGCTGGCGCGGCTGATCGGACGATACCAACGGTTGCCGCTTCCGAGGTTTGAATCCCGATCGGCTGCCACATATGCTGTTATAATCCATTTAGAAATACATTTATATACTTTCGAACGCTTTTGCTGGATATGTTCGAAGTACTGCTGCATACAGGCACAGAACATTCAAACCTCACGCTGACCGTCCTTTCGAGTCTCCTCGCTTTGGTTGTAGGCGTCGGTATCGGAACCTACAGCGGGACGTTCCGCAAGCTGGTGCGTACTGTTACTGACGAATAGAACGGGTACTCAGGCCGTTTTTCGTGCTACGAAGGCAGGATACATCCTAATATTGCGGCCCGATGCTCTCCGAGATTCATCGAAACGTTCGCCGCGGCGACGGGTGCAGAGAGCGATCAAAACGACCACTGTAACGTGGATCCCGCTTTTGAGACGATCCGACCGCAGTACTTCCCGGATGGACTTCCGACTACAGGCGTGTCAGTCCCCGAAATCGTTTCTGAAGGAATACTCCTCGTTAAGCAAACACCGAGAGTAGTGGCCCTCCTCAATCTCGTAGAACTCCGGATCCGTTCTGCTGCACTCATCGAACGCCTTTGGACACCGCGTTCGGAAGGCACACCCGGACGGTACGTTTTCGGGATCCGGTATCTCGCCTTCGAGATCGATCCGATCCGGTTTGAGGTCGTCGTCCTCGCTCTTTATTATAGGTATCGAGGAGAGTAACGCGCGGGTATATGGGTGCTGGGGATCGGAGAAAATCGCGTCGACATCGCCGACTTCGACCAGTTTACCCAGATACATGATCCCGATCCAATCGGCAACGTCCTTTATGACCGAGAGGTTATGTGTGATGTGGAAGTACGTGATGTTCTCCTCTTCCTGTAGATCTTTCAGTAGTGTCAGGACTCTCGCCTGAACGCTGGCGTCTAGCGCACTGGTCGGTTCGTCCAGAATGATCAGTTCGGGATCGACGGACAGCGCCCGTGCGATACTGACCCGCTGTTTCTGCCCTCCCGACAGTTCGTTCGGGTACTTGTATTTGTATTCCAGCGGTAGCCCGACCGCCTCCAGAAGGGTATCGACCCGCTCGGTCCTCTCTTTTTTTGTCCCGATCGAGTGAATATTCAGCGGCTTCGCGATTATCTTTCTGATCTTTTTGCGGGGATTGAGACTCGATCCCGGATCCTGATACACTATCTGTACCTTCTGCCGGAACTTCCGGAGTTCGTCTGCGGGTAGATCCAGGACGTCGGTCCCGTCGATCCTGATCTCACCACTGGTTGGTTCTTCTATTCGGGAGAGGCACTTGCCGGTCGTTGACTTCCCGCACCCCGATTCCCCGACGAGCCCGAAGGTACTTCCCTCCGGGATGGCGAAGCTTATCCCGTCCACCGCTTTTATTTTCTTCTTGTCGAATATACCACCTGCACTATAGTGCTTTTTCAGGTGTCTGACCCGCACTAGAGGATCCTTCCGCAGCAGATATTCGTGCGGGTCGCCAGACGGGTGTTTCTCGTGTGCTACGTCCGCGTGAGTGATCTCGTTAACCATTTTTGTGTTCCTTGTGCGTTTAATCCGCTCGTTTCTGTTCCGTTCTCCAGGGTGGTGGACCGATGTACGGCTCGTCGGTATCGTCGGCCGAACGGCCGCCTGTGTCCTGTTTGTATAGATGGCATGCGACGGATTGACCCTGATCGAGGGTCCGCTCGCCCGGATGGACTCCCCTGCATGCCGCTTCCGAAAACTCACACCGATCCGCGAATCTGCACTCCGCCTCGACGTCGACATAACTCGGTATAGATCCCTCCGACCCTTCCCCGATTCCCGTCGAGAGCGACGGAACGCTCTCCAGAAGTGTCCTCGTGTACGGATGCATGGGAGTATCGAATATCACGTCGGTCGGGGATCGTTCTACGACCTGGCCGGCGTACATCACGGTCACCCTGTCGCTCACTTCGTGTGCCACACCCAGGTCGTGTGTGATGTATATCACGCTAGTGTCCCGGTTATCGACGATATCTTTCAGTATCTCCAGTATCTTCTTTTCAGTCGTCACGTCGAGTGCCGTTCCCGGTTCGTCGGCGATGAGAAGATCGGGATCGGCGAGCAACGCCATCCCGATCAGGATTCGCTGTCTCATACCGCCGGAGAGTTCGCTCGGATAGCTCGATAGGACACGTTCAGGCGATGAAATCTGGACTTCGTTCAGTACTTCTCTTGCACGTTCCCTCGCCTTCTTCCGTTCCGCACCGTTCCTCGTGAGCTTGTGCTTTAGATAATCGATGGGGCTCTTCTCACCCCCTCCGAACAGGAGTATATCGGTCATCTGCTCCCCTATCGTGAAGACGGGATTCAGGGAACTCATCGGATCTTGCATAATTATGCTTATGTTTTCTCCCCGGAGCGTGCTCCGCTCGTCGACGCTTGGAGAATACACGACCTCGTCTTTGAATTTCATTTCGCCGCTCGTTCGAGCGGCCGGAACCAGATCCAAGATGAGCTCGGTTGTCAGACTCTTTCCACAGCCGGTCTCTCCGACCAGTGCCATCGCCTCCCCTTCATGAATGGTCAGATCGATACCATCGAGTACGTTAGCGGTCCCCTCGTACGTCTTGAAGCTTGCTTTCAGGTCGTTGATCTCGAGGATTGGATTACTCATTTACATCTACCTCCACGTCGAACACGTCACGCAATCCGTCACCCAACAGATTGAACCCGTACACCGTGTATGCGATCGCGAGGCCGGGGAGCGTCGAGACCCACCACGACGTGAGTACGAAGTCTCTACCCTGGGCAACCATCACGCCCCAATCCGGCGTCGGGGGTTGGGTTCCCAGACCGAGAAAGCCCAGACCGGCTGCCAGCAGAATAATGAACCCTGCATCGATGGTGGCCTTGACGAGTACCGGCGTGATGATGTTTGGGAGAATCTCTTTGACTGCCGTATTGTACCAGGGTGACCCCAGCGCGCGATCGGCCTCTACGAACTCCTCCTCTTTGATCGAGTTCACCTCCCCTTGCACCAGTCGACAGTACAGCGTCCACCAATACACGGAGACCGCAACCATCGATATGTACAGGTTCGGCTCGAGTAACCCCGCGACCACCATCGCCAGCACCAGCGCCGGGATCGACATGAAGGTGTCCGCCGTCCTCATTATGATAACCTTCGTGATCCCACCCTTCATTCCGGCTACCAGTCCCAGTGTCCCGCCTACCGAAATAGAGAGTGTGAGCGCGATGGTCATCATCTGCAACGAGATTCGTGCGCCGTAGAGGACTCTCGAGAAGATGTCCCGTCCGCTATCGTCGGTCCCCATGAGGTGCTCCGTGCTGGGTTCGGCGAGCCGGTTATCGTTGTCGACCGAGCCTACTCCCCCCTCGGCGTGCTGTGGATACGGGGCTATGTATGGCGCGAATATCGCGGCGAAAATCACGGACACCACGATGAGCGTCCCGACCACGGTTAGCGTGTTTGCCGTGAACCTCGACCAAAGCCGTTTGAGATTGTCTATCTGTTCTTCTCGTTCGCTTGACATTTCTGAGTTCAGTATCCCGGACATATTACGCCTCCAACCGTATCCTCGGGTCCAGATACCCGTACAGCATATCGACGATAGCGCTCGAAATGAGGTACGTAACTCCCAGTACCAACACGACGCCGACGATCGCGTTGTAATCGAGACGGACGATAGACGCCAGCGTGTATCTCCCGATCCCGTCGATGTTGAAGATCAACTCGACGAACGTTGCCCCCGAAAGCATCCCGCCGATCCTGAATCCCAGGACGGTCAACGTGCTACTGAACGCGTTCTTCAACATGTATTTATACGCGATCATCCATTCGGGTATCCCCTGAGATCGCCCGGTCATTATGTAATCTGCCCGTGAGATTTCGATCATCTCCGAACGGACTAATCTTGTCACCTGCGAGAACGTGGAGAATCCCAGGGCTGTCGCAGGGAGGATGAGATGCCAGACCGCGTCAGTAAACTTATCAAAGTTTCCTGCGATCAAACTGTCGATGGTGTAAAACCCGGTCACATGTGCGGGAGCAGCACCCGAGATTCTCCCCGTCAGTGGGAACAACCCGAGCCAGGAGACCAAGACCACCTGAAAGGTGATGGCGAGCCAGAACCTCGGAAACGCGATGCCCGACAGCGCCACGAACCGAGAGAAGTGATCCGGGAGCCGATCCTTGTTCAACCCCGCGACGATCCCGAACGGGATCCCGAGCAGTACCGCCACGGTAAAGCCCAACGCGATCAGTTCCAGCGTCGCGGGGAGTTTCTCTATGATATCGACGGCGACATCGTTGCCGGTTCGCGTTGATTCCCCCAGTGATCCGTTGAAGATGTCCTGAACGAAACCGATATACTGCATATGGAGCGGCTCATCCAGCCGTAGCTCCTCACGATACTCCTGGTACACCTCCTCCGACGCCCCCGGGCCGATAGCTGTCCGGGCTGGATCCGACGGGATGAAACGTACCAGTGTGAAAATCAGGATGCTCAACCCAACGAGTGTCAGGACGACCTGCGGGATTCGCAAGAGTACGAATTTTTTATACGAGGCCATTATCTAATACGTTCCTCCATTTGTACGTGCAACCCGTTCTCATTCGTACAGTAAGTCGTTTGAGTACATTGTTATATAAATCGAACGGATGCCACAATACCGGACCGATACTTCGCGGTATATTACCTCTCTTTTCTGTCGGGTCTGGCTTCGGGGACCGTGACCGGTGGAGTTCGTAGATCAGTCCCGAGTCGCAGTTCTATCTCTCTCCCGTTTTGTCGTCCGCTTTCTCCGTGAAAACGTGGAAACACGCATCCGTATACCGTTCCGGTTCGGTTCTGAAATTGATAATTTGGATATATTTGGGTCTTGTTCTGGAATATGACCACTTACAATAAATTTAAGTACAAATATGTAGACGGTTCAACCGTGTCATCGAACGTAGTAGATACGATAATCGCCGGCGGTACGCTCGTCCATCCTGACCGAACGGTACGTTCCTCGATCGCGATCGACGACGGGACGATCGTATCGATCGGGAACGAGGGATCGTTGCCCGATACGGAGAGACGGATCGATGCGACCGACAAACTCGTGATGCCCGGTATGGTCGACCCACACGTTCACGCACACGATGAAACCCGGGCGCTCGACTCGTACGAAACAGCCACCAAAGCCGCCGCACTCGGTGGTATCACGACCTTCATTAATTTCGCCTGGGAGGGTTGGGAAGGCGAGGATAGCCCATACGACCCCGATACGACAATACTCACCGGGATCGAACGACAACGAACCGCCGGAGAGGAGGAGGCGGTCATCGATTTCGGCGTCCACGCAGTACTCGTCAACGAGACGCAATCAAACCTAGACCACATCGAAGACGCCGTACATACCGGTGTCTCGTCATTCAAAGTGTTCACCGCCTACGAGATCGGCCTCTCGAACGGGTTTATCGATCAGGTGTTGGGACGCATCGGCGAACTCGGCGCGGTCGGGGTCTTTCACACCGAGGATCAGTCGGTCTGTGATCAGCTGACGGAGAAACTACGGAGGGAAAACCGGGGTGCTCCCGAGGACTATCCGGATTCCCGACCCGACTACACGGAGGCGATGGCTGCCGACGACATCGCGCGCATGGCTCAAGAGGCGGGCGCTCAGTATTACGGCGTCCACACGACCAGCCGAATGGCGGCCGACGTACTCGAACGGTACCAGGAGGACGGAAGCGAAATACGTGCGGAAACCTGTACTCACTACACGGTACATGACGACTCCATCTACGGATCGCTGGGGAACCTCCCGCTGATGGCTCCTCCGATACGCAGTCCCGACGACGTCGAGGCCATGTTCGAACACCTCCGAGGGGGAGCATTAAGCGTCGTCTCGACCGATCACAGTTCGTATAAAAAAGAGAGCAAGCAGGTCGATAACTGGTGGGACTGTGATACCTTCGGCGTCAATTCGCTCCAGAGGAGCCTCCCCGTGTTTCACGATGAGGCCGTCGTCGAACGCGGGTTCTCCTATCCCGACCTCGTCCGCGTCATGTCGACGAACCCCGCCCGGACGTTCGGGCTGTCGAACAAGGGCTCTCTCGATCCGGGTACGGACGCGGATATCATCGTTTTCGACCCCTCACGCACCCACACGATCTCCGCCGCTGACAACGCCGCTGTGTCCGACTTTTCGATCTACGAGGGTGCCGACGTGACCGGTTGGGTCGAAAAGACGTTCGTTCGAGGGCGACTCGTCGCCGACGACGGTGAGATCGTCGCCGATCCCGGACACGGTGAGTTCATAGAGCGCGAACTCCCCGAGTGGGAGAACTCCCAACAGCCCCTTCGTGGATAACGACGAGCTAGCGGTTCAGGATCCGGTAGTTCCCACGGTCAGTGATCTCGAGACGGCTGTCTTGCGGCAAGACGATGGTCGTGTTCTTCGCCTCGATGACGGCCGCTCCCTCGATCGAACGACCGACGGCGAGTGACGGACCGTGGTAACGCGGAACGTCGATCCGTTCGGTGCCGAAGTACGCCGGACTTCGGCCACGGAGGGCGTCACTCTCCGGCGCTGTCGTATCTCTGGCAGGCGCACCCGTCTGCTGGTCGTCGGTTCGGGCGCTCGCCTCGACCCGCCAGTGGATGAACCTGATATCCTGATCCTCCATCCGGTATCCGTAGGTCGCTTCGTGGCTCTCGTGAAACCGGTCGACCAGCTTCTCCACGTCGGCCGGATCGAACGGTGGTGAGGGGATGGCAACCTCTACCTCCCAGGCTTGCTGTGTGTATCTGGCCTCGGTGTAGTACGTGAGTTCACGGTCCCTTTCGTCCGCCCCGACACTATCGAGGAACCGGCGTGATTTGTCCGTCAACGAGCCGAGCGTCTCGTTTACCGCATCGAGGTCGAACGTGTCGCTTTTCGTCTGCTGGGTCGCCGAGAAGTCGTGTCGGATATCGGAGTACGACCCCCCGATCGCGCTGATAACGCCGGCCTCCCGCGGTAGTATGATCTCCTCGACACCCAGTTCGCGAGCCAAGGGAACGACGTGCAACCCGAGAGCGCCGCCGCCACCACAGACGACGTACTCTCGGGGATCGATCCCCCGTTCGATCGTGACCTCCCGCATACCGGTGACCATGTCCTGGTTCGCGGTGGCGTAGATCGTGTGGGCGGCCTCTATCGTCGATACGCCGAGTTCGTCGGCGATCCGTTCGTCGATCGCCTCTTCGGCCGCCTCGAAGTCGATCGACATCTCGCCGCCGAGCTGTTGGTCCTTCGACAGGTAACCCAAGACCAGCGCAGCATCGGTGATCGTCGGTCGCTCCCCGCCCTGCCCGTAACAGACCGGGCCGGGCGAGGAGCCCGCACTCTCGGGACCGACGTGGAGGAGTCCCCCCTCGTCGACCCACGCGATGCTTCCGCCGCCGGATCCGATACTTCTGACGTCCACTTTTTCGATGCCGAGGATGCTGTCGGCCACCTCGGCGTCCCTCGTCCGCGAAACGTTACCCCCCCGGATAAGGCTCATATCGAGGCTCGTCCCGCCCATATCGAGGGCGATCACGTTCGGCGTCTCCGTTTCCAACTCCAGCCGTGTGGTCTGCAGTCCCGCCGACGGAAGCATCGTCGGTCCGGAGTCGACGGACCAGATCGGTAACTCGACGACATCGTCGAACTGCATCACGCCACCGTTTGCGGTGATGAGAAGCGGCTCTTTCGTGTACCCGTTCTCTTCGAGCCGGTCGCGGAGCCGGGACAGGTAACTCGCGATCGGCTCCTTGAGCGACGCATCGATCGCCGTCGCCGACGTCCGGCGATACTCGCGGATGATCGGGTTCACGCGGTGGCTGAGCGAGTAGTTCAGTCCGGGCGCGTGTTCGTCGATGAGCGACGCGATACGCCGTTCGTGGGCCGGATTCACGTGTGCCCAGAGAAGCGAGACCGCGACGGCGTTACAGTCTCGCTCGACCGCCCGATCGATGGCATCGATCACGCTTTCCTCGTTTAGTGGGGTGACGACCTCGCCCTCGGCGTTCACCCGTTCCCCGACGCCGTAGGTGAGCGATCGCGGGATGTACGGATCCGGGTAGTCGACGTGTACCTCGAAGGCGTTCTCCCGGCCGCCATTACGGAACATCAGCGTGTCACGGAAGCCGTCCGTACAGAGCAAGGCTGTCTTTGCCGTCTCGCCTTCGAGGATAGCGTTCGTCGCGATAGTCGTCCCGTGGACGATTTGCCCTGTCCGATCCAGGAGCGTCCCACGAGTGATCCCCTCGGTATCGGCCGCCTTGTCCAGGGCGTTTATTACGCCGTCCGTCAGATCCCCGTGAGTGCTCGGGACTTTCACCGATAGCGATCCCCCCTCTGAATCCCGAAGGAAGAGATCCGTGAACGTCCCGCCGATGTCGATGCTGAGGTGATAACTCATCGTTCCTCCGTGCGTTCTTCCCGCAGTGTCCGTGTTTTCTCCTCGTCGAGAGAGATCCCACTCTCGGCCGGTTCGATGACGACGCCATAGCTATCCCTGGCGGCTTTCGGGGAGACGAGTCCCGCCTCGACGTCCCGTTTCACCGCCTCCGGATCCCGCTCGGTCGGATCCCCGTATCCACCGCCACCGCACATCGTGCTGACGAGCGTCTCGCCGGCTTCGAAGACGGGATACCCCATGCCCGGCAGTTCCTTGAGTTCGCCGTCCTGCGTTCGTTTGTGTACCTCGGTCGTCGTCCCGTCGTCGCCGCCGACGATCCCTTGGGGAGGATACGCCGTCTGCATGTTGCAGTACGCCGCCGTCATCTCGTCTTCGCGGGGACCCAGTTCGATTCTGACGCCCGGTCCCCCGCGCCACCGACCGGCCCCGCCCGTGTCAGTGGCGAGTTCGTACTGGTGTACGAGTATCGGATAGTTCTGCTCGGCGTTTTCGATGCTCTCTAACGTCACGACGCCGTTGTTGTTGGACTGCCCGTAGGTGATCCACCCGTCGTGGCCGTAACAGGAAGCCCCCCCGCCGGCGTTGAAGATGAGCTGATTGATGTAGAACTCGTCGTCCCGTCGAAAGTCGGTGCCCGAGACGACCGAACAGTGGGGCTGAGTGCCGCCGGTCCCTTCGCTTACGCCGTACGGTTCGCCCAGATCCCCGAACACGGCCTGCATCGCGTTGAACAGGGCATCACACACGTTCGTCGTCGCCACGGACGTCCCGACGGGCGGCTCCGGCTCCCCGACGATCTTTCCCTCGTCCATCTCGATCGAGACACGTTTTATCGCGCCGTGATTCTGGGGTAGGTCAGAGTCGATATTATAGAAGATCCCGCCGTACACTCCTGCGATGGTGGTCGCCTCCGAGAGGTTGAAGCCGGCGGGGATGTTCTCGCCGTTGTCGGTCAGATCGACCGAAATCCGGCCCTCGTCCGGATGTGTCTTCACTTTGACCGTGACCGGAATACCCTCCGGGGCGGCGTCGTTGAACGGCACGGGATCGTGGCGTGTCGTGTGCTGTATCTCGGCCTCGGGGAGCTTCTCCAGTTCGGCTTCCATCATCCGTTCGCCGTAGTCGATCCACTCTTCGGTGAACTGTCGCACTAACTCGACCCCGTACTCGGCACAGATCTCCTGAATCATCTCTTCGCCTTTCCTGACGGCTGCAACCTGTGCCCGATAGTCCCCGTACCACTGCCAGTCCCCGGCCCGAATGTTAAGCTTCAGCGTTCGGATGAGGTCCTCTTTGTCCTCGTAGTCCTCCTGAATGCGGACCGCCGGGAGGTGGGGTCCCTCCTCGTAGATGTCCTTCGCGTCGGCCACGTACGTCGTGGGCTGGGGGGCACCGACGTCTGCCTGGTGTGCCCGGTTGAGTACCCAAAACAGCGGCTCACCCTCGTAGAACACCGGGACGTGGAGCGTGTAATCCGCGTGGTGGGTGTTCCCGGCATACGTCGAGTTCGTCAGAAAACAGTCGCCGGCCGAGATGTCGTCGAATTTGTCCAGCGTGTATTCCGGAATCAGGTGGACGTTTGCCGCGTGAACTGGCAGACCTTTGTCGTACATGAACTGCCGGCTGTCGTATAGTGTAAACGCCGAGGTGAAATCCCGAGCGCTGTTTATGACCCCCGATCTGGCCGAACTCATCAGTGACTGTGACATCACCGTGATCGCTTCTTCGAACTTCTTCGACAACACGGTCATCTGAAACGGCTCGAGATCCCCGTCCCCGATGCTAACGTTCGGGCTGGTCCCATCTGCCATGCTACGTACTGACATCTCCTATTATATATCCATTTTGATACTGAATAAAGGAGTATATGTGATCAAAATACTCTGTACACTGAACGAACATGATTTTTATGTGGGGGACGGAACCTCACATGTCTGAGTGCCCCGCTGCCAATCAGGCCTGCGGATCGGCTCCCCAGATAGCTCGACCGAGTCGGGCGTCACACGATCGAATACCGATCTTTCCGTTGCCGGGTTACGTATTCGATAATGAATCCCGCATCGTAACCGCGAGTTCGGAAATCGTTGTCGGGGCCTCCTGTTTCGCGGCGAAAGCGATCGTCTCGGCGACGTCTTTCGGATCGAGCGCTTCCCCAGCGTCGTATTTTTCCGTGTTCGACGCTCGGAACGACGAGCCGAAGTCGGTGCGAGTCGTGCCGGGATTTATTAACGTCACCGCCACGCCGTCTTCACCGGCTTGTCCGGCGATACTGAGCGCGAACCCTCGGGTCCACCACTTCGAAGCGGCATATATCGGATAATCGGGCCGGGGATACCGGCCGGACGTGCTGCCGACGAAGAGCAGGGCTCCTTCGGAATCCAGAAGGTGTGGCATGGTCTCGCGTGTAACGAAGAACATCCCGTCGACGTTGACCGACATCACGGACCGGTACTCCTCCGTCGAAACCTGTGTGATCGGTCCCCCACAACCGATACCCGCGTTGTTCACGACGATATCGAGTCCCCCGAACGCATCGACGATACTCGATACCCCGCGAGCGACTTGGGTTTCATCGGTCACGTCCATCTCTACGGCTAATGCCTCGATGTCCGCTTCGTTTTCGAGTGTCTCGGCCAGCTCTTTGAGAACGTCCTCCCGCCGGGAAGCCACCGCGACGTCCGCTCCCCTGGCAGCGAATTCCTCCGCCGTTTTCCTTCCAATTCCCGAACTCGCGCCGGTAATGAGTGCTCGTCTCCCTCGCAGGTCTTTTTCGACCATCGTATGTTGTATGAATATGCTATTATATAGGTTCTTACGTGGACGAATATGAACTCATCCGGGTTAAATATTTAATATAACGATTGCAGGTCCGGGCCCCCGTTTTTATTCTACGACTAACGAATCGGGGACCGATGTCGTGTAACGGTGATCAAATAAGACGTCTGTTCGTTGGTGCACCGAAAACAAGACCGCTCCGGGCTTACGAACGTAGCCGGAGCGAGCGATCCTTACCGACGTGTGCCAGCCGATTCACTCGGGGTTCCACGACCACTCGTAGGGATACCACCGCTGGCCCGTCGTCGCTCTGTAATTGAACCCGTCTATTTCCTCTCGCATCATCACGAAGTGCCTCGGATTGGACACCCACATCAGCGGCTTCGCGTCATTAATGATCCGCTGTGCTTCGTTGTAGGGTTCACGGGCCTCCTCTAACGATTCCGACGCCCGTGCGTCCTCCATCAGTTCGTCGACTTCCTCGTCTTCCCACCAGTGGACGGTGTAGAAATTCGAGCCGAGGACCGACGAGTGGTGCGACAGGTACGTGTAGGGATCCACGGTCACCGGCGCGCCGCCGCCGCCCCGCCAGTTGGCACCGTACCCGGAGATCGCGTCCTCGGGGGACGCCGTGGAGTCGGAGATCTCGCCGAACGTCACGTTCCGGATCGAAGACTCGATGTCGATCTGTGCGAGGTTTTCCTGCCAGAGGAGCGGGACCCGATCCACCGGTCCGGTATCGCGGTACTTCGCGAACTGCATTCCCCCCGCTTCGTTGACCTCATCGAGCGTGTAATCCGCCTGATCGAGCAGATCCTGCGCGGCCTCGGGGTCGGCGGCACCCTCCGGCTCGATATCATCGTTGTGACCCGCCATCGGTCTCGGGACCGGACCCGCTCCCGGTCTCGACCCCGGGATTATGAGATCCTGTGCGGCCTCGTAGTCCACCGCCTCCGAGATCGCGTTCCGGACGTTGACGTCGTCGTACGGGGCTTTGGTGGTGTTGAACGTCATGATCCAGACCTGGATCGTGTCGATCTCGTTGATCACCGTATCGTCCCGCTGCTCGAGTTGGTCGTAGGTTTCCTGAGCCAGGTTGTGTCCGGTGTAGTGGGCCTCGTTTTGATCCCACATCTGGATTATCGTCGAGTTCTCCTCGATGTTCTGCCCCTGGATGTTCTCGATCGGGTTCTCGACGTGATCCCAGCCCCCGTGGTAGTCCTCGAACCGCTCCCACCGGACGCGGGCGCTGTTGTCCCACTCCGTCATCACGTACGGGCCACAGCCCGCAGTGTTGCTTTGCATCCACTCGTGACCCCAGTCCCCGTCCTGTTCGTTCTCCTGGACCAGTTGTGAATCGACGATCGAAAAGTTCGCGAGTGCGCCAAGGAAGTGTACCCACGGCTCCTCGAGTTCTATCCTGACGGTATAATCGTCGGGAGCGCTCAACCCTTCGGGGGTTACGAACCCTCTGAACGTCGAGAACGCGGGACCTTCCATGTTATACGCCCGCTCGAACGAGTAGATAACGTCCTCCGCGGTGAGTTCGTTCCCCGAGTGGAACATGACTCCTTCCTTGAGCGTGAACTCGAACGTCCGGTTGTCGATGACTTCCCACTCCGTCGCCAGCCGCGGGACGAGTTCGTGATCCGGGGCGGGGGACTCCGCGACGAGGAAATCGTAGCTCGCCTGATACACGTTACCGGTCGAGTCGATAGACGGGGCGGAAAAGCCGGGGTCTAGCGTTACCGTGATGATCTGTTGGCTACTTCCCAGCTCGGGCCGGTTGACATAGTCCGGTTGGGAACTCCCGCCACCGCCACCGCCGCCGTTGCCGTTGCCGTTGCCGCCGTTACCGTTGCCGCCGTTGCCGTTGCCGCCGTTACCGTTACCGCCGTTACCGGAGCATCCGGCTAACCCGCCTCCGATAACGACGCCACCGGTTGTTTTTAGGATATCTCTACGCCCGACACGCTGGTCTTCTGAGACCATACCTATGATGTGATATCGTGTATCATAAAGCTACTGGTGATATTTCTGGATATTCGTTATTGTATATTGGATTGTACTGAATGCCTTTGTGATCTTTACATTGTTTCTTGAATACTGTATATCACTATCTCCCCGGCTAGCCCTCGGTGAACGGGTTGCTCCGGACTTCAGAACGGAGATCAGTCGTTCTGCGTGGACTGGATGGTCATATGTAATTTTTATTTGGATATAACAGGACTTACAATCACTAAATCAAAACATTCATTAGGATTTGTATAGAGAAATGGCCTATGGGAAGTAAACCAGAGAGGGTAGACGGGGCCGATCTGACCTCTCCCTTCGCGGTCTGTAAAGCCATCTCCGATGTTGTCGGGTCCACGCTCGGGCCCAAGGGATTGTACAAAATGGTCGTCAGGAGTTCCGGAACGCCCGTCGTTTCGAAGGATAGCGAGACGATACTGGACGAGATGGATATCGAACACCCCGCCTACGATATCATCCGAAGCTACATCTCGGACAACAGTTCGGTGTATACGACCCTGGAGCTCCTCTTGCTGGGAGAACTGGTCGAGAACGCCCTCGAACTGGTCGACGAGGGGATCCACCCGACGCTCATCGCCGACGCGTACGATATGGCTGCCCGGGAGGCCACGGCTTCGATGGCGGCCGCATCGACGAACAGAGCGAGGGACCGACAGTCCCTCGAGGAACTGATCGCCACGCATCTGGAATCGAAGACTATCTTCGACGACAGCAGCTCCCTGGCCAACACCGTGTTAGATGCACTCTGTGACGATCTGGGGAATCGAGAAATCGATGTCGACGACGTCGAAATATACACTGTAAGCCGGAAACAGGTCACCGATTCGGTCACTATCCCCGGAGTATGCGTCAAAAAACGCCGACCGGTGAACCACACGCGAGTGTCGCTTCCGCTGCGCGACGTGAACGTCCTGTTGACGAGTGATTCGCTGCAGCTGAACGAGTCAAACCACGATATCGAGAGGAACGTACGGAACGGGACAGGGTTCACCGACGGGGAGGCGAACAAGAAAGACGAGTTCGTCCGGATGCTGGCCGCCACCGGTTGTGACGTCGTCTTCTCGGCGAGTCGGGACAACGCGGACCACGAGATCCAACAGCGCCTCTCGGAAAGAGATATCGCGGTGTTCCACCAGATCGACAACGACGTAATGGAGAAGCTGGCTCGAGTGACCGGCGCCACCGAGGTGTTGCATCTTCAGGACGTCTCCGGGACCGACCTCGGCCACGCCGAACGGATCCGAAAGAGGGGAATCGGGGACGAGACGTACGCCTTCGTCGAAAACGACGAGCGGTCCTCGGCCAGAACCGTCCTGTTGCAGGCCGGGACCGAACAGGCACTAGACACGTACGAGACCGCGGTTGAGGAGTGTTTACACGTCGTCGATGGTTTCCTCGAAGACGGGAAGGTCGTTCCCGGTGGTGGCGCTTCGGAACTACACGCCTCTATGGCGCTGCGGGAGCGGGCAAACGGCATCGAGGACCGAAAACAACTCGCCGTCCAGGCATATGCGGACGCACTGGAATCCATCCCCGAAACCCTCGCTGTGAACGCGGGGATGGATCCGGTCGATACGGTCGTCGAACTGCGTAACAAACACGACGCGGGGATGACCGGGTTCGGCGTCAACGGCGCCGACAGCGACGTCGTCGATATGTACTCGAACGGCCGCGTTGAACCGCTTTCGCCCAAGGCTTCGTCGATTCGGCTGGCCACGGAAACCGCCATCCTGTTGTTACGGATCGACGGTATCCTCCTTACCGACGACGGGGAGCCGTCGACGGATGCGGTTTCCCCCGAAGGTCCGGCCCAGCACTCGATTCAGCCCGAAAGCGCGACCCAGGACTAGAGCTATCGTGTCCACGGTTGCGCGGCTGTTCTTCGGTAACGACGCCGATATCCTCGCCGAAACGCGTTTCCAACTCCTGCTCGCGGCGGAGCTGGTCATCGTTCTCGGGACGAGTCTCGTGTCGCCGATTCTCGATACGCTCGCCACAGTGTACGCGGTTTCCCCCGCAGTTATCGGTCTCATGGTCACCGCCATTACTGCCCCGGCGATAGTGCTGATCCCGATCGGAGGGAGCCTGGCCGATTGGTACGGTCGGCGCCCGGTGTTGATCGTCGGGCTACTGCTGTTCGGCGGTGGCGGGAGCGCACTAGCCTTCACAACGGACTTTCGGGTCGTGCTTGCGCTCCGGACTATACAGGGGGCGGGCTTTGCGTTCACGCTACCGACGCTCATTACCACCATTCGTGACCTCTATGGCGGACAGCGGGAATCGACCGGACAGGGGCTCCGGAACGCGACGGGGGGCGTCTCGAACGCGCTGTTTCCGATCCTCGCTGGCGGCCTGGTCGTGGTCGCCTGGCAGCTCCCGTTTCTGCTGTACGGGCTCGCCTTGCCAGTCGCCGTCACCCTGTACGTGTGGTTCGACGAACCGGCCGATCTGCACACGAACGACGCTCGGATGGACGGTAACGGAGGGGAGCCGTCGACGGGTGGGGACGGCGGACGGCTACGCTACACGAAACAGGTGTTGAAGGCTGCCCTCCGGCGTCGGGTCGCCGCGATCCTCGTCGCCCGGGCGTTTTATTCCGTCGCGATGTTCGCTTTCCTCACCTACATCTCCCTCGTCGTTGCGAACATCTTCGACGGATCCCCCGGTCTCACGGCGCTTTTGATCTCCGTTTGGGCCGGCATCTACTCGATCGTCTCGACACAGGCCGGTCGGGTGACCGGCCGGTGGGGGTATACCGGCCCGCTGATCGTGCTACACGCGGGACTGGGGATCGGGTTGATCCTGACCGTGGTCGGCCCGTCGATATACGTCGCCGGCCTCGGGGTCGTCTGTATCGCAGTCGGAGTCGGCACCGGTGGGGCACTCTACCGGAGTCTGGTCACCGGGTTTGCATCCAAACGGTTGCGGGCGGGGCTCGTCAGCATCAGTGAGGTTCTCGGACGGGTCGGGGCGAGCGTCACTCCGGTCGTTTTGGGCCTGGGCATCTCCGTTCTCGAGCCCGACCTCGGTATCGCGCTCGCGCTCCAGTACGTCCTCGGTGGGACCGGACTGGTGACCATGGTCGTCGGTATCGGCTGTGCCGTCGTCTATTGGCTGGACTCGCCCTCGAACGAGCGACCGACCGCCAGTTCGCAGATGTAAGAAAGATGAGCGACAAAGAAAAGAAAGATTAATTTTCTGCGAGATAGACTGGTCAAATGTCATGGGAAATGACCGATTACAGGGTGATGTTGCTGTCGTTACTGGAGCGGGACGAAACATCGGTGAAGCGATCGCAAAGCTGTTCGCCGAGGAGGGCGCCTCCGTCGTCGTCGCGGATATCGACGAGGAGCGGGCCGACTCCACGCGGGACGAAATACTGGAGGCGGGAAACGATGCGATATCGGTTACCACCGACGTTTCCGACGAAGAACAGGTGCGAGCGATGGTCGATCGCGCCGAGGACGCGTTCGGCCCTATCAGCATACTGGTGAACAACGCGGCGATAAAGGAGGTCTGTGACTTCCTGGAGATGTCGACCGAGATCTACGACAAGACGATGGATGTCAATCTGCGCGGAATGTTCCTCTGCACCCGGGAGTGTGGCAAGTCGATGAGGGACGCCGATTCTGGCCGGATCATAAACATGTGCTCTACGTCGGGGCACAACCCGGAGCCAAACTCGGTCGCCTACGGAACTTCGAAGGGCGGTGTGATCAACTTCACCAGATCCGCCGCCGCGGCGCTTGCGGAGTACGACGTCCGGGTCAACGCGCTCACGCCGACCAGAACGGGGAAACGGACGCTACCGGGTGACGGATCCGGGGAGGCGCCGGTAATGGAGGACGATCTGACGGACGACGAGATCCGCGATCAGATCCTCCTCGACCGTATCGCGACGCCTCGCGATCAGGCGAACGCTGCCCTGTTCTTGGTCTCCGAGGAAGGCGGATTCGTCAACGGAACCGAACTCAAGGTAACCGGCGGCAAGCATTGATCAGTCCCGGGGGGTGATCCACGGTTCGCCGCCATCGAGTCGCCTTCGCGCCGTTCTGTGCCGCCGATATCCGATCCCAGCACGACAGTCTCAACTCACGAACAGCCGTCGGTCGGCCCGCTCGTGGTCGGCCGCCAGCACGTCCACCAGCGGCGTGAACTGCGACAGTTCCTCCAGCGAGCGGTCGGCGCTGTCGTCGACGACGTCGGTTATCACCGGCTGGAGCGAATCGAGGACGCGCTGGGCCTCGGTGTGGCCCAACGACAGCAACCGCTGGGCCGCGCCGAGCAGTCCCGTCACGAAGCTGTGACAGCACAGCAGACAGGCCTCACGTTCGTCGATGCCGGCCAGCGCCGTCGAGGCGCCGAGCACCACCGGATAGTTCCCCGGGGCGTCGCCGGAATCGACCCGTTCGGCGTAGCGATCGAACAGGTCCGCCTCGCGTAACGTCCGCTGGAGCGACAACAGCCGATCGCCGGATCGCTCGGCGCTGTCACGGAACTCCGCGGCCAGCGTCACCGCGGTCAGCCGTCGGTCCGCCGCACAGACGGTCTCGCAGTCCCCGGCCAGCGCCGCCGCGTGGGCCGCCCGCAGTGCCACTAGCTCGGCGGATCCGACCTGCCGCCGGAGGTACGTCTCCAGCAGGGCTTCCAGATCCGTCCCGTCCGTGACGCGGTCGTCCTGGACGAACTGCTCGAGAGCGTAGGACGCGGTATAGGCCCCGACCGGCAGGAACGAGTCGGCCAGCCGGAACGCCGAGAGGGTCGCCCCGTCGGCCGTCGGCGGATTACCGTCAGCCATCGTGTCCCCCGTCTACGCTCCGGACGCCGCCGGGTGGGTCGCCGTGGCTGTGGGAGTGCCCCTCGTCCGTGTGTGTGTGTCCGTGGTCGTGGTCATGTCCGGAGCCGTGGTCATGCTCGTGGTCGTGATCGCCATGGCCGCCGTGGCCGCCGTCGTCGAACGTCGTCGGCGGGACGGCCTCGAAGCGCGTCTCGACGCCCGCCGGCAGGTGATCGGCGATGGCCTCGAGCATCCGTTCGCGGGTGTCCGGGACCGGAAACAGCGCGTTGCCGTCCCGCAGGGCGAGGTCCCAGTGGCGGTTCCCCAGCGCATGGCCTAGCTCTACCCCTTCGAGCGCCGATACGTCGGCTCCGCCGAACTCCAAGACCAGGGCGTCGACGGCGTCGAGTTCGACCACGACGAGGTCGCCGCCGTCCGTTTCGAGTACGTCGCCGTCCCCGAGGTCGTCGGCGACGACGATGCCGATATCGGTCCCGTCGGTCGTCTCGGTGCGGACGCGTGAGCGCCGACGCTCCGTATCAGAGAGGACAACGCGGTGTGCGTCCGCCTCGGCGAGCAGTGCCGCGATTTCGGCATCCCTCCGGCGGCCGAGGCGGGTCTTCGCCACTAACATTAGTACTTCCTCCCGGACGGCGCGGCGGCCGCCAGCAACTCTTGGCGTGCGCGATCCCACGCGGTCCGTAGCGCGGCTTGTACCGTCTCGGCCCGCTCGCCTAGTGCCCGTACCACGACACCGGCGTCGTTCGGCAACGCCGTCGCGCCCGTCCGCGCCTCGCGGTCGGCGACCGCCGCATGGAGCATGTCGCTCAACCCCGCCGTCTCCCGGTCCGGGGCGACGACGAACGCCGTCCCGTAGACGGTGAATTCTCCGAGAACGCCCGGAGCCGTCGGATCGCGCTCTTCGGGCACGAGGTGGGTGGTGTCCTCGAACAGCGGCCCGTCCGGTCCGCGTGCCCGGACCCGCGAGCGGTATCGCTCGAAGGCGAACCGCTCGCCGCGGGCCAGCCGCCCCGGGACCACCACGTCCGCGAGGATAGCCGTCGAATCCGGTTCCAACTCGAGCGTCAGGTCCTGTGCATACCGGGCGTCCGCGTACAGGATAGTCGGCTCAGGCACGTAGTCGAGGTGGCCGCCGCGCTCGACGGACAGCGTCGTCTCGGCGGACGCGTAGTTGCGGTTCATCGACTGGATTTTCGTCGAGCTCTGCGTCGAGACGTGGGCGACGGCGTCCTTTCCGACCGCGATGTTCACCTCGTGGCGGTCCCCCTGTGCGACGCCGCCGGTCGGGGACTGGATGAATACTGTCGTTCCGTCGGGGTGCGGATCGTGATCCAGCGTCCCGGAGACATGGAACGGCACCGTCGTGTAATCGTGGACAAGCGCCGTCCCGGCGTCCGTCCGTCCGAACCGCAGATCCAGTACGCCGTCCTTCCCCGGGGCACCGACGGCGGCCTGCGGGATCGGTTCGGCGGCGTACTCCGCGAACGACGGGTGTGGCGCGTCCGTGCCGTCGGCGGCCATCAGGCGAACAACACCCCTTCCCGGACGTGTGACAACACCGTCTCGATACCGTCTTTAGCCTTGCAGTCGGTGAAGACGAACGGCCCCTCACGGACCGCCCCGGCGTCCCGCTCTATCACGTCGAGGTCGGCCCCCACGTGCGGCGCGAGGTCCGTCTTGTTGATCACCAGAAGATCGCAGTCGACGACGCCCGGGCCGCGTTTGCGCGGGATGTCCTCGCCCTCGGCGACGCTTATGACGTACAGCGAGTAGTCGGCCAGTTCGGGATTGAACGTCGCCGCGAGGTTGTCGCCGCCGCTCTCGATCAGGACCAAATCGAGGTCGGGATGTTCGTCGAGGAAGGCGTCTATCTGCTGGAGGTTCATCGAGGGGTCCTCGCGGATGCCGGTGTGGGGACACGCCCCCGTTTCGACCCCGGCGACGAGATCCTCCGGGACGACGCCGGCGAACCGCTCGCGCAGGCGCTCTGCGTCCTCCTGTGTGAGGATGTCGTTGGCGATGACGCCGACGTCCAGTCCGGCGTCCCGGAGACGCGGGACGAGTTCGGCCAAAAGCGTCGTCTTCCCGGATCCGACCGGCCCGCCGATCCCGACCGTCGCCACGTCCCGATGTGTCAGGCTCATTCGCTTTCCTCTCCCTCGCTTTCGGCTTCGTTTCGGTTTTCCCTCCCGCCCCCGTCGGCGCCGCCGACGCTGTCCGACCGGATCGGGTCGTGGACCGTCACCAGCTTCGTTCCGTCGGGGAAGACCGGTTCGACCTGTATCATCTCGACCATCTCGGGGACGCCGTCCATCACGTCATCGCGGCCCAAAAGCTGTGAAGCCCCCGCCCGTATCTCGGCGACGGACTGGCCCTCCCGGGCCCGTTCGATACACCAGTCGCTGATGTAGGCGACGGCTTCGGGATGGTTCAGCAGGACGCCGCGCTCCTTGCGGCGCCGTGCGACCTCCGCGGCGGTAAATACCGTGAGCCGTTCCTCCTCTTTCGGTGTCAGTTTCATATCATGTACCGTTGTGCGAGCGGCAGTTCCGTGGACGGTTCGCAGGTGACGTGTTCGCCGTCGACGGTCACTTCGAACGTCTCGGGGTCGACGTCGATGTCGTCCGGACAGTACTCGTTGTACACCATGTCGTCCTTGCCGGGGGTACGGGTCCCCTCGACGGGGATGACCCGCGATTCTAGCCCGTATTCCTCCCCGACGCCGCGTTCCGCCGCCGCCGGCGAGACGAACGAAAGCGAAAGGCCCTGTTTGGCCTTGCCGACGGCGCCGGCCCGCTCGCGCTGGCGGATGGGTTCGCAGGTCATCAGCGATCCGTTCGCTTCTCCCATCTCCGAGTGGACCGGGAACCCGCCTTTGAACGTCATCGCGGGTTTGATGCCGAAGAACGCGGGGTCCCACAGGCAGACGTCCGCTATCTTGCCGGGTTCCAGCGTCCCGACGTACCCGTCGATCCCCGCCGAGATCGCGGGGTTGATGGTGTACTTTGCGATGTAGCGTTTGATACGGAAGTTGTCCGCGCCGGTCCCCTCGTCCTCGGGGAGCGGGCCGCGCTGGGACTTCATCTTCGAGGCGGTCTGCCAGGTGCGGCTGATGACTTCGGCCATCCGCCCCATCGCCTGGGAATCCGATGTCATCATCGAGATGGCCCCCATGTCGTGGAGGACATCCTCGGCGGCGATCGTCTCCGCCCGAACCCGGGATTCGGCGAAAGCGACGTCCTCGGGCACGTCCGGGTTGAGGTGGTGACACACCATCACCATATCGAGGTGCTCGTCGAACGTGTTGTCGGTGTAGGGCATCGACGGGTTCGTCGAGGAGGGCAGCATGTTCGGCTCCCCGACCATCTCCATGATGTCCGGCGCGTGGCCGCCGCCCGCGCCCTCGATGTGAAACAGGTGCATCGTCCGACCATCGACGGCGTCGAAGGTGTTCTCGACGAACCCGGCCTCGTTGAGCGTGTCCGTGTGCATACACACCTGGACGTCCTCCTCCTCGGCCACTTCCAGCGCGGTGTCGATGGCCCGCGGCATCGACCCCCAGTCCTCATGGAGTTTCAGCGTGCAGGCGCCCGCTTCGATCTGCTCGCGGAGCGGTTCGGGGTCGGACGCGTTGCCCTTCGCGTAGAAGCCGACGTTGACCGGCCACGCCTCGGCCGCTTGCAGGTGGCGTTTGACGTTCTCCGGGCCGGTCGTACACGTCGTCGCCCCGCCGCCGTAGCCGCCGCCCAGCATCGTCGTGATGCCGGACGCGAGCGCGTGCTCGTGTAACTGTGCGGAGTTCCAGTGGACGTGGATGTCCAGCCCGCCGGCGGTCGCGATCTTCCCCTCGGCGGGGTATACGTCCGTCGACGGGCCCACGACCATATCGACGCCGTCCATCGTGTCCGGGTTGCCGGCCTTGCCGATGCCGGTTATTTCGCCGTTCCGGATGCCGATGTCGCCGGCGACGATGCCCAACACAGGATCGATGACCGTCGCGTTGGTGAGGACCCAATCGAGCGCGCCCTCCGTTTGGGTGACGCCGGGTGCCATCCCCAGCCCGTCCCGCAGGGTCTTCCCGCCGCCGAAGACGGCCTCGTCGCCGTGGGTCCGGTAGTCCGTCTCGATCTCGGCGAACAGTTCGGTGTCGCCGAGCCGGACCTTGTCGCCCTCCGTGGGGCCGTACAGCTCCGTGTAGGCCTCGCGGTCGATCTCGCGGGTCATTCCTCGGTCCCCGCCGCCCCGTCGCCGTCACCGCCGACGCCGGCATCCGCGAACCCGGCCGCGCGCAGTCGCTCGAGCGCCTCGTCGGGGGAGCCGTCGACGCTCCCGTCGACCATGCCGTTCATCCCGTGGGCGACCCGCTTGCCGCCGATATCGACCAGTTCGACGGTCTGTCGGTCGCCGGGTTCGAACCGGACTGCCGTCCCCGCCGGGATGTTCAGCCGCTTCCCGTAGGCCGCCTTACGATCGAACGAGAGGGCGGCGTTGGCCTCGAAAAAATGGAAGTGTGAGCCGACCTGAACCGGCCGGTCACCGGTGTTGCCGACGGTGACCTCCGCCGTTTCGCGGCCTTCGTTGAGCGCCACTGTCCCCTCGCCCGGGACGATCTCTCCTGGGTGGATGCCGTCGCTCATCGCGTCGGTACACCTCCACGATCGACCGAACTATTGTCTCTTTTCTCCATCGATATCACATATATTGCGGCTATCGTTTTAAATTGGTGCTGGAGTAACAATATTTGCACAGTTACTGTACGTATCGCCTTCTATCTGTTTCGAAACAGGCCGAAAAAAATATAAAATATGTTATATTTAAAAGGAAAAGTAGGAAAAATGACTTGTATACGAGACAGCGATACCGAAACCGGATCGAGTGAACTGAGGACGGTTTCTCCAACCCGATAACGCGTAGATAGCATACTGTAAATTATAAAAGGATTTCAACCGATAAGATAACCGCCTCGGTCGAACCTCCGACGGATGTGGACCGCCTTTCGATTTCTTTTTGATACTAAATATAAAATTATTGTCTTGTACTTTAAAATGATATATCAGTGTGACTGTGTCTGATCTATCGGAGTGTGTGTTTCCGGTTCGAACGCACGGGGCGACGTTTTTTGTTCGGCCGCGCCGGAGGACGACCGTGCGCGTCGTTCACGAAACTGACGGGGCCGAACGGGTGTTGGCGACGGACGTCGAGGTGGCCGACGGAATCGTCTCACAGGGGCTGGGCTTGATGTTCCGGCGATCGGTGCCGGAGGGGTACGCGCTCGTTTTTCCCTTTTCAGGGGTCTCGACCCGGCGTCTCCATATGGTGTTCGTCCCGTTCGATATCGACGCCCTGTGGCTCGTCGACGGGCGCGTGAGGGCGACGAAGCGGCTGTCGGCGTGGACCGGCCGCGGCCACGCCGAGGCCGACACCGTCGTCGAACTCCCTGCTGGGGCGGCTGACGACGTCTCGGTCGGCGACCGCGTCCGGATCGAGGGGCTGTGACCGAGGGCTTTCCGGCCGCCGTCCGTTTCAGACCCTTTTTACGCCCCGGTCCGGTACAGACCGATAATGACCCGGATCGTCGTGGTTGACAACCACGGACAGTTCACCCATCTCGAACAGCGCGCGCTGCGCGATCTCGACATCGAGACGGAGATAATCGACAACGAAACGCCGCCGGCGGCGATCGAGGCCGACGGGATCGTCCTCTCTGGCGGCCCCGACATGGACCGGATCGGCTCGGCGCCCGAGTACCTCGATCTCGACGTCCCGGTCCTCGGCATCTGTCTCGGCATGCAGCTCATCGCCGCCGAACTGGGTGGCCGCGTCGACTCGGGCGACTACGGCGGCTACGCCGACGTCACCGTCGATATCGAAGACGAGACGGACCCGCTCGTCGGCTCGCTTTTCCCCGAGACGCGGGTGTGGGCCAGCCACGCCGACGAGGTCAAAACGCTCCCCGAAGGCTTTACCCGGACGGGGAAAAGCGACGTCTGTGAGATCGAGGCGATGAGCGACCCCGATCGGGACCTCTACGGCGTCCAGTGGCACCCCGAAGTCGCCCACACCGAGGAGGGGGAGGCGGTCTTCGAGAACTTCCTCGAGATCTGCGAGCGGCGCGGGTGAGACGGGTCCGAATGAAAGGGCTACTCGATGGATTCCCGGACGATGAGAACCGTTCGTCTTTTCTGGCCGGGGTCAGGGACTCGATCCCCGTCGCGACGGGGATCGCCCCGTTCTCCGTACTCGTCGGTATAACGGCCGTCGAATTCGGCTTTACCACCGCCGAAATCACGATCATGTCGGCGATCACCTACGCGGGAGCCTCACAGCTCGCCGCCATCTTTCTCATGGCGGACGACGGCCACCTGCTCCTCGTCGTGCTGACTGCCGTCCTGATAAACGTGCGTTTTTCGATGTACAGCGCCTATCTGGCGCCGAAGTTCCAGTCGCTCTCCCGCATGCGGAAGGCCGCATACTCGTTTCTCATCGTCGATACCATCTACGCGCTTTCGATCCCGTACTTCCGCAGCCGCGACGGTCCCAGTTCACACTGGTATTATTTCGGCGGCGGGATCGTCATCTGGGTGTTCTGGACCCTCGGAACTCTCGCCGGGGCGGGGCTGGGTGTCGGGGTGCCGGACGTGTTCCCCGTCGAGTTGGTCCTCCCGCTTGTGTTCATCGCCCTGCTGTTTCCGGTCCTCGAGGACCGGCCGAGCGTGGCGACCGCGGTCGTCGCGGGCGGCGTAGCCGTCGCGGCGGCCCCGCTCGATTACAACCTCGGCCTGCTTTTGGGCGTCTGTTGTGGGCTCGTCGTGGGGGTGTTCTTCAACCGATGAACGCCATCGAAACCATGCCGGCGGTCTGGCTCTGGATACACATCGTCGCGATCGCCATCGCCACGTACGCGCTCCGGATATCGTTCATCAGCCTGTTCAGCTACTACGAGATGCCCGATGGGATCGAAAAGCACCTGAACCTCGTTCCGCCGGCCGTCCTGGCGGCTTTGGCCGTGCCGCCGATCTTCTATCGGGACGGCGGCTTCTATCTGTCCCCGCTCAACCCGTTTCTCATCGCCGGACTCGCCGCGGCTATCGTCGCCTGGCGGACGGAGAGTCTCATCGGAACGCTCGTCACGGGGTTTCTCATCTACTTCGTGGTCGTCTCCGTTCCGGTGTTTTGATCCGAACGGTCACTCCGGATCTCCGAGGTCGATCGTCGTCCGGTCCCGAGCAACGAACCTCCCATCGAGGTATCCGTCCCCCGATAGGATGAGTTCGTAGGCGGCGAGGACCGGGGTGGAGCCGCTGTCGCCTTCCCCATCGCTGTAGACGAACACTTCGAATCCCGTCCCGACAGTCGTCCCGTCGTCGTATTCAGCCTCGACTACCGTCCAGTCGCTATCGCGGTACGTATCGAACGTATCCTCGTGGCCGAGTTCGGGCGGATGCAAATAGATGTTGGCACCCCTGTCCCCGGCAGGCTCGAATCGGAAACGGTAGCTATCGAGGGTAACGTTGCCCGGCTGTTCGATCCCGATCCGGAGCCGGTGAAACCCCGGCGCGTCCGGTATCCTGTCGACGCTTTTCCATGGAGTGTCCGGCCGCCCGTCGAAATAGACTCCGAGGAGTTCCCCGTCTTCGTCTTCCTCTTCGTACACGAAACGGACGGAATGGCCCTCCCTGGATTCGGTCGGTTCGGTAAGCTCCGTTTCCCCCGCGAGTGCTGTACATCCGGCGAGGGTACCACCGACGATCCCCATACTCGCCGCCACGTATCGTCGTCGATCCATCGATACTCCGGATAGACACAAAATCCAGGTAAGTCTTCGGTACGCCCAACGACTCACTGACCCTGCGACGTAAGCGAAGCTTTTTATCGGGAACGACCGACCGAAGAGGTATGAGCGCGACCCGGTCTGTAGTACGCGGGCTGTAACCGCGCGCCTTCTCCGTCGCGCGCACGTGTTCGCCCCCTACCGACCGGTCTACGCGAGAAAAACCATGAGTGACGTTCCAGACAGCTACGACCCAGAGGAGGCCGAACAGAGATGGCGCGAGGAGTGGCTCGACTCCGAGGTCTACAGCTACGACGACGACCCCGAGCGCCCCGACTACATCATCGATACGCCGCCACCGTACCCGACCGGCAACCTCCATATCGGCAACGCCCTGGGGTGGTGTTACATGGACTACGCCGCCCGGTATCACCGGCTCAAGGGCGACGACGTCCTCTTCCCGCAGGGATGGGACTGTCACGGCCTGCCGACCGAGGTGAAAGTCGAGGAGAACCGCGACATCCACCGGACGGACGTCTCCCGAGAGCAGTTCCGCGAGTGGTGTGTCGAACACACCGAGTCCCAGATCGGCGCGATGAAGGAGACGATGCTCACGCTTGGGTTCTCTCAGGACTGGAACCACGAGTTCCGGACGATGAACGACGACTACTGGGAGGAGACCCAGCGGTCGTTCGTCGAGATGGCCGAATCGGACTACGTCTATCAGGACGAACACCCGGTCAACTGGTGTCCCCGCTGTGAGACCGCTATCGCCGACGCCGAGGTCGAAAACGAGGACCGCGAGGGGACGCTGTACTACATCACCTTCGAGGGCGTCGGCAACGACGATATCGAGATCGCGACGACCCGCCCGGAGTTGCTTCCGGCCTGCGTCTCGATGGCCGTCGATCCCGACGACGAACGCTACGAGGACCGTATCGGCGACACGTTCGAGGTGCCGCTTTTCGGCCAGGAAGTCGAACTCATCGCCGACGAGGAGGTCGACGGCGAGTTCGGGACTGGGGCGGTGATGATCTGTACGTTCGGCGACAAACAGGACGCCGACTGGTGGGCCGAGTACGACCTCGAACTCCGGGCGGTCGTCACCGAGGACGGCCACCTCGACGAACTGGCCGGCGAGTTCGAGGGCCTCCCGATCGAGGAGGCCAAAACCGAGATCGCCGACGCCCTTGAGAGGCAGGGGTACCTCGAGGACGCCGAACCGACCGAGCAGTCGGTCGGCTGCTGTTGGCGGTGTGACACGCCGATCGAGATCCTCTCGAAGGAACAGTGGTTCGTGAAGGTCGATCAGGAGGAGATACTCGACACGGCCCAAAAGATCGAGTGGTTCCCCGATCACATGTACACCCGCCTGGAGGAGTGGACCGAAGGGATGGAGTGGGACTGGGTGATCTCCCGCCAGCGCGTCTTCGCGACGCCGATCCCCGCCTGGGAGTGTGCCGACTGTGGCCACGTCGAGACCGCCACGGGTGCGGAGGTCCCCGTCGACCCGACGACCGAGGATCCGGCGGTCGGGAGCTGTCCCGAATGCGGCGGCGAGAACTGGGCCGGCGAAACCGACGTGATGGACACTTGGATGGATTCGTCGATCTCGCCGCTGTACGTCGCCGGCTGGCCCGAGGAAGCCTTCGAGCCGGTTCAACTGCGCGAGCAGGGCCACGACATCATCCGGACGTGGGCCTTCTATACGATCCTCCGGACCGCCGCGGTCACCGGCGAGATCCCCTGGGAGGACGCTCTGATAAACGGGATGGTGTTCGGCGACGACGGCAACAAGATGTCCAAATCCCGCGGCAACTTCGTCCAGCCCGAGGAGGTCGTCGAGGAACACTCCGCGGACGCCTTCCGGCAGGCGATGGCGCTGGGCGGCCAGCCCGGTACCGACATCCAGTTCCAGTGGAAGGAGGTCACTTCGGCCTCGCGGTTCCAGACGAAGCTGTGGAACATCGTGAAGTTTTCCGCGGGCCACCTCGAGGGATCGACCCCCGAGACCGCCGACGCGGCCTACCGTGACGTCGACGCGTGGATCCTCGAGGAGTGTGCCGGGGTCGCCGAATCCGTCGCCGACGACATGGACGAGTATCGCTTCGACAGCGCCCTCCGGGCGGTCCGGGACTTCGTCTGGCACGACCTGGCCGACGACTACCTCGAGTTGATCAAGGGTCGGCTCTACGAGGGTCGACCCGGCGAGCGCCGCGCCGCCGAGAATGCGCTGTATACCGCGTTGAGCGCTTCTCTCCGGATGCTCTCGCCGTTCGCCCCCTTCATCACAGAGGAGGCCTGGAGCCACCTCCCGACGGAGGGCAGTGTCCACGGCGCGTCCTGGCCCGACCCGCCGGCGGTCGACGGGGAGGCGGCCGCCCGCGGGGCGACGATCGCGGATATCGCCGCGACCGTCCGGGGCTGGAAGTCCGACGAGGGGAAACCGCTCAACGCCGAACTCGACCGGGTCGAGGTCTACCTCGAGGAAGCGGTGCCGCTGGATACCTACGATCTCGCGGATACGGTCAACGCACCGGTCTACATCGAGGAGGGGACCCCGAACGTCGAGTTGGTCCCGGTCGGCGTCGATATCGACCACAGCGAGCTCGGCCCCGTCTTCCGCGAGAAGGCCGGCGCGGTCGTCGACCGACTGGAGTCGGCCGACCCGGTCGAACTACAGGCCGAACTCGACACCGCCGGCCACGCCGAGTTCGAGATCGACGGCGACGTCGTCACTGTCGAAGCCGACATGTTCGAACTCGAAGCGGAACAGCGATCCGAGGGCGGCGAGGAGGTCGTCGTCTTAGAGGCCGGCGACGCGACCGTCCTCGTCTTCGAGTGACTCGCTCCGCCCGTCACCGCGTGGGGGTCGCTGTCGCTTCCTCGGGGACGGCGTAGGGCTGTCCACAGCCGTGAACCTCGAGCGTACACCCGGGACAGGCGGTGTGTTTCTTCCGGCGGTGGGGAACCGACTGGCGCTGTCGCTCGGGATCGGCCTCCAGTCGTCCCCTGAGGTCGTCGGGGAGGGCTCCGAACGACGGGCTTCTCTCACTGTCCAAGATCGCCCGGTTATGCCGATCGTTCGAGCCACCTGCCCCCGACGGCGTCACCCTTCGAGCGTGACGACACCCTCCGTCGAGTCGAAACGGACGCGCCGGTCCGTATCGACCGTGAGACTCACACGTGCGCGGTCGACAGCGGTGTCGGGGCGCTCGATCTCGAGAAGCGAGAGCCACGTCGTGACGTCGTCGGTCCCCTCGGTGGGATCGGTGTAATACCCGTAGAGATCGACACCGTCGGCCGTATCCTCCATACGGCCCCACCGATGCTCAACCGATCCGGAGCCGTACCCGGTCTCGACGACGACCAACAGACGTTCCTCGAAATCGACCGATTCGATCCGCTCGCGCGTACCGGCCTCGACCGCGTCGAGATCGAGCAGTTCGTCACGGGCGGTTCCGTCAGTGGCCAGCCCGACCCAGTACTCTTCGTCGGCGTCATGGGTTAGCCGCCGCTCTCGGAGCACTCCGCGTGCGTTCGTCAGTACCTCGAAGCCGAGCGAGGGTTCCGTCGGCATGTGTTCGCCGAGGTACTCCTCGTTCCAGTCCTCGACGTCGTCCGGTTTCTGGATCTCGTACGGCGGGGTGTCTACCCGATCCGCGTCGGCGGCCCCGTCGTCGGTCCCATCGGGGTCCGTGAAAAAGATCACTATCTTCCCGCCGGTGTACCGTATGTCGACGTAGCCATCGACCTGTCCCGCGGTCGGTTCGACGTCGAATTCGAGCGTTCTGGAGGTTTCGACGCCATCGACCGCCACGTCGAAGGTTCGGGGTTCACCGGGGCGGGCTACCGCCGGAACCCGTTCGGTGGTGCTCGCTTCGACGCGCTCCTCGCCTTCGGTGAGAACGTCGCCGTCACTGTCCCGAACGACCAACTCGAACGTGTGGGCGGTGTCCGTCTCGTTGTGAAGCCGTCCGTCGACAGAGAGGTCGTCTGCGTCCGTTCCCCCGCCGTCAGTCCCGTCATCGGCGTCGCTACCGCCATCGGAGCCGTCGGACGGCGATTGGTCCTCCGAACCGGCCGTATCCTCGCCACAGCCAGCGAGAACTGGAGCGAACCCGAGGCCGATACCGGCGAGGATCTCGCGTCGGTTCATGATGCTGCCCGGAACTACCGGCGGAACAGATAAACAGGTTCGCAAAAGTCAAACGTCCGTTTGGTATTCCTCTACAGGCTGAGCAGGCCGAGTGCCTCGGGGCTTGACCCCGAGGGTGAAGGCCGTAAGCCCAGCTAAACGTGTTCCGTTCGCTCGATATACTGCTCGATCGTGTCTGTCGAAACATCACCCGCCGTCCCAGCGTAGTACGATTCCTCCCGAAATCCGCCACCCCACAGGTACTCCTCCAAGAACGGTTCGTGCTGTTCCCACATTTTCCGTGCCGTGATGCTCTTGACCGTTCGCACAATCTCGCTCGGCGCGTGCTTCGGATGGGCTGACAAGAACAAGTGTACGTGGTCGGGCGAGATATGCAACGACAGTATCTCGTAGCCGTATTCGCTGCACACGTCGCGGAAACTCACTTCCAGCGATTCCTTGATGTGTTCGAGTATCGCGTGACGGTACTTCGGACACCACACGAGGTGGTAGTTGACGTTGTACACCGTGTGGTTCGACCGCTTCTCGCCCATATTGGGAATACACCACCGCCACAATCAAGTATATCCAAAATATATACTCGGGTATGGCGAATCGCTTTGAAATTGACGGTGAGGAAGTCCTAGATGGCGAGGTCAAAGCGTTCGGGAATAGTGCCCACGTCACCGTTCCTAAACGCTGGCGTGGGGCCGATGTGAAAGTCGTCCGAATCTCAGAACCCGCCGAACAAGACGGAGAATGACCAACGCGCAGGCCCTCATCAAAACTCTAGACTTCCAACTCAACATCCAGAGTGACAACGGGGGTCTGCTGTACGACGCTACGCTTGAGTCTCGACAGGCGTACAACGAATCCATCCGCCTCGCGAAAGAAGGCGTGGACTGGGACGCCATTCCCGACCGTGTGGCCGACGACTCCGACCTCGTGAAGAACACGACTCAGCGCGTCGTTGCGAAGGCACTCGGTGCGATGGAGAACTACTACGAATATAACGATTTCGGCCAGCCGAGTCACACTAAGGACGGGTCGTACCCGCTCCGAGCGAACTACGAGGAAGGGTACAATCTGTCGTTCACCGACGACGGCGACGTGGCGTTCCGTATCAGCGCGAAGCCGTACAAACACGTCAAGGGCGTCCTCGAAGGGAGTGACGCTCATCTCGGTATTCTCAAGACCGCACTCGAAAGTAACGAGTGGAAGATTGGGACGGCAGAAGCCCTGTTCCACAACGACAACGCCGAGTTGCACGTCAACGTCACCAACACCGAGCAGACCGTTCGAGACAAGCAGGACTCGCGGACGATTGTCGGTGTGGACGTGAACGAGGATAACGTGGCGTTGACCGCACTCTCAACGGATGGTGTCGAAGATACGTTGGTCATCGACTTCCCCGAAATCAAGTTCGAGCGCCACCGCTACTTCACGATGCGGAAGCGCGTGCAGAACGCGGGGAAAAACAGTATCCACGACACGCTGGAAGGGCGTGAGGAACAGTTCGTCCGCGACAGACTCCACAAGGTGAGCCGTCACATCGTGGAGTGGAGCCAGCAGTTCGAGAAGCCGTGCATCGTCTTTGAAGACCTCAAAGAGATGCGCGATAGTATCGACTACGGTACGCGGATGAACCGACGTTTGCACCACCTCCCGTTCCGCGCCCTCCAGTTCTATACTTCGTACAAGGCGTCGTTCGAGGGCATCCCGACTGCGTGGATTAACCCCGAATACACGAGCCAGCGGTGTCCAATCTGCGGGCATACGGAACGGGCGAACCGCAACAAAAAGCGGTTCAAATGCCGGTCGTGTTCCCATCAAGACCACAGCGACCGAGGTGCAAGCGTCAATATCGCCGTGAAAGGCATGAAGAAACTCAATTGGAATGTGCCTGCTCTCAACAGCCTTTCCGTTGTTCGGAAGGTGCGACGGCAGGCATCGGGGGCCGTGGACGCCCCGACCGTGACCCACCCGACTGCCCAAGGCTATCAGGCCGATGGTCGGGTGGGAGTGTCCGACTATTCCACGGGAAGCCTCGGGGTCGTACGGAAATCTTTGATTTCCGTGATGACGAGACGCTCTGCGTCTCGAACCACTTGACCCCGAGGCGGTTCACCGTCGCGTTCTCGCGAAATCGTTGCCACCGAACGGCGGCTATACTAAAGGAACTGCAGATATTATAACTCTCGAAATCTACGGGGTGACACCGTCGGTAACCTCTTTGCTCCGGGAGACGTGCGGTGTTGGGGGAAGCTATCGGTTTCCCTCCGGGGCCCGAGAACTCCTAGTCGATCCTCTCGTCGCCGTCCCACTCGGCGGAGTTGTCCTGTGGCTCGTAGCCCAGCACCTCCTTGGCGCGCTCCAAGGAGTAGAACTTCCGGTCGTTGTCGGAGATGCCGTAGACGATCTCGTAGTCGTAGTCGGCCTCGAGCGCACACGCGTGGATCCGGGCACAATCACGATACGAGAGCCACATCGCCTGACCGCGCTCGTAGTCGATCGGCGGGTGACCACGGGTGAGGTTGCCGATCCGGATGTTACAGACGTCGATGCCGTACTCGTCGTGGTAGTACCGGCCGATGACCTCGCCGGTCGCCTTCGAGATCCCGTAGTGGTTGCCGGGGCGGGGGAGTTCGGTGCCGTCCAGCCGGAAGTCGTCGTCTGCCCGATAGAGGTCGGGTTTCCGGTCGGTCTCGAAGTGGCCGACGGCGTGGTTCGAGGACGCGAAGACGAACTTCTCGACGCCGGCCTCGACGGCGGCCTCGTAGAGTATCTTCGTCCCGTGGATGTTGTTGTCCAGTACCGACTCCCAGGGAGCGTCCCGGCGGGGATCGCCAGCCAGGTGGACGACCGTACCGACGCCCTCGCAGGCCTCGGCGACGAGTTCCTCGTCGGTGACGTCGCCGACCAGCGAGGGGTGTTCCGGCTCGAACGGCGGCGGGTTGTGAAACAGGTACCGCCAGTCGTACTCGTCGACCAGTCCCTCGCGGATGGCCGTCCCGACGGACCCTTTGGCCCCGGTGAGCAGTACGGTCTCGTCCATTAGCGGAGGAAACGCGGCAGTCGGGTAAGAAACGTGCGGTTCCGACCGGCTCGGGCCCTCCGTCTCCGGCCCGTCCCAGCCCGTCCCGGCCCGAGACACGGTGGTCCCGGGACGTCCCCGCGGAACGTCGGCGTCGGGTAACCTTCTTTGCCGTCCTGATCGATCCCTCCCACATGTTCAAGGCGTACCGCGTCGGCTCCGTCGCCGGGATCCCGATCAGAATCGACGTGACGTTGCTTTTGATCCTCCCCGTGTTGGTCTATCTCATCGGCAGCGGGATGGGCGAGGCCGCCGCGGCGCTCAACAGCGGGCTCGGTGCGGGCCTCGACGTCGGGGCGCTGACGGCCGGGTCGATCCCGTGGCTGATCGGCGCCGCCTCGGCCGTCGGGCTGTTCGGCTGTGTCCTGTTACACGAACTCGGCCACGCGGCCGTCGCCCGACGCTACGGCTACGGGATCGAATCGATCACGCTGTGGCTGCTCGGTGGCATCGCCAGGCCAAAAGAGCAACCGAACCGCTGGCACCACGAGTTCTGGATCGCGATCGGCGGGCCGGTCGTCAGCGTCGCCCTCGGGATCGTCTTTCTTCTCGCTTTCGTGGCTCTTTCGGCCGATCCGGTCCGGTTCGTCGTCGGCTATCTCGCCGCCCTGAACCTCGTTCTCGCCGGGTTCAACATGCTTCCGGCGTTCCCGCTCGACGGCGGCCGCGTGCTCCGGGCGCTTTTGGGCCGCACGCGCACCCACGCCGAGGCGACGCGGCTGTCGGTTCGCGTCGGCAAGTCCTTCGCGATCCTCTTTGGGCTGTTCGGTCTCTTCGTGTTCAATCCGTTTCTGATCGCCGTCGCCTTCTTCGTCTACATGGCCGCGACCGCCGAGGGCCGACAGACGATGCTGCAGGCGGCCTTCGAGGGCGTCGTCGTCGGGGACGTGATGACGCCGGCCGCCGACGTCCGGACGCTGTCGCCGGAGACGACGCTGGATACCGTCCTCGAACGGATGTTCTCCGAGCGCCACACGGGGTATCCGGTCGTCGACGGCGGCCGTCCGGTCGGCGTCGTCACGCTCGATGACATCCGGAACGTCGCCCCCGAGAACCGCCCCTCGACGACCGTCGCGGACGTGATGAGTACCGACCTCCGTACTGTCGGCGTCGGAACGGAGGCGATGGAAGCGATGCAACGGCTCGCCCACGAGGACATCGGTCGGGTTTTGGTCACCGACGGGACCGACTCGCTCGTCGGGCTCGTCACCCGTTCGGATCTCGTTACCGCGATGAACATCCTCCGGGAGCGACGCGACGCCGACCTCGAGCCGTCCCGTCTCGGCTGATCGCCCCATCCGGCGCTCCGGCGCTACTTCCAGTGTTTGAACAGGAGGCGTCTGATGTCGTCTTTCGTCCGGACGGCTTCCGTGGCCCCGTCCGGGAGATCGACCTCGTAGGGCTCCTCGCCGTCCGATTCGCGCCACCGCCCGTCGTGGGCATCGAGCAGGCTCATCGCCTGCTGGAGCGTGTCTTCGGGTGATTCCTCTCGGTCGTCCGGGTTGTCCGGTTCCTCCGGGTCGTCCGACAACTCTGTATCATCCGTCCCCTCGGAGTCGGGCTCTCTCCTCTCCGCTTTGCCTGTCCCGGCTTCGCCAGCCTCGCCGGCCTCGGTCGCCGCCACCACGATGTCGACCGCCTGCTCGTCGCCGATCCCCTTGATCTCGGTGAGCGCCTCGGGATCCGCCGCCGCGACGTCCCCGACGGACCGGAACCCGGCGATAGCGAGCGACTTCGCGGTCGCCTCGCCGACGCCGTTGATCGCCGTGAGTCCCTCGATGTCGGCCGCCGAGCGATCGCCGTCGTCTTCAGCCGGCGGGGTGTAGGTATCCAGCAGATACTGGATCGCGTCCTCTGTTCTGAGGGTACCGTACTCGCCGACGTAGGCGGCCTCCAGTTCCTCGCGTATCGCTTCCAGTTCCGCCTTCTGGGCCTTGGAGATCGAAAGCTCGGGCATACCTGTCGATGGGTGCGCCAGCCGACAATAAGCTACCGCCGCGGGTGAGGGCTTATCCGACCGGCGCGCTACCCTCCGACATGAACGACGGCCCGGTCGCGTCCGATCCGTCCGAGGAGTCTCCACCTGCCGGGATCATCCGGATCCGGCGGGCGCTCGTCGGCCTCAGCCTCGTCTGGCTGACCGCGGTCTCGGGTATCGGCTCGGTGCTGGCCGCCACCTACGGGCTGGCTGGATCTCCCATGTATCTCCTGGCGAGCGCGGTTGCGGCGGCGCTGGCGCTCGCCGCCGGCCTCGGCGCGCTCCGGACGTTCGGCTACCGGTGACGCCGCCGCTCAGTCGCCGTCAACCCGGACCGTCAACACCGGTACGTCGGCGGTGCGGACGACCCGTTCGGTTACGCTGCCGAGCAGGTACTTGTCGAGCCCGCTCCGGCTGTGGGTCCCCATGACGACGAGATCGACGTCCGCCCCGTCCGCGTACTTCAGGATCTCCCGGTTGGGGATCCCGTCCTCGATAGCCGCCCGGACCGTCACGTCGGCGGCGTCGGCGCGATCGCGGATCGATGCGATCGCGTTCTCGCCGATCTCCCGGAGCTGGGCGCTGACGCGCTCGTCGGTCATTTCGGGGGCGTAGGGGGCGTCCTCGACGACAAAGAGGGCGTGGAGTTCGGCTCCCGTCTCGGCGGCCAGCCCGATCGCTTGCTCGACGGCGCGGTCGGTGCCCTCGCTTCCGTCCGTCGGCAGCAGGATACGCTCGTACATGTCCGAACGTTCGATCCGCGACACAAGGAGCTATCCCCGGTTCTCGTCCGGGCCGATACCGAACACAGAGGGGCGATCGGTCGGGTTCCGCAGCTAGTTCACGTCCGGTGCCTTCTCGCGTCCGTTCGATCGTCTCCCCTGCTCGTCCTGCTGGGCCGTGTCGGTACTCGGGAACTCTTCGAGATCCTCGTTCGGCTCGTACAGCGCACAGTAGTCCCGCGAACGAACGATCCCTTCGACGATCGCACACGCTCCGTCTCCCATCCCGGTCTCGGCCGGTTTCCCCGGGATGAAGTACGTACAGTTCGCACAGAGTGCGTATCCCTGTGGGTAACACTGATATCCCGCTTCCTGGCGCGTGTTGATATCGTTCGGATCCCGCTCTACCCCGTCGACACTCGTCGCGGTTTTGAGCGAGTCCGGAACTTCGACGTCGTTTTCCTCGACACACCAGTCGTCCGGGCGGCCGGTTTCGGCTGCCGCCTCGCTCTGTCCCCCGCCGGACTGTAAACAGCCAACCAGCGCCCCGATCGACGCGGTGCTCGCCAGCTGCAGGAACCGCCGCCGTTTCGGTGTCTCTCCGCCGTCCGGGCTCTCCGGATCGCCCGCCGATCTGTCTCCGTCCGACATATGTGTCTTCACCTTCTGTCCACACTGATGTAATGTTTGCTGTATAATGCTTGAACCGTCTCGGGGGTGGCGGGGCCGAATACGAGGCGTCTCGACGGGAATCCCTCGATACGCGTCGGGTTAATACGGCTGTGGCCCGAACGGTCGGTGATGACAGCGACCAAGACGGCGACGTTCGGCGGCGGCTGTTTCTGGTGTATCGAGGCGGCACTCGAGGAACTCGAGGGGGTCGAGTCGGTCACGTCCGGCTATGCGGGCGGGCACGTGGAGGACCCGACCTACGAGGCGGTCTGTTCCGGCGAGACGGGTCACGCCGAGGTCGTCCGGGTGGCCTACGATCCCGACGTCGTCGAGTACGGGGACCTACTCGAGGCTTTCTTTACCATCCACGATCCGACGCAACTGAACCGACAGGGACCGGACGTCGGCTCGCAGTACCGTTCGATCGTGCTGTATCACGACGACGACCAGCGCCGGCAGGCCCGAGCCTACATCGAGGCCCTCGACGAGGAGTACGACGACGACGTCGTCACCGAACTCGAACCGCTCGAGACGTTCTACGAGGCCGAGGAGTACCACCAGAACTACTTCGAAAAGAACCCCCAAGACGCCTACTGTTCGATGCACGCCCAGCCGAAAGTCGAGAAGATACGGGAGACGTTTGCGGAAAAAATGGCGTCTGAATAAGAACCAACCGATAGGGAAAATTCCTCAGCGTCTATTCGAACCGAGGAAGCGTATTATAGGCTGAACAGGCGCAATACCACGGCCTTCAGGCCGTGGATACGCGCCGTCACTCAGTGATCCATTCCCCTGCTTCGACAGGTCTGGATATTCCACCGTTCTCAATCCGAACCTTTACAATAGAAACAGCTATAAGTGATTATACAGGCGTTCAGAATGTTGGAAGTCCACCGCACCCATCAAGCGAAAATCCGCAACCACAGTCAGGTAGCGGAATCGCTTGACCGGCACGGGTGGGCAGCCAGCAAACTCTGGAACGTCGCTAATTACCACTCCCGCGAAGTGTGGGAGAATACGGGCGAGATTCCTGACCACCGAGACCTCAAAGACGAGTTGAAGGCTCACAACACGTACAAGGGACTGCACAGTCAGTCCAGTCAGCGCGTTCTTGAGGAACTCGCTGAAGCCTTCAACTCGTGGTACTCCAGTGATGATGACAGAGACAATCCGCCCGGCTACCGCAAAAAAAACTACTACGACCAACAGGGTCGCCGCGTCCACGAAGAACACCCTCGTTCAACAGTAACGTGGAAGCAGAACGGCATTAAACACGACAGGGAGAATAATCGCGTCCGGCTCTCGAAAGGCGCGAACCACAAGGAACACCCCAAAGCCTGGGAGTACATCCTCGTCGAGTACCAAACTCGTCCCGGTGTCACAGTTGAGAACCTGCAACAAGTTCGCGCCGTCTACGACAAGGCGAAGGGACGATGGGAACTGCACCTCGTCTGCAAAGACGAAATCGAAACTCCCGACGCACCCGGCAACGAGACAGCGGGGATTGATCTCGGTATCTGCAACTTCGCCGCTGTCGCGTACAGCACCGAGGAAGCCGACCTGTACCCCGGCAACCGCCTCAAGCAGGATGGCTACTACTTCCCGAAAGAGATCGCTAAATGCGACGACTCGAGTAGTGAACGAGCCACTCGGTTGCACGCGAAGTGGTCGGAGCGCCGCACCCACTTCTTGCACTCGGTAGCGAGACACATCGTTGAACAGTGCGTCGAGAAGGGTGTTGGGCGAATCAATATCGGAGACTTGGAAGGCGTCCGCGAGGACGAAGACGGCGACTCGAAGAATTGGGGTCGGCACGGCAACCTTGACTTGCACGGGTGGGCGTTCGACCGCTTCACGTCGATCCTCGAATACAAGGCGAAGGTCGAGGGCATCGAGGTCGTAGAAGTGTCGGAGCGTGACACGAGCAAGACGTGTTGCGTGTGCGGGAGAGAAGACGACAGCCAGCGCGTCGAGCGTGGCCTGTACGTCTGCGAGACGTGTGATGCGGCGTTCAACGCAGACGTGAACGGGGCGGAGAACATCCGTCTCGACGTCAACGACAAAAGTAACTCCGAGTCTGCGTCCAATTTGGACGAGGATAGGAGTACCGGCTGGTTGGCACAGCCAGGAGTCTACCTTCATGACCTCTCCCGAGGATTCCAACCTCGGACAGAGGTGGTGGACTGCAAACCCTAATATCCCAATCCAGCGGTGCGGTACCGTGGGATTCACCCGCGTTCACGCGGGTGAGGATGTCAATCAAACACCCGCTGGTGACAGAACGTACCCACTTCAACGTGTAAAGCTGAGTTATCCCTTGTTAGCCAAGGCCAGCCCATATCAGACTGGCCGGCCTTTGTGTTATCATGAGGTTCTGAATATGAAGGAAACAGCTCCCTCTGAGATTAGGATCGGCCAAGACGAGGATTCAATATCCGCCGCCACCCTCCTCGAAAAGTTGGAGAAAACACCTCGATCCGACGAGCCCGGAGAGACTGTTTCGGACATCACCACAGAGGTCGAAGCCTCGCTATTCGGCTCAGAACAGTTCTCCTACGAGAGAGCACAAGTCCTTTCTTCGCTCGAAGAGGTGCTCGTCTCGTTGATCGTACTACAAAACAGGGATCCTAACGGCAAGCAGTTGTTAGACACCCTTGCTGAAGATTTGGATATAACTCTCAGTCCCGGCACGGTCTACCCACGACTGGTGGCTCTTTGTGAGGATGACCTGCTCAAGCGGCGCGAACTCGTCAAAACAATAGAGTATAGGTTCGATGACTCGGATAAAGCGCGTTCAAACGTTGCGGCAGCAGCCAGACAGCACCTCGCACTCGGGTTGCTGTTCCGAACCGTCGTTGAACAGGGCGACTTCGTGTGACTACTCAGACTCAACGGTAGAGACGGAACCACGGGTACGAGGGAGACATTAACAACATCCAGTAAAACCGTTTCCCGAGTTGCTCAAATCAACGTCCGAAGCTGAATCGAGTAGGTTATTTTTGCTCTTTCCACAGTCGACTGGTACAGTATATTAATGAGTTCGGATTCCGGATCTACAGGCGGAACAGGCTGAGTGCCTCGGGGTCGTACCGAAATCAAAGATTTCACTTGTCCAAGTCGTCGGTCGGTCACACGAGCGATCCTGTTCGGATGGAAGGGCAGTGGTGAACCGAACATATCGGAACAAGTCCACGAAATTCACCGTACCAGGTTCGCGGACGCGGGGCGTCGCCGAGCGTTCGCTTGATCGTCGGAGAGACCCTCTTCCAGAAAGTGCACCCCAAGCGTTGTCTTTTCAGTCCCGGGTTCACCAGAAACGAGACACATTCGCCCTTTGACCAGCCCACCTTGCAAGAGTTCATAGAGCCCTTCTATCCCGGTCGAGAGCTGCGGGATCGCTTGACCAGTGAAGGCCATACGGTCAGTCTGCCCGTTCGTTCTTTGTGATCTCCGTGACGACCACGTCCCAATCGGGATACTCAGCTCCATTTCGACACTCGAATCCGCCTCTCACGTCGATTCCATTATCGTAGGCCCTGACAAGGAGTGCCTGTAGTTCGGCGCTCAACGCCGCTTTCGACGTGATTGACGGCTTTTTCGAAGTCATCGTTCCGCCTCGTCTCTGCATGTATACTCGACCGCTCCGTCGGCAACTTCAGCTATCTTTGTGTCCATATATCGTATACGGGCTTGAACCGGATGAGGAAGGGTACTGATTATACAGAGGGTTTATAAAATCTGTTCGGAGAGGTAATCACGAGGAGCTGATCAGTGTCGCGCTGATGAGACGTCGATGGCCGCGTCGGAGTCGAGAGGACAGCGATTGTTGGGTGATACCGAGCTCCTCTGCGATTTCTTTAAGCGACGCTTCGCGGGGGGAGTCGAAGTAACCGCGTTCGTAAGCCAACAACAGCGCCTCGCGCTGGGTCTCGGTTAGTTCGTAGCTTTCCCCATGGATCGGGAGCATCGCGTGAACAGCAGTGATCGTTATCGGGATCTCCTGGTCCTGACAGTACTCTCGAAACTCCGCGATCGCTTCCTGACTTTCGCCGCGCACCTCGAATCGCCACTCGTCTTTCGTCCCGATTCCGGAGAGGACAGCCACATTAGCCTTGGCGAGAGCGACGAGAATACCAACGTACGCCTGGTCCCACTCGACGCGCATGAGGTACTCGTCTTCGAAACTATCGACCACTCGGATGTTCGATGTGCCAGCGTGTGGTTCGAACTCGGCTTCGATCGCTTCGGTTTCCGCGCCCCGCACCCAAAAGTACGGGATGATATGCGTTTCGTGGGGAATCAATCGCTCTAACTCCACGGTTACGCCCGGTAGGTTTTCGAAAATACTGCCCAACGGGAACTCCGCTGTCGGACTCGTGAATTCCATAACGGTTGCCATGCAGAACTCTTCGTCCGGCAGGTGAATAACTGATAGGCCTTCTTCGGAACCGCCTTTTTATAACCAGGAAGCCTACCACTAACCATGCGGGAGGGTGCAGCGACAGTCACGGATTTTGCTCCCTCTGAGACCGATCCGTCGATCATCCTGCACGTTGACTGCGATTGTTTCTATGCTGCCTGTGAGCGGCTTCGCCGACCCCACCTCGCCGACGAACCGGTCGTCATCGGCATGGGGTATGAGCAAGCCGATCCGCACGGTGCCGTCGCGACAGCCAGTTACGAGGCCCGCGAGTACGGCGTCGAATCCGCCATGGCGATCAGCGATGCGCTCGAACGGCTCCCACGACGCGTTGATGCCGACGCCGACGATCCAGCGGCTCCCGATCCGGCTGACACCGGGTACTATCTCCCTGTCGAGATGGATCACTACCAGGCAGTTGGCGGCGACGTCCACGCCCTCCTCGAGGAATATGCCAACCCGCTCGAACCCGTCAGTATCGACGAAGCCTATCTCGACGTCACCGACGCGACCACCTGGGCAGACGTCGACGCCTTCGCACGGAGGCTCAAAACCGAGATCAAAACCACTGTTGGGATCCCTGTCAGCATCGGCGTCGCTCCAACCAAAAGCGCCGCCAAGGTCGCCTCCGATCACGAGAAACCCGACGGCCTCGTCGTTGTCCGTCCTGGAGACGTCGAAGAGTTTTTCGCCCCGCTTGACATCGAATCGGTTCACGGTATCGGACCAGTCACCGCCGGCAAGCTGCGAGAGCGTGGCATCGACACCGCCGGCGAACTCGCGACCGCCGACCCGGAGACGCTCGTGAACGCTGTGGGATCCAAAGGCC
>NZ_JAHLKM010000014.1:0-712 GCF_024449025.1 Natronomonas aquatica | reverse complement strand
CGATCCAGCAACGGGCTCGCGGGCATGATCCACGCCCGGTGACGCCGCCGGACGACCCGAAAAGTATCTCGAAAGAGACCTCGCTCGACCCCGAGGGCGTCACTGACTCGACTGTCAAAACCGAGATCGTTCGAGAACTCGCCGGGCAGGTCACGACCCGTGCAAGCAGCAAAAACGCTCTCTATCGGACGGTCGGCATCAAAGTCGTACAACCCCCGTTCGATGTGAACACACGAGAGCGGTCGCTAAGTGGCCCCGTCCAAGACGAAGCCCTCGTCGAGACGGTGGCACTGGACCTGTTGGGCGAGTTCGAGACAGTGCCGGTCCGGAAACTCGGTGTCCGAGTGTCGAATCTCTCGTTTTCCGAGCGCGAGCAGGCTCCACTGACCGAGTGGGAGCCGGCCGATGCGGCATCCTCCTCGACAGCACTCCCAGAGCACATTCGACGGCGGCTATCGGAGCAAAGAGACCAACAAGCGACACTTGATGAGTTCTGGTAGCCGAGAAACGAGTCCAAAGACACGTTTCGCGAGCTTCGAGAGGGACTCGACTCAACTGCTTCGATCGGCGCCTGTTCGCATCGCAGCGTCGGACAGCCAGTACCTATCCGACTAGAGCGACTGACAGTTCTGGTAATCACCTACCTCGGCGTGAACGCCGAGGTTTGTCGGTGAACTCCCGGTCTGTCCACTAGACCGTGGAAGGCGAGTAG
>NZ_JAHLKM010000062.1 GCF_024449025.1 Natronomonas aquatica | reverse complement strand
GACACCGCGGACGCGCGGGTACTTGCTCCCGCGGGACTTCATCTTGTGATGTTTGTTGCCGGCCTTGACGAACGGCTTCTCCGTCCGCCCGCCGCCGGCGACCACGCCGATCGTGGCCCGACACTCGGGGGAGAGCCGCCGCATCTCGTCGCTCGGCAACTGGACGACCGCGGCGTTTCTGTCGTGGGTGAGAAGCGTCGCGGACACGCCGGAGGCGCGGGCGAACTTCCCGCCGTCGCCGGGCTGGCGTTCGACGTTACAGACCGGGACGCCCTCGGGGATCTCCGCCAGCGGCAAGGTGTTGCCGGGCTCGATCTCCGCGGAGACGCCGATCTGGATCTCGTCGCCGACCGCCACGCCCTCGGGGGCGAGGACGAGTCGGCGGTCGCCGTCCTCGAATTCGATGTCCGCAAGCGGCGCCGACCGGGCGGGATCGTGCTCGATGCCGACGATCTCGCCGGTCACGACGTCGGCGTCCTCGACGTTTCGATGCGAGAGGTTCGCCTTGTATCGGTGCGACGGGGCGCGGAACGTCGGCGTCCCGCGACCACGGCGCTGTCCCTGGATTCTTCGTCCCATCGTCAGAACACCCCGATCCGTGAGGCGACTTCCTGTGCGTCGTCCGCTTCGACGAGCGTGACGGTCGCCTTCTTTTCGCCGTTCATCGTCATCTGTGTGTTGACCGACGCGACGCCGACGTCGAACTGCGCTTCGACGGCGTCGGCGATCTCGGGCTTCGTCGCTTCGGACTGACAGACGAACTGCAGTTTGTTCTCGAAGTCCATGTCGTTCATCGCCTTCTCGGTGACGAGCGGGTGTTTGATCGTCATCGCTCGGCCACCTCCGCGACGGCGCTTTCGGTCCAGACCGTCAGCCGCCCGGCCTGCGTGCCGGGGGCGAGATCCTCGACGTTGACCTCGTCGGCGGTCGCGACGTCCGATCCCGCGAGGTTGCGGGCCGCGAGCGAGGGTTCCTCGCCCGTCACGACGAGCACCGATTTCGGCTCGGTGTACTTGCGACCGCGGGTCGTCCCGCGGCCGGCACGGACCGTCTTGCCGTCCTCGGCGCGTTCGACGTCGGCGTAGACGCCGAGCGCCTCGAAGGCCTCGACGGCCTCCGTGGTCTTGACGAGCTCTTCGAACCCGTCTTCCACGACGAGCGGGAACTCGAGGTCCCCCTCGAAGTCGTGGCCGCGCTCTTCGACGGCGTCGCCGTCGGCCGTCGCCGCGATCGCGCTCCGCGTGGCGAGCTTTCGCTCCTTTTTGTTGATATCGAGTCCGCGGTCCTTCTCGGCCTTCGGCGGGTGGGCCGCACGGCCGGAGACGGCCTGTGGGACCTCACGCGCACGCCCGTCCTGTCGGGGGACGTGTGCCATCCCGCGGCCGCTGCCGTGGGACTCCGCCGGGGTTCTGAGACCCGCGTACTCGTCGGTGCCTGCGTCCTGCGTTCGGTTGGCCTGTGCGGCGAGGACCGCGCGCTTGATGAGGTCGGGCCGGAAGGTCGTCTCGAAGACGGCCGGCAGTTCGACCTCGCCCGCGTCCTCCCCGTCCAGGGTTCGTACTGTTGCCTGCATGGTTTATCCCTGATTCGAGGCGGTGGAGACGTACCGCACCTCGGGGTCGAGGCGCGGCTGGTCGGCCGGCCGGACCGCCGGGCGGAAGCGCACGAGGCGCTTGTCCGGGCCCGGGACGGAGCCTTTCACCAGAGCGTAGGGACCGTCGACCTCGCCGTAGTTGACGAAGCCACCGTCGGGGGTGACCGCGTCGTCGCCGAGGTCGACGAGCCGCTTGTTGAGTTCGGTGCGCTGGTGGTAGCCGGTCTGTCCCTGCTGGGGCACGGTCGAGCGGACCCGCGAGGGGTTCCAGGGGCCGAGGTTACCGATCCGTCGGCGCCAGCCCTGGCGGGCGTGTTTGCCCTTCCGCTTTTGAACGCCCCATCGCTTGACGGGGCCCTGTGTCCCTTTGCCCTTCGTGACGCCCGCGACGTCGGTGTACTCGCCGGCCCGGAACACGTCCGTCACGGTGTGTTCCCCGCCGTCGTCGATCAGATCGAACGCGTACTCGACGCGCTCGTCGATCGAACCGCCGCCGACGCGCGTCTCCATCACGTCGGGTTCCTTTTTCGGCACGCTCGAAAGCTCCCGCGGCACGGTGTGGGTGACGACTCGCACGTCGGCGAGGATCCCTCGATCGAGTGCATCACGGATTTCGCTTTCGGCGTCGCCGGTCTGTTCGTCCGGCACGGAGAGGGCGCGACCCAGATCCTCGTGGACCTCGTCGGTCCAGGATTCGGTCAGCGGCCGCTTTCCGTACGGTGTGTCTTCGTAGGCTCGAACGGCGACAGCCCGCATCGGTGGCGTCTCGACGACGGTCACCGGAACGGTCTCCTCTCGACCCTCTCGGGGAGAGTTGGGCTCGTCGTTTATCGTCACGACGTGACTCATGCCCGCCTTGTAGCCGGCAAAGCCCTGTAGCCCGGGCTGTCCGTCGTCGCCCGGCCAGGAGTTGAAACGCGGGACCTCACTGGCCGCACGGCTGCGGGGGCTGAAGCCCATCGAGCCTTTTCGTGGTCTGCTTGGTTGTGGCATTTATCTCACTCCAGTGTGAGGGGCGCAAGCGTCGCGAACAGAGCTTCCTCCGTTCGGATCGTCTTGCTACCCTGGTTCGGAACCGTATTGAGCCAGAGGTCGAACCGCGCTCGCGGTTCGTCGCCGATAGTCTCCGCGCGAGGCTCACAGTCGAGTATCTCCGGCAACCCCCGCTCGGGGGCGCCGAAGGCGACCGTGAGACCGTCGTCGGCCGTCCGCTCGGCCAACGCGGCGAGCCGATCGACCGTCAGTTCCTCACCCAGCCGGGACGCGGCGATACGAACGCCGGCGTCCGGCCGGGCGAGGACGTCTTCGATGGTCGCGCGCTCGACGGCGAACCCCGGTGGGGGCTCGGCAGCGAGCTTTGCGCGAACCGGCTCTCGCGAAGAGACCCTGATGGTGACGCGTTCCCCCTCCTCGTACTCCCCGGAGGGAGCGGGTAGGGAGATCGGGTGTTGCAGTCCGCAATTGACCCGGACGCGCCCGTCAGGTCCGACCTCGGTCACGATTCCCTGTCTTAACGACCCCGAACCGTCCGATCCGGAGCCGGTCTGCGAGCGGACACGGAGCGGCGGCAGGACACCGGCGTACTCCAGTTCGCCCCGCCTGTCCCACGCCTCCTTTCGGAGGTATGGGGGCGTGGCGGCGTACCGCAACACGGTGTCGACGAACCCGTCGCCGAACCGACCCGTCTCCCCCCCGCGGTCGGGGAAGACGACGAGCCGGTCCACCCGAAAGACCGTCGCCGCGCGGGCGACGTAACCGAGTTTGCGAGTCGCCTCGCGTTTGTCCTCGGCTTCCCGGGTCAGGGACGACGGCACGAGCACGCTGTGTGTCATGCCGTAACGCTTCCGTGTCCGTTCACGAGACTGTGCCGATCATACCGAACCCACACTTAAAAGTATCGCGGTATTGAGCGGTCGTGGGCTCCGTTGACAGGGATTTCTGCGTGTGACTGTATCCCGATCCGGGGTGTGAACCCACCGACGCGGTGCCGGTTCGCAAGCCTTTTATTGATCTCCCCGGTACGATCCTCTGTGAAGGCGCGTCGGTAGTGTAGTGGTATCACGTGACCTTGCCATGGTCACAACCCGGGTTCAAATCCCGGCCGACGCACTCCCACTTTTTACTTCATTAGGTTCGCCTCCGGCGAACCGCGCTCGCTTCGCTCGCGCGGAGCTTAACTGCCAACGACGGGCTCGGAAACGCAAAACGGAGTTTTCGGTCTCAGTCCGGACCGCCGTCGCTCACACGGATCGATCCGCTCTCGTCGTGTTCGACGACGGTATCGAACAGCGGAAATAGCGTATAAAGCGTCCGATCGTCGACGGTGTCGGGATCGAGATGGAAGTGTGCCACCGCGTCGGCCGATTCCAACCGGCGCAACAACAGATGCAGAAAGCGGAACGCCCCCCGGAGATCGTTCCGTTCGAGCAGGGGCGCAAGCGACTGATACGGTCGTGCGAAAGTATTTACTATAGCAATCGTATTTCTGCATAATGGGTCGGCTGGACGACATCACCCTGG
>NZ_JAHLKM010000013.1 GCF_024449025.1 Natronomonas aquatica | reverse complement strand
TGCAGGGCGTTGGTACTGCTGGACACAGTTTCCAAACCCTGCGGCCTCCCTTGGGAGGCTTTCTATGACACGCTCTTGATAAATAACTCATGGTATACCATGGCTCAGTCGATACGTGTCCTCCATGTCGATACCGAGCCGAACAGTGGGGATCTGACCGCGGCGGCTCTCGACCGTGAAGTTGACTATGTTCTCGTTGAGACGGCTACGAGCGCCGCTGAGGGACTTGATATGATCGCGAACTACCCCCCGGACTGTGTCCTCTCTACCCGTGATATGCTCGGACAAAACGGCACCGGGTTTCTGCAACAGCTCCGTAATGAATACCCCGAGTTGCCGTTTATTCTACTCACCACCGATGCTGGCGCGGATGTCATCAATAAGGCTATCTCGGCCGGTGCAACCGATTACTTCCGGACAACATCCGGGCCTGAGCAGTATCAACTCCTGGTAAATCGTATCGAAAACACTGTTCAACCGCGAGAATCCGGAGATGAACTCGCTCAACGGGAGGAGTTGGTGGAATTGACTGAGGCCACCGCCAACACTGGCGGCTGGGAACTCGATCTCGAGGCCAACGAACTGAATATAACCGCCGGTGCCAGTCGGATCACCGGTCTCCCACAAGATGCTGACCTTTCGCTGGATGGAACGATCGACATCTATCACCCGGATGACCGACCCGAAGTCCGAGCTGCCGTTGACCGCGCCGCTCGGACCGGACAACAGGTCCAAGGCACATGGCGGATTCAGCCAGCGGCAGGGGGCCAGCGTGTCGTAGACGTGACGATTACCCCAGCCACGTCCAGCGGCGAGGTGACGGCGCTTCGAGGCACGGTTCAAGACGTTACCGAGCGTCGTGAGCGCCGCAAGGAACTCGAACAGATCGAGACGCTGTTCCAGCACACACAGGGGCCGTTGTTCTTGGTCGATGTTGGTGATGAATTAACAATCAAGCGGGTCAATTGGGCCTGGGAAGACGCGACGGGGATATCGCCTGATTCAACCCACGGAAAAACGCCGCGTGAATTACTCGGTAAAGAGCAAGGGAGCAGGGTAGCACAACGATACCGCGAGTGTGTCCGGCGTCAGGAACCGATTGAATACGAAGAGCAGCTTCAGTTCGACGCCCACCCGACGTACTGGAAGACCAGAATTGCGCCGGTAATAATCGATGGAGACGTGGAGTACATCGCTGGTTCGACACGAAACGTTACTGAGACTCGAGAGCGGCAGCGAGAACTCCGCATTTTTAAACAGGCTATTGACAACACAGAAGTGCCAATCACACTTGCAGAACCATCTGAAGAGGACAACCCACTCGTTTTCGTCAACACCGCCTACGAACAGTTGACCGGATATCTTGAGGAGGAAGCGCTTGGTCGGAACTGCCGATTTCTTCAGGGCCAGAATACCAACTCCGAAGCGGTTACCGCTCTTCGGACAGCGATTGCTGCTGAGAAGCCGATCACCACTACGTTGCGCAATTACCAGAAGGACGGTACCGAATTTTGGAACCGCCTGACTGTCACCCCGATTTACGACGATGACGGGACCCTTATCCGATACCTCGGCACCCAACAGGATATCACCGAGCGCAAAGAACGCGAGAAGCACGTAGAACTGCTTGGACGGGTATTACGGCACAATTTGCGCAATACTCTGAACGTGGTTCGGGGACGAGCTGAGGCGATCTGTGCGGAGACATCGGGATCAGTTGCAACGGATGCTACCCGGATAATAGAGGTGAGCGATGAGCTGCTCGGATTGACCGAGAAAGAACAGAAACTGGCCGACGTGCTACGGGGTGAGCCGATTCAAAAACCGCTTGACATCGAGGCAGTTTTAGAACGGGTCATCTCGAAAACAATATCGGAGTATCCGGAGGCCACCGTCACGATTGAGTGTCCCACTGGGATGACTGCTCGAACGACGACAGACTTGGCTCAAGCGCTTAGGGAGCTTGTGGAAAACGCCATCGTTCACAACGGTTCCGAGTCGCCCGATGTTTGTGTTACTGCCGCTCGGACTGAGACAGGGGTTCGTATTGAGGTTGCTGATAACGGGCCACGGATCCCCGACATGGAGCGGAGCATACTCGTAGACGGGGTGAGAGAGGAGCCACTATACCACGGGCGCGGCCTCGGGATGTGGGTTATTAGGCTGATCATAGCTCAAGCGGGTGGTAGTGTTACTGTTGAGCAGCGGTCACCGACTGGAAACATCGTCAGAGTTGAACTTCCGTAGTACAGTCGCATCTGATGTGCCGTATATGTCTTTTCGATCCTGCAAGCCAGTCGGTGTCGACAGCATGCAGCCGATAGCTGTTTCACCGGATCAAAAAAGAGCGACGTTGAAGCGATTACAGCCGACAGTATCACTCGGCCCGTTCCCGGCGGTCGATCTCGCGGTAGACGACCAGCGAGACGAAGTAGACCCCAATAAACAGGAGGAAACCGAGGCTGAGCGTGAGGAGCGTCCCGGCCGTGAGATCGAGTACGGTCCACCCGACGGCGACGGTGACCGCGACGGCGAAGACGACGAGGGCGAAGACGCCGGACGTCACGTAGACGCCGGTGTCGCTCTCCGGAAACATCGTATCACGGTCGTCGGCCGGAGGCATCAAAACACTGTCGTGTCCACCTGGCCGAGCGATACATCGCAGGAAACCGATCGCTGGAGGGCGTGGCAACGACGCTCTGATCGGGGGAACGGCGGAGGAGTTGGAATATTCCAAGAAAGACGTATCCGGGACGGCATCGTAGGGCGCGGTAATGAGCGATAGCGAGCAGGGCGAGGACGCCGGCAACGAGCCCCCGGGAGCGGTCGTCACGTTCTCGGTCCCGGAGATGGACTGTCCCTCCTGTGCCGGGAAGGTCGACTCGAGCCTCGGGCGCGTCGACGGCGTCCAAGAAGCCGACCTCCGGCCGACCGCCGGGACCGCCAGGGTGACGTACGACCCCGACCGGATCGGCGAGACAGACTTGATCGCGGCGATCGAGGGCGCCGGCTACGAGGTGACGAACGGATCCGAAAGCGGCGACGGGACGGACGGAGAGGGCGGGATCGCGCCCCCATCCTCTGTCTGGACGGGCGACCGGGCGATCTGGACGTGGATCGGCGCCGCCTTCCTGGTCGGCGGACTCGTCGTCGAGTTCCTCGCCGGAGCAAACCCGACGGTCGTCGTGACGCCGCTTTTCGAGCTATCCGCCGCCGACGTGGCCTTCCTCGTCGCCGTCCTGACGAGCGGGGTACCGGTCGTCCGGGGCGGCTACTACTCGGCACGGAACCTGAGTCTCGATATCGACCTGCTGATGGGGACGGCCATCCTCGCCGCGACCGCGATCGGGCTCTTCGTCGAGGCGGCGACGCTCGCGGTGCTTTTCAGCATCGCCGAGCTGCTCGAACAGTACGCGATGGACCGGACGCGGGACTCGCTGCGCGAGCTGATGGAACTGGCGCCCAACGAGGCGACCGTCGTCCGGAACGGCGAGGAGGTGACCGTCCCGGTCGAGGAGGTCGGGATCGGCGAAACCGTCGCCGTCCGGCCGGGCGAGAAGATCCCCGTCGACGGGATCGTCCGGACGGGAACGAGCGCGGTCGATCAGTCCCCGATCACCGGCGAGAGCACGCCGGTCGACAAGGCCGACGGCGACGAGGTGTACGCGGGGACGCTCAACGAGGCGGGCTATCTCGAAGTGGAGGCGACGACGACCGACGAGGGATCGACGCTCTCGCGGATCATCGATCTCGTCCGGGAGGCACAGGCCGAAAAGACCGACAAAGAGCGGTTCGTGGACCGCTTCGCCGGCTACTACACGCCGAGCGTGGTGGTCCTGGCGATCCTGACCGCCGCCGTCCCCCCGCTTTTGATCGACGGAAGCGTCGCCGTCGGATTCGCGGGGTACTCACACACCTTCGCCGGCGACTGGCTGACCTGGTTCGTCCGGGGGCTGACGCTTCTGGTCATCGCGTGTCCGTGTGCGTTCGTCATCTCGACGCCGGTCAGCGTCACCTCGGGCGTGACCGCCGCGGCGCGCAACGGCGTCCTCATCAAGGGCGGCAACCACCTCGAGGCGATGGGCGAGGTCGACGCGATCGCCTTCGACAAGACGGGCACGCTGACGAAAGGCGAACTCGGGGTGACGGACGTCGTTCCCGTCGGCGACGTCGCCGAAAAGGACGTACTCCGGTATGCCGGGGCGCTCGAGCGGCGGAGCGAACACCCGATCGCCGACGCGGTCCGCGAACGGGTCGAGGAACGCGGCATCGAGTTCTCCGAGGTCTCCGACTTCGAGAGCATTACCGGGAAGGGCGTCCGGGGCACTATAGAGGGAACCACCTACTACGCGGGGAATCCCGGGCTGTTCGAGGAGCTGGGGTTCGAGCTCGGCGAGAGCGGGGGAGGGACACGCGCCGACGGCGGGGTCGCGGCGTCGGTTCCGGAAGGGACAGCCGACAGTGCGGCGACGATCGACGCGATGCAGCGCGACGGAAAGACGGTAGTGCTCGTCGGGACCGCCGATTGCCTGCTCGGTATCGTCGGGATCGCCGACGAGATCCGCCCGGCCGCCGAACGGGCGATCGAGAACCTCCATCGGCTGGGGGTCACACCGCTGGTAATGCTCACCGGCGACAACGAGGGGACCGCCCGGGCGGTCGCCGGGGAACTCGGGATCGACGAGTACCGGGCCGGGCTGTTGCCCGACGAGAAGGTCGCCGCGATCGAGGAACTGGAGGCCGAACACGGCGACGTCGCGATGGTCGGCGACGGAGTCAACGACGCCCCCGCCCTGGCGACGGCCTCGGTCGGCGTCGCGATGGGTGCGGCCGGCACCGACACCGCCATCGAGACGGCCGACATCGCGCTCATGGGAGACGACATCGAGAAACTGCCGTACCTCTATGCGCTCTCTCATAAGGCGAACAGCGTGATCCGACAGAACATCTGGAGCAGCCTGGGCGTGAAGCTGTTGCTCGCCGTCGGCGTACCGTTCGGGTACGTCAGCGTCGCGGCCGCCGTCGTCGTCGGCGATATGGGGATGAGCCTCGGCGTCACGGGCAACGCCATGCGGCTCTCGCGGATGGATCCCGAGCGGTTCCTCGAGCGCGATTTGTAAACGGCCGTCGCGTCCGCGGCACGGCGGCGAAGATGTTCGCGACAGCGGCTTCACCGACCGACACCTCATCGTCGATCTCGAGACCGACGGCGCGATCCCTGAAGCGATGGCCGACGCGCTCGCCGAGTACGATCTGGTGGGCGCCAACGAGGTGTACGGGGAGGGCGACGTCGAGGTGTCGTTTGCGGGCGCCGTCGGCGACGCGACCCGCCACCAGTTCGCCGACGTCCGCACCCGCGGCGAGCACCAGTCGTACATCGTCGAGTAGCGTGGGCCCCGTCCGAACCGCCCGGCCGACGGACGTTTTCTGTTCTCGGCCCGGTACTACCCGGCATGGGGGATCGAGCCTGCTACCGGGCGTTCTGCCCGGAGTGTGACGCACAGGTCACGGTCCTCGAGGAGACCTGTCCGGACTGTGGCCGGCGACTGGAGATCGAGTAACGGCAAAAAGTACCGACAGCGAGACGTCTCGACGACAGTATCAGACGTCCTCGATCTCGAGTTCCTCGCCGACCTGAACGAGGTATTCGAGGTCGTAGCCGGCCTCGCGGACGTTCTCCTCGCCGCCCTCGTTGCGGTCGACGACGACGATGAGGTGTCGCGGGATGCCGCCGAGTTCCTCGATCAGCTCGGCCGTCTCGATGATGGTGCTGCCGGTCGTCGTCACGTCCTCGACGATCGCGACCCGCGCCCCCTCGCCGATGTCACCCTCGATGCGGGCCTGCGTTCCGTAGTCCTTCTGATCCTTCCGGATATACGCCGAGGGGATCCCGGTTCGAAGCGAGACAGCCGTGACGAGCGGGACCGCCCCGAGTTCCGGCCCGGCGATGACGTCGACCTCGTCGGGATCGATCCGGGCGGCGATCCCGTCGGCGATCCGGCTCAGTACGTCCGGCTGGGTCTCGAAGACGTACTTGTCGATGTAGTAATCGGCGATCGACCCGTTCGAGAGTTCGAACTCCCCTCGCTTTATTGCGCCGGACGCCTCGATTCGGTCTGCGATATCGGACATTATCCGTCTCACCCGCCGTATCGAAAAAAAGATTCTGATCGCCGGGGCGGGTCAGTGACCAAGCTTTTAGCCCTCTGCGACCGTGTCGGTATCATGGTGTCTGCGAAACTCAGGGCAGCGGGCCTAAACGACGAGAAACTGTCGACCGGGGTATCCATCCTGGAGGAGCGAAGCTTCGATTGGGGGACGGACCCCGAGCAGGGGACGGTCCCGGACGTCGTCGTCTGGCCGGAGTCGACCGCTGACGTCGTGACGATCATGGAGACGGCGTCCGAACACGGGATCCCCGTCACGCCGTACGCCGCCGGCACGAGCCTCGAGGGCAACCCCGTGCCCGCCGAGGGCGGGATCTGTCTGGACGTATCGCGGATGGACTCGATCGTCGACGTCCGGCCCGATGACTTCCAGATCGACGTCCAGCCGGGCGTGTTCGGTTCGGCGGTCGATGAAGCGGTGAACGATCACGGGCTGTTTTTCCCGCCGCTTCCCTCCTCGGGGAAGATATCGACGATCGGCGGAATGGTCGCAAACGACGCCAGCGGCATGCAGACGGTCAAATACGGCGAGATACACGACTGGGTGCTCCGGATCAAGGCCGTGTTGGCGGACGGCACGGTCGTCGAGACGGGGAGCCGGGCGGCCAAAACCTCGAGCGGCTACAACCTCATGGACCTGCTGGTCGGCAGCGAGGGAACCCTCGGCGTGATGACCGAGATCACCCTCGAGTTGGCCGGGATCCCGAAACAGATCCACGGCGGTCGGGTGATCTTTCAGGACCGGACGGCGGCCTCGGCGGCCGTCTCCGACGTCATCCAGTCCGGCGTCGACGTCGCGAAGATCGAACTCATCGACGCGTTGAGCGCCGAGATCACGAACGCGTACCTCGATGCGGACTTCCCGGACGCGCCGATGATGTTCGTCGAGTTCCACGCCGAACACAACATCGAGAGCGAGATCGAGTTCTTCCGGTCGATCGTCTCCGAGCACGGCGCCGTAGAGATCGAGATCTCCGAGTCCGAGGAGGGAATGGCCGAACTCTGGGAGATCCGCGAGGAGATGGCCGAGGCGCTGGAACCGTACGATCCCGACCTCACGCCGCTTACCCCCGGGGACGTCACCGTCCCGATGAGCCAGTTCGCCGACCTGATGGCACACATCGGGACGCTCGAGGACGAACACGACCTCCTGATCCCGTGTTTCGGCCACGCGGGCGACGGGAACATCCACTACACCGTGATGGTCGATTCGGACGACCCGGAGGCGTACGAACGCGGCAAAGCGGTCTACAACGAGATCGTCAGATACGCCATCGAACAGGGCGGTACCGCGACCGGCGAACACGGGATCGGGGTCGGCAAGCGCGAGCTCCTCTCAGAGGAACACACCGAGGGGACGGTCGATCTCATGCAGCGGGTCAAACACGCCTTCGATCCGGACGATATCCTCAACCCCGGAAAGATGTTTCCGGAGGAGTCCTGAACGGACGTTCCGAGCACGGAACAGCAGTTCGATGCCGGACCGGTAGCCCCTAACGCAATCCGGGCGGCACCGCAACCACCGGGATCGTCGCCTCCCGGAGTACCCGTTCGGTCGTGCTACCGGCGTGTCTGATCCGGTCGAAGCCGCTCCGGCCGTGGGTCCCCATGACGATCAGGTTGATGCCGTGTTCGTCGACGAACGCGAGGATCGCCTCGGCGGGCCGTCCGCGGCGCAGGTGTTTCTCGACGTCGACACCGGCGGCCGCTCCTCGCGATTCGGCGTCATCGAGGGCGGCCTCCCCGGCCGTTTCCTGTCTTTCGACGACGATATCCCAGTCGCCCGGCCGATCGCCCTCGTCGACGACGTAGAGCGCATCAACGGTCGCTCCGAAGTCTTCGGCCAGATCGATCGCGCGCTCAAGGCCCCGAGCCGAGGGATCGCTCCCGTCGGTCGGCGCCAGGATTCGATCACACTCCATAGCCGGTCTCCGGAGCCGGGATATATAATTTCCCATGGGGGTATCGGACCGTCCGCACGGCGCGTTCCCCGCGGTCAGTCGTCGCCCGGCACCGCGCCGTTTGACGACTGGAGGGGGCGGCTTCGGCCGTTCGCCGGTTCGCCGGCGGCCGGAACCGCGAGAACGGGCAGCGAGACGGAGCGACGGAGCGATTCGGTGACGCTTTTCGGGGTGAGAAACCGGGCGAGCCCGGTCCGGTCCGGCTCGCCGGCGACGACGAGATCGACGTCGTTGTGGTCGGCATACAGGCCGATCTCCTCGGCCGGTTCGCCGTACCGGAGCCGCTTCGTCACGGGGACGGCGGCGGCTTCGTCGGCCCGATCGAGCGCGTCTTCGGCGGCGGCTTCCCGCCGTTCGACCACGATATCCCAGTGATCGACGCCGGCGTTCATCGGCACGACCGACAGGGCGTGGACCTCGGCGTCGAACGCGGCAGCAACCGACAGGGCGGTCCCGATCACCGCCGGATCGGGCTCGCTGTCGACGGCCAACAGAACCCGGTCGAACGACCCTTCGTCGCCGGCGGTTCGCACGGTTCCGTCCCGGGGGCGGCCACGGGACAGGAGCGAATCGAGTATCATCGAGTACGAATATTCGCCGTATCGGTTTATATGTGTCCAGTAATTTGTTCGGATCGTGCGTTTGTTTCGCCGTCTATCGCGATATCCACCGATACATTCGTTTCAGGGTGTGAATATATCGGAGACCTCAAAACCTATTGTCCGACGCCGAGTGGTTGACCACATGACGGATCCGCTCGAGGAGATCGAGTTCCTCGCACGGTCGCCGAACCGGATCCGGGTGCTCGAGACGCTCTCGAGTGGACCACACACGCGGGGCGAACTCCAGGCGGCGGTGGGTGCCTCCCAGCCGACGCTGGCGCGTATCCTCGGCGATTTCGAGGAACGGGAGTGGGTCAAAAGCCAAGACGGGACCTACGAGACGACCCGGCTCGGATCGTTCGTCGCCTCGGGCTTTCGGTCGCTGCTTTCGGTCATGGAGACCGAAAGCCGGCTCCGGGAAGTCGCCGGGCTGTTGCCGGCCGATCGGTTCGATTTCGGGCTCGAGCGGCTGTCGGACGCGGAGATCACGACGCCGACGCGGGCCGATCCGGGAGGGCCGTTGAACCGCGCGCTCGAACTGGCGCGAGGGGCCGAGACCCACCGCATCGTCAGCTACGTCCTCAACCACGAGATGCTCGAAACGGTCGACGAGGCGACGGCCGCGGAGGATCAATCCTTCGAGTGTGTCGTGACAGCCGAGACGGTCGACCTCCTCGGCTCCGAGTACGACGCCTGGCGCCGGTTGCGGAGCCTGGCCGGAGCGGAGGCGGCCTCGGTTTGGGTCACCGACCGCGAGATCCCCTTCGCCGTCGGAGTCGCCGACGATACCGTCTATCTATTCCTCCGGGACGAGTCGGGGCTGTTGCGGGCGCTCGTCGAGTCTGAGGATCCGGCCGTCCGGTCGTGGGCCCTCGGGGCGGTCGAACGGTACCGGACCGCGTCCGAGGAGCTCGATCGCTCGGCGCTGGGCGAGCCGCCTTGAGCTCTCTCGCGCTCGGGGAGGCCTTCTTTGATTCCGTAACCTCCCGGTCGGCCCGAAACGGCGATCCGAAGGATAGTTCACCCGGCCGGCCGACGTCAACGGTGAATGGCGTTCGTCGAGAACATCGCTTTGGTCTTCGTCGCCGGGTTCCTCACGGCGCTGGCGACAGGGCTGGGAGCGCTCCCGTTTTTCTTTTTCGACGCCATCAGTGATCGGGGGAACGTCGTCCTCTGGGGGTTCTCCTCGGGGATCATGGTGACGGCGTCGCTTTTCGGCCTCGTCGAGGAGGGGCTGGCCGAGGGGACGCTCCGGCAGGTCGCGGTCGGGATGGCCGTCGGCGTCGTCCTCGTCGTCGTCGCACACGAACTCCTCCTCGACGCCGACATCGATCCCCGGGAGTACGAGGAGGCGGACTTCAAAAAGCTCGTACTCATCCTCGGTATCCTGACCGTCCATAGCTTCCCGGAGGGGATCGCCGTCGGGGTCTCCTTCGCCGATCTGGGGCTCGAAGGCGGGGCGCAGTTGCTGGGTTTTACCGTCCCGCTGCTCGCGGTGTTTATGACCGTCGCGATCTCGATCCACAACGTCCCCGAGGGGACCGCGATCTCGATCCCGCTGCGGGCGATGGGCGTCTCCGAGTGGCGGATGGTCTGGTGGGCGGTCTTTTCGAGTCTCCCACAGCCGATCGGTGCCGTCATCGCCTTCACCTTCGTCCGGATCGCCCGGGAGTTTCTTCCCTACGGGTTCGGGTTCGCCGCGGGCGCGATGATCTATCTGGTGCTCACCGAGTTCATCCCGGAAGCGCTGGATCTCGGCTCGGAGTTGCCGCGGGGCGGCAAGCCGGAACTCCTCGGCGGGATCGGGCTGGGTGTGCTTTTGATGATTCCGCTGGCGTTCATTTAAGCGGGCTCAACACTCGTGATCTCGAACCGAGCCCCACCGTCGCTTCCCTCCGTGAGGTGTACTCTCCAGTCATGTGCTTCGATGATCTGCTTGACGATACTCAGTCCCAGTCCCGTACCCCCCTGTGTAGTCGAGTGGCCCGCCTCGAACACCTGCGAGCGTTCGTCTGAGGGGATGCCGGGACCGTCATCTTCGACGTAGAACCCTGAATCGATCTCTCCGACGGTCACGGTGACGTTTTGCCCGCCGTGTTCGATCGCGTTTCGAACGAGGTTCTCCAATAATTGTCGAAGGCGATGTCGGTCAGCGCGGAGGTGCCGATCGGTTTCGATGACAAGCGTTGCGTCGGCTGTTTCAACCATCTGCCAGCAGGTCTCACAGAGCGGTGCGAGTCCGATTGGTTCCGTCTCGGAGATCTGTTTGCCCACTCGTGAGAGGGTCAGTAGATCCTCTATGAGCGTTTTCATCCGGTTGTGAGCGGTCTCTACGTCAGCGAGATGGGTACTCTCACAGTCCTGTTGTGCCAACTGCAACCGACCCTGTGCGACGTTCAACGGGTTCCGGAGATCGTGTGAGACGACGCTGGCGAACTCCTCGAGCCGCTCGTTCGTGTTCTGTAGATGTCGTTCGATTTCTTTTCGAGTCGAAATATCGCGTGTATTGACAACGTAATTTCCGTCAGGAGTGGGGTTCGCCGACGCGACAGACTCGACCCACAGATACGTCCTGTCAGCCCGTCTGTGACGGTATTCGACCGCCTCGACGGTTTCTTTTTCGCTGGTGACGACTGCTTGGAAGGCAGCGATGACCTTCTCGCGGTCGTCCGGATGGAAGTATTCAGCTACCTGCTCGCCGACGAGGTCGTCCTGTCGGTAGCCGTAAATCCGCTCGATCGAGGGGCTTTCATACAGGACGATACCCTCTTCATCGAGGACGGTAAGGAGACTCGTCGAGTGTAACGGAAGCACATCAAGCGAGACCTTCGATTCAGACGTGGAAGCACTCCGAGATTCAGACCCCCTTTTAGTGTCCATATCTCTGTATATACCCTATCAGGTTTGGTCTTTTCTCTGCATTTGTCGTTCAGTATCTCGTAGCGTCGTCCACGGGATCACCAATATTGTTTGATCCGGCTACACTGCTCCAGCCCCGACGAAGCACAGATAACAGATCACGACGAGACTCGAGGAGTGGAGCAACGCCGTGTACCGACCCCGGGCGGCGACGCCGGCAAACCAGCCGCAGGCGAGCACTGTCGTCTGGGTGACGAGGTACAGGAGCCGTCCCTCCCGACCGGGATCGACGGTCCCGGAACCGATCCCCGGCACGGTCGGTCCCCCCGCGAGCCACACGAGGACGAAACGCTCGACGGCGACGACCGAGAGGATCACGAACACCGCCGTCGCCCAGCCGACGGCGACGTAGACGAACATCGCCGACTGCAGCCGCTTGCGCTGGTGATACAGCGACCCGACCTCCGTCTGGAGCGTCTCGAAGGTCGTCTCGGTGTCGCTGCCGGCCGCGAGCGCGCCAGTGACGAGCCCGACCGTCTGTTCGGCCAGCGGCGTCCCGACGCGTGCGACGAACCGGCCGAGCGCCTCGCGGCGCGTATCGACCTCGGCGCTCCCCGTCGTCAGGCCGAGTCTGAACGCGAGATCGTCGACGTCCTCCTGTAAGGGTCCGAAGTTCACCTCGTCGGCGACCGTCTCGACGGCGACCTCGAACGGCTGTCCCAGATCGACGTGGCCCGCGATAGCGTGGACGAAATCGCGTATCTCCCGGTCCTTGGCGTCGTCGAGGCGGGCACGGCTCACCGCGACGGTCCCGACGGGAAGCCCGTAGGCCGCATAGCCGAGCAACACGGCGTTTGCCGGCGGTTCGCCAGCCGCCCACAGCCCCCACGTGACGACGACGGCCGGGAACGCGAAGACGAACGCCGCACTCGCCGGGTTCGAAAGCGCCGTCAGCACCGTTGCGTATCCGGTCGGTCGCTCGTACCGCCGGACGTGCCCCGACGGACGGAACCGCGCGACCGCCGCCGCCGTGGATGCACCGACGACGAGGACGAACGCCGACCCCCCGTAGACGAGAAGCGTCCGGATCGTCGGGGTGCCCAAGCCTGGAACCGAAAGCGGGGCCGGGACCGGGATCGGCTTCGAGAGTCCGGGGGCGAGGACGCCGAGCACCGTCACGGCGACGACGACGGAGGCGGGAACCACGAGGAAGACGACGAACAGTTTCGCGACGATCTCGAGGTAATCGCCGGCGCGCTGTCGGGCCCGGGATTGCCGGTGAGAGAGCATCCGCGATTCCATCCGGAGATACCCCTGTAGCGATTCGGTCCCCTGGTTGGCGTGTTCGCGGAACTTCAGCAGAAACGGCGCCAGCAGGTCCCGCGACGGCGTATCGCGGGCGACCCGCCTGAGGCCGGTATCGAGGCTCCCGGTGAGCGCGGCCGTCTCGAGGACGCGATCGAAGGCCTCGGCCGTCCCGCCATAGGCGTCCCGGTCGGCGACAGTCCGGATCATCCCCTCTCTGTTTTCGCTCCCGTCGGCGAGCACCCGGAGGTATCTGACCGCCCCGGGGAGCGATCGCTCGATGGCCGCCCGGCGGGCGCGCGCTCGCCACCGCAGGTAGGTCGTTCCCAGCACGATCGTCGACCGTTTCGCCGACGCGCCCACGACCAGCCCGCCCGCAAGGAGGAGCGAGGCGTCCGAAAGCGGCGGGAGCGTCCCGTTCCCCGGCATCGCGGCCGAGAGAAACCATCGGAACGCGTCCGGGAACGCCGGCGAGAGGACGCTCCCAAGGACGGGGACCGCGAGCCCGACCGTACCCCCGAGGAGCCATGAAAGGCCGTAGATCCGAGCGAGGTACGTCTCGAACCCGACGGAGAGCGCCGCGCCGCGGTATCGATCCCGATCCCGTTCGTGGCGCGGCCGATCGGCGTGCCGTGAAAAGAGCGCGTAGACGCCCCGATCGAGGCGTCGCGCCGCGGCGCGGAGATAGCGGCTACCCATCTGTCGCGCCCCGGCGGCGGATCCGCTCGATCGTCGCGGCCTCGTTCGCCCGGAGATCGCTCAGAAAACCGAAGAGCGTCCCGATATCCGAGACGTCCTCCCGAACCAGATACTCGATGTACCCGTGTTTGCGGCGGAACTCCGATTCGACGTCCTCCGGCGTTCGGTTCGTCCGTTCGGCGAGTCGGTCGAAGGCCCGCAGTTCGATCCGTTCGGTCGGGTCCCCGAGTTCGGGGTGGCGGTAGGCGAACGTCCACTCTCCCGCCGGCGTCCGTTCGAGGATCCGGCTGTAGTGGATGGTCGTCCCGTCCTTCTCGATCGTCTCCGTCGGGTAGTCGGCGTCTCCCGCCTCCCGCTCGGATAGCAACTCGACGGCCGCCCCGACGTACCGCTCGCCGTCGACGTGTCGGGGGAAGACGACGAGGTCGATCTCCAAGAGGAGATACGGCGGCAGGCCCTTCTCGATGACCCGGTTGAGGAGCTTCTCGATCCCGTCGGCGTGGGTCGTCCCGAGGACGCCGTGACCGGTCTGGAGCACTTCGCTGAACGTCTCGAACGATTCGGCCGTGTTGATCTCGCCGATGACCTCCGTATCGGGGTTGAGATAGTTCGTCTCCGTCATCAGGTCGGCCATCGAGACGTTCTTGAACTCGTCTCTGTGTGCCCGCGTCGTCAGCGAGACGCCGGTCTCGTGGGGCACGAACACCTCCCGAGCACCCTCGTCGATGCTCACCGGGCGGGCGTCGTAGGCGATAAACGGCATGTGGGCGTTCAAAAGCGTCGTTTTGCCGGCGGCAGTCGGTCCCGAAAACAGGACGACCCCCCGGTGTTCGTAGAGGAGCCACAGAAGCGTCACCAGTTCCGTCGGAAGCGAGCCCGAGTCGACCAGATCGACCGGCGTGAGCACGTCGGAGGCCTGCTTCCGGATCGAGACGTGCGGCCCGTCCTCGGAGATCGTCGGCAGGGCGACGGCACACCTGATCGTCTGATCGATCCCGGCCGGTTCGAGATTTACCTTCGCCGACGGCCGGCTCGAGGAGAGTTCGACGCCGTCGTCGGCCGCCAGTTGCGTGGCGACGTTTATAAAGGCCGTTTCGGACTCGAACCGCAGGTTCGTCGGCTCCCGGTCGCCGCCGTTCGGGACGACCTTGATGCGTTCGCCGACGCGGTTGGCCTCGATGTCCTCCAGGTTCGGGTCCCGGATGGGGACGGTCAACTGCCCGTAGCCGACGAGATCACGGAGCACGTAGTAGAGGAGATCATCGAGCCGATCGCCGTCGACCCGGCGGTCGACCGGCGGAACGCCCTGCCCGTACTCGGCGAGGACGCGCCGGAGAACGTGCCGGACGGTCCCGACCCACTCGCGGGTATTTCTGGCCGCGAACCGTCTCGAGAGTACCCGCCGGCCGCGCTTTCGGACGAGAGCTGTCCGGTCTTCGGCCGTCGCACCCTCGTCGAGTCCGGCCTCCCAGATCCGGGCCTTACATTCCTCGATGAGCCGCTCGTCACCGGGGAGCAACTCGGGTTCGAGTACCGCGTATTTGTGTTCGAACGGGTCGGTCCCGAGCAGCCGTTCGCGGTACCGAACGACCGGGATCTCGTAGCCGGCGAACGTGACGGTGTATCGCTCGACCCGCTCGGCGCTGAAGTGTCCGAGGAAGTCCGGATCCTCGATCCCGGTCCGGGCGGGCGCGTAATCGGTCAGATGGACCGACAACTCGCCGTCGCTGTGGTCGGCGACCTCGATCCGATCGTCCAGCGCGTGTGGCGTCAGCCGCCCGAGACACCGAAGCTCCGCAAGGAGGTGGTAGGCGAGCCGCCGGCGGGCGCTCGCCGTTCGGTCGGTTAGCCGGTCGACCACCCGCTCGTATTTCCGGTCGAACCCCTCGCGGAACCGCTCGGCCGCACCCTCGCGCGTCCGCGGCCGGCGCAACGAGGCCCCCGAGAAGTGCGCCGAGATCGCCTCCAGATCGGCCGCGGCGGCGGCCGAAAGCGCCGGCGTCCGGATCCGGTACTCGAACGCACCGTCGTTCTCGGCGACGGTCGCGACGACGCCGGGGACGATCTCGTACTGGTCGCGGACCGCCGGGGCGTACCACGCCGCGCCGCTATCCGGCGGCTCCGGCGGCGGGACCGTCGGCACGTCACCGTCCATTTGTTTCGAACTGCTGTCGCTATTTTATTTAAACTCTGTCCGGGCAACGAAAAGGGGATACGCCGATCGAATCGGGGCCGAGATTGATATGCGACCGTGGGACTGTGTACAAATTACTATCGATCGAGGGGAGATGGCATGATTACGTCCGTGATTACGTGGCGACTACGGGGACGACGTCGGGGCAGGCAATACGTAGTCGCCACCCCCCGTGAGCCTCCGAAGGTGGGCGCGTGCGCGATACTGGTCATCGCCGCGCCCCCTGGCCGCCGTCTGCGCAGGCTCGTTCGGGATCGTCGTAGTGATCAGCCTCGGCAGCCTCGGGATCGCGATCGACGGGTTGGATCTCGACGGGCGTTCCGTAGACATCGGGAAGCGAGACCGTCCAAGCGTGCTGGTGTTGCTGCTCGATGAGAGCAGCGGGGGGATCGGCACGGTCGAAACTGGTCGAATCCCGGTCGCGTTCGGCCTCGAAATCGAGGACGATCGGCGTCACGGCTGACACCCCCTCGGGGTGAAGCAGTTATCGGATGAGATGCGTCTGTTGGGTTATAGGACGCTTTAGAAGCGGTTTCGAGGATGGGACCGCCGTGATTCGAACACGGGTCCAACGCACCCCATGCGCAGAGGATACCACTACCCCACGGTCCCTTACGTTCCGAGAGACGACAGTCGGACGTTTAATGTCTTCGTTTCGACCCCACTACACGAGAACGCGTTCCAGTTCGACGACGACGCCCGCCCCGGCGCCGGGATCGCCGACCAGGTGGCCGAGACAGACCGCAGCCCCATCCGGCGTGTAGCAGGCGATTAGCGTGTCCGGCGCCACGTCGTCGGGATCGAAGCCGGCGTCGATCACGCCCGGGGCGTACACCGGCGCGCCCTCGGCGATCTCGGCGGCGGCAGAGGGGGCGACGGTCAGCCCCGGTAGTCCCTCCAGCGCCCGCTCGGCCGGCGAGACGACGTCCCGGAGGAGTCCCGCGTCGTCGTTCTCGCGGTAGAAGGCCAGGCCGTCGGCCAGATCTTCCATCGTCGACAGCGTCCGGTCGTCGAAGCCGCCGGTCTCGGTCCGCCTGAGATCGCCCATGTGGGCGCCGGTCCCGAGCGCGAGCCCGATATCGTGACAGAGCTTTCTGATGTAGGTCCCGCTCTCGCACTCGATATTGAGCAGGACGCGACGATCCTCGCGTTCGAGGACGTCGAGACGGTGTATCTCCCGGACCCGGAGCCGGCGGGCGACGGCGGACTTCCGGGGGGGCTTCTGATAGAGCGGTCCCTCGAACTCCGAGAGCGTCGCCTCGAAGTCGGCCGGCGCCGACGAGTGCAACTCGAGGACGGCCACGTATCGCTTCCGGCTGTCGTCGAACACCTGGGCGAGCCGCGTCGCCGTCCCGGTCAACACCGGCAGACAGCCCGTGACCTTCGGATCGAGGGTCCCCGCGTGGGCCGCCCGTTCGACGCCGGCCATATCGCGGACCCAGGCGGCGACCTGGTGGGCCGAGGGGCCGGGCGGCTTATCGAGATTGACGACGCCGAACTCCAGGAGCGTCTCGGGATCGCGGTCGTCGGGTGACCCGCGGGCACGCATGGTCAAAACTCGTAGTTGACGCCGTCGATCGGGATCTTCCCCTCGTCGTCGGCCGGGTCGTACGCTCCGATCGCCGTTTCGACCACCTCGAGGACGGCCCCCGGGGAAAAGCGGGCGGTATTGATCGAGAGATCGTAGATATCGAGCGTCCCGATGTCGATGTCGTAGTACTCCTCGTAGCGGCGGGTCTCGCTTTCGGCGCGCGCGACGGTTTCCTCCCGGGCGGTCGCGGTCGGTTTGTCCTCTCGGTCGGCGATCCGGTCGACCCGAACCTCGAGTGGGGCGTCGAGCCAGACGCGGAAATCGGCGTACTCGCCGGCCATCCAGCCGGCGAGCCTGGATTCCAAGACGAGATCGTCGGCGTCCGCCGCCAGTTCGCGCTGTCGCCGGTCGAGATCGCGATCGATCGCCTCGTCCTCCTCGGCGAGCCGGTTCAGCTCCAGCGGCGTCAGGCCCCGTTCGTCGGCCAGCCCCCTGAAGAGATCACCACCGCTTACGTGTTCGTATCCGAGGGTCTCCGCCAGCCCGCCCGCGACGGTGCTCTTGCCGCTGCCGGCGGGGCCGGAGATCGTTATCAACATATCAGTATTCCGTCGGCGTATCTAAAAGACGTTGCCCTTCGAGCGAGCGGCGACCGACGACCGGCGTCCGGAGTTCCGACGCCGTCGGGACCGAACGACGGTGACCCATCAGGTCGGCGTCGTCTGGATGTTCAGCGCCTTCCGGATGATCTGGGTAAAGCACATCGAGCAGACGAAATACCAGACGATCCACGTCTGGATCGGACCCAGGATCGACTCGGTCCAGCCGATCTCGCCGGCCATCGGCAAAACGATGGTGGTGAGTTCGTAGTGGGCCGTCCCGCCGCGGAACCCGACCGCCCAGTACATCCACAGAAAGACCGGGATGGTGAGCACCATGATCCACACCATCGGACGGAACTGCTCTTTGAACATCCCGAGATTGTCCGCCATCGCGCTCATCTGTTCTTCCTGGATCCGCTCGAGCTCCTCGTCGTCGCCGCGCTCTTTGGCATCCTTGCGGCGCTGTTGGATCTCTTTCATCCGGTTCTGGTAGGCGCCCATCACCTCCATGTCCATGAGGTTCGACTGGAGGAGCGTCGAGTACATCCCGGTGAAAAGCGAAAGCACCATCACGACGGCGAAGAACGGGAGCAACTCGAGCAGCGGCCCGAGCAGGATATCGAGCGTGCTCGCAAGCGGGTCCCGGACGGCGCTGAACGTGTACCCGGCGAACATCGAGACCGACCCGGCCGCGGCCAGCTTGTCCCACTTCGACCACGAGGAGTCGGTGTCGGGGGCGTCGGGGAACTCGAGGTCGTCGTCCTCGAGGGCGTCGCGGACCCCCTCGGGATCGGCGACGTCGAACCCCTCGCCGTCGGAGTCGGCCAGAATTCCCGTCTCGATGAGCCGGCCCCACTGTCCGCTCGAGAGCTCATCCGAGACGTCACCCCAGGAGACGGTGCCTTCGTCGGCCCGCTCGAGGACGTACTCGAGGGCTGCCTCCATCTCCGGGTCCTCCTTGACGAGCTCCTGTACCTTCGAGGCTGTACGTGCCATTATGCTCCGTTATCGGCGGTGGGTAATCAACCTTTTACTCCGGACCGACGCCGAAACGGACGTCGGCGTCGTCAGTGCTGCAACGATGTGTCAGGTTCCCCCCGGATCCGACGGAGCCGGGGCGTTCGGCCCTGTTCCGGTCTAGGCGTTCTCGATCGCGTCCTCGAGGTCCGTCCAGACCTCCCCTGGGGGCTGTTCGCCGTCGATGCGGACGAGTTGTCCGGCCGCCTCGTAGTGGTCGATCACCGGCTGGGTGTTCTCCTCGAAGACCTCGAGGCGCTCTTTGACCGTCTCCTCGTTGTCGTCGTCGCGCTGGATAAGTTCGCCGCCGCACTCGTCGCAGACGCCCTCCTCTTCGGGCTGGTCGAACTCCACGTGGAAGTTCCTGCCACACTCCGAACAAACCCGGCGGCCGGTGAGCCGGCGGACGAGTTCCTCCCTGTCGACATCGAGGAGGACGACCAGATCCAGCTCGGTGATGTCCTCGAGGTACTCCGCCTGCGAGAGGTTCCGCGGGTAGCCGTCGAGGACGAACCCCCCGGCTTCGGCGAGGGCGGCCTCGACGATCTCGTTGACGACCGGATCGGGAACGAGTTCGCCGGCTTCCATGTACTCCCGCGGCGTGCCGTGTTCGGTCTCCATGTCCTTGTTGGCCCGTAGCGCATCGCCCGTCGTGACGTGTGCGACGCCGTACCCTTCGACGATGTTTTTCGACTGTGTCCCTTTCCCGGCACCCGGCGCCCCGAGCAACAGGATCTTCGGCTGGCTCATACACGCTCTTCAGAACGCCGACTAAAAGAGTTGTCTGAAACGCGCCGACGTGGGTTTGATGCGTCTCGGTTTCCCAGGTCAGATAATGACAGATGATTCACCGGGCGACCGAAAGCGATCGTTCGTCCGCCGGATCCTCGAGGCGAGACGGACCGAAGAGCCCGTGATCTTCGAGGCCCGCGACGCGGCGATCGAGTACGACGACCGGAGCCTCCGACTCGAACTCACTGCCGGGGAACGCGACCGACTGGAGGCGCTCCTCGAGGCGTATCACGTCTTCAAGATCGAACAGCCCGCGACGCGAAAGGCCGACGACGGCGTCGTCTATCTGTCGGCCGTCACCGACGCGAAACACGCCGCCGACTTCCTCGAGGCGCTGTTCCGGGAGGTCTATGGGTTCGAGGAGCACTACGAACTGCAAACGTGATCGGGGAGATACGACGATCCCTCTCAGTCCTCGCCCGCGCCGGCCTCGCCATCGAAGACGCGCTCGAAAGTACGGATCCCCTCGTCGGTCCCGACGATGACGAGTTCGTCCCCCTGCTCTATCCTCGATTCCGGGCTGATGTCGGTGTACATCCCATCGTCGCGCCCGATCGCCACCACCGTACAGCCGGTTTCGTCGCGGATGTTCGCCTCGGCGATCGTCCGGTCGGCCAGTTCCGGCACCCGCTTCCGGATTACCTCTACCTGTCGGTTCAAGGACATTACCTCCCGCCCTTCCAGCAGGCGTGACGCGGACATTCGCCCCGTCACCATCGCCAGCGAGAGCACGTAGTCGCCGCCGGCGCGATACGTCTTCGTGATGTTCGATTTCCCTTCGACCCTGGCGATGATCTGTATGTTCGGCGCCACGTCGCGGACGACGAGCGTGGCGAACTCGGTCATGGTGTCGTCCGGCAGCGCGAGGATCACCGTTTCGGCGTCCTCGATCCCGGCCCGTCTGAGCGTGTCGGGATCGCTCCCGTCGCCGACGATGTCCACGGCGTCCATCTCGGCCCGATCGACGACCGTGTAGGGAACCCCGGCGTCGTTGAGTGCCGCCGCGACGGCCCGTCCGACCTGTCCGTAGCCGACGACCACCGTGTGCCCGGCCTGAAACTTCCGGATCGGTGACTGCGTCAGATCGACGAACCGGTCTAGCTGGTCTCTGTGGCCGGAAACGAGCAGCACGGTCCCTTCGGCCAGCCGGATGTCAGGAGCGGGAGCCGGCGTGAACTCGCCGTGGAGCCACGCCCCGATCACGTTGACCCCCGACCGCTCCCGGATGCCGCTGTCGGCCAGCGTCGAGCCCGCCAGGTCGCTGCCGTGGCGGATCGATATCTCCGCGAGCTGTAGCTCGTCGCCGACCGAGATCGTCTCGTCGATTTCGGTGCGGGTGGCGGCCGTCACCTTCGCCGCCAGGCTCTCTCCGAGCAACGAGCGCGGCGAGAGGACGTGATCGGCCCCGGCGAGTCGGTGATACGTCTCGGCGTCCGGGTCCTCGACGACGCTCACGACGGGCACATCCCCGGCGATTTCTTTGGCGGCGAGGACGATGCTCGCGTCGACCTGATCGGACACGTCCGCGAACAGGGCCCGGGCCGACGACAGCCCGGCAGCGGCCAGCCCCTCGGTCGATTTGGGATCGGCGTTGATCACACGCTGGCCGTCGTCGTGCAGTTCGTTCGCCCGCCCGCCGTCGGATTCGACGATCACGTAGGGGACGGCGTTCGCGTCGAGTTCCTTGATGAGTTCCTCCGCTCGGGTCGTATCCGAACAGATGACGACGTGATCCGTGAGGGACCGCTCCAGTTCCTCGGGAGCCGACGGCGAGAGCGTGTTCTCCACGAGCGGCCCCACGAACACCGGCAACGCGCCGACGAGTATCGCCATCCCGACCAGATCGGCGACGGTAATGAAGGCTTGCATCTGGGGGCTCTCCCACGGCGAGTCCCCCCCGAACCCGGTGGTCGTGAACATCTCGACGGCGAACTGGAGCGAATCGAGGAACGTTCGGGGCCGTCCCTCGTATACGGCCATCCCCCACTGATACCCGCGTGCGGTTACCACGAGTGCCAGACCAACGAAGACGAAGTATCCGATGGCCCGCCGTTTCCATCCTTGCATAGCTGTGGATCATACCACTCCCTGCTGGAACATGAGCGTTCTCCGTCGACGGTACTCCTGGGTTATCCTCCCCACGACCGGCGGGAACCGACCGCGTCAACCTACGTCCTCGACCCCGGCGACCAGCACCGCGAGGACGGGGACGATCTCCAGCCTGCCGAGCCACATCAGAACGACCATCAGAAGCTTCGAGCTATCCGGAAAGAACAGATAGCTACCGAACGGCCCGAGCTTTCCGAACCCCGGGCCGATGTTCCCGATGGTCGCGAGCGATGCGCTGACCGCCTCGAGCGCGGAGAGTTCGACGCCGATCCGGGCCGAGTCAATCATGATGAACACGGCGCCGAAGATCAGGAGGATGAAATAAAGCAGCGTGAACACGACGATCCCCCGGACGGCATCCTCGTCGACGACCTGGCCGCCGAGACGGACCGGTCGGACGACGTCCGGGCGTGCCGTCGTGTAGAGTTCGCGTCTGATCGCCCGGAACACGACGAGCCAGCGGATGACTTTGACGCCGCCGCCGGTCGATCCCGCAGAGCCGCCGATGAACATGGCGAACAACAAAAAGAACTGCGTGTGGCCATCCCACTGGGCGAAATCCGCCGTCGCGTACCCGGTCGAGTTCAACAGCGATCCGATCTGAAACGCCGCCTGCCGGAGCGCGTTTTCGGTTACTCCCTCCGTCGTCCCCCCGAGTTCCAGCGGTGGTGCCCCGCCGCGGAACAGGAGCACCGAAAGCACGGCGGTGATGACGGCGATCGCGCCGGCGTAAGTCCGGAACTCGGCGTTTTTGAGCATGACGTCGACCTCGCCCCGAAGGAGATGCCAAAACAGCGCGAAGTTGACGCCGGCGACGATCATGAACGGGATGATGACCCACTGGACGACGGCGCCGAAGGCGGCGATGCTGTCGGCCTGCGGCGAGAACCCTCCGGTCGGGAGCGTGGTGAACCCGTGGGCGACGGCGTTGTACAGGTCCATCTCCGGGGCCAGCCCGACCACCGAAAGCGTATACAGAAGTATCACGAGCAGCACGGTGAATCCGAGGTAGATGAGCCAGAGCGCGCGGGCCGTCTCGGCGATCTTCGGGGTGAGCTTCTGTAACTCCGGGCCGGGGGCCTCCGAACTCATGAGCTGTGCGCCGTTGACCGCGAGTTCGGGCAGAATGGCGATCATGAGGACGATTATCCCCATCCCGCCGAGCCACTGGGTGAGCTGTCGCCACATCAAGAGGGCGTGGGAGTGTCGGTCGAAACTGATCTCGCCTAACACCGTCGCACCGGTCGTGGTGAACCCGCTCATCGACTCGAACAGCGCGTTGACGATCGAACTGCCGAGCGCGCCCAGGATCACCGCCGCCCCGTCACCGAGCGGTAGCTGCAGGCCGACGGTCGATTGGGTCCCGTACCCGGCGAGCAGATACGGGATCGTCCCGACGACCGCCACGCCGAACCAGGATATCGAGACGAGCACCAGCGCCTCCCGCGGGCCGAGGTCCGGCTCGGGATCGAGTCGTTCGAGCCCGACCCCGATCGCGACCGCGATCGCGATCGAGACGACGAACACCCAGACGTCTTCCATGTATACGACGGCGACGGCCAGCGGGATCACCATCGTGGCGGCGAGATACTTGATGATCGTCCCCAGAAGGCTGACGCTCGCCCGGAGATCGACTCGCCATCTCATATGGGATACCGGAGGGATTCACGGATGAGGTATGAACCCATCGATTCGACACATCACCGGGGCAGCCGGGACCCGATCCGGGCGGGCGCTCGGTCGTCTTCAGGACCGCCAGAAAGCCGCGGTGAACAACACGAGCACCGGGATGATCTCGATGCGGCCGATCCACATCAGGAGAATCATCGCCGTCTTCGTCGTCATCGGAAAGCCGTTGTAGGTTCCGTACGGTCCGGCGTCGCCGAACGCCGGGCCGATGTTGAGAAACGTCGAGGCGGCCGCGCCCATCGCCTCGAACTCCGAGACGTTCGCGCCGACCCGGGCCGAGTCGACGACGATGAAGACGGTGAGCAGCGTGAAGATGATGATGCTCAAAAGGAGATACGCGTAGATATCCCGGATCGCCTCCTCCTCGATCGGTTTTCCTGAAAGCCGGACCGGCCGGACCGCCTCGGGGTGAACGCTCGTAAAGAGGTTCCGTTTGAACGCCTTCAGCGCGACCAGCCACCGAAGCGACTTGATCGAACAGGTCGTCGACCCGACCATGCCGCCGAGGAACATACACAAAAAGAGCATGTGCTTGGCCGCCGAGGACCACAGATCGAAGTCGGTGCTCGCGTACCCGGTCGTCGTCACCATCGAGGCGACGTTGAAAACGGCGTGCCGGATCGTCGCCTCGCCGCCGAAGCCGACGGTCGGATCGATGAAAAGCGCCCCCGCGACGACCGCGGCGAAGACGGCGATGCTGCCGAGATAGAAGTGAAACTCCTCGTTTTTCAGCAGTCGCATCGGATCGCCCTTGAGTGCGAAGTACATCAGCACGAAACTCGTCGACCCCGCGATCATGAAGGGAACGACCGCCCACTGGACGATCGGCGCGAAGGCGCCGACGCTCGCGGGCTCCGGCGAGAAGCCGGCCGTCGCGACCGACGTGAACGCGTGGGCGACGGCGTTGTACAGGTCCATCTGCGGTGCGAGCCCGGTGAGATGGAGCGTATAGTAAACGACCGCCGCAAGCGCCGTCAACCCCAGATATAGCCCCCAGATGAGCCGTGCGGTCTCGGAGATGCGTGGGGTCAGCTTGCTGACGTTCTTGCTTTGGGTTTCGGTGTCCATCAGCTGTGCGCCGCCGACCCCCAGCTCCGAGAGGATCGCCGTCGCCAACACCAAAATGCCGAGCCCGCCGAGCCACTGGATGAGCTGTCGCCACATCAGGATCGATCGGCCGTGGACTGAGAAGTCCTCGAGGACGGTCGCGCCGGTCGTCGTCAGCCCGCTCATCGACTCGAAGACGGCGTTGATCGGGTGTGCGAGCGTCCCCGTCGCGGCGACGGCGAACGGGATCGACCCGACGACGGCGACGAGCAGCCAGATCGAGGCGACCGCCAGAAACGCCTCCCGCGGCCCCAGGTCCCCGGGATCGCCTGGAAGCCCCCGGAGGAGCCCGCCCAGTACGAGCGTCGCCCCGATCGCCGCGAGGAACGGAAGGGTCGACTCACCGTAGAGCATCGCCAAAAAAAGAGGAAACGAAAGCGGCCCGGCGAGATACAGGAGCACTCGGCCGGTGAGATCGAAGCTCGCCCGCCAGTCCACCCGGATCAGTCCCATACTATGCCATCGAGGCGAGCGCTTCGACGAACGAGGACTCGACGAAGACGACGATGTGATCGCCCGCCGCCAGTTCGGTGTCCCCGCGTGGGGTAATCAGTTCCCGGTCCCGGGTGATCGCGCCGAACACCAGGTTCGTGTCGATTCCGGCTGCGGCTTCCTCGATCGAGCAGCCGACCAGCTCGCTGTCTTCGGTCAACTGGAGCTCCAGCACCTCGGCCTGGTCGTTCTCCAAGACGGCGATGTTCTCGGCGACGCCGCCGTAGGTAAAGCGGATGATCTCCTCGGCGGTGACCTGCCGGGGGTTGACCGCCACGTCGATGCCGATCTCCTCGAAGAGCGTCACGTACTCGCCGTTATCGACGACAGCGACGACCCGGTCCGTCCCGAGCCGTTTGGCCAGCACCGACGCCAGCAGGTTCCGCTCGTCACTGTCGAGCGTCGCGACGACGAAATCGGACTCGTCGACGTGTTCGCGCGCCAGAAAGTCGGTATCGGTCGCGTCGTGTTCCATCACGAGCGTCCCCGGCAGCTCCTCGGCCAGCCACCGGGCGCGGTCGTGATCCTGTTCGATGAGCCGCGGGGAGAGCCCCCGTTTCTCGAGCAGTCTGGCGGTCTGATAACCGATCTCCGAGCCGCCGATGATGACGATCTCGTCGGCCTCGTCGGGTGTCTCCTCGGGCGCGAGGTCGTTCGCGAACGCCTGGACGCTCTCGGGGCTCCCGATGACGACCGCCCTATCGCCCGTCTCGATGGCGGTGTCTCCGCGGGGCAGGATGATCTCCCCGTCGCGGAACAGCCCCGCGAAGGTCAGCGACTCGAAGCGGTCGGCCTCGGCGACGGTCTGGCCGGCTACCGGGCTGTCGGCGTCGATCTCGAATTCGGCCATCTGGACGAGCCCGCCCGCGAAGGGGTCGACGTCGACCGCGGCGGGTAGCCCGACGACGTCGACGATGCTTTCGGCGCTCAGAAGGTCCGAACAGACCATAAAATCGACGCCGAAGGCGGATTCGGTCAGCTCCCACGTTCGGAGGTACTCGACGCTTTTCGTCCGGGCGATCGTGAAGGGGTCGCCCACCGTTTTCGCCGTCCCGCAGGCGACGAGGTTCGTCCGGTCGTCGTCGGTGCTGGCGATGAACATGTCCGCCGCTCCGACCTCCGCGTCTTCGAGTGTCGCCAGTGAAGCGCCATCGCCCGCCAGCGTCATCACGTCGAGTTCGTACTTGAGTTGCTCGGCGCGGTCGGGGTCGATGTCGATGACGACGACGTTGTGGTCGGCCGCCAGGTTCGCCGCGATTGAGGTTCCGACCTCGCCGGCGCCGACGACGACGACGTGCATACCGTCTCTGTCTCGGGCGTGCCTCAAGTCGGTTACTATCCGAACGGCCGAAATCGGCTGGTGCCGGAAGGCTTCGAACCGACGCCGGTCAGAAGACTGAGTCGGCGGTCGCGGCGCCGACGACGCTGAACACCGCGCCGACGCTGATCGCCTTCAGCGTGACGACGAGCCGATCGAGCCCGGAGAGGTCCGCGAGGAACGTACCCGGCGCGCCGAACGCGAGCGTCAGGATGGCGACGGCCCCATACGAGACGAGCATCAGCGAGATGAACCGTGCCGGGATGCCGCCGACCTCGACCTCGTCTTCGGGGTCCCGGTCGGCCGCCTTGTACAGCGTCGCGTACCCGATGGCGAAGACGATTACGACCGTCGAAAGCGACTGGAGAAGCGACATGTCGGTGGCGAGGACCCACACCTCCTCGGTGACGACGAAGGGTCCGGCCAGAAGGAAGCCGCCGACCACCTGCTGGGTGGAGTCGGCGATCCGGAACCGGGGGCGGGAGAACGATCGCATACCGTCCGAACGGCGCCGGGGCTAAAGAACGGTTCGACCGGAAAGCGCCGGCCGACGGCCGGTCAGGGCTCGATCCCCCGGAGGTCGGCTTCGAGTTCCGCGGCGTGTTCGTTGTAGGCGCCGACGAACCCGCCGAACCGCGGGGCGTACTCCCGGACGTCGCTCGCCGACGGCGGCCCGTACTGCGAGAGGAGGTAGGTGCCGTCGGAGCCGCCGACCCGGAGATAGGAGACGCCGCCGCCGTCGCGTTTCAGCTTCCAGCGCATCGAGCCGACCCGGACCGAGAAGGTCCCGTAATCGGTCCCCTCGTAGCGGTAGAGCTGGCCCGCGATCCGCTCACAGCAGTCCTCGATCGCCTCCACGATCCGGTCGCGCTCGGCGACGACCGAATCCGTCGAGGCGACCGCCGGAAACGACGCCTCGGCGTCGACGCCGTCGAGGATCCCGTCGACCGTTTCGACGTGTTCGTTGTACGCCTCGACGAACGCCGGATAGTCCTCGAGCGCACGCGAAAGCGCCGCCGGTTCGGCCGGCCCCTTCGTCGAGACGACGTAGGTCTCCTCGCCGCGCGTCGGATCGTACTTGAGGAACTCCAGGTCGCCAGCCTCGTGTTTGACCGTCCACTCCCCGCGGTCGGTCGAAAACGACCGACGGCCGTAGTCGCCGCCGTCGACGCGGGCGAGGTCGTAGGCGATCCGCCCGGCGTGGCTCCTGATCGCCTCGAGGATCTCCTCGCGGCGCTCGGTGATCGCCCCGATATCGGCGACGGGGACGTCCAATTCGGCGAGCGTGGTCATTACGTTCCTCTGGCGGCCCGACCGGATATCAGTTTCCGGTCCGTCGGCGGCCGTCGACACCGCGCCGGCGGGCGCGACAAGCCGTCACCGCCGGTAGCCGGACAGCGATGCGAAGATCTCCTCGTCGTCCTCGATCGCTTCGGCGAGCCGTCGAACCCCGGCCTTGTCGGCCCGGTCGGGATCGGCGACGGCGACGACGCGTTCGGTCCCGCAGTGGACAAAGCCCGTCCCGAGCGCGTCGGCGGTCGCCTCGAGTCCGAGGCCGGCGTCGGCGTCACCAGCGAGCACCTTCCTTGCGGGCGATTCGTGGGCCCGGACGGCGAGTTCGAAGCCCTCGATCGACTCGGCGAGTTCGCGCCGATCGACGCCGCGATCGGCTGCCAGTTCCTCGAGGGCGTCCTCGAGCGTCGATCGCAGCCCCGAGTCGGTCGTCCGGTTGACGAAGGCGATCTCGCCGTCGACGAGGTCGGCGAGCCCTTCGATCCCCTGGGGGTTGCCCGCCGGGACGATCAATCCCCACTCGCGGCGCCACGCGCCGAGTTCGACCGTCTCCTCGGGGGCCGACTCCCCTGTCAGGACGGCGAAGTCGGTCACGCCGTCCCGGAGCCGGCGGCGGCCCTGTCTGGCCCCGACGCCGAGATATCGGGGGCGATCGAGCCGATCGAGCAGCCGCGAGAGCGCCGGGTCGTCCTCGCCGGCCCCGAAGGCCGTCGGCGGTCGGACCTCCGGCGAGAAGAGCTGGACCTCGACGCGCTCGCCCGCATCGAGATACTCCACGTCCGGCGGGACGGCGACGATCCCGTCGGCCTCGACGAGGCTCGTCGTCGCGCCGCTGCCCTTGTCGACCGGATAGACGAGCGTCTTGCCGTCGCCGTCGGTGACGAGGCCGACGGGCATGTACCGAAGCCGACCCTCGCTGTACCGTTCCCGCCGTGCCATCGTCCCCTCGACGGTCGCTGTCTCCGGTTCGGGGCGGCCGGCCGCCCGCCGGATCGCGGGCGCGACGAACACACGGAAGATGGTCAACGCCGAGACGGGGTAGCCGGGGAGCCCGACGTAGGCGCTTTCCTTCAGCCGGCCGACGAGCATCGGCTTGCCCGGTTTGACCGCGACGCCGTGCAACAGGAGTTCGCCGGTCTCCTCGACGACCCGGTAGATCACGTCCACTGCCGAGGCCGACGTCGATCCCGACGAGAGAACGAGATCGCATTCCTCAGCCGCCGTCCGCAGCGCCGACTCCATCGCGTCGTAGTCGTCGCCGGCGTGGGGATACAGCTTCGCCTCGCCGCCGGCCTCCTCGACGGCGCTCGCGACCGTGTAGCTGTTGACGTCGTAGATCTCCCCGGCGTCGCTGTCGAGGTCCTCGCCGGGTCGGACCAGCTCGTCACCCGTCGAGATGATTCCGACGGTCAGCTCGCCGCGGACCGGAACCGACTCGACGCCGATCGCCGACAGCAGCCCGATCTCCCTGGCGGTGACGACGGTCCCCGGACCGAGCGCTCGCTCGCCGGCCGCGATGTCGGCCCCGGAAAACATCACGCTGTCGCCGGGCGCCAGCGAGGTCCGGACCAGCACGTCCCCGCCGTCGCGGTCGGTCCGCTCGACCATGACGACCGCGTCGGCGCCCGGCGGAACCACCGCGCCCGTCGATATTTCCGCACACTCGCCCGAACCGATCTCGACGTCCGGCTCGGCTCCGGCGTGGACCGTCCCGGCGTGGGTCAGCCGGGCCGGATCGGCCTCGTCGGCGCCGAAGGTATCGGCGGCCCGCACCGCGTAGCCGTCGACGCTCGCCCGATCGAACCCCGGCACGTCGAGGCCGGCGTCGAGCCGCTCGGCGAGGGCGCGCCCCCGCGCCTCCCGGAGCGAAACGGTCTCGGGGTCGGGCGTGAGATCGAGCGATCGGATCGTCTCGCGGGCCGTTTCGGGATCGGCCAGCTCGCGGAACTGTTTTCTATCCATTGTACTCCCAGTTTTCGACCGTCACTGTCTCGCCGGCCGCGATCCCCTCCGCCGATTCGGGGACGGCGACCCAGCCGTCGGCCAACGCGACGCTCGAGAGGACGCCGGAGCCGCCCGCCCGCGTCGGCGTCGCCTCGAGGCCAGCCTCGCTTTCTTCGAGTTTCACCCGGGCGAACGTCCGGACGCCGGGTTCGCTCTTGAGCTTTCGAGTGAGCGTCGCCTCCCGGCTCGGGAGTGGTTCGATCGGCATCCGGCCGAGGTGTTTGACGAGCGGCCGGAGGAACTGGACGGCGTTGACGATGCACGCGACCGGGTACCCCGGGAGCATGACGACCGTCACGCCCTCGATGCGACCCAAGGCGACCGGGTGGCCGGGCTTCAGGGCGACGCCGTGGACGAACACCTCGCCGAGGTCGGCGACGACCTCGGGGATGAGGTCCCGCTCGCCGACCGAGGAGCCGCCGGTCGTGACGACGACGTCGCGGGTGAGATCGCGCTGGACGGCCGCCCGGAGCGTTTCGTGGTCGTCGGTGACGATCTCTCTGCGGGTCACATCGGCGCCCCACCGCTCGGCGAGCCGCGATATGGTAAACCGGTTGGTCTCGACGACCTCGCCGGGCTCGGGGTCGGCCTGGACGAGTTCCTCGCCGGTCGGGATCACGGCGACCTCGGGCTTCTCGACGATCTCGACGGTGTCGATGCCGGTCCCCTTCAGCAATCCGAGATCCGAGGGCCGGAGCCGGTGGCCGGGGTCGTAGAGCCGCTGGCCGGCCTCGACGTCCTCGCCGACCGGGGCGACGTTCTCGCCGGCCGCGACGGCGTCGAAGACCTCGAGTTCCTCGCCGATCCGGTCGACGTCCTCGATCATGACGACCGCGTCGGCATCCTCGGGGAGTTCGCTGCCCGTATGCACCCGGACGGCCCGATCGGGACCGACGGTCTCGCCCGGCCGGAGGACGGCCGGCGAGCGGTCCGACGCCCCGAAGGTGTCCTCGGCTTTGAGCGCCCACCCGTCCATCGCCGCGCGGGCGTAGTGAGGGACGTTCCGGACCGCCTCGATCGGTTCGGCGACGGTCCGGCCGTCGGCGACCGAAAGCGACAGTCGTTCGGTGCGGTCGATCGGCGGGGTATCGAGCAGTCGGTCCCGGGCGTCTTCGATCCGGGTCCGGTCTTTGAACCCCGCCTCCTGCAGATCGCTCATATATCGGTGTGTGGTCTCCGTCGGCAAAAAGGGTCAGTACGGGGGACGACGACCGCGGCCCCCCCGAGGCGACCGTATTTAAGACGCTACGTCTCCAAGGGACGGTATGCCCGAGGAAGTCCTCTTCGAGTCCGAAAGCCGACAGTCCAGAGCCGATATCGCGACCTACCTCCGACGCGTCGCCGACAACCTCGAAGCCGGCGATCCGATCACGCTCTCGGCGGGCGAACAGTCCGTGACGATGGCGCCGCCGGCACGCCCGACCTTCGAGGTCAAAGCCGAACGGGAAGGCCCCGCCGACGCCCCCGGGGAGTTGAGCGTGGAGTTCGAACTCGAGTGGGACGAGGACGGCGGCGACGACGGCGACGACGGCGACCTCGAAATCCAGTGACGGACGCGCTCATTCCTCCTCGTCGTCCGGCCGGACCGTCAGCACGGGCACGTCCGAGATCCGGACGAGCTTTTCGGTGACGCTCCCGAGGAGATAGCGGCCGAGCCCGGTCCGGCCGTGGGTGCCGACCACCATGAGATCGATGTCGTTCGCGTCGGTGTACTCGAGGATCTTCCGGTGGGCGACCCCCGTTTCGACGGCCGTGACTGCCGTCAATCCCTCCGCTTCGGCCTGTTCGGCCAGTTCCGAGACGATCTCCTCGCCCGCCGCCTCCATCGCGTCGAGCACCTGGCCGGCCCCGCCCTCGGCCACCGCGACGGGTTCGACGACGTACAGTCCGTGTACCGTTGCGTCGTGTTCGGCCGCCAGGTCGATACCGAGCTGTGCGGCGTCTCGGGCCGGGTCGCTTCCGTCGACCGGAATGAGTATGCGATCGAACATGCGTGACTGTATCTCCCGTGTAGCGGTAAATATTGTTAGGCTCCGTCCCGGGCGGTGGAACCTCCCGGGCCTTCGCTGGCGGGTTTCCTCCGCGCTGGCGGGACCGGGAACCGACCGTCCGTGGCTTCCGCAGACACACGTTAACATATATATCCCGGACGCCCGACGGCTCCCCCATGGCACGCTTCCCGGAGGAGTACGACGACTGCGAGCGGATCCTCGCCCCCGACGGATCCTACGACGCCGAGGCGGTGGCGGCGCTCGATCTGACCGACGAGGAACTGCGGGGGATGTACGGGTCGATGATACAGGCGCGCGCCCTCGAAGAGCGCGGGCTGACGCTCCAGCGACAGGGCGAGTTCCACTTCTGGATGGAGTGTCGCGGGCTGGAGGCGTCCCACGTCGGCCCCGCGGCGGCGCTGTCGGATCGCGACTGGATGAACACCGAGTGGCGCCAGTACGGCGCCCAGATCCAGCGCGGCCGGCCGCTCGAGGACATCCTGCTGTTTTGGCTCCGCGGATACGAGGAGTGGGCGGCTGACTCCATCGCGGAGATGGAACCGTACGAACGGCGGATGCCACACATCGTCGCCGTCGGGACCCAACTCCCCCAGACCGCCGGGCTCATGTGGGGGCGGAAACTGCAGGGCAAAGACGAGGTCGGCCTCGTCAGCGTCGGCGACGGCGGCGCCAGCAAGGGCGATTTCCACGCCGGGTTGAACTTCGCCGGCGCCCTCGAGTTACCGGTCGTCTTCTTGTTACTCAACAACCAGTGGGCGATCTCGACGCCGGTCGAGCGACAGACCGCGGCCGACACGTACGCGGACCGGGCGGCCGGCTACGGGTTCGAGGGGACGCTCGTCGACGGCAACGACGTGCTGGCGACCTACCGGGCGACCAAGCGGGCCGTCGAGGCCGCACGGGCGGGCGAGCCGCATCTCCTGGAGGTTCTGACCTACCGCCGCGGCGCCCACTCCTCCAGTGACGCCGACGACTACCGCGAAAACGTCGACATCGAGGCCTGGCGGGAGCGGGACCCGATCGACCGCTACGAGACGTTCCTCGAAGATCGGGGGCTCCTCGGTCCGGACGATTTCGAATCGATCCGGGAGGCGGCCGAAGAGCGGGCGCGGGAGGCCGCCGAGAGCGCCCTCGAGATCGCCGAAACCCAGTCCCCCGAGGAGGTGTTCGACGAGGTGTTCGCGAACCCGCCCGACTACGTCGACGACCAGCGCGAGGAACTGCTCGATCTCGTCGATCGCCACGGCGAGGCGGCCTTCAGGTGGTAACCATGGCGGCCGAAAAACTCACCCTGGTCGAGGCGGTCGCCGAGGCGATCCACGACGAGATGGCCGAAGACGAGTCGGTCGTCCTTCTGGGCGAGGACGTCGGCCGTTCCGGCGGCGTCTTCCGGGCGACCGAGGGCGTCTACGACGCGTTCGGCCCCGAGCGGGTGATCGACACGCCGCTTTCGGAGACCGGTATCGCCGGCGCGGCGATCGGGCTGGCGGCCTCGGGGATGCGCCCGATCGCGGAGATCCAGTTCATGGGCTTTACCTACGCCGCCCTGGAGCAACTCTTCACCCGCGCCGCCCGCATGAACGCCCGCTCGCGCGGGCAGTTCCCCTGTCGGATGGTGCTGCGGGCGCCCTTCGGCGGCGGCGTCCGCGCGCCGGATCTCCACGGCGAGTCGATGGAGGCGATCTTCGTCCACCACCCCGGCTTCAAGGTCGTCGCCCCGAGTACACCACACGACGCGAAAGGGCTGCTGACGGCGGCGATCCGGGATCCCGACCCCGTGATGTTCTTCGAACCGAAGAAGATCTACCGCTCCTTCCGCGAGGACGTCCCCGAGGGGACCTACGAGACGCCGATCGGCGAGGCCGCGGTCCGGCGCGAGGGCTCGGACGTCTCGGTGTTCACCTGGGGCGCGTCGACCCGGCCGACACAGGAGGCCGCCGAGGCGGTCGCCGGCGAGGGGATCGACCCCGAGGTCGTCGACCTCCGGACGCTGTCGCCGATGGATACCGGGACGATCGTCGAGTCCTTCAAGAAGACCGGCCGGGCAGTCGTCGTCCACGAGGCGCCCAGGACGGGCGGGCTCGCCGGCGAGATCACCGCCCTGCTACAGGAGGAGGCGCTGTACTACCAGGAGGCGCCGATCGAGCGCGTCACCGGCTGGGACGCCGTCTATCCGCTGTACGAACTGGAGGACTTCCAGTTGCCGAACGCCGCCCGGATCGAGGAGGCGATCCGAAGCGTCGTCGAGGTATGACGGCGACGGGGGTGTTCGAGCCGGATCCCGTCAGTCGTTCCCCGCGTCGAGGTCCTCCGGGGGAACGGGCTTCGGATCGTCCCCGTCCTCGCCGGCCGACTCGAGGACCCCCTCGGTCCAGCCGCCACGCCGGAACCAACCGACGGCAACGAGAAAGCTGACGAACGAGCCGGCGGCGTAGGCGACCCAGACGCCGACGACGCCGACGTTCGGGCCGACATCGAGGACGAGCGCCGTCCCCGGGACCGTGACGGCGCCGAACGCGAGCACGAGCGCGATCGGCACGCGGAACACCCACCGCGAGAGAAACGACAGCACCATCGCCACCTCGGTCCGGCCGGCCCCGCGGAAGGCGCCCTGGATCACCATCGTCCCGCCGAAGAAGGCCCAGAAGGGGGCGGTGACCCGCAGAAAGACCACGCCCTCGGCGATCACGTCGGGGTCGTCGACGAAGACGCCGAGGAAAAACTCGGGGGCGAACACGCAGGCGGCCGCGACGGCAAAGAGGACGGCCATCGTCCCGCCGGTCGCGACGCCCGTGACACGCGCCGCCCGGTCCGGCGTCCCCGCGCCGAGGTTCTGGCCGACGCCGGTCGCCGTCGCCTGTCCGGCCGCCCCGGCGACGGTCCAGGAGACCGACATCAGCCGGACGCCGATCCCGTAGGCGGCGATGGCGGCCGTCCCGAAGGGCGCCACGAGGGCGGCCATGACCACCGCCGCGAAGCTTCGGGCCCAGCCGTCGATCGTCGAGGGGTAGCCGATCGAGACGAGCCGGCGGAGGACGGGCAGGTCGGGCCGGAGATCCCCCACCCGGAGCCGGACGCCGAACCCGCCGACCAACAGGACGTAAATCCCGGCGACGACGGCGACCCCGCGGGCGAGAAACGTCGCCCACGCCGCGCCGCGGGTGCCCATCGCGGGGAACGGCCCCCACCCGAGGATGAAGACGGGATCGATCACGACGTTGAGCCCGGCCGAGAGCAGCATCAGCCACATCGCGGTCCGGGTGTCGCCGGCTCCCTGCAGCGAGGCACGGAAGGCGAAAAACAGGAACGTAAATGGCAACGAGAGGAAGATGATCTCGATGTAGGCCAGCGACGCCACGAAGACGGCCCCCTCGGCGCCGATAAAGGCAAGCAGTTGTCGGCGGGCAGCGTACCCGGCCGCGGCGAGGGCGACCGAGACGGCCAGCGTCAAAAGCAGCGTCTGGGCGACGACGTGGTCTGCACGGCGATCCTCGCCGGCGCCGACGTGCTGGGAGACGAGCGCGATCGTCGCCGCCGTGATCCCGATCGCCGTCGAGACGAACATCCACGACAGCGGGAACATGAGCGAGACGGCGGCGACGGCGTCGGGGCTCACGCGGCCGACCCAGAACATATCGGCGAGGTTGTAGAACGTCTGGAGCAGGTTGCCGACGACGAGCGGCCACGCGAGTCGCGCCAGCCGCGGCGCGATCGCGCCACTCGTCATGTCGACCCGCTTGCGCTCGGTCTCTGCCACTGCCGGACCTTCGGCGGCCAGCGAAATGAACCCGGCGCCCGAGGAGGACACAGGCCGCGAGCGCGAAGAGAGCGGCCGGCGAGACGATCGGTCCTTGGTCTTCGGTCTCGACCGGCGGCTCCGTCACGGGGACCGTCGTGACGGCGGCCGCTGTCGCCACGAACGTCAAAAGGAGCGAAAGAACCACCACAGCACAGTCAATCGAGGCGAGCCGTCGTCGTGAACCCGGCGTCGGACCCATGCCCTTGCGTCGGGGCGGCCGGAAAAGCCCTTTTGTGTTGTCTCTTTTTGGTCGAAAACAAACGGGGCAAAAAGCCGGGTGTGCAAAGCATTTATATGTAGAGTAGGCAAATCATATAAGTATAATGCCAGGGCCTACCCGTCAGAGAGAGCGCACCAGCGAGGACGAGACGGAGACGGAAGAAGAGACCGGCTGTCCCGAGTGCGATTCGGACTCGCTGGTACGCAGCGCCGATGGGGGCGGCGAGTTGGTCTGTGAGGACTGTGGGCTCGTAATCGAGGAGGAAAACATCGATCGGGGGCCCGAGTGGCGGGCGTTCAACCACTCCGAGCGTCAGTCGAAATCCCGCGTCGGGGCACCGACGACCCAGACGATGCACGACAAGGGGCTGACGACCCAGATCGACTGGAAGGATAAAGACGCTTACGGGCGATCCATCTCTTCGGAAAAACGCTCCCAGATGCACCGGCTCCGGAAGTGGCAAGAGCGGATCCGGACCAAGGACGCCGGCGAGCGGAACCTCCAGTTCGCGCTCTCGGAGATCGACCGGATGTCCTCGGCGCTGGGCGTCCCCCGCTCCGTCCGGGAGGTCGCCTCGGTCATCTACCGGCGGGCGCTCGACGACGACCTCATCCGGGGCCGTTCGATCGAGGGCGTCGCCACCGCCGCGCTGTATGCGGCCTGCCGACAGGAAGGGATTCCGCGAAGCCTCGACGAGGTCGCCGAAGTCGCCCGCGTCGAGCAAAAAGAGATCGGCCGCACGTACCGCTATATCGCACAGGAACTCTCCTTGGGACTCGAACCGGTCGATCCCGTCCAGTACGTCCCTCGCTTCTGTTCGGAACTCGGCCTCAGCGAGGAGGTCGAACAGAAGACACGGGAGATCATCGAGGTCACCGCCGAGAAGGGGATGCTCTCGGGGAAATCCCCGACGGGCTATGCCGCGGCCGCCATTTACGCCGCCTCGCTTCTCTGTAACGAGAAGAAAACACAGCGGGAGGTCGCCGAGGTCGCTCAGGTGACCGAAGTGACGATCCGCAACCGGTATCAAGAGCAGATCGAAGCGCTCGGGATCCACTGATCGGGGGGATCGGTTTCGGCGGTCGGACCGACAGTTCGGCGGGAGGCGGACAACGCTTGCCCGGGCCGGAAAGTCTTGTCTCGGTCACTCGCGGTCTCGCCGGTGGCGACACGGGCAGCGATCCGATCTCGATTTTAGATTTTTGACACGTAGACGACGCTGAGTGTAACTGTTCTCGTCGCCGTCTCCGATGTACCGTCCATCGAAGAGAGTATCAGATCATCGAGAAACTGACAATAACAAGCTGAAACCGTCGGTTTCGATCGAATCCTCAGTATAAGCCTAACGGCTCATTTATACCTCGTTTTTGTTACGGTACTTATAGTCACTGGCAAAAAGAGGAGACCAATGACCACGGGTCACTCACAGTCCGCGATCGGCCAGTACATCGAAAACACACCGAACGGGACTGAAATCCCCGAGGAATCGTTCGGAAAGCGCCACCGTGGTATCATCGGATTTACCGCCGCGCTCGTCCCGTTGGTGTTCGGCATCAGTCGGATGACCGGCGTCCAATCGGTCACCGGTGCCGAACTGCCGGCCATCCCGATGACGCACTCGCTCGCCGGGAGCGGACTCGTCGTCGGCCTCCTGATCGCGGCCGCGCTGCCGCAGTTGCCGCGTCGCGCCCGGTCGGCGCTGGCGGCGATGGGATTTATGACAACCGCGTCGACCCTCGCGTACTTCACTGGGGGCTTCATCGAGGCGCACTTTCTGTACTTCGTCGGCGTCGGCGTCGTCGCGCTGTACGAGGACTGGGTTCCGTTCGGTATCACGATCGGATACGTCGCGATCCAGCACAGCGTCTTCGGGCTCATCGAGTGGTTCATGGTGTACAATCACCCGGCAGCCATGGCGAATCCCGTCGTCTGGGGTGGGATCCACGCGATCGGCGTCCTGATGCTCGCGACGGCGATCACGTTCCTCTGGCAGTCGATCGCGATCCAACGGCAACGGACCCGCGAACGGATCCAAGAGAAGGTCGACGAGATCGAGGAGGCGAAGGAGGTTGCCGAGCGGAAACAGCGGGAAGCCGACCGTCAAAAGGAAGAGATCACGGCGTTACACGAGGAACTTGAGTCTACGGCCGAGCGGTATCAGACCACCATGACGGCGTGTGCCGACGGCGATCTCACACAACGACTCGACGACGCCGTGGAGAACGACGCGATGGCCGCGATCGCCCGGGCGTTCAACGATATGATCGCTGATTTCGAGCAAACGGTGCTCGATATCCAATCGTTCGCCGACACGGTCTCGACAAACAGCACCGACATCGCCGATCGATCGACGGAGATCAAGGAGTCGAGCGCCGACGTCGAGCGATCGGTCTCGGAGGTCGCGGCTCGCGCCGAAGAACAGAACGACCAGCTCCGAACCGCGGCGGACGAGATCAGCGACATGTCGGCGACGGTCGAGGAGATCGCGTCCTCCTCACAGGAAGTCGCAGCCACGGCCAACACCGCCGTCGAGCGCGGCGAAGCGGGCCGCGAGTACGCGAACGACGCGACCGAGGAGATCGCAGCGATCGAGGCACAGGCCGAAGAAGTCGCCAAGGAGATCACGGCACTGAACGAGCAGATGAACGAGATCGGCGAGATAGCCGATATGATCGGCGAGATCGCCGCCCAGACCAACATCCTGGCGCTGAACGCCTCCATCGAGGCCGCCAGCGCCGACGGCGACGGCGACGGGTTCGCGGTCGTCGCGAGCGAGGTCAAATCCCTGGCTGAGGAAGCCGCCTCGGCCACCGACGAGATCGAGAGCCGCATCGAGACGGCGCGGAGCGCGACCGACGAAACCGTCGCCAGCATCGAGGAGATGAGCGACCGCGTAACGACCGGCGCCGAAACGATCGACGAGACGATCGCCATGTTCGACGACATCGCCGCCGCGATCGAGGAGGCCGAGGACGGGATCACCGAGATCAGCGACGCGACCGACGAACAGGCCGCCTCGGCCGAGGAGATCGCGTCCATGGTCGAGGACGTCTCGTCGACCGGGGAGTCCACCGCCCGCGACTCGGCGGACGCCGCCGAGCGGACCGCTGCGCAGGTCGACTCGCTTGAGGACACGGTCACCGACGTCCAGGAACTCGCCGACATGGCGACCGATCTCTCGGAGCAGGTCGCCGCGTTCACGACGGGGGGCCGGGACGAGACCGACGACTCGGCGGACCCGGCGTCCACGCCAGCACCGCAGGCCGAATCGGAGCCCTCGCCCGCGACGCGGGCCGACGGCGGCGAACGGGACGAATAGACCTCGCTATCGAGGACAGAATTAAACCGCCGCTGTTCGTCCTCCGGAGTATGTCTAGAGCACTGTTCGGCATCCTGGGTACTTTCCTCGCAGCGTTCCCGGATCGCACGGTAGACCTCTATGAGACGCTCGCCTTCGAGAATCCCGAGGAAGCGACGCCGAAAGGGTGGCTCGGTCCCACCGTCAGGGCCGAGGGAATCGCCTACGTCCTCGTCGCCGTCGTCGGCGGACGGGTCTACGACCGACTGCTGGACGTCGTCGGGGTCTTCGCCGCGCTCGCGCTGTGTTTCCCGCGGCGGTACCTTGAAACGGGCGGCCGTCTGGTCTACGAGGACGCCGACTCGCTGGCGTGGCGCGAGGAATTCGTCACTGCCGCACGCGTCCTCGGGGCGGTATTTCTCGTGCTGTCGGTGCGGGCCTACCGGAAGCGATCGGACGCGGACGACGGGAATTAATAGGGCGACTCGACGACGATCGTTTCCTCGCGGCCGGGGCCGACGCCCACCGCGTAGATCGGCGTGTCGAGTTCCTCGGCGATGTATTCGAGATACGTGCGGGCGTTCTCGGGAAGCGCGTCGTACCCGGATCTGGCGACGGCGTCCCACTCGACGTCGGGCCAGCCCTCGAAGGTCCGAAACTGGGCCTCACAGTCGCCCCACTGTTCGGTGGTCGGCGGCATCGTCAACAGTTCCTCGCCCGCGAGCGTGTAGGCGTGCCCGACCTCGACTTCCTCGAGCCCGGCAAGGACGTCGAGGTGATTGACGGCGAGGCCGGTGAAGCCGTTGACGCGGGCGGCGTGCCGAAGCATCGGCATGTCGAGCCAGCCGACCCGGCGCGGCCGGCCGGTGACGGTGCCGTACTCGCCGCCCTCGTCGCGGATGTACGTGGCCAGATCGGCCGCCGACGGTCGGCCGCCCTCGGCGGGAGTCTGACCGTCGACCGATCCGAGTTCGGTCGGCAGCGGTCCCGTGCCGACCCGCGAGAGGTACGCCTTGACGATCCCGATCACCTCGCCGCTCCCGACGACGGTCGGGCCGAGACCGGTGCCGACCGCCGCCCCGCCCGCGGTCGGGTTCGAGGAGGTGACGTACGGGTAGATCCCGTGGTCGATGTCGATCGAGGTGCCCTGGGCGCCCTCGAACATGATCTCATCGCCCGTCTCCAGCCGGCGATCGAGGAAGGCCCCGCAGTTTATCGCCATCCCCTCGCGTTCGAGCCGTTCGCCGAACGCGCGATAGGTCTCGAAGAGCGTCTCGGTATCGAAGGCCGCCCGGTCGACGTCCTCGCCGATCGAAAGGTCGTAGACCTCCTCGACGAGCGCGCGCTTCTGCGGGACGACGTACTCGAGCCGTTCGCGGAGCGTGTCGGGATCCAGGAGATCGCCGATCCGGATCCCCCGGCGGCCGGCCTTGTCCTCGTAGGTGGGGCCGATCCCGCGGCCGGTCGTGCCGGCCGCCAGATCGTCGTCCGATTTGACGTCCTCCTCGAGCCCATCGAGGACGCGGTGATAGGGCAAGATCGCGTGGGCGCGTTCGGCGACCCGGACGTCCGGGGAGAGCCCCCGCTCTTCGAGCGTGTCGATCTCCTCGAACAGCGTCGAGGGGTTGACGACACAGCCGTTGCCCAACACGCCGACCTTGCCGCGGACGGCACCGGAGGGCACGAGCGAGAGCTTGTACTCCTCGCCCTCGTAGACGACGGTGTGGCCGGCGTTGTCGCCGCCCTGATAGCGCACGACGACGTCCGCGGCATCGCCGTAGACGTCGACGATGCCGCCCTTCCCCTCGTCGCCGAGCTGCGAACCGACGATGGTTACGGTCATCGGACCTACCTTCCGGTCTATCGGGTAAACAGATTACGGTCTGTGGGACACACCCGGGGGCTCGGCCGCCGAGCACCGAAACGGAATCAAACCGGAAGCGATCCCGCAAGCGGCGATCGGTGCGGCCGCTGGGCCGTTCTCAACACCTGCCCCGGCGACCGAACGCAGAACCGTTCGCACACGTGTAACAGTCACAAGGCATTTATATATTACACGAAAACGCTGACGTACGACGGGTCGAACCCCCCCGAGAGCAGTCCGAACGGACAGCAACATTTAAAACCTGTAAACACAAGTTAACAAATGCCATGATAGATAGGCTTGAGAAGGAAGTAGACATGCTGGAACGTCACCTCCGTGTTCTCCGGATGGTCATCGAGAACGAGCCGATCGGGATCGTCAAGATGTCCAACGAGACGGGGTACCCCCACCACAAGGTCCGGTACTCGCTGCGCGTCCTCGAGGAAGAGAACCTCATCGAGCCCTCGAGCCAGGGTGCCATCACGACGGAGGACACCGCCGGGTTCGTCGACGATCTCGACTCGAAGATCGACGACATCATCGACAAGCTCGAAGGGATGAAGATCGACGACGTCCCGGAGATCGAAGGCTAACGCGGCTCTGTTTCTGTCTCGTCTCTTTGGTCCAAAAGCGGCGGCGTCGGCTATAGATCCGGCTCCGTCAGGTTGAACGAGCCCTCGCGGGCCTCGACCAGACAGAGGTGATAGCCGTTCGACCGGGAGAGCTTCACGTAGCTCCGGTGTTTGCTCCGCGAGAGGAGGCTGGAACTGGTCGCCTCCTCGGTCGCGCTCATCGCGTCGGCCTCGAAGTAACTCGAGGTGACCGCGATAGCTGCCGCGAGCGTCCCGTGAGCCTCACAGATATCGGAGCTGTCGGCGACAAACGGGCCGATCGTGTCCGCGTGGGTCGGGTCGCGCTGCTGATCGAAGTGGGCGACCACGAGGGGATTGCCCTTCTTATCGCGGGCGACGATGTCGAACTGTTTCGTCTCGGGATCGTCTGATTCTCCCGGCACGGTCGGGAGCTCTTCGCCGAACCCGATGCGATCAATCGCCGGGAGCGCGTCGTACAGCGGCCGGAGGCCGCCCTGTGCGCCCGTCGATCGGATCTCGAAGAGCAGTTCGGTGACGAGCCACTCGGCGAACTCGTAGGGCGGTGACGACCGGAGCCACGTCTCGAAGGGATCGTTTTCGACGGTCACGTCCGCCGAATCGAACGTCGTGTGGTAGTCGATCCGGAGGTTCGAGACGACCGTCTCTCGATCCTCAGTTCCGTCGTGGGCGTCCTCGAGGGTCGCCTCGCCGCGCGTTCGCTCGCGGACGAACAGGCTCGTCTCCGCGAGCGCCTCCTCGGGAGCGTAGGATGTCCCGGTCGCGGGACCGTCGTCCATCGCTTCGAGCCGGGATTCCAGGTCGTCACGCTCGGACCGTACCGTCTCGAGTTCGGCTTCGAGGTCCTCGATCCGCGCTTCGTACTCGTCGGTTCGCGCCTCGTACGCCTCGATCCGGCCCTCGTACTCCTCGATCGTCGATTCGTGCTCGGCGAGTTCGGCTTCGAGGTCTTCGATCCGCGCTTCGTACTCCTCGAGTTTCCCGCTCGAGGATCGCCCGGCGGCGCCGGGCGCCCCCGGATCGGCGCTCGACACGTCAGCCGAACGGGAGGCGTCGGCGGTCCGGCCACGGCTGGCGGTCGATCCGGTCCGATCGGTCCCGGGCGGTTCCGCACTTTCCTCTCTGCTCCGTTCGGGGTCAAGCGACGGGACCGATCGGGTTGCGAGCCCGCCAATCCCCGAGGCGGTCTCGGTCGGCTCGCTCCCGTTCGGCTCCTCGGCCGGCTGTCGGTCGGTTTCGCCGGTTCCGGGTCCAGACTGTCGTGTGCTGTCGCTCCGGTCGGTCGATCCTGCCTCGCCGCCAGCCGAGGGGTACGGGTCCTGGGCGGGCTCCCGCGTCGGTTCGTCGGCCTCCGTTTCGGACTGTCCGGTCCCGCCCTCGTCGGTCGGATCGTCCGAACGATCCGGCCGGTCCCGATCGGTGTCTACGCCTCGCGTGTCGTTGTCCCCGTCGTCTCTGTCGCCGTTTTCGTCCCCGTCTCTACCTTCGCCTTCGGCTTCGTCTTCGGTTTCACTGTCGTCTTCGCTCTCGACTCCCTCCTCGTCCTCGGCTTCGGCTTCGTCTTCGGAGGTCGTCTGCGCTACGACCGGACCGGACTCCCCGTCGGCGTCGGCGTCAGCGTCAGCGGCGGTTGTCGTGTCCGCCGACGTGTCGTCGGTCGGGGAGGCGGCCGGTTCGGCGTCCGACGCGTCGTCGGAACCGGCTGTCGGGGCGATTCCTGCGTCGGTGTCCGGTTTCGTTTCCGGCTCTGCCCCTGCGTTCGTTCCCGGACCAGTGGCGGCATCCGATTCCGTCTCTTCGGGCTCCGGAAGCTCCAGTTCCGGAAGCGAGACAGCCGTCACCGCGTAGATGCCGACCTCGTTTTCGGCTTTCGTCCGGGCCTCCTCGCCGTAGAGCCGCTGGCCCGAGCCGACGACCCCGACGTGATCGACCGCGCCGTCGACGTAGACGTAGTAATAATCGCCGCTGAGGACGTTCTCGGAGAGTTCGACGTAGCCGGTGAAGCTGCCGCCCGAGAGCGTGTCGTGGACCGCCGAAAGCGGCGTGTCGTCGGTGAAATACCGGCCCCGGACCTCGCCGTCGAGGGCGAACATCGCCGCGAGGGTTACGGCCGCGGGGTTCGGCGCCTCGTGCTTCTGTCCTGAAGCGTCCTCGAAGGCGTCGATATCGCCGGAACGGGGATTCGCGTCGAGATCCGCGAGGACGGCGACCGGCTCGCCGTCGCGGAGAAACAGCCACTTGTCGGCGGCCTCGACCGCGCCGTCGAACCCGCGAGAGCCGAGATCGGCGAGCCCGTCGAACCCTCCGTCGAAGGGGGTGACTTCCCAGTCTTCGAGCACGGAGTGGGCGTTCATACACACGAAAAGCCACACGACGGTGAAATAGCTACCGACCGATCCCCGCCGAACCCGCGTCCGAACAGAAACGCGCTCGTCTACATGCCCATGTCAGCGGCTTCCTCCGGCACCGGCAACTCCTTGGGTGCGACGCCGAGCAACTCCGCGGCGTGATCCAGCGCCATCTCGAAGCCGTAGTAGCGTTCGAGTTCGTCGCCGTCGGCTGTCGGCCGCACCTTCAACATCGCGTACCCCTCGATGTTCTGGGCGATCGCGGCGCTTTCGCCGTCGGCCTCGAACTCTAACAGTCGTTCGCCGTCGGTCTCGCGGTAGCGGGCGGTGATCGCCCCCGATTCGGCCGTGACCATGGCCAACGATAGGAACCGACGGACCGGAAAACTACCGGTTCCGGCCGTGGCATCCGGAGCGCCTTTGGGGGTCGGTGCCCCGAACGGTAGTATGGAATGGCTCACGAGCGGGCTCCGCCGCGACGTCTGTATCCTTCTGTACGGGGAGGAGCGGCGCGCCCAGGCGCTGAAGTCGGCCCTCGAGTCGCGGTACGATCGCCGAGTGACCCCCGACCGGTTCTACGGGGCGCTGGATGCCCTCGAATCGGCCGGATTCGTCGAAAAGCACGTCGAAGGCCTCGAGGACGTCTACTCGCTGACCGAGGCAGGGAAGGACGCCGTCGAGGCGCAGTTCGAGTGGATGGACGAACGGCTGAACGAATCGGAACACTCCGGGGGGAGCGACTGATCGGGAGGGCCGACTTGAGGTCGGTTCGTCCCCGGTCGAACCCTGATCTATTGCGTTGGGAAGCTCGATCTACCGGGCGCGAGTCGGATGAGCGGAAGTCACTGCTGGGCCAGCGTGGTCCGTGCTCTGTTCACGTAGGCGTTCTCAGACCAGCTCCGCGCCTCGCTTATGGCTGTGAGAATAGCCTCTGTGTCCGCACCGGAAAGCTTCTCGCGTCTGGCGAGCAACACGAGCAGTGTCGGTGTCGTTACCAGCCGAGCAGTCGTCAAGGAAGCGTGTACGAGCGCGAGCTGATTGAATTCGTCACAGAAGAACTGAGTGGCTCCGATCTCGTTTGCCAGCGTGACGGCAGCGTTCTCCCCGTCGTCTAGCGGGAAGGTCTCGTCCAGCTCGACCGAGTGGATCTCGAACGTTTCACATCGGTCGAGCGTGTTTCGGGCTCCTCGGCCGGAGGGGTCGTCGTAGACAGCCGTCTCCTCTAATTCATCGATGACCTGTTCGGGAACGGACAAGGTGTGGTCGCTGAGTACGTAATCGAGAGGGGAATGATCCCTGTCAGCTACTATCCCTAAACTCACGAGTGCCGAGGTATCGGCGACGACCTGCATCTACGAATCGACGAGCTCCTCCCCGGCATCTTCGAGGAACTCCTCGCTCAGTTGCGTTTTGAGGACGCGGAAGTTGGCAGCCTCCTCGTGACCGACGAGGTCTTTCAGTTGTCCGAACGAGATCTCCTCCCCGTAGTAGGCCTCCGCGATCTCCTGTTTGAGCTCGTCGTTGTGAGCAGCGTCCCGGAGGTACTTACGGAGCGCCGAGATGATGACGTCCGTCCGATCGGTTTCGAGCACGGTCGCTAACACGTCCGTTCGTTCGACGAGCCCCTCCGGTGCACGGAACTGGACTCGCCGCTTGTCCTTCGATCCGGAACTCATATGTGTACATCGTGAGCCAGCAAATAAAACACTGTCGTCGGCCGCCACGAACCGACCCTTTCTCGGCAGATACACGACCTGTCGTTCACTCCAGCAGTTCGCTCGCGATCGTGTTCCGCAGCACCTCGCTTGTGCCCTCGTAGATCTCGTTGAGCTTGGCGTCCCGGTAGAAGCGCTCGGCAGGGAAGTCCTTCGTGTAGCCGTAGCCGCCGTGGATCTGGATGCCCTCGTTTGCGACCTCCCGGCTCACTTCCGACGCGTAGAGTTTGGCCTGGGCGGCCTCCTTGACGAACTTCTCGCCGGCCATCTTCTTGTCGGCCGCCGAGTGCATGAGCAGGCGGGCGGCCCGCGTCTTCGTGTCCATGTCGGCGAGTTTGTGCTGGATCGCCTGGAACTCCGAGATCGGATCGCCGAACTGCTCGCGCTGTTGGGCGTACTCGCGTGCCTCGTCGAGGGCGGCCTGGGCGATCCCGACCGACCGGGCCGCGATCGTGATCCGTCCGCCGTTGAGCGTCTTCAGCGCCTGCACGAACCCCTCGCCCTCCTCGCCGAGCCGCCTCGATTCCGGAACCCGGAGGTCATCGAAGCGCAACTCGGCAGTCGGACAGCCCTTGTCGCCGAGTTTCTCCTCGGTTCCCTCGACGATGAAGCCGTCGTCCTCCTCGGGCCGGACGATGAACGAGGAGATACCCTTGTTGCCGGCGTCGGGGTCGGTCTTGGCGAAGAGCGTCACCGTGTCGGCGACCGAGCCGTTGGAGATCCACAGCTTGCCGCCGTTGATCACGTACTCGTCGCCGTCCTTCTCGGCGGTCGTCACCATCGCGGGCACGTCGCTGCCCGCGCCGGCCTCCGAGAGCGCGAAGGCGCCGATCTCTTCGCCTTCCGCCAGCGGCGTGAGGTACTCCTCTTTCTGTGCCTCGTTGCCGAAGGCGTAGACCATGTTGCCCGCAAGCGAGATGTGGGCGGCGACGATCGTCCCGAGCCCGCCCGACCCTCGCGAGATCTCCTCTAGGGCCGCCGGATAGGCGTGATAATCCAGCCCGGCGCCGCCGTACTCTTCGGGGAAGGGCATGCCCATCAGCCCGAGTTCGGCGAGCTGATCGACCAATTCGTGGGGGAACTCGTCTTTTTTGTCGATCTCGGCGGCGATCGGGACGACCTCCTCGTCGACGAACTCCGAGACCATCTCGGTGATCTGCTTCTGTTCGGCCGTGAGGCTGAAATCCATACCTTGTTCTGCGGCGCTCGGGAACTTTACCTTATTGATCAGGAGATATCCTCCCCTGTACGGTGTAACCGAGGGAGCGGCACACGAGAACTCGAGAAAGAAATCGTAATTTCGGAACTCGCGATTTCTGAAATTAGAACTTCTATTCTACAGTAGTCAGCCCAGTTGATCGCGCACGAGTGACTGACATCGCATCGACGCGGTCCGGCCGGCGACCGACTTTTCAGGGGTTATATAAGCGGTCCACGGCTATGACGGGGAAGAACATGAAGCGCGGACTATCACGCCGTGCGGTGTTGGCGGCCAGCGTCGGTACGTTCGCGGCCGCCGCCGGCTGTCAGGCCCCGAGTTCCGATTCCGGTAACGGCGACGGCGGCGGAAACGAGGACGGGTCCGGAGAGACTGGCGGAAATCCCGATCTGCCGGAGCCCGCCGAGACGGTCGAGGATCCGGCGGAACAGACCGTCATCGAGGGCGTCAGACAGTTCCGGCGGTCGCTGGAGAACTGGGGGTACTTCCCCGAGCAGACGGTCCCGGACGCCGTCGACATCGAGTGGCGGATCTCCGAACACAACACGGACGACCACTCGGCGCCGAAAGCGAGCGCGGTCCCGCTTCCCGACGGCGGGGTCGTCTTCCCCGGAGACACGGGCTATCTGACCGCGCTCTCGCCGGACGGCGAGGTCCGCTGGCAACAGGAGACCGACATGGACGGTCGGGGCATCCACGGGACGCCGGTCGTCACGGAGGGGACGGTGTACATCGGCGCCTACGACGGGATCCTCTATGCGTTCGACGCCCAGTCGGGCGAAAAACAGTGGGAGAACGAACTCGGCGGCTCGATCGGCGGCAGCCCGGCGTACGACGGCGACCGGATCTACGTCGGGGTCGAGTATCCGGACCCCGAGGGGAGCACCTTCGCCGTCGATCCCGACTCCGGGGACGTACTCTGGGAGGACAGCGAGAGCCGGCCGACGGACCATCCCCACTCCACGCCGGCGATCGACCCGGTGACCGGAACGATGACGCTCGGATCGAACGACGGCACCCTCTACGCCTGGGAGTATCCCGAACTGGAGTTCAAGTGGTCCTTCGAGACCGACCCACAGAACGACACGGACGGGGAGATCAAGGCGCCGATCACCGCCTACGACGGCGCAGCTTTCTTCGGCTCCTGGGACGAGCACATCTACCGGGTCGATCTCGAGAGCGGCACCGAGGACTGGTCCTTCGAGACGGGCGGGCTCTCGATGGTAGGGCCGGGAGTCGACCCCACCCGCGACGAGATCTACGCGGGGAGCCACGACGGCAACCTCTATGCGCTGGACGCTCAGACGGGCGAAGAACGGTGGCGGTTCGGGACGGACCGGCCGCTGACCGGCTGTCCGACCGTCTGTGCGGATCGGATCGTCTTCGGCTCGAAGGACCAGACGCTCTACGCCGTCGAAACGGAGACGGCCGAGGAGGTCTGGCACGTCGACACCGACGGCGTCGTGACGAGCACGCCGCGCGTCCACGACGGCGCGATCTACTTCGCCGAGCGGGCCCCGGACCCCGAAAACGGAGAGATCGACGGCGGTGCGTACAAGCTGGTGGCCAGCGAGTAAGACGCTACTCCCCACCAAGCGGAACGGAGAGCCTCTCGTCGGTGCGTTCGATGGTCGTCCCGAACGGCTCGGAGCGTTCCTGTATCGTTTCACGAGCCCACTCGGTCGTCGTCTCGTCGGCCAGCGTCGCCGTTTCGTCCTCGATCTCGGTGGGGACGACCCGGAGTTCTTTGAGCGACCTCTTGGAGACGACCAACTCGAACAGCGCGCCGCGCTTGTTGTGGAGTCCCTCCTTGTCGACGTAGTCGTCCACGAAATCGCCCGCATCGTAGATGATCGGGCGGCCCTGGTGGACTTCGATGCCCTGCAGGACGTGCGCGCTGTGGCCGTGGACCACGTCGACGCCGCGCTCGACGAGCCACCGGGCGAAGTTCTGCTGTTTCTCTCCGGGCGCCGTCTCCCAGTTCGGCCCCCAGTGCAGCGAGGCGACGACGAGATCGGGGTCCCGCTCGCGGGCGCGTTCAAGCGCGCCGTCGATCAGCTCGCGGGTCTCGGACGCGGACGAATCGAGCGTCACGTGGGCGGTACCTGGCTCGGTTTCGGTCGAGGCGTACGTCTCGTACCGGCTGGTCAGTGCGATCGTCGCGACCGTTAGTTCGCCGAATTCGGTGATCGCCGGCTCGAACGCTTTCTCCCGGTCGGGGCCGGCGCCCGCGTGTGCGACACCCGTATCCGCGAGGTGCGTGCGCGTGTCCTCCAGCGCCGTCTCGCCGAAATCGAGGATATGGTTGTTCGCGAGCGAGGCGACGGAGGCGTCCGCCGCCCGGAGCGCCGGCACCGCGAACCCCGGATCCGCACGGAAGTAGTAGACCTTTCCCGGCCACTTTTCTCCGCGCTCGGAGATACAACACTCTAGGTTCAACACGAGCCCATCGAGTTCCCGGAGCCGATCCAGCGTCGATCCCCACACGCCCGCCGGGTCGCCGTCGCTCCAGCGGTCGTTCACGCTGCGTCCCAGCATGACGTCGCCGACGAACCCGATCCTGGTGTCGGTGTCTTTCCGGTCCGTCCCGTCCGTCTCGGCGGCTGTTCCGTCCGTTTCGTTATCGCTTCGGCCCTCCGTCCCCGTCTCGGATAGGCTCGAACAGCCCGCCAGCGTCGAGCCCCCCGCCGCCAGCAATCCCCGGCGCGTCAACCTCATCTCCCGGCAGGTACAGCGTGATTCGACTTGAACGCTGTGCTCGTCGGGTGTGGCTCCGGAGATTCAACTTCCGGCATCAAGATCGGGTTCGTCGAACTCGAGTGCCTCCACAACTGCCTCTGGCAACTCCGGGCGCGGTGCCGACTCATGCCGTTCGACCTTCTCGGTCTTGCGCGTGTTCTCGTAGAGGGCACGGGCGACCGGAAGTCCACGAGACGAGGTCATAGTTTCATTTGTATATTCTATATTAGCCTATTCTATGTTAGCCTATTTTGAATCTGCTTATCCAGAAGTATTAATTTGGTTCGACGGGTTGGGAACGTATGGACGAGTTTGTCAACCGCGAAACGGAGCTCTCACGGTTACGTGAAAGTTATGAGTCCGACGAGGCAGCGATGGCAGTTATTTTCGGTCGACGGCGGCTCGGGAAAACACAACTTGTCCAACACGCTCTCGCGAACCGCGACGACGCTGTCGTCTATCAGGCGACCGAGACGACACCACAGCTCCAACTCGACGAGTTCGTCGACGTTGCTGCCGAATCCTTTCCCGGAATCACGGAGATCAAACAGAACTGGGAAGCACTCCTTGGCTACCTCGGAGAGCAAGACGCGATCGTCGTCCTTGACGAGTTCCCGTACCTTATCGACGCCGACGAGAGTCTTCCCTCAGTGATTCAACGGCTCTGGGATCACCGGTTTCAGAACACCTCTGGCACACTGGTTCTCGTTGGGTCCTCGATTAGCATGATGGAAGACGCAACGCTACTCGGAAACAGTCCCTTGTATGGTCGGTTTACGACGAAGCTCGATGTCCGCCCGCTCGACTTTTCGGCCACACAGGTATTCGTTCCGGATGATTACACTCCCGAAGAGCGTATCTTCACCTGGGGCATCTTCGGCGGTGTTCCGTACTATCTCGATGGGATCGATCTCGATCGGGATCTCGGCACCGTCCTCACCGACGAGGTGCTCTCACAGAACGGCTATCTCCACAACGAACCCGAGTACGTACTCCGGACCGAACTCACGGATCCGAATCGATATTTCGCGATCCTCACTGCGATCGCCGCAGGCAAGACGACATCGAACGAGATCGCCCAATCGATCGGGATTGACGGCAAGCAAATTTCGACCTACACCCAGAAATTAGAGCGATTACGCCTCATCGAACGCGAAGTCCCGATCACCGAAGAGAAAGCTAAATCACGCCGTGGCCGATATCGCATTCTCGACCCGCTTTTCCGATTTTGGTTCCGGTTCGTCTACGGAAACGAAGATCGGTACGAACGCCTCGGCGAAGACGCCTACGCGGCCGTGATCGAACCCGAACTCCCCGATTTCGTCAGTCAGGCGTTCGAAACCCTGTGTCAAGACGCGCTCCCGGGGTTGTATCCGGACGCGACACTTCTCGATATCGGTCGCTGGTGGTATCATGATCACGAGGTTGATGTCGTCGGATTCACAGCGGACGGCACGATGATCGTCGGCGAGTGTAAATTCACGGCATCGCCGCTCGATTATAGCGCGCTCGCTTCACTCGAAGAGCACGCTGCAGAGATTCGCTGGTCACCCAGTAGCGGAGCTGAAATCGACGTGAAGTATGCCTTATTCACCCGGAGTGGGGCGACGCAATCAGTACAGAACGCCGTTTCCGAGCGGGATGATCTTCGGCTGTTTCCCCTCGAGGAGATCACTCAACACGCTTGACATCCTCTCCGCCCTGAAGGGAGAAGATTCCTCTGTTGGGATAGTAGGGGTCACTCGACACCCGTCGTTCGTGCATCGAAATGTCGCCTATCTTGAGGTCGGCCAGACGCAATTCGCAGCCATCGAACCACCACGAACGCGAGAGACTTTTCACGGATGCCCGACTCGTCCCGATAATGCGAATTCTCGTCACCGGCGGCGCGGGCTTTATCGGTGGGCATCTTGCCGAGCGGTTCGTTCGCGACGGCCACGACGTCACCGTGCTGGACAACTTCGATCCCTTCTACGATACCCGGATCAAGGATCACACCGTCGAGATCTGTCGGGACCGCGCCGAGGCAGGTGAGGGGACCTATCGGCTCGTCGAAGGCGACGTTCGAGACGCCGAGTTGGTCGCCGAGCTCATCGACGATGTCGAGTTCGTCTATCATCAGGCCGCCCAGGCGGGCGTCCGCCCGAGCGTTGAGGATCCACGCACGTACGACGCGGTCAACGTCGACGGCACGCTGAACGTGCTGGATGCCGCCCGCGACACCGGCATCGAGCGGGTCGTCCTCGCCTCCTCGTCGTCGGTGTACGGCAAACCGCAGTACCTCCCGTATGACGAAGCCCATCCGACGACGCCCGTCTCGCCGTACGGGGCCTCGAAGCTTTCGGCCGAACGGTACGCCTGCGCCTACAGCGAGGTGTACGACCTGCCGGCGGTCGCACTGCGGTACTTCACGGTGTACGGGCCACGGATGCGTCCGAACATGGCGATCTCGAATTTCGTCTCGCGGTGTCTCAACGACGAGCCGCCGGTCGTCTACGGCGACGGCACCCAGACGCGGGATTTCACGTATATTGATGACGTGGTGGGCGCGAACGTGACGCTGCTCTCGGCGGACGCAGCGGACGGGGCGGCGCTCAACATCGGGAGCACCGACAACATCGAAATTCTGACGCTGGCCGAAGAGATCCGCGATCAGCTCGCGCCCGAGTTAGAACTCGAGTTCGCAGAGCGCCACGACGCCGACGCCGAGCATACCCACGCCGACAGTTCGAAGGCGAGGGAGTTGTTGGGGTATGAGCCGACCCGGACGATTAGGGAGGGCGTCGCGGAGTTCGTCGAGTGGTACAGAGAGAACCGGGAGTGGTACGAGCCGTTAGTGCGGGCCTCATAGTGTCGTTTCGAACTCCGGTGCTGTTTCGGCCCGGAATTGATGGTCTGTTCGGACCGTTCGATACGAGTCAGTAGACCTCGACAGACACGCCCAACGCTTCGAAGTCTTCGACGTTGTCCGTCAGGACGGCATCGCCGAGAACATCGGCCATCGCAGCGATATATGCGTCGTTCGGTCCGACACCGGCGTTCCCTCCCGCGTAATCGTCTGCCGCTGCGAGGAGTTCACCAGCTGTCCGCGCGATCTCTTCGTCGACATCAATGCGTGGGTATCCGAGAAGGCGATTGCGAACCTCCTGTACGGTGGTATCGCTGCGAACCGTGGCGACGCCGTAATATGTCTCGGAAACCACCGGCGTCGGTAACCACTGCATTTCCCCTCTCTCGACGAGTTCCGCGCCCTTCGAGAACGCGTCCGGATCCCCCGCCATCAGATCGAACAGGTACGACGAGTCGATGATCATTCGTCCTCGCTCTCGCGTTCGAACGCGCTGCGGGCGGTATCGAGGCGGTCGCGGTCACGCCCGCGAAGACGGTCTATCGCCTCCTTGGCGTCCGCTGCCTCTTCTTCCGATAGAAGCCCTGCCACGTCGTCGGGATGTGGCCCTCGCGTCATCCGGCGTAACGTCTCCTCCATCGTCTCGTCACTCTCCTTGTGGGCGTGCAGCCACTCGTGATACTCCTCCGAGACCCGGATGGTTTTGACCATAGAATATATTGGGATATATGGTTTTAAGAGCGTTACGCAGCCGTTCTTCTCGTGTGGGACGTTGCACGTGAATTCATAGCCGTGTCGGCGAATGCACAGATCTTGCGACCAACATCTTCGGAATCGAGCACGCCAATCTCGGCCGTTGCACTACAATATTTCATCTCGTACGGTCCACAGATGTGCCCAAACGTGACGATCCCGGCGTTCATCGAATGGTCTCGGGAGAACCAGGAGTGATACGAGCCGCTGGTGCGGGCGTCGTAGCGTCGGGGCGCGACGGGGTACGGACGCAAGGAGAAAGGTTTTATCGACACTCGCGCACGTGCCGAGTAACGTATGTCCATCCTTCTTACGGGTGCGGACGGGTACATCGGCTGGCCGACGGCACTTCGGATCGCGTCTCGGACCGACGAACGAATCGTCCTCGTCGATAACTTCGCGCGGCGGGAGTGGGTCGAGTCGGTCGGCTCGACGAGCGCCGTCCCGATCGCGAGCATCGACGAGCGCATCGACGCCGCCGAAGACGTTCACGGCTGTTCGAACCTCTCTTTCGTGGAAGGCGATCTGACCGATCGGGCGACTGTCGATCGATTGTTGTCGGTCCACGAACCGTCCGTCGTCGTCCACGCCGCCGCCCAGCCCTCCGCCCCCTATTCGCAGATCAACGGCGAGCGGGCGAACTACACCCAACACAACAACCTCCAGGCGACGCGGAACCTCCTGTGGGGCCTTCACGAAAACGGGCTGGGCGATACGCACTTCATCGAGACGACCACCACGGGCGTCTACGGCGCGCCCGAGTTCCCGATCCCCGAGGGTGGCGCCACGATGGAGAGCCAAGGCGAACGCGACGAGGTGCCGTTCCCGGCAATGAGTGGGAGCTGGTATCATATGACAAAATCGCACGACGCAGCGAACATGCGCCTCGCCCACGAGCAGTTCGATATTCCGATTTCGGACGTCCGGACGGCGATCACCTACGGGACCGAAACCGAGGAGACGGCGGCCGACCCCCGGCTCGCGACCCGTTTCGACTTCGATTACTACTTCGGCGTCGTCGCCCACCGCTTCTGTGCACAGGCGGTCGCCGGCTACCCGATGACCGTCTACGGGAAAGGCGAACAGCGCAAGCCCTTCATCGCGCTCGAGGACGCCGTCGAGGGCCTGGCACGGTTGGCCCTCGGCGATGTGGAGGATCGCCCCGACGCTCACGTCGTCTACAATCAGGTGACGCGCCCGATCAGCATCGTCGAGATCGCCGAGACGATCGCGGACGTCTCGGGGGAGTTCGATCTCGACGTCGACGTCGAGCACTTCGAGAACCCCCGTGACGAGGACGAAACGCACAAGATGGAGATCGAAAACGACCGCTACGCCGAGCTGATCGGCGGCCAATCGACCACGTTCGAGGAGGGCGTCCGGGAGATCCTGGGTTCGCTCGTCGAGCATCGAGGGACGATCGAAGCCCACGAGGACCGGTTCCTGCCGGGCGTGTTGACTGAAGAGTAGCGTTCTTCGGGACGTATGTTTGGATCGCCCGTTTGTGTCTCTCCACGACGATACGACGCCGAACAGTCACCCTTTTCAATCGAGCAAGGATACCAGTAGTAACTGAATGGCAGACGCAGACGATCTCACGTGGCAACAGAAGTTCGACGCCCTGAAGCGGGTCGCCCGATACCGCCCAACCTTCACCCTCGGGCTCGTCGTGTTCGGCGGTTTCGTGGCCTTCCTCGAGGGCGTCGGCCTGGGGTTCATCTACCCGATCATCCAGGTCGCCCAGACCGACGGCGCCGTCGAAAGCGGTGGCCCCGTCTTGAACGCCTTCCTTGCGACCTACGAGATTCTCGGCATCCCGTTCGAACTCGGCTATCTGATTCTCGGCGTCGCAGCGGTGATGGCCGGACGGTTCACGATGTCGTTTCTCGTGGCGTGGCTGAAGGCCATCCTCGCGAAACAGTACGAGAGAGACCTCCGAACACGTGCCTTCCGAGGGGCGCTCGACGCCGAGGTGGGCTACTTCGACGAGGAGGGCTCCGACGACGTGTTGAACGCGATCATCACGGAAACGGGATATTCGGCTCAGGTCATCTCAAAGGGTGTGACCCTCATGGAGACGACCTTCCTCGTGGTCATGTATCTCGGTGTCATGTTCTACATCGCGTCAACGATGACGCTGCTCGCAATCGGGATCCTCGGTGTGATCACCATCGTTTTGCGGAAAGTGATCGAACCCGCCGTGACCGTCGGAACACGCGTTGCTGAAGCGAACGAACGGGTACAGGAATCGGTGCAAGCGGGGACGCAGGGGATACGGGATGTGAAGCTATTCGGACTTGGCAAGGAGATCTTCTCGGACTTTCGGGACTCGGTTGAACAATACGCTAGCTCGTCGGTCGATCTCACGCGCAACCAAGAGGCGGTACAGAACTTCTATCAGTTGTCTGCAGCGATGACGATCTTCGCGTTGATCTACGTCGGGTTCGTGTTCACCGAATTGTCGCTCGGCGAATTGGGCGTGTTCCTGATCGCGATGTTCCAGCTGGCGCCGCGGGTGAGTCGGCTGAACAGCCAGCTCTACTCGGTAGAGGGGAACGTCGCCCATCTCGTCCGCACACAGCAGTTCCTTGACGACCTCGACGGGCGGATCGAGACGGACGGGGATCGATCCGTCGACTCAGTCGACCGGGTCGATTTCGAGGACGTTCACTTCTCGTACAACGAGGAGGAGACGGTTCTCGACGGGATCTCCTTCGACGTCGAACGCGGGGAGTTCGTCGCCTTCGTCGGCCAGTCCGGCGCGGGGAAATCGACGATCGTCTCGCTGCTCGCGCGGATGTACGACCCCGATCGCGGCGAGATCCGAGGCGACGGCGTGTCGATCGAGGAATACGATATTGAGGAGTGGCGCGAACGGATCGCGGTCGTCCGCCAGCAGCCCTTCATTTTCAGCGATACGCTGGAGAACAACGTGACGATCGGGAACCGCGAGGCGACTCGATCGGACGTCGAACGGGTGTGTGAAATCGCGAAGGTCGATGAGTTCCTCGACGAGTTGCCGAACGGCTACGAGTCACAGCTCGGTGATGACGGAGTTCGACTCTCCGGGGGACAGCGCCAGCGGGTGGCGTTAGCGCGGGCGCTGCTGAAGGACGCCGACTTTCTCGTGCTCGATGAGGCTACCAGCGATCTGGATTCGAGCCTCGAACGGGAGGTACAGGACGCGATCGAGTCGATGGACCGCGATTACGGGATGATCGCGATCGCTCATCGGCTCTCGACGGTCAAGAACGCCGATCGGATCTATACCGTCGATCAGGGCGAGATCATCGAAGAAGGGACCCACGACGAGTTGCTGTCCGATGACGGGGAGTACGCGGAGCTGTATGCGATCCAGTCCCGGAATTGATCTGCTGCGGCGACCGGCGTTAGGCGTCGGAGTCTTCGGTTTCTTCGGCCAGCAGGTCACGTACTCGGTCGAAGTGACTGCTGATGCGCTCAGGCATCGACTCGAACTCGTCGTCGCTCACGGGTCGCTCCTGTCTTTCACTCCGTGCCATTTTTCAAACCTCTTGATCAATCGTTCGATGTTCTCGCGTAAATCTTCTTCGGCGTGATCGAAGGCCTCATTCGCCGGGATCGGCGGGGAGACTTCTTCCGTGTCGTATTTCTCGCCGTCGCGGTACACGTCCCGATGCACCCCCTCTTCGGTCACGTCGTGCCCACCGGGTGCGTCCCGGTCGTGATCGTACCGAACGACTTCGTGCCAGTCGCCGTCGAGCCAGTACTCTAACTGGATCATGAACTTCGTGACCTCGCCGCGTTCTGTGGAGAATGCTGTGCGCAACTGCACGCGGTCGGCCAGTCGCTCGGGCGGGGGCGTTACCTCGTAGTCAGTCATTCTTCGTCACTAGCCGGCGAGTTTGCCGAGCATGAGTGGGTGTCCATCGACAAGCCCCAGCCTCCACGAGCGAGCGGCAGTTCATCTGCCCGAGCGAAGTAGGCCTGGGGTTGTTGACGGTCCGTTAGGAGTCCGTGCTCTGCCATATCCGTGTTTCCCACCGATACATATTACTCTGGATGGTCTAGCTTAATTATGCACGGAATAGAGTAATGTTACTATATACGGTACTATTTAACGATAGCGCACTCTCGAGAGCGTGATATCCACGGGGGCACGTATCGTCTGGTGTCAAAATGAGATATTTCCTGTGATTCCCCGTCTCAGCTGCTGATCGCGACCGGTTGTGCGTGCATTCCAGTATAACAACACCGCCGCTCGCAAACACTCAAATCCCCGACGCACCTAGAGGGCACGTGAAACAGTCGCTTCTCGTCTACGACGGTAGCAATCCGCTGTTCCGCGCGGTCGTGACGGCGGCGACCCGACGGTCCGAGGAGATCGTGGCCGTCCGCTGGAGTTCCGAGCCGATACAGGCGTTCCTCGAGGCGCAGTTCGACGCCCGTCCCTTCGCGTTCATCCTCATCGAGGGCGACTCCGTCCACGTCGGCGAAGAGACGGTCGAGCGGATCCTCTGTCGGGCGGGCCTCGCCGACTCGATTGTCGACGCACTGAAGCGAACCTACGCGGTCGGGGGCGCTCCCTTCGGCCGGCTGCTCCACGGGCGAACGGTGGCGGATCTCGATGGGACGTTTCCGCTGTCCGCGGAGGCCGCAGCCCACCTCACGGATCTCCGTGGGGTTCGGGAAATCCCAGTCGAGGAAGACCGCTGATCAGCCTTCTGCGAGCGCCCGCCGGATCGCGACCTCGACCGGTGTCTGCTCGATGGGAACGACCGACTGCAGGTCCCGTTCGGGGTCGACCGTCACGGGGTTTCGCATACTCTCGACCAGCGGCCGGGCGATGGCGTACTGGACGTCCGTCGTCAGCCGGAGCCAGTGCGAAGAGAGGGCCGGAGACATCACCGGCACCGGTACGATCAGGAGACGCCTTCCCTTCTCTTTGGCGGTCAGCTTCAGCAGCGACTCGTAGGACCACACGGTCGGCGCGCCGATGTCGTAGACGCCGCCCCGGGTTTCTTCGACGTCGAGGACGCCGATCAGGTAGGCGACGGCGTCGTCGATGCCGATCGGCTGACACGGCGTCCGAACCCACTTCGGGACCGTCATCACGGGAAGCCGGTCGGTGAGATCGTCGACGATGCGGAAGCTCGCACTTTCCGCACCGATGATGATCGCCGCCCGGAGGACGGTCAGATCGAAGCTCCCGGCCTCGAGCACCGACTCGACCTCCCGGCGGGAGGCGAGATGTGGCGAGAGGTTCCGCTCGCCGCTGCTGATACCGCTCAAGTAGACCACTCTGTCGACGCCGGCTGCCGACGCCAGCTCCCGGAACCGGCGGGCGTAGGTCCGGTCCAGCTCCGCAAAGTTCTCGGCCGTCAGCGAGTGGATCAGATAGTAGGCTACATCGATCCCTTCACAGAGCCCCTCTAATGAGGCCGGATCGCCGAGATCGCCTTCGAATATCTCGACGTCGTCAGAAAATTCCGTCCCGCTCGCGCTTCTGGAGAAGGCGACGACGTCGTGGCCGGCCGATCGCAGCGACCCAACGAGTCGGCTGCCGACGAATCCGGTCGCTCCAACGACGAGTACGCGCATTACCGAATACACGGACCGCTACGGCAAGGGTGTTCGGTTGGTTCACCCGTTATCACTTGGACGCGGCGCGTTCTCGTATTTAACCATCTTCTCGGGCTTATCGGAGATGGTCTCGTAGATCTGCTGGAGCGTCTCCTCGGCGGCGAGCAGATTGTGCTTCTCCAGGAACTCGCGACCCTCTTCGGTAAGCCCGTAGAACTTTCGGGGGTACCCCTGCCGGCGCTGGTCGTCATCCAGGGCGGCCTCCTTGACGATGCCGGCGTCGATCAGCTTCTGGATATGCTTGTAGACGGTGGCATCACTCACGCTGGGGTTGGGCTCCTCGAGCTCGTACATCGAGGGCAGCTGCTTGGGGTGTTGGAGGATGTTATTGATGAGGGAGAATCGCGTCTGCTGGGTGACAAAGTGGATCAGTTCGCGAGACCCCATCTTCTCAGCAGTCCCAAGTTCGGTGCTCATACCGTACGTACACGACGCAGTGGCAAGTAGTTTACTCTTGAGTAAAAAACTCTGTGGTGAACCATAACCACCTGAGCAAGTGATTTACTTCATACATTATACCTCTCCGCCACAAGAAGCTCGCATTATGCCTGATGAGGAGTCGCCTGTTCATGATGACGTTCTCAAAAGTGCCAAAGACCAACTTGACGAGGAGGACATAACGCTGGCCGACAACGAGGAAGTTCTTCACGAAAAGTCACGTCCTCAAGCGGAAGTACGAGGACGAAAAGCACCCGTTCGGCTGGATGCAGGACGGTGTCTTCGACCTATTTGACCAGGAAGGGCGGCTATATTGCTGGCGAACCGAGGAGGACCTCGTTGACGTGACTGGCGAGTTGCCGTAACAACGGGTGGGACGATCGATACTGCCTGAATTAACAAACGCAAGCGCGGTCTTGAGAGCCCTGTTGGTTAATCAGATTGTCACGGTCGGCCGCCAAGGAGACGGCGTTCGAAGCCGCCTTCGACGTGGTCCGGGATCGCTCGCGTCTTGAGCACGGGATCGACCTCGCGCCGACACAGCGGGGAACTGTATCCACGACATCGGCGGCGGAACAAGATGACCACACGGACGATCCGTCGTCCGAACCGACCGCACCTGCGGATTCGCTGTTGCCGTACACGAAGCGGCTGCCGAAGATGTTGGAGTACGACGGGGATCGCCACGCGCTCCTTTGTTCGGAGTGTGAGTCCCGATACGATCCCACCCGGGAGGGCATCGAGCGGGCGATCGAGTGCTGTCACGATTTTGAGTCGGTCGATCGGGACGACATCCCGGTGTGTGGGGTGAACCTGAAGCTCTCCCGTGACGAGCGGATTCAGAGCCGGTGTACCGACGCTCAGTTGCGATTTTTACACGCAGTCTATGCCGCCCACCAGCGGCGGTTCGATCCGGAGTTAGAGTATGACCTTCTTACTGATAGCATGATCCGGTTGCGCGAGTACGTCGGCATCGAGAAGCCCGCCGTCGACGAACTGCTGGAGGCTGGGCTGTTACGGAAGGACTGTCAGTACCCGCACGTGCTGTACACAGTGACGCCGGAGGGTCGATCGGAGGCGAAGATCCGCCATCGGGAAGGCGTCGCTCACGGCGACGGTGTGGGCGATCTGAGCGAATCGAGTTTCCACGTCGCGATGGTCGCACTCGGCGAACAGTATCTCGAGGAGACGTTCCTCGAGGACCCCGACTCGGCGGTCGTCGAGGTGCGTCCCTATCACGAGACCGAGGAAGGCCGGTTGGATCTGGCGGGGCTCGACGCCAACGGCGATGTCGTCGTCGCCCTCGAGGCCGAACGATCGAATCACGATACGTTACAGGCCGTCCCGGAGGATTATGACAAGATGGCCGCACAGGAGCCAGACGAGGCGATCTGGATCGTCAAAAACCGTGACGGAGCACACGACATCTTGGAAGCGTTAAACGAGCCGGCGGAAGGGAAGGTACGCGTCGAGAAAACGTATAGTCGGAGTTCACCACCCCAGCGATTCAGCATTGATACCGATGGACTGACTGAGATCCACATGTTCACGTATCTACGGGATTCAAAGCTCGGGTGATCTGGGGACACCAATCGGGACCGCTCACCCCACGACGGACAGGGACTTGCTGCCATCGCCGTCGAGACCGTCCCGACTCTCAGAGAGTGATGATTTTCCCGTCGCCCACGAGCGAAAGGTATTACTTACGATCCGCGCTGTGGAGGGCATCGATCACGTCCTCGAGATCGAAGAGGGAGAGATCGGAGCGATCGGATGCCGCTTCACGAACGGAGCGTGCAAAGCCGTTCTTGGCGAACAGCGCGTAGCTGAGATCCGGTGCCCTCTACTGTAAGTGCTACGAGTAGTAGAATCTCATTTCGCAGAAATGAAATTCGCAGAAATAAAACTATGTTACTTATTCTCTTGGATTCGGACTTGATACTCGATTTCCACTCGAAGCCCAACGATAATCGGAGGAACGTATTGGAGGCATTCACGCCGTTCCGGAGTAAAGAATTTCCTCAGATTATCGTATCAGAATGAAAATATATTCTCGATTGATGGCTGGTACTGATCCATGTGATCGCTCGGTTCGTCACTCAAAAACCGACTACCCAAGTACTCCAATTTGAGTTTGAGATACTGGCTTGTTTTCTCTCGGTTGTGTGGTCCTCCTCGTTCCGTCGTCTCGAATGCTCTGACGAGTGTACACCCCCGAATACACCCGTTTATTGCTCCGAATTCAGGGGGTTATCAGGTCTACGCCCCCGAAAACACTGGTGTACACCCAGGAAGATCCCCGCAGTAACTCCCCTGCGTGAGGTCGTGGCATCTCACATCTCTGTTTCGAGTTGAAATCACTCTTGCTGGCCGATCGAGAGGCTGAAAATTCGGACGTTTTAGCAGTTCTACTCTTGATATTCGAAATCCCCGGGATCACAACGGTCGAAACTGGCACCAAACAGACGGCCGTTTCAAAGACAGGATTTGACTGATACACCCCATGTAGAACGGGTGTATCGCCGTTTGAGTGGGCCCGAATATGGGCCTCGCGACGAGACACGGACACGGGGCTGTCGATCGGCTATTTCGCCCGATTTCAGCCAGTTTAGTGCCGATATTTGTGTTCCATGGGAAACGGAAGGGGGTGTTTCAGCGAGCGTAGACCGGCCGGAATCGTCGGTTGAGTAGAAAACAGCCGGGAAACTGGCCACGTTGCGGGGGCTGCGATGGCTGTATACACTCGATAACACTCCGTTCATTCTGTGTACACGTCCGATTTTGCGTTTCGAAGGGGTGTACGACCTGATCCACAGGGATATTTGTTTCAGACAATAAAACGGAATTAAAACTCAATATCGAGTCCATCTCGACCGAAGCCGCCGACCGAAATCGCCAACGGAGCGCGATCCAGGGATTCTGTTGGTGGACTGAAAATCATGATCTAAATCTGATAAGATGGCTGATCGACGCTCCCGATGGAAGTTTCGCGTTGGCGACTGTCGGATTCGCGAAACCGGCACGACTCGCGGATGGGTATCTCTCCAGCGACGGATCGAGATCGTCGGGATCGCCATCCGCAAATGAGACTTCTTTGTCCCCACGACGGAGTCCACCTGAAGCCCGTAGCTAGATGCCGGTCTCGGTGTCGGGTGTGGAATCGTAGAAGACACAGCCAGCGAGCGGCTATTCCCAATCTTTCAACTGTTTGAGTACGAGGCGCAGGCTTGCGTGATCTCTCAGCCGCAAAAGATGACTGACTGAACTTCGGAAGATCGTAACGGCGCCAAACTAAAACAACTTTGTCAGAGGAGTCCGTGTTCCAATTAATGATAACGAACAAAAATATTCTCGTGACGGGGGGTGCCGGTTCGGTGGGTCGGATTCTGGTTCGTCGTTTTCTCGAACGAGACCCAAACGTAATTCGAATTCTCGATCAGAGTGAACCCGGATTAGCGGCGCTGAAAACAGAGCTTGATGATGAACGCTGTCGATTTTTAGCTGGGAATATCCGGGACAAGGATCGGTTAGCCAGAGCCGTCGATGGAATCGATATCGTCGTTCATACGGCGGCGATGAAACACGTCGATGTTAGCGAATACAATCCGTTCGAAGCGGTCAAAACGAACGTGATGGGATTACAGAGCCTGATCGACGTCTCGATAGATTCCGGGGTCAACCGGTTCGTTTTCACGAGTAGTGACAAGGCCGCTCATCCCGCCAACACGATGGGAACCACAAAGCTCCTCGGAGAAAAGCTTGTGACAGCTGCAAATAAGTACAGCGGGGGACACGATATCCGACTGGCATCGGTTCGTTTCGGAAACGTCATAAACTCCTCACAGTCGGTGATTCCGGTATTCAGAGAACAGATACAGAAGGGTGGGCCGGTGACGTTGACTGATCCACGGATGAGCCGATTCTTTCTTACCTACGACGATGTCGCCGAACTAGTGACCGGAGCCATAAAGCACACCCAGGGTGGAGAGCTATTCATACAAAAGATGGACGCCATCCAGATCGAAGATCTTGCGAGGGCGATGATCGACGCGTTCGCGCCGAAGTACGGACACGATCCCGCAGCAATCGAGATTACGGAGACCGGTCGACGCGTCGGGGAAACGTTCGACGAGAAGATACTAACCGAGCGAGAAGTGTCGCGGACGATCGAAAACGAGTCGCTGTATGCCGTTCTACCGGAACAAACCGGGGAAAACGGCTATCTTACTCACGACGGAATCGATGGGTTCGAACCCGTCGATAGCGTCGTTCGATCCTCCGAAAACGCCGATAAGCTGGTGCGAGAGGAGATATTCGAGCTACTTCGAACCGAATTCGAGGAGGGGATCGCCCGATGACACGTGGTACCGTCGTAGTAACCGGAGCAGCCGGGTTTATTGGCCGCTGGGTGGTCAAGGAGCTGCTCGATCGTGGATTCAGTGTCCGTGGACTCGACGATCTCTCGAACGGTTCTCGACGAAACGTTGCTTCGTTCGAGTCTACCGAACGGTTTGATCTTACTGTTGGGGATGTTTCCGAGTCCGGGGTTGTTGAGGAACTGCTGGATGACGACGTAGACGCCTGTATCCACCTCGCGGCCGAAATCGATGTTCAGGAGAGTCTTGACGATCCCCAATCTCACTTTGAGACGAACGTCGTCGGGACTGAACACGTTTTGGAAGCGTGTCGGACGACAGATACTCGCCTCGGACTCGTCGGAACCTGCATGGTGTACGATATGGTTGATTCCGAAGCTGGGATTGATGAGTCACATCCGGTGAAACCGGCCTCTCCGTACGCCGGGACGAAACTGGCTGCGGAGAATATCGCGGAGAGTTACTATCACGGCTACGATCTTCCGGTGACGATCCTGCGTCCGTTCAATACCTATGGGCCCTTCCAGAAGACGGGGATGGCCGGCGGCGTGGTGTCGATCTTTACAAGCCGAGATCTGCAGGGTGAGCCGTTGAAGATTTTCGGCGACGGGACACAGACCCGAGATCTCATGTACGTGACCGATTGTGCGAGGTTTATTGTCGATGGAACGTTTTCTGACGACGCTGTCGGTGAGGTTCTCAATGCTGGTACCGGTTCGGATATCTCGATTAACGAACTCGCAGAGACGATCGCGACGGAGGGAACTGAGATTACCCACGTCGAACACCACCATCCACAGAGCGAGGTTCAGAAATTACTCTGTGATCCGACCAAGGCGAAGGAAATGCTTGATTGGGAGCCTAAGGTCTCTCTTGAGGAGGGGATCGATCGGCTCCGTGACTGGCTCGCCGAACAGGAGTGATCGGTATGTCAAACAAACCTGCGTACTATGGTGGCGAACCGGTTCGAGAGAGTGTATTGGGATATGGTAGCCAAAGTATCACAGAGCACGAAAAGGAGGCTGTTCTGGAGGCGCTCGAAGGCGACTATATTACGCGAGGCCCGACGGTCGATGAGTTTGAGGAACGAGTTGCAGAGATGGTTGGTGTCGAACATGCCGTCGCGACGACTTCAGGGACGACAGCGTTACATCTCGCCGGTGACGCTGCTGGGTTTGGTTCCGGTGACGAGGTGATTACCACACCGCTGACGTTTACTTCGACTGCCCACGTAGCGACGTATAACGATGCAACGCCTGTGTTCGCGGATATCGATCCGCATCGCCGGGCGCTCGATCCCGACGCTGTTCGGGAGCAAGTGTCTGAGGATACTGTCGGTCTCGTTCCGATGCATTACGCCGGACATCCGGCAGATATTGAGGGATTGCTAGATGTCGCTGACGACCACGATCTGACAGTTATTTGGGATGCCTGCCACGCTTTCGGTGGGACGTGGCGCGACGAAGCGATCGGCGCCCAGCGTGATATGGCGATGTTCAGCTTCCATCCGGTCAAGAACATCACGACTGGCGAGGGCGGAATGGTTGTCACGGATGACAACGAGCTCGCGGAGCGACTCCGTCGACTCCGGTCGTTCGATATGGAGTACGATCCTGCCGGTCACGAGAACGAACCGTGGTATCAGGTAACTGAAGGGGTGGGGTACAACTATAATGTAACGGATATCCAGGCCGCACTAGGACTCGCACAACTCGATCGGCTTGAGGAGTTCAAGCGGTGTCGTGATGAGATCATTGATCGGTATGACGAGGCGTTTGCGACAATTGATGGGATTCGTACACCTCCCGATCCAGTCGAATCCGATCCGATGTACCATCTTTACGCGGCTGAGATCAGCGAAGCGTTCGGCTGTGGCCGCGAGGAGTTCGTCAACGCAATGCACGCGGAAAATATCGGTGTACAGGTGCACTACGTCCCACTTCATTATCACCCGTTTTTTCAAGAAGAATACGGTTACGAACAGGGGATATTCCCCGAAACAGAGCGTGTGTATGAGCGTCTCGTAAGCTTGCCGCTGCATCCGGAGATGAGTCCGAGCGATATCGGAGATGTGATTGATGCAGTGTGTCGGCTATACGATTTCCACGCTGAGTAGGTGGGTTTTTGCCTCGTGGTTTCTCTTACGGCAGTATGGACACGTTTGAGATCGGCGATCGTACTGTTGGGCCGGGAGAGCCCACGTTTGTTATCGCGGAGGCTGGATCGAACCACAACGGCGATCTGGAGATGGCGAAGAAACTTATTGACGTCTCTGTTGACGCGGGAGCTGACGCGGTGAAGTTTCAGACGTTCCGGGCCGAGGACATGTACGTCGAAGACAGCGGGGAGGTGGAATATCTCGATGACGATCGCTCAATTTACGATATTATTGAATCGATGGAGATGCCCTACGAGTGGATTCCGGAGCTTCATGGATATTGTGATGAGCAAGATATTCACTTCCTATCTACCCCATTCGATGAGGAGTCCGCGGAGGTACTCAAAGAGTACGTACCCGCGTGGAAGGTCGCAAGCTACACGAGCAGCCATCATCCATTTCTCCGCTCGCTCGCAGCGTCGGAAAAACCAATTATCATGTCGACTGGTGCCCACGAACTTGACGAAATTCGGGAATCTGTCGATTTGTTAAAAGACACGGGAGCGGAAGATTTCGCATTGCTTCAGTGTGTCGCCTCCTATCCGACTCCCATTGAGGAAATTAACGTGAAGGTTGTCGAAACACTTGTCGACGAGTTCGAGGTACCTGCTGGTCTTTCCGACCACACGCTTGATCCAGTTACTGCTCCTTCGGCCGCGGTCGCACTCGGGGCGAGCATCGTTGAAAAACACTTTACGCTTGATAAGACGATGGAGGGTCCCGACCACCAGTTTGCGCTTGAACCCGAGGAGCTATCTGAAATGATAACGGCAATTCGGGACACCGAATCCGCGCTCGGGACGGGAGAGAAATTCGTCCTTGATGCCGAAGATGAACTTTACAGGAAGGCTCGGCGTGCTATTCACGCTGTCGAAGATATCTCCGCCGGCGAGTCATTCACTTCGAAGAACGTGAAAATTCTTCGCCCTGGCGAACGCGAGGCTGGACTTCATCCAAAGTATTACGAAGAAATCCTCGGAAAGATTGCAACGCGTAATGTCGAACAAAGTGCTGGAATACGGTGGAGCGATGTGAAAGATCAATAGGACGACAACAACCCATCGTTCTTGTCTTCTGACTCGTTCACCGCCTTTCTTATATCAATATCTACGTAGTATTTTTCACCATCAATCTCGATATAGGCGTTGTCGAAGGGAGGGAACGTCAACGCCCGGAGTCGGTCCAGAAACGCTTTAATTCGGACCTCATTTTGGGGATCAAGTTCGCAGAGATCGATGAAATCAGCTTTGGAGTGATAACTCTCGGCTCTGTCTCCTTGTGGGGTTCTTTCTATTTCACCGTCTTCAATCTCCGGCCATACCTCGGTGAGTAAATCAAACTGCGCCTCTTCGAGACGTTCGTGAAGGTCTTTCCCAGTATCGGAAAAATCTGTTTCTACTTTTCGTTGTGCGATGATATCCCCCGTGTCGAACTTTGTATCCATATAGTGAAGCGTCACGCCAGCTGGTGTTCCTTCGATGAGCGGCCAAACGTTCGGATTCATTCCGCGGTTGTATGGGAGGAAAGACGGATGAAGATTAAGTGCGCCTTCGGACGGCACGTCAAGAATTTCTGGAGGAACAAGATAGCTAAAGCCGATAGAGACGACAAGATCTGGTTCTTGTTTCTGGATTAAATCAAGCTGATTTTGCTCCGTAAGCATGGCAATCATTTCGACACGATCGCGCTGACACAGCCATTCGTATATCCGAAACCCTATGTCGTTGACACCGAGAAAGATCACGTCCATATTGCCAGAGTAGATGAGACTTAGCAACATAATGATGACGAACCGGTACGTTCTATATGGTTGCTTCTGATAATAGACTCATGTCCGTTCTCTGTATTGTCGCTCACCCTGATGACGAGGTCCTCGGTGTCGGTGGGACGCTAGCCCGCCATACAGCCGAGGGAGACGACGTACACATCTGTATTCTTTCAGATGGGGTGACATCACGGTATGAAGACACAGACGCCGCTGACGCAGAAATCGAACGACGTCGTGAAAGAGCCGAACGAGCTGCTAGGATCCTCGGTGCAACCGTGAGCTTGCACGATTTCCCAGACAACCGTTTTGACACGGCGCCGCTACTTGATATCGTTCAGACAATCGAAGCGGAGATTACTGAACACAACCCCGATATCGTCTACACACACCATTACGGAGACCTCAATGTGGATCATGAACTAGCTTGTCAAGCTACGGTTACTGCGACACGGCCACTTGCTGACAGTAGTGTCGATCGAGTACTTGCCTTTGAGACACTTTCAGCTACAGAATGGTCTGTTCCAAAGCCGGATAATGCATTTCAACCAACATCTTTTGTTAACGTGAACCAACATCTCGACACCAAAATTGACGCACTCTCTGTCTACGAGGCTGAACTTCGGGATTCGCCACATCCGAGGACTATTGCTACTGTTCGACAGAATACAGAGGTATGGGGTAGTAAAGCAGGCGTTCCGGCTGCCGAACCGTTTGAAATACTTCGTGAAGTACGACGGTGACCCCTTTTTGGTGCACTCTGTATTAGTGGACGAATACTTTGAGATATCGAGTGTCCAGTAACTCTCCATCTTCCTCGAACCGAACCTTTATCGAGTGAGTACCTGTCTCTGTAGGTCTATATCTGACGTTCTCGCGATATTCGTTTGAAACGGTAACTGAGTCTTCGAATATTCGATTGCCATTTAGAGAAACGAAAACATCGAGATTATAGTTCGATTTGGCGAAGGAGACAACTGTTATTTCACCGGACTTCCCGAGCTTGAGGTTCGTATCAAACGATATCGTATTTTCTGTTCCTCGGATCCCAGTATATCGCCACGTATCCGGCGCATGATGACGACCGAGGCGATCCCCCGGTGACAACTCTATTCCACGGGCATAGCGGTCAGCCCAGCGAGATGGGCGATCACTAGCTTTGATACGTGTGATCCGAAACGCTCCATCGCCAGTTCGAACATCTATACCCTCTTCAGCGCCCACCGCAAGTACTTCGCCGGTTGCTGTATCCCGTGGTGATATATCAACCGGTTTTCCCTCCCATACCGTTAGCTGCTCGCCCTGATAGAACGTATACGCGCCGGGATACGGTTCAGTCTGTGCGCGGATCCAATTGTATTGTTCTGTTGGGTTGTGATTCCAGTTTATTATTCCGTCTTGAGGTTGTCGACGGGGCCGATACGTGGCATCCGAAAGGGACTGAGGGGCGGTGTCTATGTTCGCTGCTCTTAGTTCTTCTTGAACTGAAGAAATGAGCTGACATGCCTCATTTGCCAGTTCATCAAACACGGTCGCGATGTCATCACGGTACTCAACTGGTACTGAACCTTGTGCAACTATATCACCAGCATCCACACCTGGCTCGTAGTAGAATAGAGAGATACCCACTTTATCTGCTCCGCTAATAATGCTCCAGTTTACTGGTGCGCCCCCACGACCCGCAGGCAGGCAACTGGAATGTAACCCTAAAAAACCACGCTCGGGTATATTCAATATACGTTTTTTAATGATCTGGGACCAACCGCCACTGAGGCAAATATCCGGGTCAATCCCTTGTAGCCAACTCAAGGTTTCTGCATTATTGATATCTTCCACCTTGTGTAATTGACAATCCGTACCAGCAACAAGCTCTGAGAACGGCACAAAGTTCGCTTGCTTTGCCGCTAAATCACCTTTTGGAACGATAGCTCCAACGATATTCCAGCCTTCATCGAGCGTATGTCGAAGGAGATGCCAAGCCATCTTACGATTTCCAACGATAACTGTTCGCATTATGATTACATCCCCGGAAGCTGACGGATGAGATTGTAACGTCGTACGATTGAAAAGTCTAATTCATCATCCATGGATTATCGATTAGCCACGTCGATCATAGCATCTGCTATTCGTTTTGCGCCTTTGCCATCCACCAACTTACGTCCAGATATACGTCGTGCCCGACGTAGCTGAGTGTTATTAATATACTCCTCAATCGCATTAGTGAACGCTTCTTCGCCGTCCTCGCTTTCCAGCACAGTTGCAATGTCTCGGCTCCGGAGTGCTGTAGCAATCGGCTGTTGGTTTTCTGCCACTGGAATACTCACGATGGGTGTTCCAAGGGCGAGAAGTTCATAGGTGGTGCTACTGGCCGTACTCACCGCGAAATCGGCTTGGAACATGCGTTCAGCCAGATCATTTGGATCACGGATAACATGTATATCCGTGGAACAATCATTCGCTGCTTGGCGAACATTTCGCTCGTGCTCTACAGAGCATCCTGGGCCGATAATCGCATCTACGTGGAGATCAACGCCATCAAACGCTTTGACGATCGTTGGAGTTAAACGAGCTATATCGCTTCCTCCCATCGTGACGATAGCACGCTGGGGACGTTTTCGCCATGGTGGATCATCATTTCTACGTCCCTGAATCTCGCGTCGAAGGAGTACGTAGTCGGTCCCAAGGCAGGTTTTGGGGATTTGCTCCACGAACTTGTAATTAAGATCTGCCGCATGTAGGTTGCCGTTCACGAATAGATCCGTACAGATGGCATGGCGGGCGTCATCCTGAAAAACAGCAAGTGAGACGTGACCTCGTATCGTACGCTGATACTTCGTGTCTATTGGATATGCATCCGTGAAAACAATGTCCGGCAAAAGAGTTTCAAGCTCCTTGACGAATGGTGTGGGATCATTTCTAGACGGGAGTTTGATTGTCTCTATATCGGCGGCGAATACTGTTTCGGCCGGTTGAGGAGTTGTCGTTGCGACCGTAACTTCATATCCTCGGCTGAGTAGCTCTTCAGCGAGAGCCTCTGAACGAACTAGATGGCCATAACCGATTTTTGGCCCACCATCAGCACGAATTACAACATGCATCTATCATTATACGCGTTCGATTGGGTTTGTCAACTCACCGATCCCTTCTATTTTGCAGGTTACAGAGTCGGCGTTATCAAGGAAGTTCGTTGGATTGCCAGGATCACCAAGGGCGATGACGTCATTTTCGTGAAGTTCGCAGATGTTGCTTGCAAACGATACCATTTCAGGGATTGAAAACGCCATTTGAGCAGTCGATCCTGAGACAGTGATATCGCCGTCAACGCGAACCTCAACGGAGAGGTTATTGTAGTCTGCTTCCTCACTTTTTTCAACGTATTCACTGAATATCGGGGAGAACGTTGGGAGCAGTTTGTATCCGACTCCTGTGATCATACCGTGATCAGGATCAGACCAACCGGGCCAGTCACCCGATGCAGTCACATCGTTGGAAATAGTAAATCCCTTGATTGCGTCCCAGGCTTCTGTTTCGTCGGCCTCGTAGATTTCCTCTCCAATGACTGCCGTTATTTCGGATCCTGGCTTTACTTTTTCGACGCGCTCTGGTATCTTAATTGTCTCCTGTTCATTGATTACTCCCTCGGAAGGGACAATCCAGAGATCCGGCCATCGATATGTTCGATCTTTCTCGTCAAGATGCGACCGAAAGGTCCCACCAAGGGCTACGAACTTTCCAATGTCTTCTTTCGGAAGTTCCATTATTAATACCTGATAAAGAAAACAATATAAGTCCTTCTACTGGGAAATCCATTCGGCGATCGAACGCGGGTCATCTCCAACAGCATCTAGCGCGTCGACTAGCGACCAATAATCTCTTGGAGTGTCAACAGCAATATGAGCATCTGAGACCGCACTCCATGATGTATTTTTGCTCCAAGCGATATCCCAACCTTCAGGGTTTGTACGTGCCCGCTTCACCGGATGGGTTTCCCCAAGAGACTTGAATTCGGCAAGAAGACTAGGATCAATAGCATCTACACCGATTCCGATCGGCATCTCATCTACAACATTTGTGGTGTATCGAGAATCGTTTGACAAGTGTTCTTTGACAACTCTGTCGATCTCTTCGCTTGGGACGAACGGACAATCGGCAGTGATACGGACAAGCAAATCGCAGTCGGTTTGATCTATGACAGTGAGGTGCCGTGTCAGAAGATTATTTTCTGGTCCTACAATATAATCAATCCCTGCACGCTTGCAGTACTCCCTGACTGCGTCATTTTCGGACTGATTGCCGATAGCAGCCACCGTTTCATCAACAGTCTCAGAAGCTTTTGCTCGGTCAATTGGCCACTGCAGTAACCGACGGTCACCGAGATGGAATAGAACCTTCCCGGGGAGCCGAGTCGACCCGAGTCTCGCCTGAACACTCGCAACGACATGCATGGTTAACTCTGTACCTGCTGCGTATTAAACGTAATTTCAGGCATTCAGTCCACCAAAGTATTATACATTTAATTTAATCATTTATAATGGTGGGAACTACGGTGATAAGAAACCATAGTCGTCAGATGAAGCGATAAAAAAATACGCATGTAGCCGGAAAGTAGAATGAGATGTCTGTTATCGGTATACCTATTGAGATTAAAGCAAGGGAGTTCCACGGTAAACTCTGGCTAGCAGCAAAGTTGGCGAGAGCAGGTCATAAAGTAGCTTTGGGTGATAAATCTCACCTGAGAGCAACCCTATTCGAAGAAGTGAAGCCAGACATTTATATCTCAAAATCAATGTGTAAAGGTGGGGGAACGGAAAAGATATTTGAGCAGTTAAAACAGTATGGGGCGAGTGTTACTGTACTGGATTCTGAGGGCGGTTTGGGTAGTTCTAAAAATAAGTGGTTAGAGATGCGGGTCACAGAAGAGTTATTAGAATATGTTGACGCGATCTTTGCCTGGGGAGAAATTCAAGCAAGTGCCTTGGAGGAAACGACATATTCTCCGGAAAATATCCATGTGACTGGAAATCCGAGATTTGACCTTCTTCGCCCTGAACTTCGAGAGTTCTATTCGGAACAAGCAAAAAAACTAAAAGAAGAGTTTGGCAACTATATTTTAATAAATACGAACTTCGGAGTGACCAACTCTTACAGCGAAGAAAATATAAATCAAGTATTTGATGAAAGAGAAATTAATATAAGTGAGCACAGATTGGAATATCGATCAAGGATTTTTGACGAGTTTCTGTCGGTCACCGGTGATCTGAGCAACGCTGTTGAAAAAGAGATTATTGTACGGCCGCATCCTGGTGAAGATCACGAAACATATCAGTCAGAGTTTGATGACCCGTCCGGTATACACGTAGAGTTCTCAGGTGATGTTCGACACTGGATAATGGGTGCAGATGCGGTCATCCACAACAACTGCACCACCGGAGTCGAAAGTGCCCTCCTGAATAAAAAAGTAATTGCGTTCGAGCCGGACGTAGGAATGAAAGCTAAGGAATTTTCTCTTCCGAATTTCGTAAGCTACTCCGCAAAGACCCTCAACGAAGTGCTGCAATACATTAATGCATCCGAAAACAAAATTGAATACAAACTCACTGATAAGCAAAAGTCGGAATTGAAGATGTGGCTCGCGAATGTAGATGAAATGGCTGCCCCGAAAATGGCAAAGGTTATACATAGACTAACGAAAAGTGGGGGATCAGCCAAATATCCGCCCCTGTCAATTTCACAAAAAATGAAATCTATAGTGAAACAGCAGCCGATAACTCCACATATTCTTGGTATAAGTGGCCTAGACAAACGAATGAATAAAGAAAGAACTGGGAAGGGGAAACAAAAAGTCCCGGATCTAACTATAGAGGAAGTCAAATCAAACTTGGATAAAATGAATATAAATGCGAATAATATAGTCATAAGTAGAGTCACACATACAGACAATGTTTTCTGGATAGATGGTTCATCCGCATCTTCAGATCAAGATTGAGTCGAAATGCTTAATCATCACTAGGCATTGGAGGCTCTAAATCACGCACTGTTAATAGAAGACCAAGAGACTCACTCATTCACATTCTCAAATGATAGTAATACTTCAGGCAAACTAGTCTTTCACAACGCTTAGAGTATGAGAAAGTCGTATTGTGAATCGGCCGCTGTAAGTTTGAGGCATCCAATAGATTAAGGTAGTAGAGGATAGCACAGGAAAGATAACACTCCTATGAGCGAGGAGTAGCAGACGGGTTATGACTGCTACGTCTCGCAGAGTCATCCTTTGTTCGCAGGGCTATTCAAACACGTGGATACAGTCCCCCAGGCATTGTTTGAACATCTTGACTTCTCGTTTCTGAAGGAGTCCCCCGTTTTCGTCCCCAATCCGTTGAGGCAAAAACGGAAGCATGAAGCACCTGAACTGTTCAAGGGAGTCCTCTACTGTTTCGGCCGCGACATCTACGGAATCAAGTAAGTCGCCAAAGAACTCCAAGATGAGATCATTTGGCGACAATGTGGCTCTGACAATACACTGTCTCATCAGTTGATTCGTCGGTTTTTCACCGACTTTTCGATTGTTGAGGAGGAGGCGTTCCACCACCTCGTAGAGCAGGTCACCGACCGCGACCTGCTCGACAACATCTTCCGAATCGATTCGATAGACATCCAAGTTGATCCTGCTGATGACGCCACGTGAAATTACGACTCAACAGCTGAGTCAGACGACACGGAAAACGAAGAGAGCGAGGAAAATCAAGAGAGCGACACGGAAAACGAAGACAATCAGGATGAAGACGACAAGGGTTACTACCGATATGGCTGTAGGATTGTCTCAACGGGTTCGAAAATTCCGGTTGAAGCGGCGTTTACACAGGGAAAACAGATCGATGTGGAAACGGCGAGACGCGTCACGCGTGACGCGTTACCATCGAAACTCAACGCTGGTTCCTCGGTGATCCGGAATTCGATATACTGGAGTGGCACGACTGGCTGGTAGAGTAGTCAGTCGTACCGAGATTCTCCAGAGATAAAATACTGCGTCGAAGAGCGGATCAAAGAACACAGCGACACTGTTCGTTTCTGGCAGCATCAACTCGACGAGACGTATGCAGAACGCTCACGGGTGAAACACCGATTAGCGTCTGCAATGATCTCGGCCTCGGATCCGTGGTCCCGAGGCAGAGTACGCGTCAAATCACCCGTCTTCACCGCTCTTTACCTTCGATTAGTCGTTGCAATTTCCAATCATCACCGAGGGAACGATGCCGCCAGCCCAACCATCGCAATATGAGAACAGTTCTGCATCACCGCCCTACAGAATAAAATATCACAGCTCGTAGCCAAGGTCTTCTAAATTGTAACTGACTAGTTTGTTTGTCTTCTGATTGCTCTCAGCAAACCTCTCGGCTGCGATCTCACTTATCGCTTCGTCTACCCTTGTTCCCAATTTTTGTTTAATTTTGGTCGGCAACAACTCAAGACGTCGCACGATACTGCCGGCGATCCACCTTGTTTTTGATGTACTGTACGGACTGTAATCATTGATGTAATCTTTCTTTCTGCATACGTTCAGGTACCGCCGAATCGGGGTTTGGAACGCCTCAATTCCGACGTTTGCCTGCTTGGTATCGAGATCGAAACTTCGGTCTGGAGTTACATCTGCGAACTCGAATATCTCGTCTGCATATCGGTGCGCATCCCGTTTCAATACTTCTAACGGGATCGTACAGACGTTTTCTGGACCGAACTGCTTATAATAATATTCGATAATGTTGTGATATTTAAACATCTCAAATGAGAAACTTGGGCCCCTATTGAAACCGGATACGTATCGTTTGTCTTCTGAATAACTCTCGTTCGGGAGAAAGAATTCCGCCGGAGATCTGAACCCGCCTTTTTTAATATACTGCCGATACACTGAGTTTAACATTGATCCCTGTTCACGAATTACAATAAGAACTTTCGCTTTAGGAAGGACTTCCGACAGCCGATCCGCAATGGTTTTTTGATCGTAACCTCCCGTGTACCAGTGACCGGACAGTCGCTCGTTGGCTATAACCAGCTCTTGGCTCTCTGCTTTATTTTGATTCACTCCATCCATTAAGGCTGTCCGAGCTTCATCCGCATCAAATTGGAACTGATTTGGAAACACGACAGTCTCGTTTACGAACCCGGGATCATCGTCGTACAGATAGTAGAATCCGGACCCATCCTGGGCAAAGATCCCCTGTGTCCATGTACTCGCTGCCTTGGCGTAACCAATGTGTAGTAACATAATTAATATTACTAACTATTGCTACAGCGTGTTTGATGAGAGCCACTCTTCCTCGGCTGGTTTCGGATGAATTTCAGATTCCCAGTCATCCCGCAACGGTTCACTTGCAGGTGTGAACTGGAACTGAATTATATCCCGAATATTTCCCTCATCCGGGAATCCTGCTCTGTGTAGGCACTGCTCAGTGTTGCCGAGGATTGCTGAGCCTGGTTTTCCAGTGAGTTTAACGACCGCCGGGTTTCCGCGCAACTGCTCTCTGATCTTGTCGTAATTCTCGAAATCAGAACCCGATCGAACGAGTGCTTCTGTCGCCGGCTTTGGAAGAATGTGAAGCGGTCCATGTCCGTCGGTCGTTTCCCGTAGCACTATGAACAACTTGAACCATGATGTCGGCTTTCCATCGTTGTGCCAAAAGTCTGAAAATACATCCCCTGCTTCTTCAATAACTGACTCAGGGACATGATAGTTACGCCACCCAACCAGATGGCGAACCTGGAAGTTGGCTCCGTAATACTGCCTTATGAGATGTTGTATTTCTGGGGTCAGCAGGTCACGTACTTCTGGAATCTGCTTCCACAAATTCACTACCATTCGGCTGTACACTGTTTCATCGTACTCAGATCGGACGAGCGATTTATCAGGATTTTCGACGATTTGATCAAATTTATCTTCTATCGACTTGATGAGAGAGGTATCGTACGGATTTCCGAGCGCAAGACACTGATTCTTTCGAAGTTGGTTTACTTCTGGAGTGTTTTTTTGTTTAACCGTTGATTTACGCTGTGCTCGTTTTATTTCGTACGCTCCTTGGATATTTCTAGTCGTTTTGACTCGATTTCCGGTGATCCGTTCGGTTAATGGATCACATCTCGCTATAACTCGCTCTGCAACGTGGCGGACACCTGCTTTTGGATTCTTCTGAGCTTGCTTGGCTGTTTTTCTGATATCCGATATTTCTGGTGACATCGTTTTCTCATCTGTATACTGCTGGCCGGTGTATTAATTTTCTTCTTTGAGAGTGTTATATATGGGTTCTCACACCGTGATGACGGTACTCCCCAGATTGTCTCCTCACCCGTAGTTGGTGATAGCAACGATGAGATAAAGACACAGAGCTATAGTAATCCCCAGAAGCGTTTGCTCACATTTTTTGATGGGCCGATCAATATCGGCAGATAGCGACCGGTTACGTCTTTTCGCGATGCAAAGAATTCCGGATTCTACTATAGGGAGACTTGCACCCGTATATGGGACGCGGCCTCGGACGAACCACGCCCAAGGCCACAGTGGTTGCCTGCGTCGTTGGTTCGTTCGACTCCACTCCGACGGTTGTACGTCTCGGCTAGAGGTGCTTGCTTCAGCCGTACGTCCTTGCTGTGTTTTTCGATACGATCTTCGACCTTGTATTGATGTCTTTCGGGTCGTAGTGTTTCGTGCGTTGTACGGAAGGACTGGCACGATCCCTGGCTAAGAGGTGGTAGTGCCAGCCAAGCGTGACGTAGATGTTGCCACCGATCTCCCAGATCAATTGCTTGACGGCGAGCGTATCATGTGTGATCCGCATCGCTGTCTCTTCTAGTACCTGTTTGCTTTCGGTGAACTCGGTTGCAATCGAGACTTTTCGCCCAGTCGGGCAAATCGAAGCCACAGCTGAGCCAGACAACCATGTTCCGGAGCCCTCGTTCAACTGGTCGAATACCGTAGATATCCCGATAGTAGCAATGGAGGAAGCCGCGCATCAGTTATAATGGTTCGTCTCGTGTCTACCTCGTCTCCGCCGAGAGGAATACGTTGAACTCTTAAAAAAGTTCGAAGGAGAGATACTTAAACAATGCTAGCGTCTCTATTTTTGCCTATGTTTAATCGCATGAAGGAAGTGGTATCTCCTGTTTTGCGGCCTTCTTCATGTTGTATACTGCACACATCAG
>NZ_JAHLKM010000061.1 GCF_024449025.1 Natronomonas aquatica | reverse complement strand
CCAGCTCGATAACGGCCGCACGTTGCGACTCGTCGAGACCGTCCCGGTCGGCCGACTCCTCCTCGACCGTCTCCTCAAACCGACGGGCGTACCAGTCGTTCGGCCACGACTTCGGCGTGATCCGTTCCCCGTTCGTTCGCTCCCGTTCCTCGCGAGCGATGACCGACGGCGGCGGAAGGATGCCCTCCCGCACGTCCGACTCCTCGACCGGGTGCCGCTCCCACGGCTCCGGCGCACCGACCGCCGACTCCTCCCGACGCTCCAACCACGACGGCGGCGGCAACGGCCGACACCGCTCCGGCACCTGGGCCGCCGCCGACGCCGCCTCCTCGACCACCACCTCCGCATACTCGACACCCGACGGCGCACCGACCGACTCCGACTCCTCCGACCACGCCCGCACCACCGCAACCGGCTCCCACGTCGGGGGCCGACGGAACGACGCCGACTCCTCCTCGACCGGCTCCGACGGTGCCGCACTCTCCGGTATCGGCACCTCACCCGACACCGTATGGTGCGGGGCCTCCGTCTCCGTCGCACACAGCGGGCACGTATCCGGCTCCCGGTGGTCGCACTCACGTTCGACCGCCGCCCCACCGACCACCGCCGCCGCCCGTGCGTCCCGCCAGCGAGACCGGAGACCGTCCGAGAGACCGTCGGCGGTCTCCGACGCCTCCTCGACCACCTCACCACCGTCGGCCGCACACACGCCGTCAGCGGCCGTCTGTGCCGTCCGGTGTTCAGTAAGGGTACACTCCTGGTCGATGCCGAACGACGACCCACACTCGACACACTCGAACGTTGTCGGCGCTCCCGCCGCCGACCGCACCACCACCTCGCCGTGGTCGTGAGCCTGGTCCGACTCCTCCGACGCGTACCGCTGGTGGCACGCGTCGGCCTTCGTCGCCGCCGTACACACCCGGTCCCGACTGTACTTCTGTGTCGCCGTCGCCCACTGCGAAGCCGCCCACATCAGGTACGAATCCGACCGTTCGAGTAGGTCCGTCTCCGGGTCAACGCCGATGTACTTCGCAACGTAGCCGGCTACGCTCTCGATGTTGTCGCCGGATTCGACCGTAAACGTGTCCTCGACGTCGTGGGCGTCCCACGTCGCCCCCTCGACCAACGACACGTGTTTCGCCACCACCGGCCGGAAGGTCTCCGGGGAGATCGCGTCGGCCGACACGTCGGCGGCGGCCGCATCCAGCATTATCACCGGGTGCGAGTGTGACCGGTCGGTGTTCGCACCCTCGCCGCCGTGCGGCTCCGACTGCCACCACCAGGTGTAAGCGTCCGACGGGAGGCCGAGCGAATCCTCCAGAACGTACCGGAGCGTCCGTTTCACCGAATCACGTGAACCGGTCCACGCGTCCCGTATCTCCCGGTCGTGGTCGCACACCGGCTTGAGACCGGAGGCCGGGTCACCCGGCTCCCGATACGCCGACTGCGTGAGGCCGCCTATCGCAACGACCGGTTCCTCGTACGCCCCCTCGACCTCCTCGACCAGCTCCTCCTCACCGTCTCCGTCGTCCCCGTCGTCCCCGTCGTCCCCGTCGTCCCCGTCGGAGTAGTCGCCACCCACGATTTGCCGCTCCCACGCCTTGAGTCGGGCATACTGCCGGTCTTGGTAATCGGTCGAGTAGCTGTTATCCAGGCCGATGAGGAACTCCTCCGGGGCCTTGTGCCGCTCGCGCTTCTCCAACTTCAGATACAGGTCCCGGTACCGCTCGAACCAGTTTAGGAACTCCTCGACCACCACGATGTGCGGGTGTGCCGACTGCTTGACCGTCTGATACGTGACCGTCTCCTCGAACTCCCCCACCGATACCGTCTCCTCGACCGTCTCCGGCTCTCGCACGGCCTCCTCCCGTAGCTTGGTGCCGTGGGTCTCCGACACCGGCACCATACACCGATCCGGCCACTGCTCCAAGAGGCCGGTCACCCGCTCCTCGACTGTCGGCACGTCCGGCCGCTCCTCGGCGTACTCCCGGTTTTCCGAATCCGCCGTGTTAGCGTCTGAACCGGCCAACGCGGGGTAACTCCCGTTGGAGTGCCGAGAGGGGGTGTTACCCGATTCGGCCGACATTCAGACCACCTCCCCCGACACGATACCGGAATCCCTCGCCGCTCCAAGAAACGCCGTATTCTCGCGGGGGACAAGCCCCCGCTCCGAGACGGGTATTCTCGCGGCTCGGTCACACCGAGACCGCCGAAACTCGCGGGACCGCCGGAGGGAGAGGAGGGGTCGGTCGAGATCGAGGCCGGAACGTGCAACCTTACCCGACGTGACGCAACTTTGCACCACTTGACGCCAATTAGTTGTGCCCCTACAACGAACACCGAACCGGCCGGTATCGGCACGTTCAAACAGTCTGCCGACCGTCTGGTGTCGTCCGTAAAGACTTAGCCGACGGACGGAGTAAGTGGAGACACGGAACAACGCTCCCCAGCGTCGGTTCCTCCGGGAAGGCCGTTGATGGCGGCCTTCCCGGCCGTCTCCGGTCTCACCCCGGAGATGTTGTTTCACTCTTTAGCGTAGCGTATCTCGTTACTGCGCTCCTTGTGCGTCCGGTGGCTTAGTCGTTTCGCCCCGACAAGTCCGTATTACCACCAGTTTTATGTCTATGTTAACAGAAGTTAACAGGTATGAGCAACGGGAAAACGGGCGAAACGAAAAACTACTCCGAAACGGTCGGCACCCGACTCACACCCCAAACAAAGCGACAATTCGAGGAATACCGGGAGGCCAACGAACTCGGCAAGACGGAGGCCGCACGCCGACTCATTCGTGACGGGCTGGACAACACGGACGACACACTCGACACGATACAGAAGCTCTCAATCTTCGGTGCCGTCGGCTACATCGCCGTGTTCACCGTCGCCGGGATCGAGGCCGCCGGAACACTCGCCGGGGCCTACATCGCCGTGATACTGTTGTGGTCATCCCTCCCCGGCCTCCGTTCGCTTCTATCGGGCGATACCAACAGGTAGCGGCCATCACTCGCACGATTAACGCTCCGCCACACAACCAGCGACGGGCGAGAGAGACAAACCACCGGACGGCGGCGGGATAGGCCGACACTCGACGTGTCAAAGAGCGTTAATCGCCCGACGGCGGCCGGATTCACGGCCCACCGGCACCATACCACGATACCGACACCAACGGCCATACCACCGCGAGAGGCCGCCTACACCCGACACACGGCCATATCGGAGCCACCACACACCACCCACCAAATCCCGCCGGTAAAGCGCCTCTCCCGACCGATTAACGCTCTGACACACCAAAACCGCAATACGGCGGCGGGATTACCGAAATGAAGCCAGTAGTAACCAGCGAGAGGCCTATAATTATACACATACGCACCCATAGAGTGAGAGAGGCCGCCGACTAACGCACGGAGGGGTGCCGCCGTCCGGTCAGCCACAGCACACACCCCACTTACCCACTACCTAATATCGTGAGAGGGAGAGTCGGCGGTTGTACTCTCTCGACGTGCGGAACCGCCGGACGGCGGCCTCACTCTCGACGTACAGACAAACAACCACACCACGTACTGTACTGTACTTAGTGAGAGGCCACCGACGCGACGTAACAACACCTGGTCGCGGGCGGCACACCGTGTTGTTATTCCGGCCACACAACCGCCGGACGGCGGGCGGCCACCACCGTGCAACAACATCCCACCATAGTGCTGTATTGTACTATGAGGAGAGGGGAATCAGAGCACAACGTTGCGGGGCGGGGCCTCCGTCGCGATCGAGGCCGCCGACGGGCGAGAGAAAGACAGAGAGGACACACGGGTAGTGGGGCCATCTAGATAAGTTAAGCAACGTGCGACCCACCGGTACCAGAACGGCACCAGTACCGGTCAACACGACAAACCGCCCGAAGGCGGCCGGACGAAACACACTCTCGACGTAGGGCCGCCACGACAAACCGCCCGACGGCGGCCGGACGGCCACACACCGACACACACCACTTTGGCCCAACTAACTAACCAACCCGACACACATCTATCGTAATACGCGTGATAGGGTGAGAGAGTCGCGGAATTAGTTGCACGGCGGGAGGGAGGGAGTCGGTGGCCGACACACAGAGAGAGACAGCACACACTCACCACATACATACTAACGCGAGAGGGGCCGAGACACCCGACCGACACTCACGCATACCAAACCACCGGACGGCGGCCGGTGCCGTCGGTGTCGTCTGTCGGTGTCCAACCGTACTATGTATGGTCGCCCGAGAGGCCACCGCCGAACGACACACCGTCCTTCCAACGACCACGTGTCCTTAGTCGAGGAGCACCCGCACTTCCTCGACCGCCGACGGCGGGAGGCACAACCGACCGACCACCTGGACCGCCGACGCCGCCGACTCATTCTCGACCAGCTCGATAACGGCCGCACGTTGCGACTCGTCGAGACCGTCCCGGTCGGCCGACTCCTCCTCGACCGTCTCCTCA
>NZ_JAHLKM010000060.1 GCF_024449025.1 Natronomonas aquatica | reverse complement strand
ACGCGCGCATCAAGCTACGTGGACTCTATCCAGTCCCGGTTGCCGAAAGCTAGTGAGACAATGGCTGAAGCTACACTGAGCTAGGGCTGCTTGACGCGACGATGATCGGTATGGGAGCGATGATCGGCGCTGGCATTTTCGTACTTACTGGACTTGCAGCCGAGATCTCCGGCCCGGCAGCGTTAATCGTGTTTTTACTGAACGGGGTTGTGACCGCATTCACTGGCCTCTCGTATGCGGAGTTGGCGTCTGCGATCCCGAAAAGCGGCGGCGGTTACGCGTTCGTCCGAGAGATCTTCGACGACTTCAGATCTTTCATAATGGGATGGATGCTCTGGTTCGCGTATATGATCGCCGGCGCGCTGTACGCGCTTGGGTTCGCGCCGAACTTTCTCGAGCTGCTTCACGTCTACGGCGTGGTAGCGCCACCGGATCAGGTCGGCGCAGTCGTGCTTCCGTTTCTGGGAGTCGGGGTTCCGGCAAAGTTCATTCTCGCGTTCGTGGCGGTCGCCGGTCTCGTTGCGTTGAACGCGGCATCGACCGCCGCGAGTGGAAGTGCGGAGACAGTGTTCACCATCATCAAGGTCTCTATTTTGGTGGTGTTCGTCGCGTTCGGATTTCTCTCGGCCGGTGGCGGTGGCGAAACCAGCTTTACGCTCCAGAACTTCGATCCGCTTTTTTCAGAAGGCTCCGGGCCGTTCAGTATTCTCCCTGCGATGGGGCTTACATTCATCGCGTTCGAGGGGTACGACCTCATCACGACCGTCACTGAAGAGGTCGAAAATCCACGTGAGAACATCCCCAAAGCGATCTTCGTCAGCCTGGCTGCGACTGTCGTCGTGTACCTCTTGGTCGTGACAGTGGCGATCGGCACCTTAGGAGCGACGAAACTCGCTGCGGCTGGCGAGGCCGGCATCGCAACGGCCGCGACCTCGTTTATGCCGACTGGCGTCCCCCTGATTCAGAACGGCGGCGCGCTCATCGTTTTCGGAGCGGTGTTTTCGACCATCACTGCACTGAACGCCGTCGTCATCGCCTCGTCGCGGGTCGCCTTCTCGATGGGACGGGAAGGCCAGTTGCTGCCGTCGATCGGACGGATACACTATCGCTTCGGCACACCGTTCGTCGCAGTGCTGTTGAGTGCAATCGTTATGCTCGGGTCCGTCTTTTTGCCCACACAGAGCGCGGGAAATATGTCGAGTCTGTTCTTTTTGCTGTCGTTCATCATCGTGAACGTCGCCGTGATTCGGCTTCGCCAGGAGCGACCGAACATGAACCGTCCTTACGAGATCCCATACTACCCGGTCCCACCGATATTGGCAATCGCGCTAAACGGGATACTCGCCGTAGTGCTGATCGGGTTTCTCATCCAGACGGATCTACTGGCACTCTTTCTCAGTATCGGGTGGCTGGGAGTTGGCGTGATGATGTACGTCGCACTCAACAAGTTCCGAGCGCGAAGAGAAACTGAGTAGTGGATTTCGGGATGCAGGCAGGAAAAGTATCTCTGAATCCCATACCGGGATAGGAGTAACGGCTGGTTGGCACAGCCAGTAGCCGTCTCTCGAGGCGTCTACAAACCGTAAACATTCCAAACCAGCGGCGCAGTGCCGTGGGAATCTTCGCCCTTCAGGGCTGTCTTTTACCCACAAGTGCTAACATCACAGCTGACGAACCAACGCCGGAAGATGGGAGGAGGTCCACACAGTTGGCGACCAGAAGTCGATGAAGATGGACAGCTACGTGACATGGATGTCTCTGGATGGATTCGAACTGAGTTCCGACCAGCCGAGTTTGGAGACAAACGGCTTACCGACCGCCTGGTACAGATTGGAGATGAACTCGGCAGCTCGCCTGCCGAGTCCATCCCAGCATCCTGTGAAAACTGGGCCTCCACAAAGGCTACGTACCGATTCTGCGATAATGATCGTGTGACCCCTGCCGAGATCCTCTCCGCTCATAAACAAGCACAGCACTCGCGAGTGCGTGGCGGAGACGAGCTACTGGTCGTCTCCGACACCACGTATCTCACCTACCCACGTCATCCGGCGAAGGATGGACTCGGCGACATTAGCTCCGAAGATATTGATGTTCAAGGAGTCAAACTGCACTCGTCAATTGGGATCTGTCCCGACACGCACCGAATGACCGGGGTCATCGACCAGCAGGTGCTGGTCGAGGACCAACAAGCAAACGTCGACTACATCACAAACGGCAAAAACGACCCAATCGAGGTTGAAACCCAATACGAGAAATGGCTGCGTGGAGACAGAGCAGCGCTTGAATGGATTCCTGAGGATATACGTCCGATTTTTGTCCACGACAGGGGCGGCGACGCGTTTTCGTTGTTCGAAGCATTCGGCCGAAAGCGTGACAACACTGGCTTTATGGTCCGAGCGAATCAGAATCGGCGTATCTGGACTGAAGACGGTGATGCTGGAAAACTATATGAGTGGAGTAGCGACCTCGCCGAGCGAGGTCGCGACTCAATTGAGATTCAACAGGGTGGTGGACGTGAGGCTCGGACAGCAGAAGTGTCGATTGCAACAGGCACGTGTGAGATTCGTGCGCCAAAGAACAATCCTAGCCAAGAGGGATCAGTCGAGATCAATATGGTGAGAGTGGACGAAGTCAGTGAGACGGACGATCCGATTCAGTGGGTGCTACTCACCACTGAATCGGTCAAAACGTTCGATGATGCCTTGACCATTATCGAGTACTACAGCCTTCGATGGCGGATCGAAGACTGGCACAAAGTGCTGAAGAGTGGCTGTGAGATCGAAGAAAGACAGCTTCAGACGTGGGAACGTATGGAGGTCTTGCTGAGCGTCTACTCAGTGATTGCGTGGAAGGTGCTAGAGTTACGGGAACTAGCACGGGGTAAGGACTCGCTTGCGCCAGAAACCTTGTTAAGCGACGCTGAGCGCGCAGTTCTGGAAACGAAATTTCCAGAACTGAGCGGTAAGAGCGGCAAAGCGTATGCGGTACATGTGGCGAAACTTGGAGGGTATCTTGACCGAGGATCTGATCCACCGCCGGGGTGGCAGACGATGTGGAAAGGGCTTCAGAAGCTCCGCATGTGGGCAGAAGGCTACGAACTGGGTGCTGAATGAGCGCTCAGCCGCTCATTCAGCGAAATTCCTCATGTATTCAGCTTCTGTTCAGGGTTCTATTGTCTGTTCAGCCACTGGGATCGTTCACTGGCGTCGATAGTGACGTCTCGCTGACTAATTATTTCATTTCAAGTCGAATCTAATTGATTTTTCTCAATAGCGTTGAGTTATGGGTAAAAGACAGCCCTTCAGGGCCGAGAGGATGTCAATCGTGGAACCAGTCGTACCATTCCCCGAGATCGACGAGTTCGTTCCTAAGCTCTGCCGTCTCGTATTGGTTGAACACTTCATCTACTGTTCGAGCGAGACCTTCCGGATCTGTATCCGGGCGGCTCTGATCGTAGTATAAGAGGATACCAGCGTGGTCATAATCCGCGTGAAGCGACTCGAAGTCTTTCGCGTTGTTTGAGATCAAAACCGTGTCATTCTCCGAACACCATCTCAACAGTCCGGCATCGTCCGTGTGCTCTCCGAACAGATCTTTTGCCTGCTCAACGTTGTGACCACGCTCCTGAAGTACCCGTTCGAACACTCGTCCTACGTGTTCGTCCAAAAGAATTCGGGCACCCGTCACTTCACGGTCTCTTTCGGCTTGAGCGACGTTTTACGAACTTCGTCGAACGCTGCTTCGTTCGTCTGTTCGTACTCACGCATCTCCGCTACATGTTCATAATAATACGAGAGGGCCTCATAGACGGCAGCAAGAGAAACGTCAAATTGATCTGCCACAGCTGCGGGAGATTGACCACCTTCGATCACACGAGCGGCGACATGACGAACGCCGATACGGGTACCATCAATCCGTGGCTCACCGCCAAGCACATCCTCGTCACGGGTGATCGTCATGGTGATAGATACGGTGCCTGATTGTTTATATCTTTTCGGCAGAGGAGCGAAGATTATAATCGTGCGTCGACAACTCAACAAGGACCTTACCGAAGAGGTGGACGTCCGAGAGTCACCGGGGATTCTTATATGAGATTCGGCAGATAGAACTCAATAAACATGAACAGAATAGGCAGTATTACAGAACCGATCAACTGGGTGATAATGCTCAACTGAAGAGGGTATAGACTGACGGAATTGTAATTTTCGTAATTCCGTTGGACCCGCTCAAGCTCCAATCGCTTGTTTAGTTCTGAAAGTTTATTCTGGTTTGGATCGTTCGTGGCATTCTCTATACGATGGTATTCCTCACGAAGGTCCTCAAGCATATTGTCTCGATATTCCTGTGCTCTACGATTGACAATCGTAGTAGGGTAAATGAACGAGACAAATATTGTGAGGACGCTCATCTGTAGAAGTCAGTACTTAGAATTTTCTCGAACCAGCGATCTGTATTGAGTGTGAGGCTGAAGAAGTTC
>NZ_JAHLKM010000012.1:31923-79030 GCF_024449025.1 Natronomonas aquatica | reverse complement strand
GAGTGTTGTTTGCCCTTCGGAGCTTACGCGATTCCCGCCCGCCGTGAACGGCGGGACTCCCTCGCTGATTTAGGTGGTCCCGCCTATCAGGCCCGGACCACACGGCCCGGAACCGCCCGGGGAACTGCACCGGGAGGGATCGACGACGGGCAACCGTTGACCTCCTCTCCGCGCTAGAGGGCGAAGATTCCCACGGCACCGCACCGCTTGGTTGGGAGTTTCAGGTTTGCAGGCCGGTCGGCATGACCGGACTGTTGGCGGGGCCAACCGCCGTTACTCCTATCCCGGCATGGGATTCAGAGTTACCGTGTGTGTTCGGGATCCACAGCCAGCGGCCTGAAGGGGATTCCTTCAGACGTGGCGTGGCCCGAATCCCGATATTATCCGTTTACGACGGCGGCGAAAGCCGCCTCGGTGTGATCACGCTGCCGTCTTGATTGAACATAAAACTCCCGTATGGAACTGTCCCGTAGATTGGTTCCTCGGTGGCGGCTTCGTCTCCGCCGGGAACGGCGAGGCTCTCGCCTCGAGTATTCGGTAAATACTGACGGGATACGACCGTCTTTGTGTGTCTGTGGCCGAAGAGCAACCGATGGAACGGCCACGTATCGCGCTGTTGAACGCTGCTCACGGGCCGGAGTCGACCAGCCGGAACTTCCGCCGCGAACTCGATGCGGACATTACCGAATTCCACTGTCCATCGGGGGAGTTCCCGGAGGGGTTCGACTACGACGGCTTCGTCGTGACGGGCTCTCGGGCTTCGGTCTACTGGGACGAGGAGTGGATCGGCCGACTCAAGGTGTGGGTCGGCGACGCGATCGAGGCCGGACTGCCGGGGCTGGGCGTCTGTTACGGCCACCAGCTTTTGGCCGACGTCCTCGGCGGACAGGTCGAGGCGATGGGCGAATACGAGATCGGCTACCGGACCGTCGAACAGGACGGCGAGAACCGCCTGCTCGAGGGGATCGACGCCGAGATGACCGTCTTTACGACCCACTCAGATCACGTCGTCGACGCGCCCCCCGGGGCGACGGTGTTTGCGAAAAACGATTACGGGATCCACGGCTTCCGGAAGGGCCGCGTCTTCGCCGTCCAGTTCCACCCCGAATACGACATGGAGACCGCCGAATCGGTCACCGAGGGCAAAGACGACCGGCTCTCCGAAGAGCGGATCGAGGCGGTACTGGAGGGGATCCACGCGGAGAACTACCGGGCCGCCTGCGAGGCCAAGCGGCTCTTCGATAACTTCCTCACGTACGTCACCGAGGTACGGACCGGGCGGATCGAGGCCGATTGACCGCAGGGACGAACGTCTATGTGCGAGGCCTTCGAAAGGCTGCCCATGACCGATACCGACGAGGCGGTCGAACGTTTCCTCCGGAAAGCCGACTCGACATACGAGGAGTACGAACAGGGCTACGCCGACGCCGACGTGACGCTCCGACGGCTGAAGAGCCACATCGACGCGCTCAGGGATGCGGTCGGCAATTGAGCCCGGGAGGCTCTACGCGCTCCGAATGAGGTCCAACACGCGCTCGTAGTAGCCGCCGAACTCGGCGTCCGATCGCGACCGGGGGCGGGGGAGATCGACCGGGACGGTCTCGCATATCCGTCCCGGCTCTTTGTCCATCACGACGATCCGGTCGGCGAGTTTGACCGCCTCCTCGACGTCGTGAGTGACGAACAGTACGGTCTTTCCGGTTTCCTCCCGGATCTCGAGCAGTTCGGTCTGGAGCATCTCTCTCGTCTGGGCGTCGACCGCGCCGAAGGGCTCGTCCATGAGCAAAAGCGCCGGATCGGCCGCAAGCGCCCGGGCGATCGCGACGCGCTGTTTCATCCCGCCGGAGAGCGCCTTCGGGTAGCTGTCCTCGAACCCCTCCAGCCCGACGAGTTCGACGAGTTCTTCGACGCGCGTTCGGCGCTCGGCCTCCGGGACGCCGCTTTTTTCGAGGCCGAAGGCGACGTTGCCCCGGACGGTTCGCCACGGAAAGAGGTGATACTCCTGAAAGACGACGCCCATGTCGGGGGTCGGGCCCTCGACCCGGTCGCCGCCGAGATACACCGCACCGTCGGTCGCATCGTCCAGCCCGGCGATGATCCGGAACAGCGTCGTCTTGCCACAGCCCGAGGGACCGACGATACAGACGAACTCGCCGTTGTCGACGTCGAAGGAGACGCCCTCCAGGGCCCGAACCACGCCGCCTTCCGCATCGTAGTGTTTCGAAACCCCCTCGATGCGGACGCCCGAGTCGGCGCTGGCGGCGTTCATCGCCACCGCAGCATCCTCCGTTGGACCGCGCGGAACGCCGTATCGACGAGCAGAAACATCAGGCTCAACACGAGGATGTACGCGATGACGACGTCGACCTGGAGGTTCTGACCCGCCCGGAGGATCTGCCGCCCGATGCCGGGGACGCCGAAGATCTCCGATGCGACGACGAGCATCCAACACCGGCCCAGCCCCGTCCGGATCCCGGTCATGATTTCCGGGGAAGCCGCAGGGATGACGACCGACTTGACGAGTTCGAGATCGCCCTCGACGCCGAGGCTGCGCGCGACGTCGAGTAGGTCCTCGGAAACACCTTCCACGCCGCCGTAGGCTGCATAGAAGTTGATCCAGAAGGCGCCGATCGCGATGATGAACGCCGCGCCGGCGTTGTTGATGCCGAACCACGCGATCGCAAAGCCGATGAGCGCCAGGGGTGGAACGGGTCGGAGCAACCGTACGACCGGCGCCGAGAGGTCGTCGAGAAGCGGGCTCCACGCCAGGGCGATCCCGACGGCGACGCCGAGTGTCGTCCCGACGACGGCACCGGGGAGCCAGTGTTGGATGCTCTGTCCGAGCGCCGTGATCATTTCGCCGCTCGCCGCCTCGGCGTAGAACGTCCCGCCGACCGCGAGCGGCGAGGGCAACACGTACGCCGGCTGAAACAGCGAAGCGACGTGCCAGAGACCGAGGAAGGCGACGACGCCGAGGCTACCGAGCAGCGCCCGGGAGCCGTCGACGCCGGCCAGCGGGAGTTCCTCGTCGGTCCTCGCCCGTTCGAGTTCGTTTCTGATGTCAGTCGCCATGTTTATTTTTCACTCTCCGGAAGCGATCACGCTTACAGATCATCGTAAACGCTGTAATCGAAGATCTGATCCATCGAGAGTGTTTCGTCTATCTGCCCGTTGTCGTGTGCGAACTCCGAAAAGATCTCGACACCGCTCTCGATTTCGCGGGGGTCGGTCACGAAGTTCGACAGCGGGCCATCGAGCGCCTGGCGCGCGAGGTCCCGATCCATCCCGATCCCGCTTTCAACGATATCCGCGGTCCCGTCGGGATTGTCGGCGATGAACTCCGTTGCACGGACGTGCTGTTCGAGGAGTTGTCCGGCGAGGTCGGACTCGCGAACCTCGTCGCTCATCAGGGTGACCGCCGCGGGCTGGCCGGGCATGATTTCGCTCGCGGTCCGGAAAGTTCCGACCGGCGAGTCCGCTCCCCCGAGTCTGGTCGGGACCGGTTCCATGATCGAGGTCCCGTCGATCTCGTCGTTGACGATCGCCTGAAACACGGCGTTCGCCCCGCCGATCTCGGTGATCTCGACCGCCGATTCGGGGTCGACGCCGGCGACCGCCGAGAGCCAGTAGCGCAACAGCACGTCCGGAACCGAGCCCTGCGGGAACGTCCCGAAACGGAACTTCCGGCCGTGTTCCTCCTCGAAGACACCGAAGGCGTCGGCGCCGTGTTCTTCCCACAGCGCCTGGAGCTCCTCGTGAGCCATGATCGCCATCGGCTCTCTGATGTTGGCCGCCGTGACCTTCGCGGGCAGTCCCCGATCGATGACGACCATCGACGGGACGATACCGAACATGGCGACGTCGAGTTCGCCGCCGCCGTAGGCCTGAACGATCGCCGGCCCGTCGGTGAACTCCCGGCCGTCGATCTCGGCGTCGACCGCATCGAAGTAGCCCTCGGACTCCATCACGAAGTACTGGAGATCGGGGAAGATCGGCATGTAGGCGACGGTCAGCTCGTCGATACTGCTTTCGCCCCCGCTACCGAAACCGAGACAGCCGGCGAGTCCGGCGACGCCGGCCGAACCCAATCCGCCGAGATACGTCCGTCGAGAAACCGTCAAATCACTCATCAACGGCTGTAGGCCCCAGAGCCATATGCCCGGACAGTTAGCGGTAGGGACGGCTTTGAGGTGTGATGGGGATCGAACCCCTGTGTCGACGGCTTGCCGGTACTCGGTCGGTTCTACGCCGGTTGCGTGAAAACAGTACTGTCTCAGAAAAAAGCAATAATTGCCGGTAAATGCGAGGACGTCGGGTCGACACGGCAGAATTATGCCGCTTCCGAACGGCGACGTGCGTATGGGTGAGTTTTCATCCCGCGTCGAGCGGATTTCGATCAGCGGGATCCGCGAGGTGTTCGAGGCGGCCGGCGAGGACGCGATCAACCTCGGGTTGGGACAGCCGGACTTTCCGACACCGGAGCATGCCCGACAGGCGGCGATCGAGGCGATCGAGGCCGGGAAGACCGACGGCTACACCTCGAACAAGGGAACCGAATCGCTCCGTGAGGCCATCGCCGCGAAACACGAACGCGACAACGGGTTCACGGTCGATCCTTCGAACGTCATCGCCACCGCGGGCGGCAGCGAGGCGCTCCACATCGCGATGGAGGCCCACGTCGATGCGGGCGAGGAAGTCATCATTCCGGACCCCGGATTCGTCTCCTACGAGGCGCTGACGCATCTCGCCGGCGGCGAGCCGAAACCGGTCGAACTGCGGGCGGACCTGACCCTGGATCCCGCGGCCGTCGAGGACGCGATCACCGAGGAGACGGCGCTTTTCGTCGTCAACAGCCCCGCGAATCCCACGGGTGCAGTACAGAGCGAGGCCGACATGCGGGAGTTCGCCCGGATCGCGGACGAACACGACCTCCTCTGTCTCTCCGATGAGGTCTACGAGCCGTTCGTCTTCGACGGCGAACACCACTCGCCGGCCGACTTCGCCGATCCCGACAACGTCGTCGTCGTCAACGCCTGCTCGAAGGCCTATTCGATGACCGGCTGGCGGCTCGGGTGGGTGGCCGGCTCCCACGAACGGATCGAGCGGATGCTCCGGGTCCACCAGTACGCCCAGGCCTGTGCCTCGGCGCCGGCCCAGTACGCCGCCGAGGCGGCGCTATCGGGACCCCAGGACCGCGTCGAGGAGATGCGGTCGGCCTTCGAGGAGCGCCGTGACGTGTTGCTCGAGGGTCTCGAATCGATGGGGCTCGAGGTACCGACGCCGCGGGGGGCCTTCTATGCGATGCCGCGGGTTCCCGAGGGGTGGACCGACGCCGTCATCGACCGCGGCGTCGTCGTCGTCCCCGGCGAGGCCTTCGGTGACGGCGGCGCGGGTCACGCCCGGATCTCGTATGCGACCGATCTCGAGACGCTCAAGGAAGCCATCGGGATCATGCGCGAGGCGACCGCGGCGGTCCGGTAGACGATAGCGTCCCCGGCCGTGGATTTATATAAGCGGGGGAACCAAGCAGAGATATGGCCGCTTACCGCCGGCCGGGACTGCGGAACCTCTTCGACGAATCGCCCACGCCCCACATCGCCCACCCGCCGCGAACCCACCGCCGGGACTTTTATATCGCGACGGACGGCTCCTATCGGGACGGCGACGACGGCGGCCTCGGCGTCGTGATCGAAACGCGCGACGGCGAGCGCGTCGCCCGGCTCTCGATACCGGATACGGTTCCGGACAACAACGTCGCGGAGTACCGGGCGCTCCACCTCGGGTTGGACGTACTCGCCGCGCGGGTGCCGGGCGACGCCAGAGTCGGGGTGCTCGTCGATCACGACGATCTGGCGGCCAACGTCAACCGGGCGACGCTGGCCGGGAAGGGACCGAACCCGCGGCCGCCGCACCCGTTCCGTGTCCCCGGCGAGACCGACCACCACTGGCGGGGGATCCGCGCCCGGGTCGCCGGGTTCGCTGGGCTCCGGGCGGCACGCATCGACAGCGGCGAGAACCCCGCTCACCCGCTGGCGAACGCCCCCGACCGGTACGCCCACGTCAACCGCGAGCCGGACCGGTGTGTTCTCCCCCGCGACGAAGAGCGGTGGCGCGCCCCCGGCGAGGATCGGTACCCGCCGCCGTCCCGGGCCGACCGGGAGCGCTCGAACGGGGTCGGCGGGGAGCCGGCCTCCGACTGACGCCGGCTATACTTCGTCCTCGACGCCCTCGAGGCCGCCGTCGGTGATCCGGAAACGCGCGGTCTCGCCGGCGGCCTTCGAGCCGTGTTTCTCCAGGGTGGCCCGTCGGTTCCCGCCCCGGAACCGCTCGAGTCTGACGACGACGCCCGACCAGTGGGTCAGGGTGTGGCCACCCAGCGCGCGGGCCCGCGAGGAGTCCGCGTCGGGGTCGGTATAAACCTGGTTCGTGATGAGGACGGCCAGTTTGTGTCGGCGGGCGAAGGCGAGCAGCTGGGTCACCTGCTTGGCGACGGCCCGGAGCGTCTCGCCGTCGTCCCCGTCGTCGCGTTCGAGCCGATAAAAACCCGTGGCGCTGTCGAGGACGATCAGATCGACGCTCTCGGCCAGATCGCCGGCGTCCCGGACGGCCTCCCGCTGTTCCTCGAAGTCCAGCGCGTCAGAGACGATAACGCGGCTCGCGATCGGCTCGATATCCTCGCCGTCGGCCGCCGCCCGGGCGAGCGCCTCGAACCGATCGACGGAGATCCCCTCGGTGTCGATGTACAGCGCCTTCCCGCCCGCGGCGGCGGCCTGAACGGACGTAGACAGCGCGAGGTTCGTCTTGCCCGCCGCCGGGGGACCGTACAGCTGTGTGACGACGCCCCGTTCGACGCCGCCGCCGAGCAGCCCGTCGATCGTCTCACACCCCGTCGAGATCGGCTCGTTCACGGTCGACCGTTCGGCGTGTTCGATTAAAAACCCACGCACACCGCCCGGAGAATCCGGTCGAGTTCGGGTTAATTCGCCCGGGTTACAGCGCCGGGTGGCCGGCGGTGGGGATGGGGGTGGAGCCGGGGGCGGCCCACCCGACAGTCCGCGCGGCGGTCCCGGCAACGGTAACTGCGGTCCCAGTAACGGTAACGGCGGTCCCGGCGGGGGCTGAGCGGTGATGCTATATCGGACCGGAGCCAAGCCGTCGGCGTGATCGTCGTCGCGACCGCGGATTTCGAGGTGTATCACGGGGTGGTCGGCGAGCTCCGCGAGCGCGGCGTCGCGTTTACGACGGTCGAGTCCGGCGCGGAACTCCCCGACGACGCGACGGTCGCGATCGTCGGTCCGGAGGACGAACACCCGCCGATCCGGACGGTCCGGGCCGACCCGGAGCAGCCGCGCCGGGCGATCGAGGAGGCGCTTTCGGTGCTCCGCGGCGGGGAGGGTCGCACCGTCGTCGGGATCGACCCCGGCGACCGGCCGGGGATCGCCGTGCTGTCGGGGGAGACGGTCGTGGCAGCGTTTCAGGTGCCGCTTTCGGGAGTCGCCGGCGTCGTCGCCCGCGAGACCGAAGGGACGGCCGACCCGCTGGTCCGGATCGGCGACGGCGCGCGGCTCAAAGGGGCACAGATCGTCGACGACCTCGAGGACGTCCCGGTCGAGCTCGTCGACGAGACGGGGACGACGCCGTATCAGGGGACCGGCGTCCGGGGGATGGGGGACATACTGGCGGCGGTGAACATCGCGCGCCTGGAGGGCGAGCAGATCGAGTCTCGCGAGATCGAGCCGACCGCCGGCGAACTCAGACAGATCAAGGCCCGCTCCCGGGAGCAAAGCGAAGACGACAGGAGCATCGACGAGGCCCTCGCCCGGAAGGTCGCGCTGGGCGAGCTGTCGATGGCCGAGGCGCTGCGGCGACACCGGAGGGAGTGATCGTCGGGCCGCCGTACGGCCGGCTTGGGCGATCCCAACCCGATCCATTCAAGTACGCGCCCGGACACGTTCCCGTATGAACCACGCTCGATCCGCGAAGAAGCGAACGGGTGGTCGCCGCCGGAACGTCCGCAAGAAGCGCAAACACGAACTCGGCTCGTCGCCGACCGAGACGGAGGTCGGTGAGGGGAAACTGAAGGTCGTCGAGACCCACGGCGGCAACCGGAAGGTCCGCGCCATCGCGGCCGACACGGCGAGCGTCGCCACCGACGACGGCGTCGAGAGCGCTACCATCGATGACGTCGTCGAGAACCCCTCGAACCCCAACTACGTCCGCCGGAACATCATCACGAAGGGCGCGGTCGTCGAGACCGACCTCGGGCGAGCGCGCGTCACCTCCCGTCCCGGGCAGGACGGTCTCGTAAACGCGGTGCTCATCGGGGAGTAGCGGCGCCTTTTATCGGCTCATAGCGGACACGCGCTCCGGACGCTCCGGAGTCGCCCCTTCAGGAAGCCGGAGACGGCACGTGTTTTCGAGGGACGGGGGATCCGGTCCATCTCCTCGTCGGTCAACTCGAAATCGAAGACCGCGAGGTTCTCCGAGAGGTGTTCGCGACTCGAGGCCTTCGGGACGGTGAGGACGTTCGGCTGCTGGAGGAGCCACCGGAGTGCGACCTGGGCGGCCGTCTTGTCGTACCGGACGCCGATCTCTTCGAGGACCGGATCCTCGAGGACGCCGCCGTGGGCCAAAGGCGAGTAGGCCGTCAGCGAGATATCGTGGATCCGACAGTAATCCAGTAGCTCCGACTGCGGCCAGTAGGGGTTGTACTGGACCTGGTTCGTCAAGATCCCGTGTTCGGAAAGCTCGCGGGCACGCGAAAGCCGGTCGAGATCGAAGTTCGAGACGCCGACGTGCCGAACCGCCCCGTCGTCGACGAGTTCGTTCATCGCGGCCAGCGTCTCCCGGAGCGGCGTCCGTAGGTTCGGCCAGTGGATCAAGAGTAGATCCACGTACTCGGTGCCGAGTTTCGCGAGGCTCTCCTCGACCGACCGGCGGACGTCGTCGTAGCCGCGACTCCCCCGGCCGAGTTTCGTCGTCACGAAGACGTCCTCCCGGTCGACGTCGCTGGCCCGGAGGGCGCCCCCGACCTGTCGTTCGTTGCCGTACGCCTGGGCGGTATCGACGTGCCGATAGCCGAGTTCCAGCGCCGTCCGGACCGCCCGCCGGCACGCCTCGCCGGTGAGCCGCCACGTTCCCAGCCCGACAGCCGGGATCTCGACGCCGCGAACGGTTGTCGTTTTGGCTTCGACGTCCATACGTCCGGTAGGGGATCGAGCCGGATAACTCCACGCTCAGCGAAAGCCTCTGAGCGACTCGAGGATCGAATCGAGCGAGTCGGTCGTCGTCGCGAGGGAGACGCCGTCGGCGTTCGCCAGAGCCGGGGCGTGCTCCCAGAGGTCCTCGCGCTCGAGGCCGTGGAGGACGACCGCCGAGGGCGTCGGCGTCACGACGCGCAACGCGACCAGCGGCGACTCCCCGCGGGTCACGCCGGTGAACACGAGCGCGCGGTTCGTCGACTGGCCGTAGAGCCGGTAGAACTCTTCGCTGGAGAGCCGTTTGATCGCCTCGACGCTGTTGATGACGGTGTGGCCGGCGATGGCGTCGTCGCCGCCGGTGGCGATCCGCTCGGCGCCGACCGAGGCGTAGAACCGAGAGAGGGGCACCGTCGTCGAGTACTCCCGGAGGTCGTAGACGACGTCCTGATCGAAGCCAGCCGAGATAACGCGGGCGTGCTGGCGGACGCGATCGCCGCCGCGGCGCTCGTCGATCGCCAGAAGTCCCTCGACGAACCGGCGGACGACGCCGATCCCGGGGTTCTCCCGGCGGCCGCTCTCGTAGTCGGAGACGACCGACGCCGACACGTCGAGTTCGCCGGCGAGGGTCGTCTGGGCGACGTCGAACTCCTCGCGCCACTTCCGGAGGGTCGCCCCCGGAGCGTCCGAAAGCGCCACCTCGCCGGCGATCCGCTCGGCGAGTTCCGCGCGTGGTTCGCGCATACCCCCGGGTCGGGGCGCAGACGGTATAAGCGTGCCCTCCGGCGCGACGGGACAACGCTTTGGACATCGAGACCAACGGCCACGTATGCCGCCGACACTGCTCAACGTCGCCGCCGGAACCCTCCTCGGGGTGGCCCTTCTGGGTGCGGCCTTCGATCGGCGGTCGATCGCGGTCGTGGCCCTCGTCGCGGCGCTGCCGGATCTGGACGCCGTCCTCGGACCCGTCGGGATCGGGGCAGCCAACGCGACGCTTCACTCCGTATTCCTCCCGATCGGGGCGGCGGCGTTGCTCTATTACGACACCGCCTACGGCGATCGATCGTGGCTCGCCGACCGCTACGGCTGGTACGGCGTCCGGGTCGCGTGGGTCGCAGTCGCCGCCTACGCCGTCGCGGGGATCGCCCCCGACCTGTTCAGCCCCGAAAGCGCCGCGTTCCTGTATCCGCTTTCGGACCGGTATTACGCCGTCACCGGCGGGTTTTTGCTCTCGACGCAGGAGGGGATCGTCCAGACGTACGTCGGCGTCGGCGACGGGTGGATCGAACTGGCGACGCCCGGTACGATCGAAACACACCACGTCGACACGTGGATCGATCCCGCGGGCGAGGAACGGCGACTCCGTCTCGTCGAATCGGGCTGGCAGGCGGTCCTCGTCGTGACCGCCGCGGTCGCCGTTCCGGTGAAAGGGCTCGTCGAACGGGGCGACCGCGCCGCGTTGGGGGGACGGTAATGCCCTCCTCGGTCGTCCACGGCGCGCTCGCCGCTCTGGTCGCCGTCGGCCTGCTCGGCCGCTTTTACGATCGGCGGGCGCTGTCGATCGTCCTTCTGATCGTCGTCGTACCGGAGGTCGACACTGCTTTCGGGTGGTTCATGGACGGCGCCCACCGGACGGTGCTGCACAACATGGTGTTTCCGGTCGTCATCGGGGGCCTTCTCTACTGGGAGACGGCTAGGGAGGGATCGTGGATCCGAACGCGGTGGGGCGCACGCGGCGTCCGGATGGTGTGGGTCGGGCTCTTCGTCCACACCCTCGTCCACATCTCTCTCGATTGGGCGCACCTGTCGGGAATCAACCTCCTGTGGCCCCTCGAAGACCGGTTTTTCACGCTCGATGGGGAACTCGCGCTGTCGACGACGGAGGGGTTCGTCCAGACGTTCGTCGAGATCAGTCGCGATCCCGAAACGGGAGGCGGGGTGGTCGACGCCGGCCAGGGCGGCACGCGGGCCGACACCCACGTCCCCAATCCCGCCGAGCCCTCCGACGAACCGGAGCCGGGACCGGTCGACAGGCGGTTCCCGATCGCTGTCAACGGCTGGCAGTTGTATCTGCTTTTCACCGGCGCGTTCGCGCTCGTCGCGAAACGGCTCCAGACAGCGCGGCCGCCGGAGGCCGACGGTGGAGGCCGAAAAGAGCGACAATAGCGCGACCCGACCGAACTACCGGTCGCTCGTCACCGCCGCGAGGACGCCACCGATCGAGCCGAAGACGGCGGGATAGACGAGGCCGGCAAGCAAGACCGCGGGAAGCAGCTCCGGCGCGCCGGAGGCACCGCCCACCGAGACGGTAAACAGGAAGACCCCGGCGACGGAGAGGACCAGATATCCCGGCACCACGAGCGCGCCGGTTATCGCCCCGCCGGTCGGCTCCGTGACGCCCCGATACCGGCCGAGTGCGAGCCCGGCGACGAGCAAAAGCGCCGGCGGGACGAGATACAGGAGGGCGGTAAAGCCGCCGTCGCCGCCGATGAAGCTCCGGGGCGGCGTGAAGATGCTGATGCCGGTATAAGAGATATCGACGAGGTGGGCGTTGTAGAACACCCAGCCGACGAGTTCGTATGTCACCGACCTGCCGTCGAAGGCTTCGATCAGGCGGTTCAGCGGCGACGATTCGAGATCAGTCGCGACGAGCAGGTACGTGAAGACGTATCCGAAAAGCCACGCCGCGGCGCCGACGCTGGCGCTTTCGAGAAACGGAGGGCTATCGGAGTCCAGTAGCGGAGACATTCCGTCAAAGGAGTGGCGTCGCGGGCGGAAAGCGCTTGTGTCTGGACCGTCAGCGTTTCGTCACGGCGGCGGTCCCACACACGTCACAGCTCGGATTCGTCGGCGTGCGAGCGGACCCATAGCTCGCCGATACGGGAGAGCCGCGTCCGGTAGGACTTGCCGTGTTCCTCCTGCTCGATGTATCCCTTGCCGCCGGGGCCGAGCCGGTCGACGTTGTAGATGACCTTCGAGCGGAACGAGTCGGTGTACTCCTCGCCGAGTTCGCGGGCGAGCGTCTGGGCCAGCTCGGAGACGGACTCGAACTCGCCGTGTTCGCCCAGCGTAAAGAGGATCAGCTCCTCGAAGGGCTTGACGTTCGAGAAGGAGGCGACCGGGAGTTCGATTATGTGGCTATCGCCGAACCGTTTGGCGCCGATCGTGGTGCCGCGCTCGTCGAACTCCGCGAGCAGATCGCGGGCGACCGAGAGCCGCTCTCCGATGCGGTCGTCGTCGACCTCCCCCTCCAGAAGGTCCTCGAGCAGGCCACACTGGGCCCGCAGTTCCTCGGCGAGTTCGGTCTCGAGGTACTTCTCGGGGACGGTGTAGTAGGTGTGGATCCGGTCGCGGTCGCCCTCGCGTTCGACCATGATCGAGTGGGCGGCGGTCGCGAAGGCAAACGAGACGGTGCGGGGCATCGCCGAGACGTTGACCCACACCTCGCTGCCGGTGTCGAGTTCGCCGTTGATCAGATCGTAGGCCTGCTCGAAGGCCGCATCGTAGTCGTAAACGTCCTCGACGACGTACTCCTCGGTTTCGGCGCCGAGCAGGTTGGTGAAGTCTTTCTGGAGCTTGGCGGCGAGGTTCCGCGAGTACTCGACGTTGGCTTCGCTGCCGACCGCCCCCTCCAGCAGGACGACCCGGTCGACGTCGAGTTGGTCCCGGACGAGCGGCGCGATGAGCCGATCGTAGTCGAACCCGACCGGCACGATGTGGGTCTGCATACGCGAGCAAACGGGACGGCGCGTAAATAAAGCACCACCTCCGGGCACGGTTATCGGACGCGTCGACAGCGACGTTACGGGAGCTTACGGCTCCGTTTCGGCGGTCAAGAGCGTGTTCGTCACCAGCGTGGTGATCCCCCGGCGGAGCCGTTCGGTCACGGCCTGATCCGAGATGTCGAACTCGGCGGCGAGTTCCTTCGTCGACACCTCGCGGGGCAGCGAGTAATACCCGGCCTCGACGGCCTGTGTGAGCGTCTCCCGCTGCGGCGTCGTCAGACCGAACCAGGGGCCGGCGTCCGGCTTCGTGGGGTTGTAGATCCGCAGGATCGTCACCTGAATCCCACGGTCGACGTAGTACTCCTGAAACTCCGAGAGGGTTTTGTGGTTCGGAAACCGGAGTTCGAGTTCCCACGCCTCGGTGGTGCCGGTCGCCCCCAGTACCGCCACGTCCATATCCAACAGCTTCCGGAACAGCGATCCCTCCGAGGGATCCCACTCGAACGCGTACAGCATCTCGTCGTCGTGCGAGCTGACCAGCTGGATATTCTGGACGGACGAGTGCTCACGAACGGTCCCTTCGAACGACTCCCGGCCGTCGTCCTTGAGTCGGATGAACGGCGTGGGCCGCCCGCCCAGCGGGACCAGCGTCTCGAGTCTGAGTTGGGTCGACGCTTCGACCCGTAAGATACGTCCCAGCTCGAACGCGTCCGATGGGAGGGTTAGTTCGATGATGACGCTCATTAGATATCAGGATATTTCATCTCAACTGCGTTAAAAGCTCGGTAGGGTCCCTCTGTCGGCCGAGAATCGAACATGGTGTGTCATGCTATTCGATACTACTATGACCGCCGAGAACATAACCGGCACCGAACGCAACGACGGGATTCCCTCGAGGATCCGGACAGGAGGGCCCACGCGACGACGGTGCCCAGCCGTGTCGGAACGAGTTTCACTACTATGACATCTGATTTCAGCTTCGACGGCGAGATAGAGAGTACCGAAGAGTTCGAAACCGCGATGAAGGAGTTGTTCCTCATGGCCCTTCGAAACGACGTCCAGCCGTGGGGGTCGTGGGTGCTCCGTACCGACGGGGTCGCCCAGGATCTCGAAGTCATGGTGTTCGAGTTGGGAGAGGGGGCCGGCTCTGACGGGATAAGAGAGGAGGAGTAACCGCGACAATCCCTGCGGGACACCGCCCGGCGGGCAGCAAACACTAACTCGAACGGGCGAGAGGGCGGTCCGGCCCGGCCGTTCGTGGGTCAGGTCCGACTACGCGTCGCGACGGCGGCGGCATACAGCTTTACTTGCCAGCCGATAGAAAGGTCTTCCATGGCAAACGAACTCCCCTCAGTCTACGGCGGCGAGGCCCTCCGGATCCACCTCGGGGACGGGGCGACCGAGACCGAAGCGATCGACCCCGGGGATGCCCGGCGTTTCCTCGGGGGCAACGGGTTCGCGGCGAAACAGATCGCCGAACACGTCCCGCCCGAGGCCGATCCGCTCGGCCCCGAAAACGTCCTCGCGATGGCGGTCGGCCCGATGAACGGGACGCCGTTCCAGTCGACCTCCCGGGGCGTTCTCGGGTTCGTCAGCCCGATGACGAACGGCTTTTTTGATTCGACGTTCGGCGGAACCCTTCCCCGCGCCCAGAAGACGACCGGCTTCGAGGTGATCACTCTTCACGGGGCGGCCGAGGAACTCTCGTACGTGTACATCGACGGGGACGGAGCGGAGATCAAGCCCGCCGGGGACCTGGCCGGGCTGGACACCTACGAGACCTGCGAGGCGATCCGCGAAGCCGAGGGCGAGGGCTACGACACCCACGTGTTGGCGATCGGTCCCGCCGGCGAGAACGAGGTCCGCTTTGCGTGTTCGCTGCACGATTCGGAGATCCGGGAGGGCGTCGCGGGCCGCGGCGGCAACGGGGCCGTGCTGGGCTCGAAGAACGTCAAGGCCATCGCGGTCAGCGAGGGGAGCTTCGAGCCCGAACCCGAGGGCGACCTCCGCGGGCGGGCGGTCCAGCAGATGGGCCGGCTGATGGAGGACACCGAGATGCTCCAGGAGTACGGGACCGCGGGGCTCGTCAACCCGATCAACGAGATGGGGAAACTCGGCCAGCGGAACATGCAGACCGAACAGACCGACCCCGAGAACGCCGAGGCGGTAAGCGGCGAAACGCTCAAAACGGAGTACGTCACGGAGGACACCACCTGCGCGAACTGTGCAGTCAAATGCGGCAAACACGTCACCGTCGAAAGCGAGGGGATCACCGACGCGAAGATCCCCGAGTTCGAGTCGCTTTTCGGCACCGCGACGCTACAGGAGGTCTACGAAATCGAGCGCGTGATCGCGGCCAACGACCTCTGTGATCGGCTGGGGATGGACACGATCTCGTGGGGCGTCACGGTCGCCTTCGCCCGGGAGTGTTCCGAGAAGGGCCTCCTAAGCGAGGAGTCGCCGCATCTGTCGTTCGGCGACGCCGACGGTCTCGTCGAACTCGCCGAGAAGACCGCCCACCGGGAGGGCGTCGGCGACCGGATCGCGGAGGGCTCGTTCCGGATGGCCGAGTCGCTCGAAGCGGAAGCCGAAAAGTACCTCTACGGCGCGAAGGGCCTGGAGTTCGCGGCCCACTCGGCCCGCGGGCTGAAGGGGATGAGTATCGGTTACGCGACCGGGACTCGGGGAGGTTCACACCACGACACCCGTCCGACGCTGCAGTACGACGGCAATCACGACGAGACGACCGAAGGAACCCCGGAGTTCGCCGCGCGCAGCCAGCACTTCACGGCACTCGGCGATTCGCTCACCCAGTGTCGGTTCGTCAGCGAGGGCGGCTGGGGCCCCCGCATCAACGAGAACTACACGGAGGCGATCAACCTCGCGACCGGCTGGGACCTCTCCGTCGAGGAGGTCGAGCGGATCGGCGAGCGGGTCTATAACCTCGAGCGGCTCATCAACGTCTCCCGCGGCGTCGCCGACCGGGAGGCGGACACCCTCCCCCACCGCGTGATGAACGAGCCGATCTCCGAGGGTCCCGCCGAGGGGATGTACTGCCCGCCGGAGGAACTGGAGTCGATGCTCGACGAGTATTACGCCGCCCGCGGATGGAACGACAACGGCCACCCGACGACCGACACCGTCGAGCGGCTCGACATCGAGGACGTCGCCGAGACCGTCTGATGGAGGTCGAACTCCGGTACTTCGGGACGGTCCGGGAGGCGGTCGGCGAATCGACGGAACGGCGGTCCGTAGAGGCGGGGACGACCGTCGGGTCGGTGCTGTCCGACCTCGAGGAAGAACATTCCGGGCTGGAGGGACTGTTGCTCGAAGACGGCGGCGTCGCCGGCGGCGTGACCGTCCTCCGGAACGGGACCCACGTGACGCACTTCGAAGGCGTCGAGACGGTTCTCGAAGGGGACGATCGGCTCTCGATCACACCGCCCGTCACCGGCGGCTGAACGAACGTCGGCCGGCGGTTCGGATCAGTCCGCCCGCAATCCGAAGTGGCCGTCGACGTTCGCGTCGGGACTCGGGGTCGTGACCGACGAGACGGCGACGGTCGTCGCGAGCCCCAGGAGCATACAGTAGATCGAGATCCCCCACCCGAGGTAGGCGTCCGAAAAGAGGACGATCGGGCCGGCCGCGGTCTCGGGCAGGAAGTTGAAGGCGAGATAGACGGCCTGTGGGACGACGATCCCGGCGGCCAGGCCCGCGGCGGTCGTCCGGCGCCAGTAGAGCGCGACGACGACCGGGAGGGTGAGCTGGGCGAAGCCGCCGAAGGCGAGATCGCCGATCTCGACGAGGACCGATCCGACAGTCACCGCGCCGAAGGCCTCGGCCTCGGCCCAGACGCTCGCGGCCAGGGCGGCGGTCGCGAAGACGACGACGCCGATCCGGCCGAGCCGGTCCTCCCGCCGTTCGGAGATCGAATCGTCGACGAGCGGCCGGTAGAGATCGCGGGTGAAATACGACGACCCCGAAAGCAGCATCGAATCCGAAGAGGACATCATCGCGGCGATCGCGCCGGCCACGACGAGGGCGGCGAACCACGGCGGGGTGTACTCGGCGAGGATCACCGGGAGGATGCTCTCGCCGGCGCCGATGTTCGCCTCGAGACCGAGCCCGCGGGCCCACGTGCCGAGCAGAAAAGCCGGGACGAAAAGCAAGAGAACGAGGACGGGCCAAAGCGCAAACGAGCGCTTCAGGACGCCCTCGGAGCCGGCGGCGAAGAAACGCTGGTTCACCTGCGGGAACATCGCGACGCCGAAGGCGATCGAGACCGCGAAGGTGAGCATCGTCCCCGGCGTGTAGAAGTCGCTACCGAGCGCGAGAAATTCGGGGTTCGAGGCCGCGAGTCCCGCGTTGATCGTCCCGACCCCGCCGTCGACCGCAGCGAGGACCCACAGGAGCGCGGTCCAGACCATAAGCAGCATGAACGCTCCCTGTAGCGTGTCGGTCCAGGCGATCCCGCGCATCCCCGCCAGCACCACGTAGACGATCATAAATCCCGTGATGAGCGCGGCCCCACCGGCAAAGGGAAGCGCCCCGTCTGTCAGCGCCGCAAGCGCGCCGCCGGCGCCGATCTGTTGGAGCATGACGTACGGGAAGAGCCAGAAAAGCGAGACACCGGCGACGAGCGCCCGGATCGCCCGCGAGCCGAACCGGTCGCCGAGAAGCTCACCGAGCGTGATGTAGCCGTGACGCTGGCCCAACAGCCACTGCTTGTAGCCGACGACGTACCACAGGACGGCGAAGACGATCCCGTCCATGAGCCCCATCACGAGGATCCACTCGGGACCGAACGCGTAGGCCGTATCCGGCCCGCCGAAGAAGGTAAAGGCCGAAAGCAGCGTCGCAAAGACGGTAAAGAGCAACACGACGGTCCCGAACGTCCGGCTCGCCAGATAGAAGTCCTCGGCGGCGCGTTCGGTCACCCGGTAGGCGGCCAGCCCAACACCGAGTGCGACGAACAGGTAGCCGACGACGATTCCGAGCTGTAGCGGCACACTCATGCGGTCTCACCCTCCGATTCGACGATCCACAGCCCCCAGGCCCGCCGAGCGAACAGCCGGAACGCGACCGCGGCAAGGAGCATCCACCCAACGTGCCACCACAGCCACAGCGGCAACCCGAAGGCGGTCCGGCTGTCGCCCCACAGGAACCACGGGATCGCGAACGTAATCAACAAACCAATCAATACCGCCCATCCATAGCGCTCCACCATCGAAGCCATGTCTTGAAGAATAATATTGACCCAGATCACTAAATAATATCGATTGGCAGTGATATCGTTCTATCGAAGATAAATATTCTTCAAAGCATGTCGGCGAGGGACGCGATTTCGCGGGGCGATCGAGGCCGCCGCTGTCGGACGCCGGTCGGTCGTCACACCGGTGACGGTCGGTCGTGGGGGCGTTCGACCCGGAGCCGCGGAGGTCGGGCCGACGGTCATCGCGCCGCATCATTTATACGTCCGAGCGGCCGTATTTAAATTAGCCATGGGAGCGCTCATGGGACGATCACTATCACCACCATCACCGCCCGGAGACGGGCAGATCACTAATGCAAGACACAGCCAAATATCTCGTTCACGCGGACATCACTGCCGACGGAATCGTCGAGCGATCGGACGTCGTGGGGGCCGTCTTCGGACAGACCGAAGGCCTGCTCGGCGACGAACTGGACCTCCGGGAGCTACAGGACGCCTCGAAGGTCGGCCGGATCGACGTCGAGATCGACTCACAGAACGGCCAGTCGTTCGGCCGGATCACGATCGCGACGAGCCTCGATCGCGTCGAGACGGCCATCCTCGGGGCGGCCCTAGAGACCATCGACCGGGTCGGCCCGTGTCGGTCGACGATCGAGGTCAGGAAGATCGAGGACGTCCGGGCCGCGAAACGCCGTGAGGTCGTCGAGCGGGCCAAGGCGCTTCTGACCGAGGGGTTCGCCGAGTCGATGCAATCCAGCCGCGATCTCGTCGAGGAGGTTCGGGAAGAGGTTCGTATCGAGGACATCACCGAATACGAGGGGCTGCCGGCGGGACCACACGTCGAGGACTCGGACGCGATCGTCGTCGTCGAGGGGCGGGCCGACGTCCTCACGCTGTTGCAGTACGGGATCAAGAACGCGATCGCCGTCGAGGGGACCGACGTCCCCGACGCCGTCGCGGAGTTGACCCGCTCTCGGACCGTCACGGCGTTTTTCGACGGCGACCGCGGCGGGGAGTTGATCCGCAAAGAACTCGCACAGGTCGGCGCCATCGACTACGTCGCGTTCGCGCCCGAAGGCGAGTCCGTCGAGGACCTCGATAGACGCGAAGTGATGGAGGCGCTCCGCGAGAAAGTCTCCTACGAGCAACTCGAGGAGGGAACGGCGGACGAGTCGGCCGAAGAAACCGACCCCGCCGACGCCGGAGAGCGAGCCGACGGCGCCGCCGAAACGGTTCCCCAGGAGGGCGCCGAACCGATGCCGACCCGCGAGGACGGGGACCCCCCGACGGAGGGTGCCACAGGGGATACCGCCGATACCCCGGACGTCGAGATCGAGCCGGTGACCGACGAGCCGGCCGACTCGAACGGGCGGGCGAGCGAGGAAGCCGGCGGCGGCGAGACCGACGACGCGCCGGAAACGCTTCGGGGCCACACCCGGGCGATCATCGGGGACGGTACGGGCCGCGTTCGACTCCTCGATTCGGCGTTCGGGACGCTCGCCGAGGGCGATACCGGGGAGGCGTTCGAACTGGTTTCGGACGCCGAGACGGTCCCGACGGCCGTCGTCGTCGACGCCGAACTCGATCAGCGGCTCCTCGATATCGCCGCCCAGCGCGGGATCGACCACGTCGTCGCCGAATCGACCGGCGAGTTCGTCAAACAGCCGACGAGCGTCCGGATCCGGACCGCCGATCAGCTACTCGCGCCGAACGAAGCGTAAGGCGTCGGCCCCGTCGGAATAAAACCCGGGGAGCCGACCGTCCGGTTCGAAGCCGATCGCCGTATAAAAACGTCGCGCCGCCGTGTCGTCGGCCGGCGTCGTAACCGCGATTGTTTCCCCTTCCGCACCGACCGCCACGATCGCTGCCTCGACGAGTGCGCGACCGTGGCCGCAGCGTCTGTGTTCGGGCGCGACAGCGAGTTCGGAGAGATTCGCGGGACTCCCCGGGAAAGCGATCGCGTAGCCGACGGGCCCATCGTCGACCGCGACGCGTCCGTGGAACGGCCCGTCGACGGCGGCCTCGACGAGGTCCGGATCGGCGTACACCAGGTGGGTCTGGAGGGCCCGAACCGCCGGCGTGTCGGCCGCCGTCATCGGGCGGATCATATCACGATCGAGACGACGCCGGCCGTGATCCCGGCGGCGAGCGTCGCCAGCAGATTGACGCCCTGATTGCCGACCCGTCCCCCCTCGAGGGTCGCACCGAGGATACTGTCGACGACCATGCCGACGATTCCGGCGCCGAGTACCGTCGCGACGGCGATCGCCTCGAACCCGAAGAACAGCCCGCCCAGCGCCGCGATGATCACGGCCCCCACGGCTCCGGCGGCGGCTCCCTGCCAGGTGACCCCGCCGTCGGTCCCGGGAGCGACGGGCTCGAACGTCGTGATGAGCCGCGGCGAATCGAAGAGCCCGCCGAACTCGCTGGAGAACGTGTCGGCAAGCGCCGCGGCGACGGCGCCGCCGAACGCGAACTGAAAGACCGTGGGGTCGACCCCGAGGTGATCGGAGGCGGCATAAGAGACGACGGCGACGAGCGCGACCGCCGAGTTCGCCAGGACGTTGCCGCCCCCGCGGGCGCCCTCGTTTTCCTCCGCGATGCCGCGTTCGAGTTTCTCCTCGTAGCGGTACTTCGAGGCGAGGCCGCCGAGCCCGAAGAAGGTCATCAGGAGGACGAACCAGCCGTAGCCGCCGAGGACGACCGCAAAGAGCGCGAGCAAGACGCCGGTGAGCATGCCCGTGACCGAGGCAGTCCCGAGCGCGTAGGCGACGTACCCGAGCGCGACGGTCACTGCGAGTCCGACGGCGATCCGGCCGGTCGTCGGCTCGAGATCGAGACCGAGCAGGAACCACAGCACGAGCGCGCTCAAAAGCAGCACGATCGGATCGTCGCGGGGAGTCAGCGTCGATCGGACGAGCGCCCCGAGGACGCCGCCGCTGGCGGCGACGAAGGCGACGACCGGAAGCGGGGGGACGGCGGCGCCGAGTTCGCCCGCCAGACGGATCGCCGCGATCGCGCCGAGCGTTCCGGTGGCGACGAACACTGCCGCCCCGGCGGCGGCCGTCCGTATCCACGGCCGGGCGAGAGTTCGACCGAGCCTCCCGACGGTCAGGACGAACACGGCGGCGACGAACGCCGCGACCGGGAGCGCGAACGCCACGGCGAGCACCGAAAGCGCCGTCACGGCGAGGGTGAAAGACGCGAGACTGTAGAGCCGTCCCTCCTCCCGGTCGTCGGCGCTGGCGAGGCGATCGAAGACCGGACCGCCCCGCGAACGTAACGCGAGCGCGGCGACGAGCGCGAGCGGAGCAACTGACCCGATGGCGGCCGCCGTATCGCCGACCCGCCCCTCGAGGATCGGCGGGAAGAACGCGAGGCTCCCGACGAGCAGATACCCGACGGCCCGGCTGGTGTCGCGTCTCACGGAGCGGGATTCCCCCGTTGTCCACTTAACCTTCCCGAAGGCCGGACCGATACGTTCACCCGGCCGGCGACGAACGTTCGGCTGTGGGCCTGTACGACCGGTATCTCGGCGCACGGATCCGCCTGAGCGACGCGGCCGTCCCGGAGCGGATCGCGCTCGTGATCACGGAACACGACCTCCTGGAACAGGGCGCCTACGGGACGCTCTCGTCGTTTCTGCGGTGGGCGTTCGACGCCGGAACGAGTACGGTGATGATCTACGTGAGCGTCCTCGACGAGGCCGCGATCCCGACGCTTCGGACGGCGCTGTCGGATCTCGACAGCCCCCGCGAGGTCTCCGTCCGCGGGCCGGACGCCGACTCGGCCGCCGAGACGCCGGTCCAGATCAGCATCGGCCTCGGGGGGCGACGGGAGTTCGCCGCGGCGGTCCGTCGGATCGCGGCCGACGCCGCCGAAGGCGAGCTGGACCCCGAAGAGATCGACGAGGACGAGATCGAACGGCGGCTGGTGTTTCAGTCCTCCCCCGATCTGGTCATCAAGACCGGCGCCGAACGGCTCTCGGATTTCCTCATCTGGCAGTCGGTCTACTCGGAGCTATACTTCACCGACGTCAACTGGCGGGACTTTCGCCGTCGGGACTTCCTGCGGGCAGTCAGGGAGTATCAGGAACGGAAGCGGCGGTTTGGCCGGTAGGCCAAATCTCGAACGGGGGTACCCGATTCACTCAGCCGGCCGGGGAGTTCCCGTCGTCGCGATCGTCGATGTCCTCGCAGTCGGTCTCGTATTCGGGGACCGACCCGCGGAACTGCCCGATGATCCGGGCCGCCTCCTCGAGTTCGACGTCGCTCACCGCGCCGACGAGGGCGGCCGCCCGCTGGACGCGGGTCCGGCGCCACGACTCCTGGCGGGACCTGTAGGTCCGGATCGCTCGGAGGAAATCGATCCGGGAGAACTCCGGCCAGTAGGGCGCACAGAAGTAGACTGCCGCCTCGTTACCGTTGGCGTGCCACGGGAGGAAGTTCGACGTTCGCTCGGCGCCGCCGGTCCGGATGATGAGATCGACCGCCTGCGTCGGCCCGGTCGTGAGCCGTTCCTCGATCTCCGCGACGGTTACGTCACCCGGATCCAGTTCGCCGGCGGCCGCTTCCCGGGCGATCGCCCGGGTAACGCCGAGCAGTTCCGCCCGGCCACCGTAGGCGAGCGCGACGTTCAGGTACAGTTCGTCGTAGTCGGCCGTCTTTCCCTCTGCGTACTCGATAGCGTCCTGAACCCGCTCGGGGAGCCGGTGGGTCTCACCGATGGCCCTGATCCGGACACGCCGGTCGTGAACCTCCGGTCGGTCGGCGAAGTCCCGGAGTTTCTCGGCGATGAGATCGAACAGCGCTTCCCGTTCCCCGTCGGGGCGCTCGAAGTTCTCCGTCGAGAACGCATACAGTGTCAGTTCCTCGACGCCGAGGTCAGAACACCACTCGAGTACCCGTTCGGTCGTGTCCGCGCCCGCCCGGTGGCCCTCGGTCGCCTCCTCGCCGTGCTCTCTCGCGTAGCGGCGGTTACCGTCCTGTATCACCGCGACGTGTGTCGGCGCCCCCGAGATTTCACGCTCTAACAGCCGCTCGTAGATCCCCCACACGGCCGCCCGGAGACGCCCTAGCATCTGTCAGGGCCGACGGGACCGACCTGTATGAGTGTTGCTTTCTTTTCCGGATCCGACCGGCAAGACAGGCCATAAGCTTATTAGTCACAACGTCTTGAGTCCGTCTGTATCGGATGTCATTCACCGAACTCATCGCGGGTGTCGAAGACCACGAGAAGGTGTTGACGGTCTTCAACGCCGACAAAGGGGTCACGTCCGCCCTCCGCGAGCAGTTCCACGACCGGAACATCTCTGTCTCGACCGAGCGGACATCGAGCGGTCGACCGAACGCGTTCGTGGTACTCTCGGACGACGGTGAGTTCGTCACCGCCGCCGACGCGGAGAACATTCTCGAACCCGACGAGGGACGGACCGATCCGGGCTTCGATGGCGACCCCTACCGACCGATCCTCGATCACCTCGACCAAACGATGTTTACCTCCTACGACATCGGCCAGATGGTCGCGGCCTCCCGGGAGATCGAGGACCGGGCCTGGCGGATCGGCAAGGGGTCGCTGCGCTCCGGATTCCAGCGGCTCTCGATCCTTCACGATCAGATGGACATCTACGAGCAGCTGGCCGAGAAGGGCTCTCTCGATGTCCACGCCTACGCCGTGCCCGACACCGAGGTACCGGAACACGACACCGGCCTGACGATCCACGTCGAGCGAAGCGACGAGATCGAGCGGTCGTGGTTCGTCGCCTACGACGGCGCCGGCGTCGACGTGAACAAGTGTGCACTCTTGGCCGAAGAACGCGAGGAGCGTTCGTTTTACGGCTTTTGGACCTACGATCCGGCGACTGTCGACTGGATCATCGACCATCTCGAGTCCACGTACGGACTCATAGAGTCACATTAACATTACCCTACGGCTGAAGCGTGGGTATCCTCGCTTTACTGTATGAGCCGACGGACCACACCGCGGTAGATACAGGCGTCTCCCCAGCCGGGTATCCCGGACGGACCGCCAGTACGGATCGGTTTCCGTCCCGAAAGGTACACTTGACCTCCTCCTGCGCCTGAAGACGCAGGAATCCCGACTGCACCGCAAGCGTTGGGATATTAGGGTTTGCGCATCACTCGGCGGGTGCTCGCGGTTGGAATCCACGAGTCCGGCTGAAGTGAATGACGCGAGGCTGGGCCAAACAGCCGTTACCGCTATCCCCAAGTGGGGGAGTCACGGGTAGCGTTTTCTGTCTGATATTATCGGCTCCATTCACGTCGCCATGCGCGACAACCCCACAGCGACCACACTTCCACAGTCCACGTTCAACACGACTGTCATCATCCTCGTTCCCACACACGCTACACGACGATGACGTACCGCGTTCGTCGGGCATTTCTACCTCGATGCCACGCTCTCGGGCTTTGTAGTCGATGAGGTTCATCAGCCGCTTGTACGCCCAGTTATCGAGGCGTTTGTTGCCGTGCCTGCCCCAGTCATCGTCGTCAACACCGCTCGGGTCGCCCACAACGAGCGTTCCAACGTCGTGGGCAACACATCGTTCAACAATGTCTTTCGACAGAGCGTGCAGGAAGTGGTCTTTCCGCCGTGACAGCTTCTCCCGTGCCCACTGTGCCATCTGACTGGGGCCATGCGGCCCTTCTGTCTGGTATTCTTCTCGCTGGAAGTAGTGCTTGTCTTCGCGCAACGTGTTCCCCGGATACAGTACGGCATCGTCAGGGAACGCGACAGCGGCGGGATTACAGATACCGAGGTCAACACCTGCGGTTTTCTCGCCGGGCGACTCTACGGCGATTTCTTCTTTACAGACGACGTGTAACTCCCATCGTTGTTTGGAGCGACACCAGACAGCACGCACCTGCTGGATGTTCTCCAGTTCGACTTCTGGTGGTGCTTGATACTCACAGAGGATGAAGTCATGTCCGTCTTTGTGGTTTTTTCCTTTGCCCAGACGGATTTTTTCGTGTTTGGTGTCGTGGCGGATACCTTTCTGCTTCCACGTCACCGTGCTTCGTGGGTGTTCTTCGTGGACTCTGTTGCCGTCTTCGTCGTAGTAGTTGGTTTTGCGGTAGCCCGGTGGGTTATCCCGGTTGTCGTCGGAGCCAAACCACGAACTGAACGCCTCAGAAAGCTCTTCTAAAACTTTCTGGCTGGACTGGCTATGCAGTCCTTTGTATTTTGGATACGTTTTCAGTTCGCGTTTGAGTTCATTTTCGTCGGGTATTTCGCCGGTTTCGTCCCACTGTTGGCGGGCGTAGTAGTTGGCGACGTTCCAGAGTTTGGATGCCGACCAGCCGTGTCTGTCGAGCGCACCAGCCACTTGCGTGTGGTTCTGGATGCGGCAGACGTAGGTTCGGCGTGTTGTCGGCATCCGTTACGTATTGTTATGAGCTACTAATTTTTAAATATCGTGGAATATCCAGCGATGGTGTAGCCGGTGGACTGTTTCATGGAGTGACGGCGCGTATCCACGCCCTGAAGGACGTGGTATTGCGCCTGCTCCACCTATAACCAGAAGGGCCCGAAGCTACTTACTGCACTACGGAAGACGTATCAGACATGCAGTCGGAGATCGCCAGCGAAGTGCCAGCCGTGGGGAGGGAGGCCATCGAAACGGTCACCCGACAGCCGGAACTCATCGCGGTGGTCGCGGCGGCGCTGGTTTTCGCGGGCGGGGTATGGTGGTATCTCCGTCCCGACAGCGGCGACCGGTTCGTCGACGCGATCACCGACCACGACCGGATCACCGTGCTCATGCACCCGAACCCCGACCCGGACGCGATGGCCTCCGCGATGGCGGTCGGCGCTCTCGCCAGGGCGGGCGGCACGGCAGCGAGCATCCAGTATCCGGGACAGATACGGCATCCGGAGAACCGCGCCTTCGAGACGGTGCTCGACTGTGAGTTCGAGCACGTCGAGGGGATCGAGGACCTCGCCGCGGAGACGGTCGTGCTGGTCGACCACAACGAGCCGCGGGGGTTTCAGGGGGCGGACGATATCGTTCCCCACGCAGTGGTCGATCACCACCCCGGAAACGGGGAGGGGGCGGTTTTCACCGACATCCGGACGGATCGCGGGTCGTGTGCGAGCATTCTCACCGACTACGTCCGCGAACGGGGCTGGTCGAACCGGCCGGACGCGGACGGTCAGTCCCTGACGCCGGTGCTGGCGACAGGGCTCCTGTACGGCATCCAGTCGGATACGACCTCGTTCACCCGTGGCTGTACGCACGCCGAGTTCGACGCCGCAGCGTACCTGTTTCCGGCCGCAGACCCGGATTCGCTGGACCGTATCGCGAACCCACAGGTCGACAGCGAGACGCTCGAAATCAAGGCCCGGGCTATCACCCGGCGGGAGATCGACGGGTCGTTTCTCGTCAGCCACGTCGGCTCGGTGTCGAACCTCGACGCGCTCCCGATCGCCGCCGAGGAGCTGATACGCCTCGAAGGGATCACGGCGGCCGTGATCACCGGCGAACACGAGGGAACGCTGCACATCTCCGGACGGTCCCGCGACGACCGCGTCCACATGGGAAAATCCGTTTCGACGGCCCTGAACGTCATCCCGGACGCCAGCGCCGGCGGCCACGCCCGGATGGGCGGCGGTCAGGCGATGCTTCCGGCGTCGGCTCCCGACTGCGACGGGCAGGGCGAACTACGGGAGCGATTCTTCGCCGCGATGAGCGGCGAACTATAGGACACCACCGGTCGCCGCCGGCTCGGCCCGCACGGTGGGATCGAGCGAGGGGCTTATTTCGCTGACGTCCCTTGGGACGGTAATGAGCGAAACCGCCGGACTGGATCGGATCGACCGCGCCGTCATCAACGCCTACCAGGGCGGGTTTCCGGTCGTCGAAGAGCCGTTCGGGCCCGCAGCGGCGGCGCTCCGTAACCGCGGGGTCGAGATCACCGCCGGAGAACTCCTCGATCGCGTGCGGACCCTCGAGGAGAACGGCACCCTGACGCGGTTCGGGGCGTTGATCAACGCGGCGGCGATCGGCGGCGCCGCGACGCTGGTGGCGATGCACGCCCCGGAGGACCGCTTCGAGGAGATCAAAGAGCAGGTCAACGGTCACCGGGAAGTCGCCCACAACTATCGGCGCGAGCACCCCCATCTGAACATGTGGTTCGTCGTCTCGGTCGCCGACTCCGACACCATCGGGCGGGTCCTCGGAGAGATAGAGGCCGAAACCGGTCAGGAGACCTACAACCTCCCGAAACGGCAGGAGTTCCGCGTCGAGGCGAAGTTCTACCTCGAGGGGCCGATCCCCGACGGTGACGTCGACCGTTCGGATCTCGGACCGACGGTCGAGCCGACCGAAAGCGAGACGCTGACCCCCGACGAACGCGACCTCGTCGTCGAGATCCAGGACGGCTTGCCGGTCACAGCGACACCGTACGCCGACGTCGCCGAACGGCTCGGCGTCGACACCGGGTGGGTCCTCCGGACGATGAAACGGTTCGACGCCGAGGGGAAGGTCCGCCGCGTCGGCGTCATCCCGAACCACTACGCGCTCGGGTACACCGAAAACGGGATGACGGTCTGGGACGTCCCCGACGAACTGCTCGATGCCGTCGGCCCCGAAGTCGCGTCACTGCCGTTCGTCACCCACTGCTACGAGCGGCCGCGACACGAGGGCGTCTGGCCGTACAACTTCTTTGCGATGACGCATGGCCGAAGCGAGGCCGAAAGCGAACGGCGGATCGGACGGATCGAGGCGGTGATGGAGGAACACTTCGAGGTCGACGGAGACGACTGGGCGACGCTGTTTTCGACGGAGATACTGAAAAAGACCGGCATCAGACTCGGGGAACGAGCCGAGGCCAACACGGGCGAGAGATGATTCCGCTGTACCACGATTTTACCGGTGAAACCGTCCTCGTCTTCGGCGGCGGCCCCGTCGGCGCCCGGAAGGCCCGCCGGTTCGCCCGCGAGGCCACAGTCGTCGTGATCAGCCCGGCGTTCCCCGCCGAGGCGTACGGCGACGCCGAGCGGGTCCGGGCCGCGCCGGCCGCAGAGGGCGTCCCCGGATGGTTCGAGCGGGTCGAACCGGCGCTCGCGATCGCCGCGACGGACGATCCGGGGGTAAACGAGGCGATCGAATCGACAGCCCGGACACGGGGCGTTCTCGTCAACCGGACGGACCGTTCGGGCCGGCGGGACGCCGGCAGCGTCGTCGTCCCGGCGACCGTCCGGGACGAAGACGTGGTGGTCGCCGTCTCGACCGGGGGACGGAGTCCGGCCCTGGCGAAGGAACTCAGAGAACGGATCGAAGACGAGATCGACGGAGCCGACGAACTGGCCGAGTTGACCGCCGAGATACGGACATCGTTACAGGAACGCGGCGTCGATCCGGCGCTCCGTCGGCGGGCTGTCGGGGAGGTCGTGCGATCGAAAGCGGTTTGGAAGGATTTAGGTAAGGGTGACTCAAACCCCCGACAAACAGCCGACGCCGTCGTCGAGGCGGCGCTGGGTGATCGGACGTGAAAACAGGAACAGACATCCTCGCCGGCGTCAGCGTCTCACACAGCGACGCGTCGGTCGAAGCGATCGAGCGGGCGGCGGTCGACTCACAACACGCGGCGATCGAGGACCTCCTCGATCTGCCGTCGGTCTCGGAGGCGCTGGTCCTCCAGACCTGCAACCGGGCGGAGGCGTACGTCGTCACCGAAACGCCCGAGGCGGGAAAGGAAGCCCTCGCGGCGTATCTCGGCGACGTCGATCCCGCCGTCGTCCGGACCCTCGACCACGAGGAGAGCATCCGCCACCTCATGGCCGTCGCCTGCGGTCTCGAATCGCTCGTGGTCGGCGAAGACCAGATCATCGGACAGCTGAGAGACGCCTACGAGGACGCACGCGGCGTCGGGGCGATGGGACCGGTGCTCGACGACGCGGTGCTGAAGGCGCTCCACGTCGGCGAACGGGCCAGAGACGAGACGGCGATCAACGAGGGCGTCGTCTCGCTGGGATCGGCGGCAGTCCGCTTTCTCGAGTCGAAACGCGACCTCGAAGAGGCGGCCGCCCTCGTCGTCGGGGCCGGCGAGATGGCGCGGCTGGCCGCCGAAGCGCTCGATCGGGCGGTCGATCGGATCCTCGTCGCCAACCGGACGCTTTCGCACGCCGAACACCTCACCGAACAGCTGGAGAGCAACGCCGAGGCCGTCGGACTCGACGCGGTCGCGACCGCCGCCGACGAGGCAGACGTCGTCGTCTCGGCGACCGGGAGCTCCGGGCACGTTGTCGACGTCGGGGACTTCAAGGACGCCGGCCGAACCCACGTCGTCGATATCGCACGGCCGCGGGACGTCCCGCCGGCGGCCGACGGAATCGAGGGCGTCTCTGTGTACGATCTCGACGCGATCGAGGCGATCACCGACGAGACGAGACGGAAGCGGGAGGCCGCCGCCGAGACCGTCGAGGCGATGATCGACGAGGAGTTCGACCACCTCATGGCCCAGTACAAGCGCAAGCGGGCCGATCAGGTCATCGGCGCGATGTACGAGGGCGCCGAACGGATCAAGGCCCGCGAGCTCCGGACCGCCCTCTCGAAGCTCGAAAACGAGGGCGGCGTCTCCGAAGCCGAACGGGAGATCCTCGAATCGATGGCCGACGCCCTCGTCGGACAGCTGCTCTCGGCGCCGACCGAGAGCCTGCGGGAGGCGGCCGAAAACGACGAGTGGTCGACGATCCGGACCGCACTCGAGCTGTTCGGACCGGCCTTCGAACTCGAACCCGCCGAGCCACCCGCCGAACCGGACCGCCCCGGATCGATCCCCGAGGAGATGCGCGATCGGATGCCCGCCCACGTTATCGATCAGCTACGGACCGAAGACGAGTAACGCCGACGCGCTTTCGGTTCTGTTTATCGCGATATTTCTCGCCCAGCTGTGGCTCGCGTAGCGTTTCCTCGCGTTTGCCACGAAACGGGAGGCCGGATCCGGTGGGATTCGAGCGTCTACAGTTCGTTGAGCTTCCGGAGGAGCTGGCCCTCGTACTCGGCGTCGGCGCGGATCTCCTTCTTTTCGAGGACGTTACGCTCGAGTTTGTCCAAGGCGACGCGGAACGCCGTTTCGGCACCGTACCCCTCACCGGAGCCGGCGATCTGGCCCCGGTTCGTCCGGAGCCGGGTCTGACAGTGGATCAGCGGGGTGCCACGGAGCCGCTCTTTGTGCTCGCTGAACCGGACGTGGGCGTGGTGGACCTGCATGTCCTGGTACTTGTCGGCGACCTCGGTGATCGCCCCCTGGATCATCTCCCGGGAGATCGTATCGAGGAGGTCGATGTTGGTGATCTGGACGTCCATGCTTTCCTCCTCGGTATACGTCAACGCTCTGAGCACGTCGGTCTTGGTGAGGATTCCGGCGACAGCAGTGTCGTCGTCTTCGGGCGTGACGACGAGCCCGGCGTAGTCGTGTTCGAACATCCGCTCGACGGCCGTCTCGACCGACGCGTCGCCGGTGATCGTCTCGACCGGGCTGTTCATCAGATCGTAGACCGGGAGATCGAGCATTCGATCGGTGTCACCCGACCGGTCGCCGGAGTGTTGTCGCTCCATCGTCCGGACGGCGAAGTCGGCGATGTCGTGGGTCGTCACCATCCCCGACAGCCGCCCGCTGTCGTTGACGACGGGGAGCCGGGAGATGTCGTTCTCGCGTAGGTAGTTGATCGCCTTCCCGAGGTGGTCGTCCTCGCGCAGCGTGATGACCTCGTCCGTGTAGATCTGTTCGACGGTGAGTACGTCGAGGTTACCGAGCACCGCCCGGAGGATGGCGTCCTCGGTGACGATCCCCCACAGGTCGCCGTCCTCGAAGACCGGCGCGACCTTCGTACCGCCCTCGACGAGCATGCGGGCGACCTTCCGGACGTCGTCCTCGCGGCCGACCTGGGGGATGTTGTTTCTGGCCAGCACCTGTACCTTCGCGTCGTCCTCGATGTGTGACTGCAGGAGCTGTCGTTCCGTGAGGATTCCCGAATACTCGCCGCCGTCGGTCACGACGATCCCCTTCGGGTTCTCCCGATCGAAGAGCGACCGCACCTTCCCGAGCCGCTCGTCGGCGTCCACCTCGAGGTACTCCTCGGTGGCGATGTCTACGATGTTCATCTCTATCCCGGAGGTTAGCCACGACGGCTCTTGAAACTACCTCACTGTCCCAAGAAACGAGCCGTGCGAACGTATCACGTCGTGACTCCGAGGTCAGTTGTGGTTTCCCTCGAGCCGATAGCGATAGGGTCGGTCCCTGATCACCTCGACGTGGCCGATCTCGGCTTCGCGGCCGAGCACCGTCGCCACACGGTGGGCGCTGTCGAACTCCTCGCCGTGTTCCTCCAGGAGATCGAGGATCTCTCTGGCGGTCAGTGGCTCGTCGGGGTCGGCCTCCGAGAGCACGGTTCGGATACGTTCGAACTCACCCCGGCGTATGCGCATACAGGTACACACGGGCTCACATACCATAAGTATCCGTCAGACAGATGTCAGACACGCGTTCGTCGAAAACCGATAGCAGGGAGCCGATTGCTTCGTCCGACACGGGCGCGAGTGTCGTGTGACAGACGTTCACGATCGGCGCCTGACAGCCACCGCCGGTTCCTCAAGCGGGGGTGTCGAACTCCGAATCGAACCCGCGCTCGCGGCGGTACGCATCGACGAACGCCCCGACATCGAACTCGAGCATCTGCTGTTCGAACTGTGTGGCGGTCCCTTCGTCGCCGTGGCTGGCGGCGTGTTCCATCAGCTCGACGAGCAACTCGACGACGATCTCGTGGAGCCGGCGGCTATCGAAGTCACACACCCACAGGAGCGCGTATCCGACCCGGCCGTCCTCGGAGACGTCCTCGGTCGCGACCGCGTCGGGGAACTCCTCGGTGACCATCCCCATGGCGTGGACGAGGCCGAACTCCTCGAACTCGTCGGCCGTCTCGATCGCGGCCCGGAGCGTCTCGACGACCGACTCGGGAACGAACCGCGAGAGCGGATGGGCGTCGACGACGACGGCGTGTCGGTCGCCGCAGTCGCATTCGAGATCCCGAACGCCCATATCGAGATCGACGGGGCGGACCGTCTCACCGCAGGGGAGTTCGAGACGATCGTCGTCGCTGCCGGGAACACGCGGCGCTGGCATTACAGACAGTGAGCCGTCGACGCGGTTAAAAACAGCGTTCGGTTACCGGGTGAGATCGTCGGGACCCAGCGCGGCGTCGTAGGGATCCTCGGGTTCGGCGTCGACCGGCTCGGCCTCGCTCTCGTCGATCTGGACGTACGCCCGGGTCACGACGGCGGCCCCGAAGGCAGAAAGCAGCCCGCCGACCGCGGCCGCCGCGACCACGCCGCCGATCGTCGAGAGAGTGCCGACGGCGACAGCACCGAGCTGTTCGAGCTGGGAGACGACCACGAGGATTGCCCCGACGAGAAACACCTCCACCCGGTGGCCCTTCGTGAGTCGCCAGGAATCGGCCATCGCCTGCACGAAGTTCTTGTCCTTGAGAGCGATCTCCTGTCTGAGGAAATAAAACAGGACGGCGAGGGCGATCCCCGGGATCACGAGGAAGACCAAGCCGAGGAGGATCAGCCCCCAGACGACGACCGCGCCGACGAACCCGTTCAGCGTGGCCAAAACGATGTTTCCGGTAACGAGGTCACTCGAGACCGCTTCCCCGTCGTCGGTCGCGAAGACGCGGACGGCGACGATCGAGACCGCCTCGCCGACGAGCACGAGCGCCACCAGTCCGGCGGCGGCGGCGCCGGCCGAAAGATCCAACGCGAGCGGCGCCGTCCCCCGGGCGTTCTCGGCGGCGGTTTCGAACTCGGTGACCGCCTGATCGTACTCGGCCTGCGTCATCCCGAGTTCCGCCGGTGACGCGCTCTGGACGGTCGAGAGCATCGTGTCGACGACGGCAGCCGAAAACGTCTGGAACAGTACCGTCGTGAGGAGGGCGATACCGGCGAAGACGGCGGCCAAAATCAGCCCGTGCGTTCCGGCCGTACGGGACGCCCCTTCACGGAGCGCTTGACCGATGTCGAGACCCATGTTCACCCTCGCGTTCGCCGGCCTCTTAAGGGTAGCCGAAGGCTGCCGGCGAACGGTCCGGGGGCGGTTGCCGGGGTCCCAGGCGAATCATCGCACGATCGCAGTGCGATCGAAGTGTAAGTAGTTGCGATGGTTACTATAGGAGAGGCGACGACAGACTCGACCTACGGCCAGTCGTCGCGCTGTTCGGGCTCGGGGTCAGCTGTGTCCTCGGCCTCGTCGATTGCCCACCCGGCCGCCTCGGCGGCCTGCTCTAGGGGCAAAAACTCCCAGTCGACGGACTCGGCGAGTTCCTCGTCCTCGTCGGTGAGGCCGACGAAGACGTGTCGGTCGGTCTGGAACTGCGATCGGACGTTCTCGAGGCTCTCGGCCCGGCCACGGGGGCCGGAGAAGAAGTCCTGTCTGATCCGGTTCTTCCGGGTGAAGTTCGTCACCACGTACGTCGGTTTCTCGGAGATGACGCCCACGTACTCGCTCCAGGAACGGGCGTCCGAGAACACCGCCTCGGGGTCGGTCAGTTCCTTGAGTGCTTCCAACTCGAACGCGAGTGTCATATCAGTCGAGCCGCCGCCATCCATACTCCAAGAAGAGGAGCGACCGGAGAAAGTCCTGTCGGATCCGACCGTCGGGGACGGCTACCCCATGGTGTCGGACCGCGAGACGGTCGACGGTATCCTATCAGTTCGCCGTCGCGGGTTCGAACGCCTCGATATCGACGCCTTGCTCTAAGAGGAGGTCGGTCCGATCGGAGACGTCGATCTGCTTTCTCGCGAGCTTTTTCAGCACCGACTGCGCCGAGAGATCGCCGATGAGCACGCCGCCGATGACGCGGCCGTCCTTGAGCGCGACGCGGCGCCAGGTCCCGTCCTCGTATTTGTGTTCGACCGAGTCGTCCCCGCGGGTCGGGTGACCGAACGAGAGGAAAGGGAAATCGAAGTGCGTGATCGAATACGAGGAGACCCACTGGAACTCCGCCTCGGGGGCGTCGGCGACCATGTTCTGGCCGGCGATCGAGCCCTGTTCTTTGGCCGATCCCCACGCGCCGTTCTGTGCGCGATCGCCGAGGATCACGTCGTGGAACTGGGTAATGTCGCCGGCGGCGTAGACGTCCTCGGCGTTCGTCCGCATGTACTCGTCAGTGATGATGCCGTTGTCCGTCTCGATGTCGGTGTTCTGAATGAACTCGATGTTGAAGTCCAGCCCGATGGCGACGCCCGCGAAGTCGGCCTCGAAGCGCTCGCCGTTGGGGTCGACCGCGGCGGTGACGTGGCCCGACTCGTCGGTCTCGAAGCGGTCAACCCCGGAGTCGAAGACCGGCGTGACGCCGATCTCCTCGAGGGCGTCGTGGATGATCCCGGCGCCGTCCTGCGAGAGCGCGTAGCGCCACCACGACTGGCCGCGCATCAGGTAGTGTGCATCGACGTCCTGTGCGCCACAGATCGCCGCGAGGTCGATCCCGAGCAGCCCCGCGCCGACGACGACGCCCGTCTCGGCGTTCGCCGCGCTCTCTTTGATCGCCCGGGCGTCCTCGAACGTCCAGAAGTGATGGATCCCCTCGGCGTCGCTGTTCTCGACGGGCAGCTGGATCGGCGTCCCGCCGGTGGCGATGAGGAGTTTGTCGTACTCGATGACGTCCCCCCCGTGGGTGTGGATCTCGTGGGCGTCCGTCTCGACGTCCGTGACGACGGTATCGAGCCGGAGTTCGATGTCGCGTTCGTCGTACCACTCGGGGTCGTGGATCGAGACCGGCGCCTCCGGGAGTTTCCCCTTGGCGAACTCCTTTATCAGGATCCGGTTGTACAGGGCCTCCCCCTCCTCTGTAACGACGGTGATGTCGGCGTCCGGGTCGGCTTCCCGAACCGTCTCGGCGGCCGAGGCTCCGGCGATGCCGTCACCGATGATTACGTGCGACGCACACATGCGCGGAAGTAGGCCACCCGGGTTAATGTGGATTGCCATCTGGGGCTCGGAGAGCCGTACGAGGACACCGCGCGTAGAGAGCACAGTGGACGGAAAGTCGGAAATCTATCGGTTAATACAGCGTTCGTCGTCTTATCTCCCGAATGTGTCCGGTAATGCCGGGGGCGTGGGCAGTCCGAAACGTTCCGGGAACGGACGCTTGAAGACGGACCGATACGTACCCGGTAGTATGAAGATCGTCCAGAACCCTCGCCACTGGGCCTCGAAGAAGGCGCTGACGACGCCGGGTATCCGGAGCGTCGCCAACTACGCGCTGGTGAAGATGCACACGCGAATCTTCCTCGAGAAGGCCGACGCGGACCGCCGAGAGGAGCGCCGGGAACACCTCGATGTGTTCTTCGAGGCGACGATGGACGCCTACGTCGCCGCGCTCGAGTCGGGCTATACGGAGGCCGAAGCCAGGGAGATCACTCACATCCAGGCGAACTTCGATTTCTTCAACCACGGCTGGACGGAGATGATGGAGATCCCCGGCGGGGAACTGGAGGACCACTACCGCCGGTACGAGGAGTTCTTCGAACGGTATGGGATCTCGATCGACGACCCGCTCGGGACGTTTTCGCCCGACGACGGCGTTCCGGCCGCCCCCGCGACCCCCGGAAAGCTCGAGACGCCCGAATACGAGAACGCGATCGCCGGCTTCGCCGACGACGTCTACGTCGAGACGCCCGACGGCGAGACGGTCGGCGGCGGAGACACCGAGGCTCCCGATGGGATCGATCCACGGGACGCCCCCGGCGTCGATCCCGACGACGTGAGTACTGAGTGACGCGACCGGTCGCGACGGGAGGGGATCGATCACGGTCGTCCCCACCAGACTTTCGTTCCCGCGGCCGAAGCCGGCCCATGGATACGGACCCGGTGAAGATCACCGTACTCGACGACGACGCCCACGGGATTCCGGCGGCCGAATACGCCGAGACGCTGCGGGATCGGCTCCCGGACGCCGAGGTTTCGCTGGCGAAGACCCCACCACAGGAACGACGGCTCGTCCCGGACGCGACGGTCGTCACCGGCGCAACCCTCGGCGAGGACCTGATCGCCGACGCCGGGAACCTCCGGCTTTTCGCGTGTCGGAGCGCCGGCGTCGATCACCTGCCGCTCGAGACCTTCGAAGAACACGGGGTCGCCGTGACGAACGCCTCGGGGATTCACGGGCCGAACGTCGCCGAACACGTGCTCGGCTGGCTGTTGATGTTCACCCGCCGGCTCGACGAGGGGCTACGCAGACAAAAGCGCCGGGAGTGGCGCCGGTATCCGTCCTTCGGCGAACTGACGGGAAAGACGGTGACCGTCGTCGGACTGGGGGCGATCGGGGAGGCGGTCGTCGAGCGTCTCGAGGGGTTCGGCGTCGGGACGATCGGCGTCAGGTACACTCCCGAGAAGGGCGGCCCGACCGACGAGGTGATCGGGTTCGACCGCAGGGACCTCCTCGCGGCGCTGGCCGAAACGGACTTTCTCGTGCTCGCGTGTCCGCTGACCGAGACGACCGAGGGGTTGATCGGGGCGACGGAACTGGGCGTGTTGCCGACCGACGCCGTCGTCGTCAACGTCGCCCGCGGGCCGGTCGTCGACACGCCCGCACTGGTCGAGACGCTCCGGGACAACCGCCTTCACGGCGCCGGGCTCGACGTCACCGATCCCGAACCCCTGCCGGAGGGACACCCGCTGTGGGGGTTCGAGAACGTCTTTATCACGCCCCACGCGGCGGGACATACGCCTCGTTGCTGGGAGCGGCTGGCGGATATCGTCGCCGAGAACGTCGAGACGGCGAAAGCGACCGGCGAGTACGACGGCCTGCGGAACCAGATTGTTTAGAAAGGGTCGGTGCCCTCGAGGGTGTGCTCGGCGACGACGTCCTCGTCGAGTTCGATCCCGAGTCCGGGCGCTTCGGGCACCTCGATGGAGCCGTCCTGAATCAGCGGCTCGTCGTTCGTGTGCAACTCGTCCCACCAGTCGACCTCCAGGGCGTGATACTCCAGCACGTCGAAGTTCGGGATCGCCGCCCCGAGGTGGACACAGGCCATCGTCCCGATCGGGCTACAGACGTTGTGCGGCGAGACCGGGATGTACTGTTCTTGGGCCCGATCGGCGATCCGCATCGTCTCGGCGAGCCCGCCGACGGTCGTCGGATCGGGCGTGACGATGTCGACGCCGTACTCGTAGAGCAGCTCCGAGAGCTCGTGGACCCGAAACCGGTTCTCGCCGGTGGCGATCGGCGTTCGGGTGTCCTTGGTGACCTCGATCTGGGCGTCCATGTTCTCCGGCGGGATCAGGTCCTCGAGCCACATGAGATCGAACGCCTCGAGTTCGTGGGCCAGCCGCTTTGCGCTCTCGACGGAGTAATCCCAGTGGCAATCGAAGGCTAAATCGACGCCGTACCCGATCTCCTCGCGGACTGCCGCGACCCGCTCGCGTTTGCGCTCGATGCGGTCGTTCGTCAGCCGGCCGTTCGTCCGGTCGGGATCGTTGTCCTCGGGCAGATCGAGATCGAACTTCAGGGCCGAAAACCCCATCTCGACGACGTCGGCCGCCGCCGCGGCGTAGGCGTCCGGCGAATACGCCGACTCGTCGGCGTAGGCAGTGGCGCCGTCCTCGACCTGATAGGCCTCGCCAGCGTGGGTGTCACAGTAGATCCGCACCTCGTCGCGGTACTTCGAGCCGAGGAGTTCGTAGATCGGCAGCCCGAGGATCTTCCCGGCGGCGTCCAGACAGGCGATCTCGATGCCCGAGGCGGCGGTAACGACCTTGCCAGTGGTACCGCCGTGTCCGGACATCTCCTGGACGATCCGCTGGACGATCCGCTCGTGATCGAGGGGGTTCTCCCCGAGCAGGAAGCGTTTCGTGTACTCGACGATCCGCGGGATCCCGCCCCCGCGGTAGGCCTCGCCGATCCCGGTGACGCCGGCGTCGGTCTCGATTTTGATGAGGTTCCACTCGAAGTTACCCTCGACGACACAGGTGTCGATGTCGGTGATCTCGACCTCTCGGTCGGCGGTTCGCGTCGCGTGGTTGCCGTAATCTCTCATGGTGTATGCTCTCCAATATTGCTCATACGCGGTACTCCTGTAGAGCGTTTTCGTCCAGTTCGACGCCGTGTCCGGGATCGTCAGGGAGCGGTATAGTTCCCTCGGTGTCGGGTTCCAGGGGGTCTTCGACCACGTCGTCGAAGACCTTCACGTCCTGATCGCGGTAGAAGTACTCGACCCACAGCCCGTTCTCGATCGCACCGAGCAGGGAGGCGTGGATGTTCCAGTTGTAGTGGGGGGCGATCGGGACGTCGTAGGCGGAGGCGTAATCGGCGATCCGGAGCCACTCGGTGACCCCGCCACACACCGTCACGTCGGGCTGGAGGATTCCCGCGGCGCCCCGGTCGTAGAGGTCGGCGAAGCTGTGCCGGGTCCCCTCCAGTTCGCCCGTCGCGACCGGGTAATCGATCGCCTCGTTGACCTGCGCCATCGTCTCGACCCGGTCGATCATCACCGGCTCCTCGATGAAGTAGGGGTCGTAGGGTTCGAACGCCCGGCAGGCCCGGATCCCCTCGGGCGCCGAGGACCAGACGCCGTTGGCATCGAGCAACAGCGTCCGGTCGGGGCCGATCTCCTCGCGGACGGCCGCCACCCGGTCGACCTCCTCGGGGATCGATCGACGGCCCACCTTCATTTTGACGACGTCGTGGCCCTCCTCGAGGTAGCGGTTGATCTCCGATCGCAGCCCCTCGTGGCCCTTGTCGTCGCGGTAGTAGCCGCCGCTGGCGTAGGAGGGGACCGCCTCGGCGTGGCCGCCGAGCAGTTTATACAGGGGCTCGCCGGCGGCTTTGGCCTTCAGGTCCCAAAGCGCCATATCGACCGTCGAGATGGCCCGGAGGAACAGCCCGGTCCGGCCGATCTGGACGTTGTCCTCGTACATCTCGTGCCAGAGCCGCTCGGTGTCGCGGGGGTCCTCCCCGAGGACGACCTCGGTTAGCCGCGAGTCGACGGCGCCGGCGACCAGTTCGGCGGCCTCGTAGCCGAGCGAGTACCCGACACCCTCGAGCCCGCTGTCTGTTCGGACGTGCGTGATCGCGTGATCCCGGAAGTGCAGCGTCCGGTTCGAAAACGACACCGGCTCTTCGAGGGGGATCTCGATCGCGTAGGATTCTACGTCGGTGATCTCCATACCCGAGCGGCACCACATACCCATAAACAGCCTCGTGTTGTGGCAAGTACTGTCGCATTGTGTGGCGGATCGTGGGAGGGTCCGAATCGGACATCCCCACCGAGGAATGCTATCTTGCCACGGAGGGAAACGTTTTCATACCGCTCCCTGATTGGGTCGTATATGGACCTAGAGATTGACGGCAACGCGGCGCTCGTAACGGCATCCTCGAGCGGTCTCGGCAGAGCATCGGCGAAGGCACTCGCTCGCGATGGGGTAAACGTCGTGCTCAACGGCCGCGACGAGGAGCGGCTGGCCGACGCACGCGCTGAGGTCGAAGCCGTCGCGGAGGGCGAAGTCGTCGTCCAGCCGGGGGACCTCACGGAAGCCGACGACATCGAGGCGATGGTCGAACGGACGGTGGATGAGTTCGGCGGCCTCGATCACCTCGTTACCAGCGCCGGGGGACCGCCGTCGGGTTCGTTCCTGGACACCGACGACGAGGACTGGCAGCAGGCCTACGAACTGCTCGTGATGAGCGTCGTCCGCCTCGCGCGGGAAGCCCACCCCCACCTCGCGGCCGGCGAGGAGACCGGGACGATCGTCAACATCACCTCCCGGAGCGTCAAGGAGGCGATCGACGACCTCGTGTTGTCGAACTCGGTCCGGATGGGCGTCATCGGGCTCGAGAAGACCCTCTCGAAGGAGTTCGCTCCCGATATTCGCGCCAACGCGGTCCTCCCGGGCCCCCACGAGACCTCGCGCATTCAGGACCTCGTCGAGGCGGCCGTCGAGCGCGGCGAGTACGACTCCTACGAGGAGGGACTCGACGAGTGGGCGGGCAACCCACTGGAACGGATCGGCGATCCGATGGAACTGGGCAACACCGTCGCGTTCCTCTCCTCGCCGAAGTCGGGCTTTATCAACGGCACCGCGATCACGATCGACGGCGGCACGACCGGGGCGAACCTATGAACCCCGTGTCGTTCGACGACGCCGAGACGTACGAACCCGAGGCGGGGTGGCGCCGCGTTGCCATGGCCGGCAGCGACCGGTTCTCCTTCGAGTGGTTCGAAAAGCCCCCGGGCCACAGTTCCCCGATGCACGACCACGAAAACGAGCAGGTCTGTGTCTGTCTGGACGGGGAGTTGACCGTCGCGACCGAAACAGAGGAGGTCCGGCTGGGCGAGTTCGATTCGGTCCACCTGGAGTCCAACGAGACCCACCGCGTCGAGAACACCGGCGAGGAGACGGCGATCGGGCTGGACGTGTTCGCGCCGGGGCGGTCGTTCGACTTCTGGACCGACCGGGAATGAACGCCACGTACCTCGCCCGCACCGCGACCGGCGAGCCGATTTTGGGCGACGAGGCGGGCTTCGTCCCGCTTTCGAGCGTCCACCCCGGACTCGGAAGCGTCCGGGCGGCGCTCCCGAAGGCCGCATCGGGAGGCCTCGGCAGTCCGGACGACGCGGTGGCCGATCGGGTCCCGCGGACGGATCTCTCCTTTGGACCGCCGCTTGCCGAGTTCGGCAAGCTCTGGGGGATCGGGCTGAACTACGCCGAACACGCGGGCGACCTCGACGAACAGCGCCCCGACGAGCCGGCGAGCTTCATGAAGCCGAACACCGCACTCGCGGGGCCGGGCGGTCCGATCCGGCTACCGCCGACCGACCGGAGCCAGCGGGTGACCGCCGAGGCCGAACTCGGCGTACTGGTCGGTCGGACCTGTCGCGATATCGAGACAGCCGACGTCGAAGACGTGGTCGCGGGGTATCTGCCGGTCATCGACATGACCGCCGAGGACGTCCTCCAGCGGAACCCACGCTTTCTCACGCGCGCAAAAAGCTTCGATACGTTCCTGATCCCCGGACCGGCGATCGTCGTTCCCGAGGAGTCCGTGGAGCTGTCGTCGCTCTCGGTCCGGACCGAGGTGAACGGCGAGACCGAGGCCGAAAACCGAATCGAGAACATGCTGTTTCCGCCCGCCGAGATCGTCGCCTTCCACTCGGGAGTGATGACGCTACAGCCCGGCGATCTGTTCAGCACCGGTACGCCGGGGGCGGCCCCGATCGAGCCCGGCGACGAGGTGCGCGCCGTCGTCGAATCGGTCGGGACCGCGTCGGCGTCCGTACGGAGGTGAGGTCGACGGGCGGTCGGCGCGTCCCGTAGTCTTTTGCGACGGGCCGTCGAGGGCAGGGTATGAACCGCGGACAGGCGTTCCTCCTCGTCCTCATCGGGCTCGTCTCGGCAGTGACGCTTTTCGTCGTCGTCCCGTTTCTCGAGTACGTCATCGGGGCACTCATTCTCGGGTACGTCCTCTATCCGGTTCATCGACGGCTCGAACGCCGGATCGGCGGGGTCGCCTCGGCGGTCACGCTCATCACCGGGACGGTCGTCGCGGTCATCGTGCCGCTGGCGTACATCGTCTCGGTATTCGTCGCCGACCTCCGGGCGCTTTCGGCCGGCCAAACGGGGCTGGATACCGCCGCAGTGGAGCGTCGGCTCTCGGAGCTCCTCGGCCCGGATGCCGAAATCGAACTCGGCGATCTGCTCGCGGCGGCCGGCGATCAGCTCATCAGGGTACTCTTCGGCAGCTACGCCGGCATCGTCACGTTCGCGCTCCAGGCCGGCATCGGAACCGCGCTCATGCTGTTTCTCGTTTACTACCTGTTGCGGGACGGCCCGGCGTTCGTCGCGTGGGGGAAAGAAACCGTTCCGCTGCCGCCGGACGTCACCGAGGATCTGCTCTCGAAGATCGACGCGACGACGTGGGGCGTCGTCATCGGGCACATCGTCGTGGCGGTGCTGCAGGCGCTGATCGCCGGCATCGGGCTCTGGGCCGCGGGAATCCCGAAAGTGATCTTCTGGACGTTCGTGATGGCGGTGCTGGCGCTGCTGCCGCTCATCGGGTCGTTTCTCGTGTGGGGACCCGCGGCGGGCTATCTCGTCGTCGTCGACGAGGTGACGGCAGGGGTCGTTTTGGCCCTCTACGGGATCGTCGTGGTGAGTCTGTTCGACAACTACGCCCGTCCGATCCTCATCGACCAGCAGGCGGGGCTGAACCCGGGGGTGATCCTCGTCGGCGTCGCCGGGGGGATCTACTCGATCGGTTTCACCGGTCTGTTCGTCGGACCGATCGTCATCGGCGTCCTCGCGGCGACGCTCGAAACCTTCCGAACTGAGTACGACCGGATCTAGCCGACAAGCGGTCGCCGCGTCGAAAGCGGATACCTTTATCGGGGGGCGTCCGGATGTTCCCAGCATGGTAACGGTGCGGGCGCCCGCTACGAGCGCGAACCTGGGGAGTGGCTACGACGTCTTCGGGGCGGCGCTGGGCCGGCCGGCCGACGTCGTCCGGGTAGAGAAAGCCGACCGCACCACGATCGACGTGACGGGCGTCGGCAGCCAGTACATTCCCGAAGACCCCGAAAAGAACACTGTCGGTGCGGTCGCGGAGGCGCTGGAGGCGCCGGCCCACATCGAGATCGACAAGGGCGTCCGGCCGGCCTCCGGGCTCGGCTCCTCGGCGGCGTCGGCGGCAGCCGCCGCGGTCGGACTGAACGAACTCTACGGGAGGGGGCTGACGCGGGAAGAGCTCGTCCCGATCGCCGCGGAGGGTGAGGCGGTCGTCTCGGGGGCCGCCCACGCCGACAACGTCGCCCCGTCGATCATGGGGGGTTTCACCATCGCCCGTCACGACGGCGTGACGTCGGTCGACGCGTCGATCCCGCTCGTGACGTGTCTGCCGGAGGTCGTCATCTCGACGAGGGACGCCCGGAAGGTCGTCCCCGAGACCGCGAGCATGACCGACGTCGTCGAGGTAGTCGGCAACGCGTCGACGCTGGCCGTCGGGATGGCCCGGGACGATCCGGCGCTGGTGGGCAGAGGGATGGAGGACGCGATCGTGACGCCGGCCCGGGCGGAACTGATCACTGGATACGCGGCCGTTCGGACGGCCGCCCTCGAGGCCGGCGCGACCGGCGTGACGATCTCGGGGGCCGGTCCGGCGATCATCGCCGCCTGCCGGGAGAGCGACCGGCGGACGATCGCGAGCGCGATGATCGACGCGTTCGCCGAGGTCGACGTCGAGGCGCGGGCGTACCAGACGCGGATCGGGGGCGGTGCAACGGTTTTCGAGTGAGCCATCCGACCGACGAAGTTTATAAATCGTGTAGATCCTTTCGCTAGTAGCTAAAATTCCTTGCTAAGTTGGGGAAGATTAATATGCCGATACGGCGTATATTTGGGCATGAGAAAAACAATCCAAGAACGGTGGTATAATGTCAAGTGATAACGTCTCTCCGAGCCCGAATACACGTCGAAGCAACCGGGATTGGTGGCCGAACCGCCTGGACGTCGATTTTCTCAAGCAGAACGCCCGTGACCCCGGACCGCTAGACGAGGACTTCGACTACGCGGAGGCGTTCCAGGAACTCGATCTCGACGAGGTCAAGGCCGATATCGAGGAGGTCATCACGACCCCGAAAGAGTGGTGGCCGGCCGACTACGATCACTATGGGCCGTTCATGATCCGGATGGCGTGGCACAGCGCCGGCACCTACCGCGCGTACGACGGGCGCGGTGGCGCGGCCGGCGGCCGGCAACGGTTTGCCCCGATCAGCAGTTGGCCGGACAACGCCAACCTCGACAAGGCTCGGCGGCTGCTCTGGCCGGTCAAACAGAAGTACGGCCGTAGCCTCTCGTGGGCCGATCTCATAATCCTCGCGGGAAACGTCGCCGTCGAGTCGATGGGGTTCCGTACGTTCGGCTTTGCCGGCGGGCGTGAGGACGATTTCGAGCCCGACGAGGCCGTCGACTGGGGCCCCGAGAAGGAGTTCGAAATGCAGCAACGTTTCGACAAAGCCGGCGAGATCCAGGAGGGTCTCGGGGCCTCAGTGATGGGCCTCATCTACGTGAACCCGGAGGGGCCGGACGGACAGCCGGACCCGATGGCGTCCGCCGAAAACATCCGACAGACCTTCTCCCGTATGGCGATGGACGATACACAAACCGCCGCGCTGATCGCCGGCGGCCACACGTTCGGAAAAGTCCACGGCGCCAACAGCACGGAGGAGGCACACGGCCCCGAGCCCGAGGCGGCCCCGATCGAGAACATGGGGCTCGGCTGGCAGAGCGGGGAGGAGGCCGCCGAAGAGGGGGTCACCACGAGCGGAATCGAAGGCCCGTGGACGTCCTCACCGACCGATTGGGACATGGGCTACGTCGACAACCTCCTCGAATACGAGTGGGAACCGGAGAAGGGTCCCGGCGGCGCCTGGCAGTGGACGCCGAAAGAGGGAGAAGACGTCGAATCGGCACCGGACGCCCAGAACCCCGATCGGGAGGTCACGCCGATGATGCTGACGACCGACATCGCGCTGAAGCGGGACCCCGAATACCGCGAGATCATGGAAACGTTCCAGGAGAACCCGATGGAGTTCGGGATGGCCTTCGCGAAGGCCTGGTACAAGCTGACCCACCGAGACATGGGACCGCCCGAGCGGTTCCTCGGTCCGGAAGTCCCCGAGGAGACGATGATCTGGCAGGATCCGATTCCGGACGCCGACTACGACCCCATCGGGGAGGAGGAAATCGCGGAACTCAAAACCGAAATCCTCGACTCGGAACTCTCGACCCAACAGCTCGTCAAGACGGCCTGGGCGTCAGCCTCGACCTATCGCGACAGCGACAAGCGGGGTGGCGCGAACGGGGCCCGGATCCGTCTCGAACCCCAGCGGAGTTGGCAGGTCAACGAACCCACCGAACTCGAGACTGTCCTCGAGACCTACGAGGGAATCCAGGCGGAGTTCAACGACTCCCGCTCTGACGGGACGCGCGTTTCGATCGCTGATCTCATCGTACTGGGCGGGAACGCGGCGATCGAGCAGGCTGCCGCCGACGCCGGCTACGATGTCGAGGTCCCCTTCGAACCCGGACGGACGGACGCCGCCGCCGAACAGACCGATACCGAGTCTTTCGAAGCGCTCAAACCGGAGGCTGACGGCTTTCGGAACTATATCAAAGACGGTCTCGACAGGCGGGCGGAGGAGATCCTCGTCGATGAGGCCGATCTGCTGGACCTGACGCCTGAGGAGATGACGGTACTCGTCGGCGGGATGCGTGCGCTCGGCGCGACGTACCAGAACTCCGATCTCGGCGTCCTCACCGACCGCCCCGGGACCCTGACGAACGACTTCTTCGTGAACCTACTGAGCATGGACACGGAGTGGCAGCAATCGCCCGAGTCGGACCAGGTCTACGACGGGTACGACCGACGGACGGGCGAGCACAAGTGGCGCGGAACCCGCGCAGATCTTATCTTCGGGTCACACGACGAGCTCCGCGCAATCGCGGAGGCGTACGCGGCCGACGACGACGAAAAAATGTTCGTCGAGGACTTCGTGGACGCCTGGAGCAAGGTAATGAAGCTGGACCGCTTCGACCTCGAGTAGATCGCCTCCGCCGTCCGACCGCCGCCGGCGATTACGCGGAAATCGGCTCCGTGTTCATCGATACTACCCGCCGAGAGCCACGGAAACTACGAAGTGGATGAGAACCGAAGCGACGGCCGAAAGATAGGTTCGACGGGGAGACACCCGTATCGTTCGTCGTTTCGGAGTACGATCGACCCGCCGCGAAACAGCGCAAAAACAGTCGTGAACGGTTTACTATGTTTGAACGGTCAGAACGGCGTCCCCGGTTTATGTGATCCGCTGGCGATCGGAACGGTATGCAACGCAAGGTGCTCGTTCTCGTGATCGCCCTGTCCGTCGCCTTCGGTGCGGCGGCAGTCGCGGCCACGGACCACGCGTCTGTCGAGGTAGCCCAGGAACCGAACGAACCGGCGACGGTGACAGTCGTCGATTCGGGCGGACAGGCGGTGGAGAACGCCTCCCTGACCGTCGAGTCCGTCGATGAGAACGTCACCTACGACGGGACCGGGGACTACACGACCGACCGAAACGGAACCGTCGAACTCCCCGCACCCAACGAGACGGTCGATATCCTCGTCACCGCGACGGTCGACAACGAGACGGTGTCCACGGAAGCGACACTGGAGTACCGGCCCGAACTCGATCTCTCGGTCGAGGGGGCGACCGGCCAGCCCGCCACGGTGACTCTCACGGCCGACGGCGAGCCGGCCGACAACGCGACGATCGACGTCGGGACGATCGATGAGAACGCCACCTACGACGGGACGGGGACGTACGAGACCGACGCGAACGGGACCGTGGAACTTCCGGTTCCGAACGAGACGGTCGATGTGAACGTCTCCGCCGAGTATCGGGGCGCATCGACGTCCGCCGAGGCGACGCTAACCGCCCCGCCGGACCTCGCCGTGGCCGTCGATCAGGACCGCGGTCGTCCGGCGACGGTGACGGTGCTGGCCGACGACAAGCCGGCCGAGAACGCGACGATCGACGTCGAGACCGTCGATGAGAACGCTACCTACGCCGGGACGGACGCGTACGAAACCGACGAGAACGGCACCGTCGAACTCCCCACACCCGAGGAAACCGTCGCGGTGAGCGTCACCGCCGAGTTCCAGGGTGCCTCGGATTCCACCGAAACGGAACTGAAAGCCGCGCCGGAGCTGAACGTGAGTCTCGCCCAGGACGGGCCGGGGCTGCCGGCGACGGTGACGGTGCTGGCCGACGACAAGCCGGCCGAGAACACGACGATTGACGTCGAGACTGTCGATGAAAACACGACGTACGCCGGGACGGGCGCGTACGAAACCGACGAGAACGGCACCGTCGAACTCCCCGCACCCAACGAGACGGTCGAAGTGACTGTCACGGCGAG
>NZ_JAHLKM010000012.1:0-31825 GCF_024449025.1 Natronomonas aquatica | reverse complement strand
ACGCGTACGAAACCGACGAGAACGGCACCGTCGAACTCCCCGCACCCAACGAGACGGTCGAAGTGACTGTCACGGCGAGCTATCAGGGCGCCGAGGAGACGGTCACCGACACCGTCGAAGGGATCGACGCGATCGACGAGAGCTTGCCGTTCGGCCAACAGCTCCAGCTGTTCAAAGCCACGCTGGAGGACGACAACCGCACCGGCCGTGAGATCGCCTCCTGGGTCACGGAGAACAACCCGGGCAACGCGCCGGATCACGCCGGACCGAAGGACGACGACCGACGCGGCCCGCCGGACCATGCTGGCGGCGACGGGGACCGGAACGGAGAGGACGGAGAGGACGGAGAGGACGGAAGCGACGAAGCCGGCGACGGCGGCACCGACACCGAGGACGGCGGCCACAAAGAGAGCAACGCCGGCGGAAACGGCAATAGCAACGCCGGCGGTAACGGGGGCGGTCCTCCCGGCAATAGCGGGAACCGGTAGTCGGGACTCGACGGACGGCTACGGGCACGGCGGAAACAATAAATCGTCGGATCGGTTCGTCGAGAAACGTTTAGACGCCGCGGTCCTGCAGCTTCTCCTCTTCCGGCATCGTCTCGTTGGCCTGACCCTTCATGCCCTTGCCGGGCGATTTGGCGATCTCTTTCAGTTCATCGGGGTCGTCGTAGTTGTTGACCGCCGCGACGACCGCCTCGCCCATCGCCTGGGGGTTCTCGGCGCCGAAGATACCCGAGCCGACGAAGATGCCGTCACAGCCCAACTGCATCATGAGGGCGGCGTCGGCGGGGGTGGCGATACCGCCGGCGGCGAAATTGACGACCGGGAGCCGGCCCATCTCGGCGGTCTCGTGGACCAGATGTCGGGGAGCGCCGTGCTCGCGGGCCCACTCGTCGCGCTCCTCGCGGCTCATCCCGTCGAGCTTTCGGATCGCGCGTTGGATGTTCCGCTGGTGAGTAACGGCCTGGTTGACGTCGCCCGTGCCGGCCTCGCCCTTCGTTCGGATCATCGCCGCGCCCTCGTCGATGCGGCGCAGCGCCTCGGCGAGGTTCCGGGCTCCACAGACGAACGGCGACGTGAACTCCCGTTTGTCGATGTGGTACCGTTCGTCGGCCGTCGTCAGCACCTCGCTTTCGTCGATCATGTCGGCGCCGGTCGCCTCGAGGATCTGGGCCTCGGCGGTGTGGCCGATCCGGGCTTTCCCCATCACCGGGATCGAGACTTCGTCGATGATCTCCTCGAGTTCACCGGGGTCGGCCATCCGGGCGACGCCGCCGCGTTTCCGGATGTCGGCCGGGACCGCCTCCAGCGACATGACGGCGACTGCGCCCGCGTCCTCGGCGATACGGGCCTGCTCGCGCGTGACGACGTCCATGATAACGCCGCCCTTCTGCATCTTCGCGAAGCCACGCTTGACGAGGTCCGTCCCTCGCTTGAGTTCCTCGAGATCCGTCTTACTCATACGTCTCTGTTGGTGCCCGACCCACTTAACCCGTGTCGTTCCGTACCCTCGTTGCCGTCACGCCGTGTTTTTATTCACCGAGTGAGAGGATGGTGTATGGATTTCCGTGGGTTCTTCGAGTCCGACGTCCCCCGCGAGGACCTCCCCCGATACGTCGCGCCGCTGCCCGAACCGATCGAGAACCTCGCGCTCAATCTCGTCTGGCCGATCGTCGCGGTCAACCTCCTCGGGACGGCGTTCGGCTTCTACTATTACGGATTTCAGCTCGCCCGGACGCCCCCCGGGATGTGGCCCTTCGTCCCCGACAGCCCGATCGCGACGCTGTTTATCGCCCTGGCGCTCGCGAGCTGGAAACTCGGGCGACCCCAGGGGTGGCTCACCGCTCTCGCGTTCTTCGGGAACATCGTCCTCGGCGGGTGGACCGTCTGGGTGCATCTCGCCTTCTACGAGCAGTTCGGTTACCTGGGCGAACCCATGCGGCAGTTCCTCATCTGGAGCCATGCCGCGATGGTGCTACAGGCGTTTGTCCTCCACCGGATCGGCGGGTTCGACCCCCGGGCGGTCGGCGTCGCGACGCTTTGGTACGCGATCGATACGACCGTCGATTACTTCGTGCCGATTCGCGGGGAACTGCATCACACCTTCCTGCCGACGCCGCGAGATCAGCCGATGTTCCTGGGTGCGGACGCCCTGGGCGTCGCGGCCGCCGGGGCGGTGCTCCTCCTGGTTTTGGCGCTGTATCTGGCGCTTTCGACGCGGATCGAAATCGAGCGCGCGCGGCGGAGATAGAGAGCCGGCCGCCCTCCCGCCGCCCAATACTTATTAGCGGGATCGGCGATATCTCGGCGTATGTCGGAACGTTTCACCGCCGTCGATCGTACGCCCCGCTTCGCCGTCAGTCGACCCGTCCCGGCCGGCGGGGACGTACCGTCAGCCTCGATCCGAAACCTGAAGCGATGAACCTCGAAGACTACACCGTACTGGATCTGACGTGGCTGCTGCCGGGGCCGTACGGGACGATGCTGCTGGCCGATATGGGTGCGGAGGTCGTCAAGATCGAAGAGCCCACGCGTGGCGATTACGCCCGCTGGCTCGAACCCGAAGTCGAGGGGACCGACGCGGGGGCGATGTTTCACTCGGTCAACCGGAACAAAAAAAGCGTCAAGCTCGATCTGAAGGCGGAAGCCGGCCGGGAGGCGTTCCTCGAGTTGGCCGCCGAGGCCGACGCCGTATTCGAGCAGTTCCGGCCGGGCGTCGTCGACCGGCTCGGGATCGGCTACGAGGACGTCCGGGCGGTGAACGAGGAGATCGTCTACTGCTCGCTGTCGGGGTACGGCCAGGACGGCCCCTACGGCGACCGGGTCGGCCACGACCTCAACTACGTCGGCGTGGCCGGGCTCCTCGGGGAGACCGTCTCGAAGGACGGGACGTTCCCCGCGATCCCCGCCTACCAGATCGGCGACAAAGCCGGCGGGCTCTTCAGCGCCTTCATCATCGTCTCGGCGCTGCTCGATCGGGAGGCCGGCAACGGCGGCCAGTACCTCGACGTCTCGATGACCGACGTCGTCACGTCGTTTGCGACCGGACAGAGCTGGCGGGCGTTCATGGGCGAGGAGATCCCCGAATCCGAACGCTCGCCGGCGGCGATGGAGGCGCCCTGTTACGACGTCTACCGGACGAAAGACGGAAAGCACGTCACGGTCGCCGCGCGCGAAGAGAAGTTCTGGGAACGACTCCTCTCGGAGCTCGATCGGGAGGACCTCTCGGAGTACCGGTTCGCGACCGGCGAGGAGGCCGAGTACGCCCGCCGGGAGCTACAGTCGGAGTTCGAACGACGAACCCAGGCGGAGTGGGATGAGTACCTCTCGGAGGGGACGATGTTCGCGCCGGTCAACGAGTTCGACGAGGTGTTCGAGCACCCCCAGCTCAGATCCCGGGGGATGGTCGAAGAGATGGCCCTCGATGGGGCCGACAAGGGGGAGAACGAAGACGGCACCGGGACCTTCTCCTACGTCGGCTTTCCGGCGAAATCCTCCGAGGGAATCGACGACATGCGCTCGCCGGCGCCGGGGTTCGGCGAACACACCGAGGCGGTGCTCTCGCGGGTACTCTCCGAAGAGCGGCTGGACGAACTCGAAGCCGACGACGTGATATGACCGACGGGGAGACGTACGCCGATCAGCTCGTCGACGAACGGGCCCTCCGGGAGTATCTGACGGCGACGCTCGGGCCGGGCGATAGCTACGGGATCGAACACCTCGGCGAGGGCCACTCCAACGAGACGCTGTTCGTCGAATGGGGCGACAGCCGACTCGTCTTGCGCCGGCCGCCGGCCGGCGAGACGGCCCGGACGGCCCACGACGTGATACGGGAGTATCGGATCATCGACGCCCTCGAGGGGACGGCCGTCCCGACGCCGACGCCGGTCGCGGCCTGCGAAGACACCTCGATCATCGGAAGCGAGTTCTACCTCACCGAGCGGCTCGAGGGGACCGTCATCCGGACCGACGAGCCCGAACGGTTCGCCGCTGTGGACCGCAGACGACGGGTATCCGAAGAGCTGATCGACACGCTCGCGGCGATCCACACGGTGGACTACGAGGCCGTCGGGCTCGGCGATCTCGGCCGACCGGAGGGCTTTCTCGATCGACAGATCGACCGCTGGGGCGAGCAGTTCGAGTGGGCCGCCGAGACGACGGCCGACGAACGGTCGGTTCCCCACATCGAGGAGATCGGTTCGTGGCTCGAAGCGAACGTTCCCGACTCGTACGAACACACCCTGGTCCACGGCGATTACAAGCTCGATAACGTACTGTACGGGCCGAACCCCGACCCGGAATTAATCGCCGTCATGGACTGGGAACTGGGGACGCTCGGGGACCCGCTCAGGGATATCGGCTGGCTGTGCTGTTTCTGGGACCCCGACCCGCTGATCGAAGGTCTCATGCCGACGTTCCTCGGGCGTCCGGGCTACCCGGATCGGGGCGAACTCCTCGAACGGTACGAACGGCAGTCCGGAATCGAGGTCGTCGAGTTAGATTTTTATACCGTTTTGGGACATTACATGCTCGCGGCCGCGTGTGAGATGTTCTACGCCCGGTATTTGAACGGCGACAGCGACGACCCGCTCTACCCGGGAATGAGAGAGATCGTCCCCGGGGTCACCCGGCGGGCGAAGGCGATCATCGACGGCGAACGGACGGTGTAGCGGCCGAGCGGCCGAGCTTATAAAGACCGACGGGGAGTTTATAACACCGGGTCGCCTACGAACGCATCTATGATGCTGCCCACACACGCGCTGGTCGGGATGGCGCTCGGGCTCCCGGTCGCGCTTTCGGTCCCCGAGTTCGCCCCGGCCGCGCTTCTCGCCGGGCTCGTGGGCGGGGTTTTTCCGGATCTGGATCTGTACTCGGGGCACCGACGGACGCTGCATTTCCCGACGCTGTACCCGATCGCGGTCGTTCCGGCGGCAGTTTCGGCGTTCGCGGCCCCCTCGCCGGCGACCGTCGGGCTCGCGGTCGGGCTCGCGGCGGCGGCCGCCCACTGCCGGATGGACGTCTACGGGAGCGGGCTCGAACTCCGGCCGTGGGAGGGCAACTCCGAGCGGGCGGTCTACGACCACGTCGACGGCGAGTGGGTCGAACCGCGTCGACTGGTCGCCTACGACGGGTCGGTCGGCGATCTGGCGATCTCGACGGCCGTCGCGCTCCCGCTTTTTTTCCTCGTCGAGGGGGCGTTCGTCGCCGTCGTCGTCGCCGCGATCGCCGTCGCCGCGACGTATACCTTGCTCCGACGACACCTCGCAGAGCTCGCTCCGATCGTGTTCGGCAAGGTTCCGGATCGGCTCGCCTCGTACGTCCCCGAGCGGTACCGGACGGAATCGACGGCTGGACGATAAGCGGACGCCTCCGGGCCGACGCCGAACAGCGGCCGGCCACCCGGGCGATCGAGGGGTCGAACCGTCGACGAAAGGGTTCGAGCGGGGGTGGACTATCCTTCAGTTTTTGCATTCCCCGTCCGGTTTTATTACGGCCGGCGTGAAAACAGTAGATATGGAGATCCGTGAAGCCACGTCTGACGACGGTCCGGCCGTCCGCTCGATCGCGCTGCGGTCGATGGAGGCATCGTACTCGCTGAGCCCGAGCGTCATCGAGAGCGCGATCAGACAGTGGTACGGGCCGGACAGCTTTCGGGACAAACTCGAAGACGACGAGGTTCTTTTGCTCCTCGTCGAAGAGGACGACGAGGCGATCGCCTTCTCCGAGAGCGCGCTCGTCGACGAGCGTGGGGACATCCACTGGCTCCACGTCGCTGCGATGTACCGTGGTGAGGGGATCGGCCACCGGCTCTACGAAGAGACACGCGAACGCCTCGAGGACGCCGGCGCCGAGACCGTCCGCGGGCTCGTTTTGACGATGAACTCCGAGGGCAATCGGTTCTGGCAGAACCGCGGGCTCACGAAGGTGGGCGAGGGGACCGTCGAGATCGACGGGACGGCCTTCGTCGAGAACATCTACGTCGACGAGACCGACATCGAACTCCAGCCGATCGTCGTCGACGACCGTGAACTCTACATCGACCGGGGCGAGTCCGAGCGCGGCTCCCAGGGACCGTTCTATACGGTCTATACCGATGAAGCGGCCGAGAACCGCTATAGCTACTTCTGTGGCTCCTGTGAGACACTCATTACGTCGATGGACACCATGGGGCGGCTCTCGTGTGAGGAGTGTGGCAACCAATTGAAGCCGACCCGGTGGGACGCGGCGTATATGTAGGAGTGCGGAGTACACCGGCTGAAACCGTTTCTACCGGCGTCAGCGTCCCGTTTCGCGCAGTGAGTCGGTGCAACCGTTTTATTCCCCGTCCCGGAAACTGTCGGATATGAACACGACGACTCTGGGTGGCGCGTTCACCGCGTACAAGCGGGTCCTGTGGGGTACGATGGACGGGCTCGGCGTCAACGACTCGCTGTGGCGGAAGCTCATGGTCGCGGTCGGCCTCCAGTTCGCCGCCGGAGTCGCGCTTGCGGGGACGGCGATCGTTCTCGCGGGGACGGCGAGAGCGATCGCCATCGGGGCCTTCCTGGTGTTGTCGCTCGTGGCGTTCGGCAACACCGCTCTCATAATCAGGGAGGATCTGATCAGGCCGCTGGCGCGGCTCGAATCGAACGCCGAGGCGATCGGCGGCGGCGATCTCGACTGTGACCGCCTGGAGATCGACCAGCGCGACGAGATCGGATCGCTCGGGGCTTCCTTCGACCGGATGAACGGCACCCTCCGAACGACGGCCAGACAGGCCGACGCCCTGGCCAGCGAGGAGTTCGACGACCCGGTCCTCGAAGAGTCCGTGCCGGGGGCGTTCGGCGACTCGCTGGATCGGATGGCGTCGAACCTCTCGGAGGCGATCTCCGATCTGGAGGCCCGCTCGGCCCGGCTCGGACGGCTCATCGAGGAATTCGAGGCGGCGACCGAGCAGGCGAGCGACGGCGACCTCCGTGTCCGAATCCCGGCGGAAGCGGGCGACGGGCAGTTCGAGAACGTCGTCGACTCGTACAACCGACAGCTCGATGCCTTCGAGGAAGCCGTCGGGGAGGCAAAGCCGTTCGCCGAAGACGTGGCGGGAGCGAGCGAAACGGCCCGGGACGAGGTCTCGGCCGTAAGCGAAACGAGCGCCGAAAACGCCGAGCAGGTCGGGGAGATCGCTGAGGACGCGGTCAGACAGTCCGAAATGCTCGCCTCGCTGTCCTCGGACACGGAGACGCTTTCGGCGACCGTCGAGGAGATCGCCGCGACCTCGAACGAGCTCTCGGAGATCGCCACCGAGACGGCGACCAGCGCCGCCGACGGGGCCGACGCCGCCGAGGACGCGACCGAGAAGCTCCACGCCGCCGCCGAACTCGCCCACGAGACCGACGCCGCCGTCTCCCGACTCGTCGAACGGACCGAGACGATCGGAGAGATCGCCGCCTTCATCGACGAGGTGGCGAGCCGGACGGATCTGCTCGCGGTCAACGCCTCGATCGAGGCCGCCCACACCGAAACCGACACGGACGGCTTCGAGGTCGTCGCCGACGAAGTCAAAAGCCTCGCGGAGGAGACCCACGAATCCGCGGGCGAGATCGAGGACCTCATCCACGATATCGACGAGGAGACCCACACCGTCGCGGCCGACGTCGGCGAACTGACGGCTCACATCGAAGACGTCGTCGAGACCGTCGAGGGCGTCTCGGAGTCCTTTGGCATGATCGCCGACGACACCGCCCACGTCGAGGACAGCGCCGCGGAGATCAGCACCGCGACCGACCAGCAGGCCGAGGTCGCGACCGACGTCTCGGCGGCCGTCGACGAACTCGCCGAGATCGGTGACTCGACGGCAGAACGGGCGGAAGCCGTCGCGGAGCAGGCCGACGAGGGGAGCCAACGGCTCCGTGGCGCCACCGACACCGTCGCGGAGTTGGCCGAGCAGGCCGACCGGCTCGCGGGCTCTCTGGAGCGGTTCGAAGTCAGCGACGCGGAGACGCCGGACGCGGAGCCGGTGCCACAGCCGGCCGACTGATACCGCCGGTCGGGAGAAGCACAACCGGGTCGCCCCGACGCCTCCGGAAGCGGAACCCTTGTTATCGCCCGCCTCCCCTCTGTTGGCAATGAGCCTCGTCGACACCCCGGCCGTCAAACGCCTCGCCGACTGGGACGGCGACCGCCTCGAACGGCTCGCGACCGAGTACGACACGCCGCTGTACGTCACCGATCTCGACCGGATCCGCGAGAACTTCGCACGGTTCGAATCGGCGTTCGATTTTGCCCACGTGATGTATGCGGCCAAAGCCAATACGGGGCAGGCAGTCGTCCGGACGCTGTACGACGCCGGCGCGGACATCGAGTGTGCCGCCGCCGGCGAGTTATACCGCGCGATCGAGGCCGGCGTCGCACCCGAAGACCTCCAGTACACCGCGGTCAACCCCCCGGACCGGGACCTCGATTACGCCGTCGACCTCTGGGCAGACACCCCCGAGTTGACCGTCACGGCGGGCGCGTCGATGACGCTGGACCGGCTCGAGGAGCGCGGCTTCGACGGCCGGCTGGCGATCCGGGTCAACCCCGGGATCGGGACCGGCCACCACGAGAAGGTCGCCACCGGCAAGGACGCGAAGTTCGGCATCCCCTACGAGGAGGTGCCCGAACTCGTCGAGTCGGCCCGCGAGCGCTTCGAGTTCGTCGGTCTCCACGCCCACGTCGGTAGCGGCGTCCTCTCGGGTGATCTCGACGACCACCGGCGTGCGCTACAGAAGGTCGCGGACCTCGCCGCTCGCGTCGGCGATCTGGAGTTCCTCGATCTCGGCGGCGGCTTCGGCGTCCCCTACCGGCCCGACGAGCCGCCGCTGGACATCGAGGCCGCCGCCGAGATGGTCCGGGAGGTCACCGCTGACGTCGACGCGACGATCGCCCTGGAACCGGGACGGTATCTCGTCGCCGACGCCGGGGCGCTTTTGACGCGGGTGAACACGATCAAGGAGACCCCCGAAACGCGCGTCGTCGGCGTCGACGGCGGGCTCACCTCGCTGATCCGCCCGGCGATGTTCGATTCGTATCACCACATTAGAAACATCAGCGGCGGGGATCGCGAGCCGGTCACCTCGAGCGTCGGCGGGCCGCTGTGTACCAGCGCCGACGTGTTCTGTACCGACCGGCCGATCCCCCGATCGGAGGCGAAAGACCTGCTCGCGATCGGCAACGTCGGCGCCTACGGGATCAACCTCGCCAGCCAGTTTCACTCCCAGCCCCGGCCGGCGGAGGTCGCGATCGACGGCGAGGACGAACGGGTGACGAGACGCCGGGAAACGTTCGAGGATCTGACGCGACTAGAGAACGAGGCGCCCGGGAACAGGTGAACTGAACCACCCGAAGCGAGCACCGATAGTCACACCAACAGCGCAAAGAAGAGCCCGACGGCCGAAACCACGCCGAGGACGGCCGCTACCATCTGACCGAGCCGTCGGGTCCCGAGGATCCAGACAAGACCGGCCTTCATCAGCGTGTTCGCGATCGCACCGATCACGATACCCGTCGCCGCCACGTTCGAAGGTCCGTGACCGGATCGACCATGTGATGACTCTCCGTCGGCCCCCCTTGTCAATCTTCGGAAAATTCCGTCGTGTGATCACCCACAGGGAGTCCGGAGAACACCGATATCGCGTCGGTGGCGCTAGTCGAGTTCCTCGACCAGTTCCTCGCCGAGGCCGGTGTAATCGGCGGGTGTCAGCGCGTTCAGTTCCTCGCGGACCGACTCGTCGACGTCGAGATCGGCGAACAGGTCGCGGAAATCCGAGAGGGTCGCACGTTCCCCGCGCGTGAGCGCCTTGATCCGCTCGTAGGCGTCGGTGTCGCCCTCCCGCCGGAGGATCGTCTGGACGGCCTCGCCGATCACTTCGGGGTTGGCCTCCAGTTCCTCGCGCATGACGGTCCCGTTGGGCGTCACCTTCGAGAGCCCCGCGGCGGTCTTTTGATAGGCGATGAGGCTGTGGGCGAAGGCGGCGCCGATGTTCCGTTTGACCGTCGAATCCGAGAGATCCCGCTGGAGCCGGGAGGTCGTCACGTAGTCGGCGAGGAAGGTGAGATCCGAGTTGGCCTTCGTGAGGTTGCCCTCGCTGTTCTCGAAGTCGATCGGGTTCACCTTGTGGGGCATCGTCGAGGAGCCCGTCTCGCCCTCGGCGGCGTCCTGTCCGAGGTACCGATCGGAGACGTACAGCCACATATCGAGGTCCAGATCCCGCAGGACGTTGTTGACACCGCGTAGCGCGTCGAAGACGGCGGCCAGATCGTCACATGGGTTTACCTGTGTCGAAAGGGCGGTGTGTTCGAGCCCGAGCGACTCGACGAACGATTCCGAGAACGCCGGCCAGTCGACCTCGGGATGGGCGGCGCAGTGGGCGGCGTAGGTACCCGACGCCCCGGCGAGTTTCCCCGAGAGGTCGTCGGTCACGGCCTCGAGCCGACCGAGCGCCTGTCCGAGCCGGGCGGCGTAGACGGCCAGTTCCTTCCCGTATGTGGTCGGGGTCGCCGGCTGGCCGTGGGTGCGCGCCAGCATCGGTAACGCGCGGTACTCGCGGGCGTCGGCAGCGAGCGTATCGCGGATCGATCCGATCTCGGGGACGAGTACTTCGCGGACGGCCGGGGCGACGAGCAGCCGGTGGGCGAGGTTGTTGACGTCCTCGCTAGTGAGCCCGAAGTGGACCCACGGGCCCTGTCGCTTCTCGTCGGGGAGATGGAGTCGGAGGAAGTACTCGACTGCTTTCACGTCGTGGTTCGTCGCCGAGTAGCCGGCGTACCCTTCGGTTTCGAGCCGTTTGACGGTTTCAGCGTCCTCCGTGTCGAACGCCTCGTAGAGCGCCCGGAGGTCGGTCCGGGTCGATCCATCGATCGAGAGCGGCGTCGCCTCCAGGTCCGCGAGCGCGAGGAGGTACTCGACTTCGATCTCGATCCGGGCACGGATCAGCGCCGCCTCGCTGGCGTAGTCGGTGAGCGGTTCCGTATAGCGGGCGTATCGGCCATCGAGCGGCGAGACGGCGTACAGCGAACCCCGTTCGGTCATACCTACGAGTGTGGCGAGCCGTTGAAAAAGGATGTCGGTCGGCACGGGCGATCGGCGGCCACGCCGCCGTGATAGGCATTTCCGTGCATACTCGCCCGGTCCAGTCCGTCTGTTTTTAGTGATATATACACGTTACTGCATACTCTTACGGTTCGGACCGCAACTACTTTGCCCCCGGCGACGACCCTCTCGAGTATGCAACTCGCCGGTATGGCCTCGAATCGCGGCCGGAACCTGATGCACATCGCGGACACCGCGCCCGGGGGCGCGGCGTTCTCCGTCGTGCTCTCGAACGAAGAGGACGCGCCGGTCATCGAGAAGGCGACGGAACGCGGCATTCCGACGGAGGTCGTCGAACGCGGTCCCGAGGAAACGCGCGATGAACACGAAGCGCGGATCATAGAACGGCTGGAAAGCTATGACGTCGATCTCGTCTGTCTGGACGGCTACATGCGGATCCTCACCGAGACGTTCCTCGAGGCGGCCCCGACGACACTCAACGTCCACCCCTCGCTTCTGCCGTCGTTCCCGGGGATGGACGCCCACGAACAGGTACTCGAGGCGGGCGTCTCGGTCACCGGCTGTACGGTTCACGTCGTCGACGAGACCGTCGACGGCGGCCCGATCGTCACCCAGGAACCCGTCCCGGTCTACGACGGCGACGGCATCGAAGAGCTCAAACAGCGCGTCCTCTATGAGGCGGAGTTCAGCGCCTACCCCCGCGTCATCAAGTGGTTCGCCGAGGACCGCGTCACGGTCGAAGACGGCGACGTCTCCGTCGACGGCGACGAGTCGGGGCAGTTCCCCGCACGCCGATTGAAAAGCGACGACCGCGGCCGGGAGCTCCGGTACGGCGAGAACCCCCACCAGGAAGCCGCCGTCTATGTCGACGGGGACTCGGCGGCCCCCAGCATCGTCGACGCCGCGCAGCTGAACGAGGGCGCGAAGGCGCTGTCGTACAACAACTACAACGACGCCGACGCCGCGCTGGCTTTGATCTCGGAGTTCGAGGAGCCCGCCGCCGCCGTCATCAAACACACCAACCCCGCGGGCTGTGCGATCGCCGACGACCTCGCGACCGCCTACGAGGACGCACTGTCGACGGATCCGATGAGCGCCTTCGGCGGGATCGTCGCTCTGAACCGCCAGTGCGACGCCGCCACCGCCGAGGCGATCACCGATTCGTTCAAGGAGGTCGTCGTCGCCCCCGGCTACACGGACGCGGCGCTGGACGCCCTCTTCGAGAAGGACAACCTCCGCGTGCTCGACGTCGGGCGCGGGGCCGACCTCGACGTCGGCGCCGACCCGCTCGTCGAGAGCGACCTCGCCGGCGGCCGGCTCGTCCAACAGCGGGACACGCAGTCGATCGTCCCCGACGATCTGGAGATCGTCACCGACGGCGAGCCGACCGACAAACAGCTGGAGACGATGTGTTTCGCCTGGCGGACGATCAAACACGTCAAGTCCAACGCGATCCTCTTTGCCGACGAAACCGAGACCGTCGGCGTCGGGATGGGGCAGGTCTCGCGGGTCGACGCCGTCCGGCTGGCGGCGATGAAGGCCGAGGAACACGCGGAAGGGAAAGGCGCCGAGGGCGCGGTGATGGCCTCGGACGCCTTCTTCCCGTTTCCGGACGGGATCGAAGAGGCGGCCGACGCCGGGATCGAGGCGGTCGTCCAGCCGGGCGGGTCGGTCAACGACGAGGACGTCATCGCGGCCGCCGACGACCACGGTATCGTGATGGCCTTCACCGGCCAGCGTGCGTTCAAACACTGAACAACGAATCCGCGAGAAGCGATTCGCCACCGGACGCGAGAAATCGGCCGACAGGTGACTATTCGAGCGCAGAGCCGGCCCGGACGATCGTCGCCTCGCCGAAGGCGGGACCGGCGAACTGGACGCCGACCGGTCCCTCGTCCGTCTCTCCGGCCGGAACCGAGATCGCGGGCAGGTTCGCGAGGTTGACCGGGACCGTGTTCGCGTCCGCGAGATACATCTGCAGCGGATCCTCGAGGCTCTCGCCCGTCTCGAACGGCGGGACCGGCATGGTCGGGGAGGCCACCACGTCGACGGTCTCGAAGGCTTCCTCGAAGTCCTGTTTCACCCACGCGCGGGCGTCCTGGGCCTGTTTGTAGTACTTGTCGTGATAGCCCGCCGACAGCGCGTAGGTGCCCAAAAGGACGCGCCGTTTGACCTCCTCGCCGAAACCGGCCTCGCGGGCGGCGGCGAAGGATTCGTTCCAGTTGCCCGCCCCGTCGTCGCCGGCCGTCCCGTAGCGGACGCCGTCGAAACGGGCGAGGTTCGAGGACGCTTCGGACATAGCGATGACGTAATACGCCTGGACGGCGGTCTCGACCGACGGCAGCGACACCTCCTCGACTGTGGCGCCGGCGGCTCCGAGTTCGTCGAGAGCGTCTTCGAAAACCGCGCGGACGCCGCCGTCCGCACCCTCGAGTAGCTCCGTCGGGACGCCGACCGTGAGCCCCGCGACGTCGCCGTCGGCGGCGTCCGCATACGCGGTCTCCGCTCGCTCGGGGGGTGATCGCGTCGTCGCGTCGTTGGGGTCCGGTCCGGCGATGACCTCCAGTAGTTCGGCCGCGTCCTCGACGGTCCGCGCCAGCGGGCCGATCTGTTCGAGGGAGTTCGCGTAGGCGACGAGGCCGTACCGGGAGACGAGCCCGTAGGTCGGCTTGATACCGACGACACCACAGAAAGCGGCCGGACAGCGGACCGACCCGCCGGTATCGGATCCGAGCGCGAGGTCGGCCTCGCCGGCGGCGACGGCGGCCGCCGACCCCCCGGAGGAGCCGCCCGGAACCCGACCCTCGGCGGCGGGGTTCTCCGTCGGTCCGAACGCGGAGGTCTCGGTCGTCGTCCCCATGCCGAACTCGTCCATGTTCGTCTTGCCGACGATCGTCGCGCCGGCCTCACGGAGCCGTTCGACGACCGTCGCATCGTAGGGCGGGACGTACTCTTCGAGTGTCTCCGAACCGCAGGTCGTCCGGACGCCAGCCGTCGAGATGTTGTCCTTGACGGCGACGGTCCGGCCGTCGAGGGGGCCCGAGCTTTCGCTTTCGATCGTCTCCTCGGTGATGAAGGCGTTGTGGCTCATGAGACGTTCGGCCCCTTGAAGTAGCCGTCCTCGGTCTCGGGGGCGTTCCGGAGTGCCTCCTCTTGAGTGAGACTCGCTTCGACCTCGTCGGGGCGCATCACGTTCGTGAGTTCGGCCTCGCGTTCGATTTCGGGGACGTCCTCCAGGGCCTCGAAGTACTCGAGGATGTCGCCGAACTGCTCGGTGAACCGCTCTACCTCCTCGTCGTCGAGGTCGATCCGGGCGAGCGAGGCGACGTGGCGGACTTCCTCGTCGTCGACAGTCATACCCGAGGCTGGGTGTGCGCCGTCACTAAGCGTTTCGAATACGCGGGCGGTCGGCCTACACGCCCTCGTCGTCCGATCTCTCCAGCCGGGACCGGCCCTCTTCGGTGAGTTTGTAGGCCCCGCCGCTGGTCGCGATGACGATGTGGCCGTCGGTCTGAAGGTCGTAACACTGCCGATCGACGGTGACGGGATGCCGGTCGAGCGCGTCGGCGATCCCGGGGACCGACAGCTGGCCGTGTGCGGCGAGAACCTCCAGGATCTCCCGTTCGAGGGATCCGTCCATCGTCTCTCGTTCGTTTCACTACAGCCACCGGTATCAGGCTTGTGCCCGGAGAAACCCTGCGGATCCGCCGATTGTCCTGGTCCGGGTCCGGCCCGTACCCCACCCGGATCGGTCGTCCGGCCGTGAGAATCCGCCTTGTATTATTTAATCCCGGGGGTGCGTATCCCGAACGAAGCAATGACACACATCGTACTCGCGGTCGATACCGACGAAGAGCGCGCACGACTCTCGGCCGAGGGGGTCGCCGACCTCGATTGGGACACGGACACGGTCACGGTCTCGGTGCTCCACGTGTTCGTCGACAACCCCGAGGGGGCGAGCGTCAACCAGATCCGCGCCGCCCGGAGGGCCAAGGAAGCGCTCGAGGACGCGGGGATCGAGACGAGGCTGGCCGAGCGCAGCGGTGACCCGGCCGCGGAGGTCATCGACTTCGTCGAGGACGAAGGCGCCGACGCGATCGCCCTCGCTGGTCGCAACCGGACGCCGGCGGGGAAGGCGATGTTCGGCAGCGTCTCCCAGTCGGTGATGCTCGATAGCGACGTTCCGGTCGTTTTCTGTCCGACGACGGACGATTGATCGGCCTCGGAGCCGGCCCGGGCGACGGCTACCGGAGCGACTCGACGTACTGGCCGAGATGATCGTCCATCCGGCGTTTGAAGCCGGCCTGTCTGGCCAGCCGGTCGAACTCCCGGGACAGAAGGCTACCGTACTGGAGGGCCTTCTTTTCCCGGGAGCGGATCGACTCGGGCAGAAAGTCCGCGGCACGGCGGAGCGCGACCTTCCGTTCGCCGCCGGAGATCAAAAGCGACCCCGAGAGCGAGAGGGCCGCTTCCACCACCGGATCCGCCACCAGCGGCGCGACCGGCTCGACGCCGGCCGCCCGGAGCGTCAGCACGTCCCGCTCGAGTTGTCGCGGTAACGTCCCGACGGCCTCGCGGGCCGCCCCCCGAACCGTGTCCGCCGCCGTCCGGCCGCTCTCGGGAGCGTTGGCCACCTTCGCGTAGCCGCCGAACAGTTCGTCGGCCCCCTGGCCGACGGCGAGCCGATCGTGGCCGTCGGCCGCGGCCGCCTCGGCGACCAGATACAGCGGGAGCGCGATCCGGACGTCGGTGGGATCCGAGCGCCCGGTCGCCTCGACGACCGTCGGGACGGCCCGCTCGATGTCGGCGTGGGAGAACTCGACGACATGCAGATCGCGGCCCAGTTCGGCAGCGGCAGACCGGGCCGCCGCGATGTCGTGGCTCCCCTCGAAGCCGCCGACGTACAGTGGGCCCTCGAGCCTGGCGGCGAGGATCGACGAATCGAGCCCGCCGGAGAAGGCGATCGGCACCGGCTGCCGGACTGCGTCGACCGCCTCCAAAACGGCCGACCGAACGGCCGAAACCGCCCGGTCGTCGTCGGCGATCGGCTCGGGATCCGGCAGCGTCCACACCTGCCGATCGCCGCGCTCGTCGCGAACGTGGCCGGCCGGGACCGGTTCCGGCGCGGCGAGATCGGTCGGATCGGAGCTCCAGCTCGTCGGATCGCCGGGTTCAGAAAAGACCGGATACCGGCCGAGGACGTCACGGACGAGCCGGCCGTCGAGTTCCCCCGCGAAGCCGTCGAGCCCCGAAAGCGGGGCTTCGGTCCGGAACACCCGCCGGACGGCCGCCGGGTCGGCCCCGGCTATCGCCATGGGAGCATCGACGCGATCCGGCGTCTGACACCGCCGCCGAACTGCTGGACGCTGATGAACCAGGGCGTCCGCTTGCCGACGACGCTGGTCCGCCCCTCGGCGACGGCGTCGAGGATGCCCTCCGCGCTCCGGTGGTAGGCGTCGACCTCGGTGACAGCCTGGCCGACCATCTCGGCGATGTGGGCGTCGCTGCCCGCCGTCATCGGTAGACCGCGCGCCCCGGCGAACCGTTCGGCCTGTCTGTTCGCTCGGCCGGTGAACAGCCGGGAGTTGTACACCTCGATCGCGTCGGCGGCGGCCAGTTGATCGCGGCTGATGTGGGCGGCCACGCCGTGTCGCGACGTCTGGAAGGGGTGTGGGATGACCGCGATCCCGCCGAGCGACCGGATCCGATCGAGCGTCTCGTCGTAGTTCAGGCCGGCCGGGACGAGCTCTTCGATCCCGAGCGCGAGGACGTGCCCGGCCGCGCTGGAGATCTCCATCCCGGGGATCCCGACGAGGTCGTACTCCGCTGCCATCGCGGCAGCCTCCAGGGAGGCGTCGATCTCGTCGTGGTCGGTGACCGCCAGCGCATCGAGTCCGACCGCCTCGGCCTGCTCTAAGAGGAGCTCGACCGGATCGCGGCCGTCGTAGGACAGTTCGGAGTGGGCGTGGAGCTCGACCGACAGCACGGTCGACCGTTCGCCGCGGGGCTTAAAAATCCCCCCGGTCGGCCCGCGACGGCGGGTGAGTACCCACGAACGTGTACATGAAAAGCGATTTATTCGGTCGAAGGGAGCATACGGATGCATGAGCCTCCCGCCGTCGGACCGCGAACTCGTCGTCGAGAAACTCGGCCGTGAGCCGACGCCCGCAGAGGAAGCGCTGTTCGAGAACCTCTGGAGCGAACACTGTGCGTACCGTTCCTCCCGGCCGCTGCTTTCGGCCTTCGAGAGCGAGGACGAACGCGTCGTGGTCGGTCCCGGCGACGACGTCGCGGTGATCGCGCTACCGGACCCCGAGACCGGCGAGAACAGCGACACCTACGTCACGATGGGGATCGAGAGCCACAACCACCCCTCCTATGTCGATCCGTTCGACGGTGCGGCCACCGGCGTCGGCGGGATCGTCCGCGATACGATGTCGATGGGTGCGTACCCGATCGCGCTGGCCGACAGCCTCTATTTCGGTGACTTCGACCGGGAGCACTCGAAGTACCTCTTCGAAGGCGTCGTCGAGGGGATCTCCCACTACGGCAACTGTATCGGCGTCCCGACGGTCACCGGGAGCGTCGCGTTCCACGACGGCTACGAGGGCAACCCGCTCGTCAACGTCGCCTGCGTCGGCCTGACGAACGACGAGCGGCTGGTGACGGCGACGGCGAAGGAGCCGGGGAACAAACTCGTTCTCGTGGGCAACGCCACCGGACGGGACGGGCTCGGCGGCGCCTCCTTCGCGAGCGAGGACCTCGCCGAGGACGCCGAAACCGAAGACAGGCCCGCGGTGCAGGTCGGCGACCCCTACGCGGAAAAGCGGCTCGTCGAGGCCAACGAGGAGTTGATCGGGGGAGATCTGCTCCGGGCGGCCCGGGATCTGGGGGCGGCGGGGCTCGGCGGTGCCTCCTCGGAGCTGGTCGCGAAGGGCGGTCTCGGCGCCCGGATCGAACTCGGTCGGGTCCACCAGCGGGAGCCGAACATGAACGCCCTGGAGATCCTCCTCGCCGAATCCCAGGAACGGATGTGTTACGAGGTTCGGCCCGCGGACGTCGAGGCCGTCGAGGCGATCGCCGAGAAGTACGATCTCGGCTGCTCGGTCATCGGCGAGGTGACCGATGGCAACTACGTCTGTACGTTCGAAGGGGAGGTAGTCGTCGACGTCGAGGCCGAGTATCTCGCCGACGGGGCCCCGATGAACGACCTCGATCACGTCGAACCCGAACCGCCGGAGCGCGACGTACCCGACGTCGATCTCGCGGCGGCCTTCGAGGCGGTCGTCGGCGCGCCGAACACCGCCTCGAAAGAGTGGGTCTACCGCCAGTACGACCACGAGGTCGGTACCCGAACGGCGATGAAACCCGGCGACGACGCCGCACTGCTGGCGATCCGCGAGGCCGGTATCGGGCTGGCGTTCTCGTCCGGCGCCGATCCCAACTGGACGGCAGCCGACCCTTACGAGGGGGCCCGCGCGGCCGCCCTGGAGAACGCGACGAACCTCGCGGCGAAGGGGGCGACGCCGCTCGCGGCGGTCGACTGTCTCAACGGCGGCAATCCCGAAAAACCGGACGTTTACGGCGGCTTCCGTGCGATCATCGACGGACTGGCCGACATGTGTGGGGCCCTCGACGTGCCGGTCGTCGGCGGGAACGTCTCGCTGTACAACGATTCGGCCGCCGGACCGATCCCGCCGACCCCGACGCTCGCGATGACCGGAACGAAGGCCGGCTACGACGCCCCGAGCGCGGAACTGGACGGCGACGGAGCGTTGCTTTTGATCGGCGGTACGGACGATCGCCGGCTCGGCGGCTCGGAGTTGCTCGCACAGTTCGGCGGGAGCGATCGGTTCCCGACCGTCACCGACGAGCCCGACGCGCTGATCGAGGCGATCGAAACCGTCGCCGGCCTCGAGAGCACGCGATCGACCCACGACGTGAGCCACGGGGGAGTGGCCGTCACGCTCGCCGAGATGGTCGGTGAGGCCGGCGCGGACGTGACTCTCCCCGAAGAGGACCCCGTCGGACGGCTCTTCTCGGAGGCCGTCGGCCGCGTCGTCGTCGAGACGACCGATCCGGCGGCCGTCGAGACGCGGTGCTCGGGGGTCGTCCCCGTCGAGCGGCTCGGAACCGCGACCGACAGCGGCTCGCTGGAACTGACGGTCGGCGAGGAGACACTCGAGTACACCGGCGCCGAGATCGCGTCGCTGCGTGAGGCTATCGCGTCCGGCCTGAAATAACGCTGAGGAGCGTCGAGAACCGGCGTCTCGCGCCATCGAGCGTCGGCGGCGTCTCCTCGAAGCGCGTGCCGACCCTGACGCTGAACCACGCCAGCAGAGCCCCGAAGATCGCGTCCGTCGCCCAGTGGATCCCGAGATACATCGTCGAGACGACGACGCTGACCGCGAGAGCGACCGCAACCGGGACCCAAAGCGGGTACTCCTCGCGCGTTGTCCACGCCAAAAGTGCGGCCGTCACGGCCATCGAGGTGTGGAGCGACGGGAAGACGTTCGTCTCGTGGTTTACTGCGTCCGTCACGAACTGATACTGGGTGTACTGGCTGAAAAGCAGTCCCTCGGCCTGTTCGGCGAGGAGGTTCCGCGGGCCGTAGGCGACGAAGACGACGTAACAGAGCACGCCGACGAGGTAGTTCGTCCCGTAGGCGACGATCGTCCGGCGGAGCGGTTCGGGCCGGGAGAGCGCGAAGTAGGCGACCAGCGGAAACACGAGGAGGTACACGTATCCGTACACGTAGACGAAAGAGAAGTACGCGGTGAGTTCGGGGGTCGCCATCGACTGGAGCCAGACGACGGCCTGAGGCGTATCGTCGGGGAAAAACGGCCAAAGCAACAGGCCGTCGATGCGCTCGAGCCAGCCGGTGATCCGGATTCCGACGAGCCACGAGAGGTCCGGGCCGATATCGCGGGCGATCTTGTTGGCGACGAGGACGACCCCGAGCAGCCCGACGTACGGGGCGGCGGCAGCGAACCGCTGTCGGTACTCCCGGCGGGTCTCGACGATCCGATCGCGACCGACGACGATCACGGTCGTAAACGCGAGCAGCAAGACGACGCTCCCGACGAGTTGTCCGACGACGAACACCAGTCTCATGTCGTTTCCCTCCTGATTAGCCGGTCGCCGTCGTACTGGTAGCCGGCCTCCTGAAACGCCTCCATCGCCGCTTCCTCGTCGAACTCCCCGTCGGTTCCGAAGAAGGGGAGATTCGCCTCGCCGTCCCACAGGAGGTTATCGGGCACCCACTGTCCCTTCAGCGGCGCCTCCGACGGGATCCCGTACCCCTCCAGGGAGTCCAAGACGGCGGTTTCACGGTCGATATGTCTGGCGATCGTGCGACGGAAGTTCGGGTCCACCAGCGGGGCCCGACGACAGTTGTACCCGATATGATAAAAGGAGGCGGTCGCACGGGTGGTCAACGAGACGTCGTCGTCGCGGACGATCCGCGGAACGACGCTGGCTCGCAACCCGTCGGCGGCCGCGTCGGCCCCGTCATCCGAGAGGATCTGGACGACGGCGTCGTGAGAGGGCGCGACGGTGAACTCGATCCGATCGAACGGCCGCTCCTCGCTCAACCGATCCGGGATGTTCTCGTTTCGGCCCGTATAGAGGAAATGGTCCGGAAAGGCCTCGAGCGAGAGCGATTCTCCGGCGTCGCCGTCGACGAACTGCAGCGGCCCGCTCCCGACCGCCGCCTCGTTGGAGGCGACGAGCGCCTGGGTCGTCGGACCGCCGAGTTCGATCCCGGCGATGTCGGCCGGATCCGTCCGCTCGCGCCAGATGTGTCTCGGCAGTATCGGGACGACGAGCGCCCGGCGGGCGACCGATCGGTTCCGCGTCGTGAACGCGATGCGTATCCGGCGATCGTCCAGGACATCGGTCGCGTCGACGAGCGATACCCGGCCGCGTCGCCACGGCGTCGGGACCGGCGTCTCGAACTCCCCGAGCGACGTATCGCCGAGAAACTCGTAGGTAAACGCGACGTCCTCAGCCGTGACTGGCTCACCGTCGTGCCAGGGGGTCTCACGGACCTGTACTGTCGCCGAGAGTGTCTCATCACCCTCCCAGGCGACGGTTCGGGCGAGCCAGGGGATCGGATCCGGACTGGCTTCGACGTCTTCCCGACCGGGCCAGACGAGCGGGTCGTACAGGAGGCCCGTGAATTTTCCCTGATTGCGGTATTCGACAGCGATCGGGTTCCGATTTCTCGTGATGCGGTCGTTCCCGAGCAGCAGCTGAAGCGTCGTCTCGGAGCCGACGCGATGGAGCCGGAAGTAATCGGGTGGCCGTCCGGGGCCGCCGGGAGGCCAGCCGTCGAACCGGTCGTCCCGGACGGCCCCGAGATGGTCGGGAAAACACACGACGGTAAACGGCTGCTCCCTGACGACCCGTCGCTGTATCTCGTGGATCATTCCGATCCGGTCGGCTCCCTCGGTTGATCGCTGCTGATCGAGGAGGTCATCGAGCGTGAGATCGGTGAAGCCGAAGGGGTTCTGCCAGCCAGATTCCTCGGCGTACGGCGAGTACAGCATCGACCGGAGTTCGTCCGGGGCCCCGTGGCTCGGATACCGCGCGACGTACAGATCGAAGTCTTGGTTGATTAGGATGTCCCGAAACAGCACGTCCGGGCGTACCGGGTCGACCATAGTTTCGATCCCGGACGCCCGGAGGTTATCGGCGAGCCGGGTCGCGATCCGGACCGCGTAGGGGTCCTCGGAGGCGGGCAGCGTGGCGATCGAAAGCGACAGCTGATCGACCCCTTGCCGTCCGAGGAGGTTTCGGACGTTCCCCAGACAGCCGGCGGTGGCCGTGGCTGCGCCGGCGACACCGGCGAGGAACGCTCGGCGACGCCCGCCCGATCCGAAAACCATTCTCGATAGAACTGGTTTCCGAACATATATAAATGTCTTTGTCGGACACGCGGTTTCGGCCGGAGGCTGGGGATTCAAGGACGGGTCGTCCGTCAGACGTAGCCGAAAAGCGACGCCGCGATCACGAACACCCAGCCGGCGAGCCCGAATACCAGCGGGACGGGGTGGTCCGGCCGGTCGGCGCGTATCGACCCGCCGACGGCGATCAGTCCGGCGGCGAGCAACACCGTCCCGCGGTGGAGCACGATCCGCAGCGGGAGCACGGCGACCCCCATCGCCGCGAAGTCGACAACGATCGCGGTCCCGAGCCCCAGCACCGCGAGAGCGAAGGCCCACGTCCTGTCGCTCGCCCGTCCGAACCGGTAGGCGACCGCCGGAATTCCGACGACGAGGGCGACGTACAGCGGCCCGGCCACGACCTTCGGCGGCACCGAAAGGAGCGCCTCGCCGCCGATCCCGAGCCAGCGGACCGCGGTATAGAGCCCGAAGAGCCCGGCACCGAGCGCGAGTTCGCGGCGGCGACGGTCGAGAAAGCCGGATATCCCTCGCGACAGCGTCCGCGTCGGTCCGACGAGCCCGAAAAGCAGGATCGGTACGACGGCGCCGGTGAGGTAGATTCCGGAGGCCCAGCCGTCACCGTCGGCCGTTCCGTTCCCGAACGGCATCCGGACGACCCGCTGTTCGGCCCCATCGTCCATGAACTCCCGTTCGAGTTCGCCCTGGGGCTCGCTGATCCCCGTGACGGTGTGGCGGAGCCGGAACCAGTCCCAGTGTTCCTCGTGGATCTGGACGGCGGTCCACTCGCCGGCCGGCTCGTCGTAGGCGCGGATGTGGCTCCGCTTTCCGAGGTACGTGCCGGCGTGAAGCTGATACGACTCGTCGACCCACACGCCCCCGTCGTCGGTCTCGAAGTAGGTGTACCGGGTCGCGCCTTTGGCCTCGTCCCAGCGGATCACTTCGTCGATCGCCTCGGCCTCGGGATCGATCTCGACCCGTTCGGCCGAGACAGTTTCGGCGTCGGCCTCGCCGCCGTCGGTCGGATCGTCCGTCCACCCTCGGGCGGAACGTTCGGTCAACGTCGTACGGACTTCCTCCGGGGAGTCATAAAACACCATGTTGATACCGAGCGTTCGACCTTCGTAGCTCCGTGTACGCGAGGTGTAGGGCCACAGTCCGGTTCCGCCGTCGGACGGTTCGACGAGCTGTGGCTCCCCGGAGGTGTCGGGAGGAACGCCGAAAAGCGGCCACTCGGCGAGGACGACGGCGCCGCCGAGACACGCAAAGAGGACGACGGCGACGGCGATCCAGGCCGCGTCGCCGTCGGTTCCGAACGTCTCCTCGAGGTCGACCATCGTGTGGTCCGAGCGGGCGAGAAAGGAAATAGTTGTGGCTGCCGAAGACGGAACCGAAACGGACGGCCGGGTGTCGACGGCGGGAGGTCAGTACTTCGGGTCGGCACCGCACAGCTCGTAGACCTCGTCCATGACCCCCTCACGGCGTGAGCGCCATGCTTCTAGCCCGTCGCTCGTCGCCGGGTAGTCGTCGTAGACCGACTTCAGCTCCGTCGCGAGGTCGTTGAGCTTCTTCAGCTCGAAAAGCGTCGACCAGTGGCCGAACGTTTTGACCGCCGTCTTGATCTTCAGCGGCCAGCCCATCGAGGTCGTCCCCTCCAAAGCGAGGGCGTCGGCGAGCTGTTGGCCGGGCATCGCGCTCACGATGTCGACCAGTTCGTCGACGTCGTAGGTGCCGCCCCAGATGTTGTACAGATCCATCGCGGCGAAGCGCTTGCCGAAGTCGGTCTGGACGCGGCGGTTGTACTCCCACAGCGCGTCCTCGTCGTCCGCCTGCCCGTCGGCGATAGCGTCCATCGCCGCCTCGGCGGCCCAGGTGCCGGCTTTGGCGGCTCCCGGAATCCCGCCACCGGTACAGGGGTTGACGTGGGCGGCGGCGTCCCCGACCGCCATATAGCCCGGTGCGACCGCCGAATCGTAGGGCCGCCGCGTCGGCAGGGCCGCGCCGAGTTTGTCCTTGACGGTCGCGCCCTCGAACTCCGGGCGGTTCCGGACGTCCCGTTTGAGGTGTTCGACCAGTTTCATGGGCTCTTTGTTCATCTGAAAGCCCAGGCCGACGTTGATCTCGGTCGGCGTCCGCGGGAAGTACCACAGGTAGCCGAGCTCGGCGGTCGGTTTGAAGACGATCGCGTTGTGCCAATCGACCGGTTCGTCGAGTTCGATCACTTCCCGGTAGGCCGAACAGAACTGCTGGTAGTTGACGTTGGTGTCGAAGGTCGCCCCCCCGAAGTCGGCTTTGTCCTGCAAAAGCGATAGCGTACCGGCGGCGTCGATGACGACGTCGGCCTCGTACTCGGTGACCGAGCCGCGTTTCGTGGCCGTGACACCGGTTACCGCGCCGTTCTGGACGACGTCCTGGACGACGGTTTCATAGTGGATGTCGGCACCGGCCCGGTCGGCTTCCTCTAGGAGGACCTCGCCGTAGCGTTTCCGGTCGACGATCGCGCCGCTGCCGCCGCGAAAGCCGATATCGAGGTTCTCGTCGGTTTTCGGGTTCTCGAAGCGGGCGAGCGTGATCCCCTGGTTAGTGAACGATTCATCGCGGAGATAATCCAGATCTATGACGTCCGGGAACGTACTCGTCCCCTTGATGGCGTCGCCGCAGGCGATGCGGCCGCCCTCCTCTTCGGTCTTCCGCTCGAGGACGGCGACGTCGAGGCCGTCCCGGGCGGCCGTCGCCGCGGCGAAACAGCCGGCTGTTCCGCCGCCGACGACGACTATGTCGTACGATTCGCGGGGCATATGCTCGCTTTAGACGGTCCGGTGTAAATAACCCATCCGTTACGACTGATTTAAGTATATCGCTGGTCCGGTCTTACTGTTTTATAAAATACCGGTGTGGACTCACGCCTCGTATCGTTCGGGTCGTTCGGTCCACTCGGACGCATCGTCCTGTGGTTCGTACCCGAGAACGTTTCGCGCGTGTGAGATATCGAACCAACGAGCGGGGTTGTCGCTAACCCCGTAGAATACGTCGAAATCGACGGTTTCGTCCTGCAGACATCGCTCGACGAGTTGTGCGACATCACGTCGGGAGCACCACATCGCACGGCGCCGGGCGACGCGCTGTTCGTACTCGGGGCTGTCGCGTTCGTACTCGCCCTGCTCGACAGCTTCTTCGGCGCGCCCGTAGGGGTCGTCGTAGGCTTCGTTGCTGACGTTACAGAGTCTGAGCGCGTAGAACTGTTCCGGGGCGTCCATGTTTTCGACGTAGTGGTTCCCGGCGTGCTCGCCGAACAGTTTCGCGATGGCGTAGTACGAATCCGGACGAACCGGATCCGTATGATCGATCTTGAAATCGAGATGCGCTCCGTAGAGTTCGGGCGCGTTCTTTATTTCGTAGTTCCCGGAAACGTGGTGGCTCGACGCGAACACGACCTGTTCGACACCGGCGTCCCTGACTGCCTCCATGACGTTGTACGTCCCGATGATACTGCTTTCGAGGATCTCGTTCCAGGGTAGGTCCGGACGTGGGGCGGCCGCGAGATGAACAACCGCATCCATGCCGTCAAAGGCGGGTCTGATGGCGTCGTAGTCGGCCACATCGGCGACGGTCGTCTCACGCTCGGGCAAATCTTCACGATCGAGGTACGTGAAATCGTACGCCGGTTTTTCGGATAACCGTTCGGCAATCGCGGTTCCGACCTGTCCGTGTGCGCCGGTAATCAGTACGTCCATGTCTTTGGAGGCTCAGGGACCGGATTATATGTTACGTTCTTTTGGAGAGTTGCTCTCGTGTGAAACACCACTGGTGGAGGGCCGCCAGGTGATCTATCGATCCAGCGCGGACGAGTGAATCGTCACCGACAGCCCGGTTCACAGGGACGTTCAGCGGTTTGCATACGCCAGTGCCGCCGCGAGCAGAGACTCGACGGCCAGAAGGCCGGCCAGAAGCCCGAAGGCGACCGACCAGCCGGCGATATCCGAGAGTCCGCCGACGACGACGCTCCCGAGCGCGCCGATCGTCATATAGACGGTCCGGACGAGCCCGAACCCCGCGGCCCGTTCGTCCGCGCTGAGTACGTCCATGAACCGCGATTGGACCGGCGCGCCCCACGACATCGCGACGCCCACGAGCGGCACCGCCAGGAGGACGGCGATCCCGGTCCCGACGACGAGCGCCCCGTAGCCGACGATCCCGGTCCCGAACGCCGTGACCGCGATCAGGTCACGCCCGAACCGGTCCGAAAGCGTCCCGAGGAGGGGCTGGGAGACGCCGTGGACGACGAAGTACGCAGAAAAGAGCACGCTCGCCGTCGCCGCCGACTGGCCGTGATACCCGATGAGAAACGCCGGGAGAAACGACGCTGTCGCCTGCCAGCAGAAGGCCCCGCCGATGGCCATGACGGTCGTGTACTGGATCTCCCGACGGGACAGCAGCGTCCGGAGCGGGCCGACCTCGAACCGCGAGCGCATCGTCGTTTCGGGCCGGGCCGGCGGCGTCGGCTCGATCCGGTGCCAAAAGAGGACGAACACCGGGATCGCGACCGCCGCGCCCAAAAGCAGCGCCGGGCGGAAGCCGTACCGGACGCCGACGGCCGCCGCCGCGACCGGGGCGACGAGCCCGGCGATCGGCCCGCCGGTCACGTGGATGCCGATCGCACGGCCGACCTGATCGAAGTGGCGGGCGAGAAACGACGTCGCGACGGTGTAGTGGAGTCCCGCGCCCGCCCCTAAGACGACCGCCGTGACGGCGAAGACCGCATAGCTCGGCGCGGCGGCCAGAAGGACGCTCGCGGCCCCCGTCAGCCCGATCGCGAGCAGGATGACCCGTCGTTCGCCGAAGCGGTCGGCGAGGACGCCGCTGGGGAACTGTGTCACCGCGTACGCCGCCCACATCCCCGAAAGCGCGAGCCCGACGGCCCCCTTCGAGACCGCGAACTCGGCGGTGATCTGCGGGACGACGGGGCTGATGACGAGCCGGGCGACCATCGTCGAGGTGAAAGCGAGCGTACACAGCGCGAGGGCGACGTATCTGTACTGCACGACACGCCCCGTTTACCGTCGGACGGAAACAGGCTTTCGATCGGTTTCGGACACAGCCGTTTGTCACGGACACAACCGTTTTTCGCGAGCGGGTCGACTACCGAGCATGGAACACGACTACGACGTTCCCGACCACGGCGGCATGCCGGGGCTGGGGCTCGGAACGTGGCAAAACGACGATCCGGAGCAGTGTGCCGCGTCGGTCCGGACCGCCCTCGAGACCGGCTACAGACATATCGACACCGCCCAGGCGTACGGCAACGAGGCGGCGGTCGGGCGGGGGATCGCCGCGGCCGACGTCGACCGCGAGGACGTCTTTCTCGCGACGAAAGTGTGGATCGACAAACTCGGCTACGACGCGGTGCTGGAGTCGACCGCCGAGAGCCTCGATCGGCTGGGGACGGAGTATCTGGACCTGCTGTACGTCCACTGGCCGGCTGGCCAGTACGACCCCGAGGAGACGCTAACCGCCCTGGAGGAGCTTCAGGAGGACGGCGTCGTCGAACGCGTGGGTGTTTCGAACTTCGAGCCGCGCCACATCGAGCAGGCACAGGAGGTTCTCGACGTCCCGATCTTCGCCAATCAGGTCGAGGCCCACCCCCTCCTCCAGTAGCGCCGCCTCCGGGAGTTATGTGCCGAAGAGGGGATCGAGATCGTCGCGTACTCGCCGCTGGCCCGCGGGGACGTCTTCGGGAACGAAACGATCTCGGCGATCGCCGACGACCACGGCGTCAGCGAGGCACAGGTCAGCCTCGCGTGGCTCCGGGCCCACGGGGTCACCGCCATCCCCAAGGCGACCGGCGAGGACCACATCCGGGACAACTGGGCGTCGCTGGGGCTGACGCTGAGCGACGCCGAGATAGAACGCATCGACGCGATCGACGAACGACGGCGGCTCGTCGAACCCGGCTTCGCCCCCGACACCTGGTAACAGGGCGCAGTGGTCGTCCCGAGGCCGGAACCTATTTTTGTGCCCGCTGGCAGGGTTCGGGTATGGCAGACGGCGGCCTCACAGAGGGGATCAAGATCGACCTCGTCCGGCTCCACGAGACGTGGATGGAACTCGTCTTCCCCCGACAGCGGACGGCCGTCCACAGCGTCCTCGGCAAGTGGCAGCCACGGGCCCGCGGCGACCGGATCAAATACCGGATCTGGGCCGCCCTCGGCGCCCCGATCGTCGGGCTGCTTTACCCCTTTTTGCTCGTCGGCTTTGCGGTCCGGTTCAACGCCCGCCGGTTCGACAGCGCGACGACGCGGCTCGGGATCGTCGGCATCGTCGTCCTGACGGCGCTTCTGTGGGGCGGGCTGACGGCGCTCACGCGGCTTCGCCTCGAGTTGGCGGGATCGCTGGCGGTCGGTGCGGCCAGCATCGTGGCGGTCGTTTCGGCGGCGCTCGCTGCGATCTTCGCCCGGATCGGCGGGCGTGGGACGACCGTCGTCTTCGGCTACCCGTTCGCGATGAACGCGGTCTTTCTGCCGCCCGTCGTCGCGGCGCTGTACGATCCCTCCCTGAGCGGCGTCCTCGATCGAAGCGAGACGCTCGCGATCTTCCTGCTCGACAACGTGCTCTACGTCTACGACGTCAACGAGTACCTCCGGGCGAGTTTCAGCCTCGAGGGGATCGGAGTCGTCCTGATGTGGGTCGGCATCGCGACCCCGATTGGGTGGTTCCTCGGCTTTCTGGTCACGCTCGCGGATCTGGTCCGGCCGCGGTCGGGCGGGACGGGCGGCGGGGACACCGACGGCGAGGCCGCCGAAGGGTCGGCGTAGCGCTCGATCCACGACCCCCTACTAGAGGGTGTAGTCGTGATCGCCGGTTTCGGTATCCAGCGTCGCGACGAGCAACTCGATGACGGCCCCGAGATCCTCCCCGTGGACGCATTCGGTCGGCGTGTGGAGATACCGTGTCGGGACCGAGATCGCCCCGGCAGGGGTCGCACCGCCGGCGCGCTGGAGGCCGCCCGTGTCGGTGCCGCCGGCCGGCAGCACTTCCGGCTGGGTTGCGATATCGCGGGCCTCGGCGAGCCGTCGGATCCGACGGTTGAGTTTGTGGTTCGTGATGGCGCTGGAATCTTTCAGTTTGATCGCCGCGCCATCCCCGAGGCGGGTGATCTGCTCGCCCGCCTCGAAGCCGGGGACGTCGTTGGCGACCGTCGTATCCAGAGCGATCACGAGATCCGGATCGAGGTCGACGCCGAGCGCTGCCGCCCCCCGGAGGCCGACCTCCTCCTGTGCGGTCGCCGCGAAGTGGACGTTCACGTCGGGGCGATCGAGCCGCCGGGCCGCCTCGAGCATCGCGAGGACGGACACGCGGTTGTCGAGTGACGCACCGGTGACGAAGTCGCCGACGCGTTCGGTGCGCTGGGTCACCGTCACCAGGTCGCCGACGTCGACCCGTTCCTCGATCGTCCCGCCGTCGAGGCCGAGATCGACCCGGACGTCCTCGATCTCGGGGGTCGCCTCGCGCTCCTCGTCCGAGAGCGTATGCGGCGGAACCGAGCCGATGACGCCCGGGAGGTCGCCGTCGTCGGTGTGGACCGTGACGCGTTGGGCCCGGAGGATCCGGGGATCCCAGCCGCCGAGGGCGTCGAGTTCGAGAAACCCCTCTTCGTCGACGTGTCTGACCATGAATCCGATCTCGTCGACGTGGGCGGCGACGACGACGTCGTACTCGGCGCCACCCTCGATCGTCCCGACGAGGTTTCCCATGGCGTCCGAACGAAGCCGGTCGACGGACGGGTCGAGTTCGGCCCGGACGAGTTCACGGATCCGGTCCTCGTAGCCGGGAACCCCGGGCGTCTCGGCGAGTTCGACGAGCAGTTCGTAGTCGAAGGCATCGAAGGCGTCGGCCATACCGGCCGTTCGGGGACGGGCGGACAATAACGTACGGTTCGACAGCGACGTCCGCTCCGGTCGGCGTTCACCGTCGCCTTCGCGGTCGGTACTCGGAGACCCCCGGAGCCGCCATCCGCTACCTGCCGATACCGGGGAAGGTGTACGTCTCGAGCCGACCGGCGACGGACAGGGTCAGACGCTCGTCGGGGGCGACGTGGCGTTCGCGCCGCCCGTCGACGAGCAACTCGACGGGCGTCTCGTCGCGCTCGACCGCCAGTTCGACCGATTCGATCGGCAGGACCCAGTGGCCGGCCGACGTCGAGAAGGGAGCGATCGGGACCACCGACGCGACGCCGGTACCGGCGGCGACAACGGGGCCGCCGGCCCGCCGGTTGTACCCGTGGCTGCCCGCCGGCGTCGAGGCGACGACGCCGTCGGCCCGGAACCGGGCGATCCGTCCGTCCGGTCCCGAGACCGAGAACTCGGAGATCCGGGCGGGCTCGGCGGCCATGAGCGCGACGTCGAAGACGGCGTCGATCGAGCCGAACGAGCCAGCGACGGCGACGATCGGGTGGCGTTCGACGGCCGCATCTCCCCCGAGAACACGCTCCATCGCCGCCCGGATCCGATCGCGTGACACCGACGGGACCCCCTCGCTGTCGACGACCAGGGCCGGCACCTCGATCCCCGACCGGGCGAGTTCGACGACGGCCCCGTCACCGCGGGCGAGGACGAACGCGACGTCCTCGAAGGCCTCGGGATCGTCCGTGATCGGGACACAGTCGGCGGCTTCGACCGCTTCGAGGAGCTGTCCGTCACCGGCGACGCCGACGCGCTGTCCGCTCATCTACCGAAGGGACGAACGGGGGGATGAAAAGTCCCCCGTCGGGCGGCCACGGGAGGGTTTTTGTCCTCCGACGGTGACCGCAGAGTATGCACCGCGTACTCGAGGGGTGGCGACCGACGGTCGACGAGACCATCGAATCGCTTTTGCCCCGGACGATCGACGAAGGTTATCTGGCGGATTTTTTCGGCGAGCCGACGTACGCCTACGACGCGGACGCGCTCCAGCGGGCGCTTTCGGACCCGATCTGGGAACTGCTCGACCGGGGCGGCAAACGGTGGCGGGCGGTCCTCTTTTTGCTCTTCGTCGAGGCGTTCGGGGAGGACCCCGAAGCGTATCTCGAGTACGCCGCCATCCCGGAGATACTCCACAACGGCACGATCATCGTCGACGACGTCGAGGACGGCGCGACCCACCGCCGGGGCGGGCCGGCGCTCCATCACGCCCACGGGACGGACGTCACGCTCAACGCCGGCAACGCGATGTACTTTCTCCCGTTGAAGATCATCACGCGCGATCCGGGCGGGCTGTCGGCGGAGCTTCGGCTCGACGCCTACGAGATGCTGATGTACGAACTCAACCGGACCCATCTCGGGCAGGGGATGGACATCCGCTGGCACAACAGAAAGGGGATCGACATCTCGGAGGCGGAGTATCTAGAGATGTGTGCCTGCAAGACGGGGTGTCTCGGCCGGATCGTGGCGCGGCTGGCCGCGATCGTCACGGACAACCGCGAACACGAGACTGCGGTCGCGGCATACACCGAGGAGATGTCGATCGCGTTCCAGATCGCCGACGACGTCCTCGACGTCGAACACGCCTTAGAGGAGGGTGGGGCGTTCGGCAAGGGCGTCGGAAACGACATCCGCGAGGGCAAAAAGACCCTGATGGCGATCCACGCCGTCGAGAACGCGCCGCCGGCCGAGGCCGCCCGGCTGGAGGAGATCCTATCACCTACCTCGGCGTGAACGCCGAGGTTTGTCGGTGAACTCCCGGTCCGTCCACTAGACCGTGGAAGGCGAGTAGTCGCCGTTCCCGTTCAACGTTCCTGACTTCAGGGCAAGGTGATAGGTTGCCCCTCCAGAACCAGACTTGCGCCGGTTCTGGATGAACTTGTGTGCAATGTT
>NZ_JAHLKM010000011.1 GCF_024449025.1 Natronomonas aquatica | reverse complement strand
CGAGGTAGCCGTCCACGTTCAAATCGACGCCGAGAACCACTCCGTTCTCGGTCTGCTCGTCGCCAGAATTAGCCGGGGCGACTTGTTTCTCGACTGCGACGTGGAGGTAGTACGTGCTGTCACGCTTGTGCAGCGTGGCTTCCTTGCGTTCCCAGTCATCCGTCCAATACTCCCCGAAGGGTGTCCCCGCATCGTCTTCGGGCATGACCAACTCGGCGGTCACACGATCGCCAACCGTGGCGAGGGTAACGTGGTCGTCGTGATAGGTGATGGTACGCCCATTATACACGACAACTGAGCCTCGGAACTCGGGCTTGCTTGCCTTTTTGCCGTCTTCGAGGATGCGGTCTTTGCAGTTGCCGAGTGCGGCGGCGGCGAGGTTGCGGGCGGATTGGACGAGACTGGCTTGCAGACTTGTCTGCTTCCGAACAGCGGTGTAGGTCTGTTCGTGGAGCGTGTTTTTCGTATCCGTGATTTGAGTGGGGTCGTCGCTCCATCCAGTGTCAGCGACGTGTTGGGCCGCTTGGCGGAATTGCTCGAACGTCTCATCGAGAACACTGTGAGCGTCCTCGGGAACGTCGAGCTTTAACTGGATGTTCCTGACGACCTGCATACTTCATTAGTATGCCTGGAAATAGTTGAAAGCATTTGTTAGACGTTGGGGAGTCGACCTTGCCATCGCGGTGGTTTGTGTCATCGAGTGTCGGCTTCCTCCCCGACCTCAAGGGTCGGGGTATCCGCCTCCAATCTCTATGAACTGGATCGCGGCCGCCGGAGGTCTCTGCCGATGACGGCCTGTCAGTACTGCGGCGAGTCGGCCGACGAGACGTATCGGCTGTCAATAGAATGACAGACAGAGGAACCAAGCGACGACGAGCCGGTAATGTTCGACGGTCCTGCGCGGACCGTCCACCGCGACCCTGCCGACGTGTGCGTCGGCCCCGAACTGGCGTCGAACGCCAGCGGGAGAGTGGTCGCTGACGACTATAGTAGTCGGTAGAAGTCAGTACAGATCCACTCGCGAGTGTCGGGCCAGCGTGGCTATCGCTGGCCATCCTGCTGTGAGTGGTGTGTAAACAGCTCTACTGACTACTATAGCTCGAATCTCCTGCCGGGGGCGGCACCCACCGATACCGGCCGCCAGTTCGGAGAGCTGGAGAGTTGTTTCGGGTGCAGTTGACCCCGCCGTTGACTTGGAAGTACGGGCCGACTTCGACGACAACACCATGTGCAAGGAACTCGCAGACGCCGTCGGCGAGCGGATTGAGTCCGACTGCCACGAGCCGGCCCACTTCGGACACAGCGATGGTACCAGGATGATTGTGTTTCCTACGCCGAATCAACCTACTGATTAAGTCGCTGGCACTCGTAAGAATACTGTGTCGATTCCCTCGCTTTCGGGCATGCTAGCCAGCGAGCGACTGGCGGTTCTCTCGGGATACACTAGGCGGCTACTATCGCCACCGCTTCCCGGCGACGGACTACTTATTGTCGGTTTCGCTGAAGGCGTTATTGGTTGGTCACTGTCCTGGCTTCTCGTGTCGAACCCGTCGCTTGCTCCGTTTGGCTTCCTTGAAAGTGTCGTTCTGCTATGGATCGCTCTCACTGCCGGTATCGTCGTTGTCGGTACCGTTTACACTGCACCGACGGTTCGGCGCAACCGCATATGGCTCGTCTGGGCGGGACTGAACGCCTCGGCGGTAAGTATCAATATTGCGGCTATACTCGGTTTGTTTCCCGGGCCGTTACAGGGTGAGCCGTTCGTCGCCGATTTCCTCGGATCTGGCTACTGGCGACCCTGGTATCTCGTGCTTGGCCTCGGTTACCTCTCGACCGCCTTCTATAATTGGTCGAATCCGCAACTCCGCAGGAGCGAGCGAGCCGTATACGCACTCGGCGGCGTTGCGTGTCTGGCCGTCCTCTCGCCGTGGCCGTCCCTGCCACAACCGGTGGGGGTAGAGCTGTTTCTCCTCGGCGGGCTTCTCCATACGATCCCGATGGGATTCGACGTTATCGCCGATATCGTGCTTATTGTTCGGCGAACTGGCTGATGGTCAGCCGATGATTGATTAGGCTGTATACTGAACTGGGAACATGTACGACACTATCGTTGTGCCGACGGACGGTAGCGAGGCGGCCGGGGAAGCCGCCAATCACGGCATGCGTCAGGCCGCTGCTCACGACGCCCGACTGGTGTTTCTTGCCGTCGTCGAGATGTCCGGAACAGCGGCGCCGGAAGTTCGTGACGGCGAGGCGGTTGAGGATCAGCGTGCGACTCGGCGCAGTGAGGTTGAGTCGCTGGTCGCGGAAGCCAACTCGGCTGGCATCGACGCCGAGGGCGTCGTCGAAACGGGCACCCCTTCGCGGGTCATCCTCGAACAAGCGTCAGCTCACAGCGCTGATCTCATTATTATGGCCACCAGCGCCCGCTCCGGTGTCGGGCGGTTTCTGTACGGAAGCGTCACCGAGCAGATCATCCGCGAGGGCAACACACCGGTGCTCGCGATACAGCGCTAACGCGTGTCACACTTTCGCGTGAGGGTGGTAACCGGGCGGATTGGTGCCGTCCTCGTCGGGATCCCACGCGGTATTCAACTCCTCACAGAGCTCCTGAAGCTTCGGCCGTCGATACTCCATACCGGGAGCCGATGCCCTAATACCGGTAGCGGCCGGAACGTCGGACGTGGAATCAGACGATCCGACGGTCGTGTGCGTCCTGGCGGTGACGGCCGAGGATGTCCTGACGGCGCTGGAGGCCAACGCACGCCGGAACGCCGGGGCCGTGCTCCGGGTGACGCCGCCGTTCAGCGGTCGAATGCGGGCCCGCCTGCACCTCGAGGGGACCGAACGCGAGTACGAGGACCCGCCGCCGCTGCACGTTCCGCCGGAGCGGTTCGTCCGGACCGTTCCGCCGTTCCCGACCCCCGACGAGACGGCGGACGAACTCCGATCGGACCCGAGCGCGACGTATTCGCGGGCGCGGCACCGGGAACGCCACGAAAACGCCGTCGAGGTCTGGCGGGAGCGGATCCGCGAGTCCCTCCTCGAAGAAACGACGATCCGAACGCCGGCCGGCGCACGAACCGTCCGCGTCGCCGTTCTGGGGTAAACCGACCGCCCGGGACAATACCACGATCGTACGGAAACCACCCAGCGGCGTCGATGAAACGTCTCCGTCGATATACGGCGGTCGTGAAACGTCCCGGGGCGGCAAGCAACGCGCGTGAAACGTGTGAAACCGACCGAATACTCTGGCGGTTATTAGTGTATACCGCTCCTGTCTTCGATCGAGATGACACCCTCCACACCGACGAACGATCGACGGGCGCCGACGTCCGCCTCGCTCCCGGCGCCGATCAGGGCCGGCGCGTTCTGGGCGGCGGTCCTGTTGCCGTTCTGTGCGCTCGGGTTGCTGGCGAGTGGGCTCTCCTCGCCGGTCGAGTACGCCGCCTTCGTTTCGCTCGTCGCCGTGAACGTCCTCGCGCTGATCGCCGGTCACGATCACGGCGCCGAGTGAACGCCGATCGGGCCGATATCCGCCGAGTCTCTAGCCCTCCGACGCCTCGAGACGGCTGGCGAAGATCGGAACTCGACCTTTCGACATCGATTTCCCGTCCAAGGGGAAGGAACAAACCGGGTTATCCGGCCGGCTTCCCGGCGTCGCGTTCGCGTTTGAGCGCCCGGAGCAGGTCCTCTCTGGCGATGATCCCGAGCAGCGCGTCGGCTTCGTCGACGACAGGGAGGCGGTTGATATCGCGCTCATCGTCGGCCAAAAGCGCGAGCAACTCGTCGACGTCGGCTTTCGGCCCGACCGTTACGACGTCTTCGGTCATCACCTCGCTGACCGGCCGGCCGGCGTTTCGGGCGAGATCGATCCCCAGATCGAGTTCGTCCCACGAGAGATCGATAGCGTAGGTAAGCGACTCCAGGAAGGGCGGGAAACCGATAGGGATCCACAGCGTCCGATCGGAGGGCTGGAAGAGATCGACGAGATCCCCCTGGGTGACGATCCCGACGACGAGGCCGTCCTCGGTAACCGGAAAGCCGTTGAACCCGGCACGGGCGAGCCGGCCGAGCACTTCGCCCACGTCGTCGTCCGGCGAGACCGTCTCGACGTCGCGGGTCATGATATCGCGAGCGTGCATAGGGGCCGTTGCACACCGCGTCGCATAGCCTTTGGGCTCCGGCCCGAGCCACGAACCTTTTACTCCGACCGCCCCAGGCGAGGGTATGGAGAGTCTCAACCGGATGGCCGTCGAGTTGGTCGACGAGGCGATCGACTTCGCCGACGAACTCGCGATCGAGGTCCACGAGTTGGACAACGGCGCGGTCGTCCCCGACTTCGGCGTCGAGGCCGTCGGCGGGATCGAGGCCGGGTTGCTGTTGACCGAGATCCAGACCGGCGGCCTCGCGACGGTACAGACGGGGATGGGAACGGTCGGGGACGCCCCACGAACCCACGTCGAGGTGTCGACCGATCACCCGGCGATGGCGTTTCTGGCGGCCCAGAAGGCCGGCTGGGAGCTTTCGGTCGAGGGCTTCGAGGGGCTCGGGAGCGGGCCCGCCAGAGCGCTCGTCGCCGAGGAGGAAGAGTACCAGCGGATCGGCTACCGGGACGCCGCAGATTTTGCCGTGCTGGCGATCGAAAGCGAACAGCTGCCCGACGAGGCGGTCGCCGAACACGTCGCAGAGCGGGCCGGCGTTCCGACCTCGAGTGTCTTTTTGCCGACGTTTTCGACGGCGAGTATCACTGGCAGCGTCGCGCTGGCGGCGCGGGCGGGCGAACTCGCCGCGTTCCGGCTCTCGGAACTGGGCTACGACCCGCTCGATACCCTCTCTGTGAGCGCCTCGGCGCCGGTGGCTCCGGTCGCGGGAAGCGACGACGTCGCGATGGCGCGGACGAACGACGCACTCGCCTACGGCGGGGAGGTTCACATGACCGTCGAGGAGCCGTTCGATCGGTTCGACGAACTCCCGTCGACGGCCGGCGCGGAGTTCGGCGTCCCCTTCGCCGAGATCTTCGAGGCACACGGCTGGGAGTTCTACGACGTTCCGGTCGAAGTGTTCGCGCCGGCACAGGTCACGGTCGATATCGTCGGCGAGGGTGTCGAGATCCTCGGTGGAACGGAGGAGGGGCTCCTCGAGGAGAGCTTCGGGATCGAGTAGGGGCGAGAAGACGGCTGGAAGATCGGCTGTGAGGCCGCGGCTCGCCGCGTTCGGCGACATCCAAACCGTTTATACTGCGCCGACGGAAACCGATTGGTATGCCGAAAGAGCAGAACGAGGTTCGCGATCTCCAGGAAGGAAACTACGTGATGATCGACGACGTCCCGTCGAAGATCACGTCGTATAGCACCTCCAAGCCCGGAAAGCACGGCAGCGCGAAGGCCCGTGTCGAGGGGACGGGCGTCTTCGACGGCCAGAAGCGAAACTTCACCCAGCCCGTCGACGCGAAGATCTGGGTGCCGATCGTCAACCGCAAACAGGGGCAGGTCGTCTCCGTTTCCGGAAACGACATGCAAGTGATGGATCTTGAGACCTACGAGACCATCACGATGCGTATCCCCGAGGACCTCGACCCCGAATCGGACGACGAGATCGAGTACCTCGAGTTCGAGGGCCAGCGGAAGGTCGTCTGATCGGAGCGATGGCCGAGTTCCCCGGCGCGGAGGCCGCCGAAGCCGACGCAGACTACGCGATCGTCGGCGCGCCGCTGGACGTCTCGACGACGTTCCACCCCGGGGCGCGGTTCGGTCCGGACAGGGTCCGGCGGTTCGCCCGTCCGTTCGACGGGTACGACCGCCGGACCGACCAGCATTTTTCCGAGCTCGTTACCGACGCCGGCGACGTGACCGCGTGGGACGACGTCCCGGCGTACCTGGAGTTTCTGAAAACCCAACTCGCCGACAACCGCGACGATGGCCGGGTACCGCTCCTTCTCGGCGGGGAACACACCGTCTCCGTCGCCGGCGTTCGGGCAGCAGACCCCGACGTCTACGTCTGTCTCGACGCCCATCTCGATCTGTACGAAGCATACGCCGGCAACGAACTCTCCCACGCCACGGTCACGAGACACGCCTTAGAGACCGCCGATCGGGCCGTGCTGCTGGGCGCCCGGACCGGCAGCGAGGCCGAGTGGAACCGCGCGAACGAGGCGGACGTGACGGTCGTCCCCCCCGAGGACGTCCCGTCGTGGTCGCCGTCCTTCGACGACGAACGCGTGTATCTGAGCGTCGATATCGACGCGGCCGATCCCGGCTTCGCGCCGGGGACGGGGACCCCGGCCCCGTTCGGTCTGGAGCCGCGAGAACTACGGGACGTCGTCCGGGCGGTCGCCCCCAGCGCCGTCGGGTTCGACGTCGTGGAGGTGAACGACCGCGACGACGGGCAGGCGGCGGCGCTGGCGGGCAAACTGCTCCAGGAGTTCGTCTTCACACACGCCGACGCCGAGTAGTCGGGCGTCGAATACAAGGGCCTGCCCCGGGGAGAGACGGGTATGCAGCTAGCCGAGTTGCGGGATCGGTTGAACGGACGGCTCGATCACGATCGGTTCGCCGACGTCGACGCGAGCGCCAACGGGTTACAGATCGGCGACGGGACAGCGGCGGTCGATCGGGCCGCCTTCGCGGTCGACGGCGCCGTCGCGACCGTCGAGGCCGCCGCCGACGCGGACGCCGACGTGTTGATCGTCCACCACGGGACGGTCTGGGGCGGCCTCGATCGCGTAACGGGCCGGGAGTACGACCGGATCGCCGCCTGTATCGAGAACGGCGTCGCCCTCTACGTTTCACACCTTCCCCTGGACGCCCACGAGGAGTTCGGCAACGCCGCCGGCCTGGCGGCGTTTCTCGACTGTGAGCTACTCGCTCCGTTCGGCGAACACGGCGGCGTCACGATCGGCCATCGGGTTCGGGCGGCCGAACCCTACACGGTCGAAAGGCTCCGGGATCGGCTGTCGGAACTCGATACCGACGGCCGACGCGTCCGGACGCTCGGCTTCGGTCCCGACCGCATCGAGGAGATCGCGATCGTGACAGGATCAGGGGCCGACTGGATCCGCGAGGCCGAGGCCGAAAGCGTCGACGCCCTGGTGACCGGCGAAGGGAAACAGAAAGCGTACCACGAGGCCCGAGAAGCGGGGCTGTCCGTCTTTCTCGCCGGCCACTACGCGACGGAGACGTTCGGCGTCCGGCGGCTGAAACGGCTGGTCGAAGGGTGGGGAATCGAAACGACGTACCTCGATCACCCGACCGGGCTCTGATCGTCGGCCGGGACCGCGACGGCCGTCTCGAGCGGGCGGGACCACGACAGCCCAGAAGAGAACGTATTTGGGTAGACACGCATTTATATCATATCTCGTTAACATAAAATGAATTGTTGGTGGTATAGCATATCGGCATTCGCGACCGACAAGGGCGTCGTAGACGCGATCGAGGTCGGCGCGCCTGACGCTTCAGTACCGGACACCGGCGTTATAGCGAACGTTTTTTAATCGTGCATGATCCTGTCAGACGTATGTTTGACGGGATCGGTTCCATCGACACGATCAGCACCGTTGAGACGCCGAACAAGATCGCCTACGGCATGGGTGCCGCCTCGGAACTCGCCGACTTCGCCGCCGGGCGGGGGGTCGAATCCGCGCTCGTCGTCACCGACGAGATCGTGCTCGACTCGGGCACCGTCGATCCGGTGTTCGCAGCGCTGGAGGCGGCCGACGTCGAGGTATCGACGTTCGATGGTGTCGAACCCGAGCCGAAGATCAAACTCGCGGTCGCCGCCGCCGACCAACTGGAGTCGGTCGGTGCGGATCTGGTGGTCGGCGTCGGCGGGGGAAGCAGCATGGACACGGCGAAGTTCGCGTCGGCACTGGTCGAACACGACGTCCCGCCGCGGGAGATGCTCGGGATGGGGAACGTCCCCGGGCCGGGGCGGCCGACCGTCCTCTTGCCGACGACCGCGGGGACGGGCAGCGAGGTCTCCCATATCGGCGTGTTCTCCGATTCGAAGGACGGCGGTAACAAAAAGGTCGTCTACTCCGAGCATCTCTTCGCCGACCTGGCGATCGTCGACCCGGAACTGACGCGCACGATGCCGCCGGGGGTCGCCGCGGCGACCGGGATGGACGCGTTGAGCCACGCCGTCGAGTGTTACGTCTCGACCGAACGGACGCCGTACACCGACGCCCTGGCCCGGCGGGCGATCGAGCTGATCGGCGGGAACCTCCGGCAGGCGGTCCATCAGGGACAGCACAACGACGAGGCGCGATACCGGATGAGCCTCGCGGCGACAACCGCCGGACAGGCGTTCGTCAACTCCGGGCTTGGGGCCGTCCACGCGCTCACCTACCCGCTCGGGATCGAACACGGCGTCGGACACGGGCTCGCTAACGCCGTGTTGCTCCCCCACGTCATGCGGTACAACGTCCCCGCCGAACCGGAGCGGTTCGCGGACGTCGCCCGCCTGCTCGAGGGAGGACACGAGACGGAAGCGGGAACGATGGACCGCGCCTACGACGCCGTCGAGGCGGTCGAGAGCCTCAACGAGGACATCGGGATCCCCAACCGCATCCGCGAACTCGGCGAGATCGAGGAATCGGAGTTCGAGAACTTCGCGGAGATCGCCTTCGAACACTCGAAACACAACGTCGACCGGAACCCCCGGAACCTGAGCAGAGAGGACGCGATCGACGTCTATAGAAGCGGGTACTGACCCCGACCGCCGCGGCTTTTTATCACCCCACGACAGCTCACAGCGCCGACTGGATGAACCCGCCGTCGACGGTGACGATTTCACCGCTGATGTACCGGCTCGCGTCGGACGCCAGAAACACCGCCGTTGACGCGACGTCGGCCGGTTCCCCGATGCGGTCGCCGTAGGTGCGCTCGGTCACCTCCCGGTGACGCTCGGTCCCCTCGGCGTAGGCCTCCTCGGTCTGTTCGGTCCGGATGAAGCCGGGACGGATCGCGTTCACCCGCACTTCGGGCCCGAGTTCCCGCGCCGCGACCCTGGTATACGAGTCCGTCGCGCCCTTCGCGGCCGAATAGGCTGCCAGCTCCTCGATCGCCGTCACCGACGACGCCGAAGAGATGTTGATCACGCTGCCGCCGCCGTCGGTCCCGAGCGTCCCGGCGAACGTCTGGACGGCGCGGTGGGGCCCCTTGAGTTGGACGTCGAAGACCGTGTCCCACTCCTCGTCGTCCACGTCCAGGACACCCTTCCGGGCGATGGCGCTGGGGGAGTTCACCAGGATATCGACGCCGCCGAAGGCCTCGCGAACGCTGTCGCGGAGCCTCACGAGCGATTCCCTGTCGGTGACGTCGCAGGTCTCGCGGACGACGTCCGCACCGAGTTCCTCGAGTTCGTCGGCGGTCTCTTCGACCCGTTCGGGCGTCCTGCTCGTGGGCGCGACGTCGGCCCCTTCGGCCGCGAAGGCCCGCGCGATCCCGCGTCCGATACCGCTGGTCCCGCCGATGACGACGGCGCGTTTGTCGGCCACCGTGACGGGTTCGTGCTCGTAGTCGGTCATCGGGTGGAGATCCGAGGCAAACTACTTAGGTATTGTCGTGTTTTTCTCTCTGTTCGAACAGATATGACGTATTTAAATATATTGTTGTTATTTTATATGTAGCGGATAACTGACTCCCGATGTACCGGGCAGGTCGAAGCAAGGCGTTTGTATAACGGTCGGGCGCCGGTCGGTGGTGGTATGGAGCGCCACGGGCGGCACGGGATCCGCGATCGACCGACGGATGTAGAGCCGAATGGCGGCGCATCCGGACCGGCGCGACTACCCGAGACTCCCGATAGATAACACGTTTATTGTTGTTATCGAAATAGGGGTGATCGGCCGGATGCCCGGGGTCGCATCCGGATCACGCGTCCGAACAGTCACAGTGGCCGCGCTCGAGGAGTTCGATGACGTCGAACTGCGTGTTACAGTCCTCACAGACGACCCGGACGTCGACGAGGGTCCGGAAAGGTCCGAGATCGAGCCGGTCCGTCTCGCGGAGCTGCCGGAGCTTCCCCTCGGTGACGGAATCGACCCGGCCGCGGAGCTGCTGGATGTTCGCGACCTCGCGCTCGATCGGATCGGTTTTGTCGGGAGTGTATTCGGCGCCACGGTGTTTCTTGAGGTACGTTCTGATCGCCTGATAGGTGACGAAATCGCTCTCGATAGCGTCGATGTCGACACCCTCACGCTCGAGACGGCGCCGGATCCGGGTCCGGTCGGCGGTAGCGTCCCCATCGGTCAAGAGCCGGTAGATGTTCTCAACTTCCCCGTCGACGAGTCTGACGTTCGCCTCTTCGAGGGCCCGTCGCAGCAGCCGCCGGTTAAAATACGACGCCAGCTCCCGGAGGCTACGGCGGTTCTCGTCGGCGGTCCAGAGCCGCTCGAGTTCGGCCCCTAGCGGCTCGAGTTCCTTCTGGTCGATCAGGCGGGCGACCTTGCTACGGCGGCCGCGTCCCGAACCGGCGGCTCCGTCGGTGTCTCCCATACCGATCTCAGGCGCGGCGGTTGTTAGTATGTTTTGTTCGGGTTTTTATAACAGCTCCAGTATATTTATTTTTCGGCCGATCGAAGCGGTTCTATGCGTCCTGAGCAGACAGCCGCAAAGACGCAGCTTACCGTCCGGAACATCGGGGGGATCGAGACCACCTCGGTCGAGTTCACCCCCGGCGTGACGGTGCTCTCCGGCGAGAACGCCACCAACCGGACCTCGCTTTTGCAGGCGATCATGGCAGCGCTCGGAAGCGACGATATCTCTATAAAGGGGGATGCGGACACCGCTACCGTCGAACTCGAGATCGACGGGGAGACGTACTCCCGGACTCTGACGAGGAAAAAAAAAGGAACGACGGTCGTCGAGGCGGGAGAGGGGGAGGCGTGTCTCGACGATCCGACGCTCGCGGATCTCTTTGCGTTTCTTCTGGAATCCAACGAGGCGCGCCGGGCCGTCGCTACGGACGTGAACCCCCGGGAGATCATCATGCGGCCGGTCGATACCGACGAGATACAGGCCGAGATCGACCGCCTCCTCGAACGACGGGACGATCTCGAGGAGGAACTCGACGAACTCGCGGGCCTCAAGGACCGTCGTCCGGCCCTCGAAGAGCGACGCCGGGAACTCCAAGCCGAAATCGAGCAGACCCGGGCCGACTTGGCAGCCAAAGAGGAGGAACTCGAGGCGCGGGACGCAAACGTCGAGCAGACGCGGGAGGAGAAAGCCGAACTCGAAGAACGGCTCGCGGACCTCCGGGCGAAACGCGCCGAACTCGAGGAGATCCGGTACGAACTCGAGACCGAACGGGAGAGTCTCGAATCGATGCGGGCACAGAAGCGCGAGCTCGACGTCGAGTTCGAGGAACTCCCCGAAGCGCCGGTCGAGGAGATCGACGGACTCGAGGCGCGGATCGACCGCCTGCGCGAACAGAAACGCTCACTCGAATCCGAGATCAACGAGATTCAAAACGTCATCCAGTTCAATCAGGGGATGCTCGACAGCGGGACGGAGGATCCGCTCGACGTACTCGAGAGCGCGGGAGAGGAAAGCGTCACCGGCGGGTTACTCCCCGATGAAACGGTGGCCTGCTGGACCTGCGGCAGCGATGTCTCCCGCGGACAGATCGAGAGCACTGTCGACCGGCTTCGGGAACTCAGCCAGGACAAACTGAGCGAGATCGACGAACTCGAGGGTGAACTCGAGGACCTCACCGGGGAGATCGAGGAACTGAAGGGCGAAAAGAGCCGCCGTGAGCGGCTCAAGCGCCGCCGGTCGGACATAGAGGCGGAGATCGAACGCGGCGAGTCGAACGTCGATCGGCTCACCGACCGCCGCGAGGCGCTCCGAAACGGGATCGAATCGCTCGAATCGGAAATCGAATCACTCGAGGACGACAGCTATCAGGAGATCCTCGACATCCACAGGGAAGCGAACCAACTCGAGTACGAACTCGGGCGGCTTGAGGGGGAACTCGAGGACGTCGAGTCCGAACTTGCGGACGTCGAGGACCGGCTCGACGCCGAAAGCGAACTGCGCTCGCGCCGGCAGGAACTCACCGCGGAGATCGAAGAGTGCCGGACGCGGATCGACCGCATCGAGCGGCAGGCCGTCGAGGAGTTCAACGGCCACATGGACTCGATACTCGAACGGCTGGGATACAGCAACCTCGAACGGATCTGGCTCGAGCGCGTCGAACGCGACGTCCGCGAGGGGCGACGCACGGTCACGAAGCGTGTCTTCGAACTCCACATCGTCCGTCAGACCGATACCGGGGCGACCTACGAGGACACCGTCGATCATCTCAGCGAGAGTGAACGCGAGGTGACCGGCCTCGTCTTCGCGCTGGCCGGTTATCTCGCACACGAGGTCCACGAGGACGTCCCGTTCATGCTTTTGGACTCGCTGGAGGCGATCGACTCCGAACGGATCGCCGCCCTGGTCGAGTACGTCGAGGGGTTCAGCGAGTATCTCGTGGTCGCGTTGCTCCCCGAGGACGCTGCGGCCTTGCCCGAGGGGTACCGACGAATCGAGGATATCTGACCGGCCAGGGGTATCAGCCGACCCCACGGATTCGGGCGGGAGTCGGACGGCGAAGCAAATACGAAAGGTTCGTAATGTAAAGTTCCTTAGTAAAGATAGTATGAAAATATGTCTGATATATTTATAGTATATAACGATTTCTATTAATCGAACACGAATTAGATAAATAAATATATCTTGCGCATTTATGTTATGTTATTTATTATATATCGATTGTAATCTTATATATTTGCTTGTTTTTCTATCCCCGAACGTAATCGTGTAACATAAAATAGTATTATTTTTATAGTATATTTCCGGTATCGTTCCCGGGGTCCCGGTTTCCCCGTTGGACCCTCGGGATCGTACCCCTCGATCCGGAGCGGAAGGTCTAGAACGGATCCTAGAGCGTTTTCCCTGCCGGACGCGACCGGAGGTTCGGACCCCACCCCGACTCGTCACGGATCGTCTCACGACCCGGATCGGTCACTCCATGTGGCTCTCCTATCGCGTCGCTTTCTTCCACTCGGCGAGTCCGAGGACCGCCTCGTCGACGGTCTCGGCATCCGCCTCTGTCGCTGCCCACCAGAACATCGGCGCAAGGTCGGCTGGATCCCTCCCGTCGCCCCCCGTCAGATCCGTCGCCACCCGACCGAGATCGAGGACGGCCGTCGACGTCCCCGATTCGGCGGAGAACTGGCGGGCGATCGCCTCGCTTCCGGCCTTCGAGACGGCGTAGACGCCGTAACCGGCGACCGCTTCCCGGGCGATCTGGCCCGAGGGGACGAACGCCCGGGCGTCGGTCGACAGGTGGGGTGCCGCCTCGCGGAACGTCGCGAAGACGCCGCGGACGTTCGTCCGGAGCGTATCGTCGAACGCCGAGTACGATTCGTCGGTGAGCGGGGTCTCGCCGGCAGTCCCGTGGTAGACGCCGGCGTTGGCGATCACACAGTCGATCCCCTCCGTCTCGCCCACCCGGGCGGCGGTCTCCATCAGCCGTTCGACGTCGAACTCGTCGCGGACGTCCGCCCGCACCGCAGTGATCGACCCGTCGGTCGCGTCGGTTCCGGCCGCGACTGCCTCAATTCCGTCCCGATCGCGGGCGCACGCCACGACGTGGACGCCGCGCTGTGCGAAGAGTTCGACGACCGCCCGACCGATACCGCGGGAACCGCCCGTGATGACTGCTGTGTCCATACTGGGTCCACGGCCGGCATCGTCAAGGTCGTTTCCCATTTGGCATCCTCCCGCGGCTTCACAGTGGTTGCTGAAACGAAGGCGCTGATAAATTCCGACGAAGCGATCACCGGATCCAACATCCGTGAGCCGGGTGTACAGGATCTTGAATCGCTCCCGTATTGTCGATGAGAAACGTTACCAATCGATTCAGCAGAATTATCAACGGATAGGTTTTCACTCGCTGCGTGTCATTTTCCGACACACCCGTTTTAATGTGATCGCCACTCGTATCGTAGAGTATGTCCCTCGATCGCTCGGTGGTAGTCGTCGGCTCCGGGTTCGGCGGCCTCTCTACGGCCTGCTATCTCGCCGACGCCGGCCTCGACGTCACGGTGCTGGAAAAGAACGACGGTCTCGGCGGTCGGGCCTCGGTACTCGAAGCCGAGGGGTTCCGGTTCGATATGGGGCCCTCCTGGTATCTAATGCCCGACGTCTTCGAGCGGTTCTTCGGGCACTTCGGGCACGAACCGTCGGATTTCTACGAGCTCGAGCCGCTCGATCCCCACTACCGGATCTTCTTCAAGGACGGCGATCGGATCGACGTCACCGGCGACCGCGGCGAGATGCGGACGCTCTTCGAGTCCTACGAGGAGGGCGCCGGCGAGGCGCTCGACGACTACCTCGGTACGTCCGAGGAACATTACGGGGTCGCGATGGAGAAGTTCATTTACAAAGACCGGCCCCGCCTGCGGGACTGGATCGACCTCGACGTGATGACCGCGGCGCCGGTCGGGTTGCAACTGCTCGGGACGATGGACGACTACGTCGCGAAGTACTTCGATAACCCGAAGCTCAGACAGATCATGCAGTATACGCTCGTCTTTCTGGGCGGCGCGCCGCACAACACCCCCGCGATCTACAACATGATGAGCCACGTCGATTTCAACCTCGGCGTCTACTACCCCGAGAACGGCCTCGCCTCGGTCGTCGACGCCTGCGTCGAGTTGGGCGAAGAAATGGGCGTCGAGTACGTGACCGACGCCGAGGCCACCGAGATCGTCAACCGCCGGGACGGCTTCACCGTCGAGTCCGAAGCCGGCGCGTTCGATGCCGACTACGTCGTCAGCAACGCCGACTACGCCCACACCGAACAGGAGCTGTTGCCCGAACACGAACGCCAGTACGACGCCGACTACTGGGACTCCCGTACCTACTCGCCGTCGGCCTTCCTCCTGTACCTCGGCGTCGAGGGCGACGTCGAGCCCCTGAAGCACCACACGCTCGTGTTGCCGACCGACTGGGACGGCCACTTCCAGCAGATCTTCGATGAGCCGGCCTGGCCCGAGGATCCGGCCTACTACCTGTGTGTTCCCTCGAAGACCGACGACGAGGTCGCCCCCGACGGTCACTCGAACCTCTTTGCGCTGGTCCCGATCGCGCCCGGCCTCGAGGACACCGACGAGGTCCGGACGTGGTACCGCGATCTCGTCCTCGATGACGTCGCCGAACACACCGGCGTCGACCTCCGGGACCGGATCGTCTTCGAGGAGACGTTCTCGATCACCGAGTTCGCGGATCGCTACAACAGCATGAAGGGGACGGCGCTGGGGCTCGCCCACACGCTCCGGCAGACGGCACTGTTCCGTCCATCGCACCGGTCGGAGGCCTGTCCCGGACTCTACTTTACCGGCTCTTACACCACGCCCGGGATCGGCGTTCCGATGTGTCTGATCAGCGGCGAACACACCGCCTCGGCGTTGCTCGACGACGCAGTATGACCGATCCGCTGTTGAACCGCATCCTGCCGAATCCCGACAGCACACCGGGGTATCTGCTTTGGCTCTCGCGGCCCCGCTTTTGGCTGTATCTGGCCGGCCCCGTCGTCGTCGGCGTCACCTACGCTGCCGGCGGTCCCGGGGACCTTTTCCGTCCGATCGCGGTCGCACTGTTCGCGTACTTCCTGTTTCCCGCCAACGTGTTCCTGTACGGCGTCAACGACCTCTTCGACGCCGATGTCGACGTCGAAAACCCGAAAAAGGACGATCGCGAGATCCGGTATCAGCAAGACAGGGCCGTCGGCGCTGTGATCGCTCTTTCGGGCCTGCTCGGGGGTCTGTTTCTTCCGTTCCTGCCGGCGGCCGGCGCCGTCGGGATGATCGGATTTCTGGCCCTCGCCGTCGAGTACAGCGCGCCGCCGCTGCGGTTCAAAACGACGCCGTTTTTCGATTCGCTTTCGAACGGGCTGTACGTCCTCCCGGGCGTCGTCGCCTACGCCGCCGTCGCCGGGGGAGCGCCGCCGGTCGCCGCCGTCGCCGGCGGGTGGCTGTGGGCGATGGGGATGCATACCTTCTCGGCGATTCCGGACATCGGACCCGACCGGGCAGCCGGGATCGAAACGACGGCGACGCGGCTCGGGAAAGCCCGCACCTACCTCTACTGTGGGGGCTGTTGGCTCGCTGCAGCCCTCGTCTTCGGGACTGTCCATCCCTTCTTCGCCGCCCTTCTCGGGATCTACCCGGTCTTCGTCGCCGTCGTCGCCGCGACGGATCTTCCGGTCGGGCGGGTCTACTGGTGGTTCCCGGCACTCAACACGGCCGTCGGGACGCTGTTTACGCTGGCCGGGCTGTGGGTGACTCTGTATGGCTAGTGTCGAGTTACCGGCCAGAGGGCGTCTCGAGCGGGAACTCGACGGGATCGTCGAGGACAACCGCTTTACTATCGCCGTCGTCTTTCCCGCCGTCGGCGCGGTCACCCTTCTGGCCTCCGCGGAGGCGTTGCTGCCCGGCCCGTTGAATTTCAATCCCTACTTGCTTCTGTTCGGCGTCGCGGTGATGCGGCTGCCGCTCGTGGCCGGCCTTGCGCCGCTTCTCACCCGGAAGGCGGCGGCCGGCCTTCTGGTCCTCTGTCTCTACACGTACGCGATCGAGTTCGTCGGCGTCCACACCGGCTATCCCTACGGGAGCTTCGGGTACGGCGTCGATCTGGGCCCGATGCTGGGCGGGGCCGTCCCGGCGGCGCTCCCGTTGTTTTTTATCCCGCTCGTCGTCAACGCCTACCTGCTGTGTCTGCTTCTCTCGGGTCGGGTCGCCCGGTCGGCCGCCATTCGGGTCCCGGCGGTCGCGCTCACCGTCGTCGGGATGGATCTCGTTTTGGATCCGGCGGCGGTTTCTGTAGGCTTTTGGGCGTACGACGGCGGCGGCGCGTACTACGGCGTCCCGTGGCTGAACTACCTCGGATGGACGCTGTCGGCGACCGTCGCCGTGACGCTTCTCGACGCGGCGTTCGATCGGAAGGAGATCCTACAGCGGCTCGAAAACTGCCGTTTCATGCTCGACGATCTGGTCAGTTTCGTTCTCCTGTGGGGCGCCGTCAACGCCTACTTCGGGAACTGGATTCCGGCGGCGCTGGCCGTCGGGTACGGGTACGGGTTGTGGCGGACCGATCGGTTCGATTTCCCCGAGCGGTAGCCGTCAGCTCGTCGGGATCGAGTTTTCCGGGCGGCTCTTCGGGACCGGCTCCTCGTCTACCATCGGAACCTCACTCACCTTCGCGAAAACGGTCTCCGGATCCTTCTTCCACGCCCAGTAGAGCCGCGTTTTGGCGACCAACGCGAGCTTGCGGACGGTCCCGAGCGATGGCGTCTCCGTCACCGTATCGTTGCCGTGGTTCCGAATGAGCCGGTGGTGATCCGCATAGAGGACCGCGGCCGTCAGTACCGGTAACTGACAGTCCGACGGGAGGTACTTGATGCCGGAAACGCCCTCCCGGTAGAGCCCCTCGGCCCGCCGGAGTTCCCGCTCGATGGCGGCGCCGATCTCGTTCGTGAACCGCCGGCGTTCGATGTCGGTCGGATCCGCACCGCAGGCCTCGAGCGTCGACTGGGGGAGGTAGATCCGATCCCTGTCGGCGATGTCCTCGCCGACGTCCCGGAGAAAGTTCGTCAGCTGGAAGGCTTCCCCGAGCCGGCGGGCCTTCGGGAGGGCCGTTTCGACGTCGTCGGCCTCCATGACGAGCGTCATCATGACCCCGACGGCGGCAGCCGACCCGCGCATGTACGACTCGAGTTCGTCGTAGGTCTCATACCGGGAGGTTTCGATGTCGGCCCGCATCGCCTCGATGAACACCTCGATCTCCTCGTCGGGGATCTCGTATCGCCGTCTGACCTCCGAGAACGCCGCGAGAACGGGATCGTCGGTCGGCTCCTGGCCGAGCGCGGCGGCTTCGATCTCGCGCAGTCGCTCGTGCTGTTCGGCCGGCGACAGCCCGTCGGGGTTGTCGACGACCTCGTCGGCGACCCGGAAGAAAGCGTACAGCACGTACGTCGGATGCCGGACTCGTTCGGGCAGCAGTCGCGTCGCGTAATAGAAGGTCTTCCCAGTCCGTCGGTGGATAGACTTGCTCTCTGCAAGCTGGGTCGGATCGACCATTTAGCGGTCTACTATAATGTCGGCAGTGTCTTATGTGTTTGTGACCCGGTAGTCTGGAGGATCGGCTCCCACAGACGGGAGCGAGGGGACCCACCAGGAGGCTATCAGACGGTCTGTGCCTCGTATTCCTCCGGCGAAAGCAGCTCCTCGAGGTCCGTCTCGTCGGTCGGCTCGATCTCGAGCATCCAGCCGTCGTCGAACGGATCGTCGTTTACCAGTTCGGGCGCGTCGACGAGGTCGTCGTTGACCGCCAGAACCTCTCCGGAGAGCGGCGCATAGAGGTCCGAAACCGCCTTGATCGACTCGATGACCCCGAACTCCTCGCCCTGTTCGATCCGTTCGTCCACCGACGGTAGCTCGACGAATACGATATCGCCGAGTTCGTCCTGTGCGAAGTCCGTGATTCCGATCCGAACGGAACCGTCCTCGTCTCTCGCCCACTCGTGGGTCTCCCGGTACCGGCAGTCGTCCGGTATCTTGAAGCTCATACCTCCAGTATCCGGCGAGGGGATTGTAGGGTTATCGGCTTCCGTATCGGGTCGTTTCCGACCCGACAGTTTTTATTTCGGCGTATCCCCGTCGTGTATCTGGAGGGGCTGTTGTTCGATATCACCGATCTCGGGCGGGAGGAACTCGATATCAAAGATCAGTAGAACGGCAGTTCCTCGACGACGGCGGGTTTCGTCTCGCTGCGGACGACGACCCCGATTTCAGTCCCGGGATCGGCGAACTCGACCGGGACGTACCCGAGCCCGATCGCCTCGCCGAGCGTCGGGCTCATCGTCCCGCTGGTGACGGTCCCGACGGGTGCGCCGTCCGCGCGGATCTCGTAGCCGTGGCGGGCGATCCCCCGTTCAGCGAGCCGGAATCCGACGAGTTCCTCCTCGGGGCCGGTCTCGGCGACGGCGGCCAGCGCGTCCCGGCCGACGAACGCCGTCCCGAGGTCGACGGCGAAGCCGATCCCCGCCTCGTAGGGGTTCCGGGGGTTCGTTTCGGGATCGAAATCCTGTCCCGAGAGGAGAAACCCGGCCTCGAGCCGGAGGGTGTCCCGCGCCCCGAGCCCGCAGGGCTGACACTCCAGCGCCGACCAGACGGCCCTCGAGTCGGCAGCGTCAAAGAGGAGTTCGACGCCGTCCTCGCCGGTATAGCCCGTCCGGGCAAGCAGACACGCGACGCCGGCAACCGACCGGGGTTCGACGGTGAACCGCGAGACCGAGCCGGGCGAGTCACACAGCCCACCGAGTAGATCGATCGCCTCGGGGCCCTGAACCGCGATCATCCCGTAGGATTCTGTCGCGTTCTCGACAGTCACGTCGAGGTCCCACCGGTCTGCGTACTCGACCCACCGGTCGTGCGTTTCGGCGTCGTGGCCCGCGTTGGGGACGAACAGGTACTCGGCGTCGGATCCCTCGGGGAGCCGGTAGACGACGGTGTCATCGAGCATGACGCCGTCCTCGTCGGTGATCGCGGCGTACTGGGCGTCGCCGGCCTCGAGGGCGGTCACGTCGTTCGTTGTCAACCGGTCCATCAGTGCCGTCGCGTCGGGACCCGAGACCTCGATCTCGCCCATGTGTGAGACGTCGAACTTGCCGACCGACTCCCGGACGGCCGTGTGTTCGGTCCGGATCGAGTCGAACTCGACGGGCATCTCCCAGCCGCCGAACTCGGTCAGTTTCGCGCCACGATCGGCGTGTGTCCCGCCGAGCGGCGGCGTTCGGAGCGACATGGCGGGTCTCTGTCCCCACGGAGTAAGTATTTATTTGTCGAGGGGGAGCCGAGACGGCGTATGGATCTGCTCTATCGAGTCTTCGGTCGGCTTTCCGATCGGTCCACGCGGGTCGGGATCTTCGTCGACGGCCCGAACGTCTTCCGGGAGGAGTTCGACGTCGACCTCGACGACCTCCGGGCGCTGGCCCGCGAGGAGGGGGTAGTCGCGGTCGCCCGCGTCTACGTCGACGAGAAGGCCGGCAGCGGGCTCGTTCAGGCGGCGGAGGCCCGCGGCTTCGAGGTCGTGACAACGAGCGGCGACGTCGACGTCAAACTCGCCGTCGAGGCCGTCGAGGCCGCCGTCGCCGGGCGGATCGACACCGTCGTCGTCGTCTCGCGGGACACCGACTTCAAACCCGCACTGGAGATCGCCGCCGAGCGCGGGCTCCGGACGGTCGCCGTCGCCCCCGGCACGCACGGCCGTTCGGACGCGCTCCGGAACGCCGCCCACCGCGAGGTCACCTTGGACTGATGGCGGGGATACCGTTACTGATCGGCGTCGGGATCGTCGGGACGGCGGTCGTGTGGGCCGGCTCCTCGGCGCTGGAACGCGCCTCGGACCGGCTGGGGCGACACTACGGCCTGCCGCGGTTGATACAGGGGACGCTCATCGCGGCGATCGGCTCGTCGGCGCCCGAGATCGCGAGCACCGTCATCGCGACGATCCGGTACGGCGAGTTCGAACTCGGCGTCGGCATCATCGTCGGCTCGGCGGTGTTCAACATCCTGGTCATCCCGTCGCTGTCGGCGCTTTTGGCGGACAGCCCGCTCGATACCGGCCGGGACGTCGTCTACAAGGAGGCACAGTTCTACATGCTCTCGGTCGCGGCGCTGTTTCTCGTGTTCGCCCTCGCCGTCATCTACTATCCGGTCGAAGGGGCGGAGTTCCGGGGCAACCTCACCCGGCCGCTCGCGTTCTCGTTGCTCGTCCTCTATGGGCTCTACGTCTTCGTGCAGTACCTCGACGTGAGCGAGGCCGACACGGAGACCGTCTCGCTTTCGCGACGGCCACTCCTCGTCGAGTGGACGCTTCTGATCGGCGGGATCGCGCTGATCATCGCGGGCGTCGAGGGGCTCGTCTTCGCCGCGGTCGGGCTCGGCGAGGCGTTCGGGACGCCCTCGTTCCTGTGGGGGCTGACCGTCGTCGCCGCAGCCTCGAGCCTCCCGGACGCGTTTATAAGCGTCGCCGCCGCCCGTATCGACGAGCCGGCGGTCTCGCTCGGGAACGTCCTCGGGAGCAACATCTTCGATCTGCTCGTCGCCATCCCCGCCGGGGTCCTGCTGGCGGGCACGACATCCGTCTCCTTCACCGCGGCGGTCCCGATGATGGCGTTTCTGATCGTCGCGACGGTGGTCCTCTTTACGTTCGCCCGGACGGGGATGACGATCACGAACGGCGAGGCGACGGCGATGCTCGCGCTCTACGGCGCCTTCATCGGCTGGCTCCTGCTGGAGAGCGTCGGTGCCGTCAACGTTCTGTAACAGTGCTGTTTTGCCCCCGGCCGCCGAACCGCCGTGTATGTACGACGGGCCGATCCTCGATGACCACCTCCATCTCGACCCCGTCAACGGCCGGGGAGTCGAGGCCGCCGCCGACTTCGCGGACGCCGGCGGAACACACCTGAACGTTCTCAACAAACCCTCCTGGGACCTCGTCGGCGAGGTCGACGACGCCGAGGGGTTCCGGGAGGCGTTCGAACTCACAATCGAAGTGACCGAGCGGGCCGACGACCGGCTACCGGGGCGGGCCTGGCCCGTTCTGGGCGTCCATCCGGCGCTCGTCTCGCAGCTCGTCGAACGCGGCTACGAGCCAGAGGGGGCAGCGGACCTCATGAAGGCCGGGATCGACGTCGCCGCCGGGTACGTCGCCGACGGGCCGGCGCTCGCGATCAAGTCCGGGCGCCCCCACTACGAGGTCGACGAGGCGGTGTGGGCGGCCTCGAATTCGGTCATGCGGCACGCCTTCGCTCGCGCCGCCGAGGTCGGCTGTGCCGTCCAGTTGCACGCCGAGGGCGGCGAGGATTTCACGACGGTCGCCGAGTGGGCCGAGGCCGAGGGACTCGCCCGCGATCGGGTCGTCAAACACTACGCCGGCGGGTACCTCGAGGGGCCGCTCCCGAGCGTGATCGCCCACAAGGACGAACTCGAACGCGCCTGCGGGAACGATCGCCCCTTCCTCATGGAGACGGACTTCATCGACGATCCGGACCGCCCGGGGGCGGTGTTGGGCCCGAAGACCGTCCCCCGGCGGACCCGGTGGCTCGCCGAATCGGGCCACGAGGACGCGTTACGTCGGGCCCACGTCGAGACGCCGGCCAGCGTCTACGGGGTCGACACCGAGGCGACGCTGTCGGGCGACGCCCGATGAGGGCGGGACCGGGGACGGGCGCGTCCGGACCGACGGCCGACCGTTAGCGTTTTCGAAGTCGATGCGGAACGTCGGGGTATGGCGACCGTCCGGGACATCCGAGCGAAGGCGGGCGAGGAACCGATCACGATGGCGACGGCGTACGACGCTCCCGCCGCCGAAGTTCTCGAAGCGACCGGTGTCGATATGACCCTCGTCGGGGACAGCCTCGGGAACACGACGCTCGGGTACGAGACGACGCTGTCGGTCACCGTCGAAGACATGGCGAGACACGTCGGCGCCGTCGTCCGTTCGAGCGAGGATCTCCTCGTCGTCGCCGACATGCCGTTTCTCTCCGTCGGCGTCTCGACCGAAGAGAGCGTCCGGAACGCCGGCCGGATGCTCAAAGAGGAGGGCGCCGACGCGGTCAAACTCGAAAGCGGGCCCCACACCGTCGAGTTGACCGAACGGCTGGTCGAGTTGGGGATCCCGGTGATGGCTCACCTCGGATTGACGCCCCAGCGCGTCAACGAGTACGGCGGCTACCCGAGACAGGGGACAGACCTGGAGGGAGCCGAGGAGATACTCGAGCTGGCAAAGGCCCACGAGGCGGCCGGGGCGTTCTCGCTCGTGCTCGAACACGTCCCCTCGAACCTCGCTTCGGCGGTGACGGAGGCGCTCGAGATCCCGACGATCGGGATCGGGGCCGGGCCGGACTGTGACGGACAAGTGCTCGTCTTCCACGATATCGTCGGGCTGAGCGAACGGTCGCCGCCGTTCGCAAAGCAGTACGGGGACGTCCGCGAACGGATGGCGGAGGCGATGGCGGCGTACGTCGAGGAGGTCGAAAGCGGCGACTTTCCGGGAGCGGAACACAGCCACGAGACCGAAGATCTCGGCGATCTCGACGACCTGTACTGACCTGCCCTCCCGGCCGCCGGGATGTCAGGTCTTCGACTCCACGTCTCCCGGCGTTCCCCACGCGATCGCCTCGGGACCGTGCTTTTTATCCCCCCGAACCGAACGGCGCGCCATGACGGACTACGAAACGCTCGCGGACCTCCGACGGCGACTCGAAACGGGCGAGGAGACGACCGCCGGGTACCTCGGGACGCTCAGAGAGCGCTTCGAAGCGACCGAACCCGAGATCGAGGCGTTTCTCGACGAGGCGGACCGCTGGGGGCGGCTCGAAACGGTCGCGGCGGAGCGGGAAGCGCGGTTCCGGGAGGACCGTCGTCCGGCGCTGTTCGGCGTTCCGGTCGGGGTCAAAGACATCTTCCACGTCGACGGGTTCGAGACCGAAGCCGGATCGGACGTCCCGCCGGAAGCGCTTTCGGGCCTCGAATCGGCGGCGGTGACCGCGTTGAACGAGGCGGGCGCGTTCGTCCTCGGGAAAACCGTCACGACGGAGTTCGCGTACTTCGAGCCCGGGCCGACGCGAAACCCCCACGACACCGACCACACGCCCGGCGGCTCTTCGAGCGGTTCGGCCGCGGCCGTCGCGGCGGGGCTCTGCCCGCTGGCGCTCGGTAGTCAGACGATCGGATCGGTCAACCGACCCGCCGCCTTCTGCGGCGTCGTCGGCGTGAAGCCGAGTTACGGCCGGATCCCGATCGGCGGCGTGATGCCGGTCGCCCCCTCGGTCGATCACGTCGGCTACTTCACGCGGGACGTCCACGATGCCGAACTCGCTGCGGGAGTGCTCTACGACGAGTGGCGCGCCGGGTTCGACCCGGAGACGCGGCCGACGATCGGCGCCGTGACCGGCCCGTACCTCGAGCAGGCCTCCGAGACCGGCCGGGATCACTTCGAGGATCACGTTCGACGCCTCCGGGAGGCGGGATTCGACGTCGAGCGGCTCGATCTGTTCCCGAACATCGAGACGATCAACCGACGGCACAACCGGCTCGTCGCCGCGGAGACGGCCCTCTCTCACGACGAGTGGTTCCCGGCGTACGGCGACCGGTACGCCGAACAGACCCGCGAGTTGATCGTCGACGGGCGTGATCTCGATGTCGGCTCGCTCGCCGACGCCCGCGCCGGACGGTCGTCGCTTCGGGAGGCCGTCCACGAGGCGATAGAGGGGGCGGCCGTCGACGTGATCGTCAGCCCGAGCGCGCCGGGGCCGGCCCCCGAGGGGCTCGAATCGACCGGCGATCCGGTGATGAACCTCCCGTGGACACACGCCGGGCTGCCGACGGTGACGCTGCCTGCCTCAAGGACCGACGACGGGCTGCCGATCGGGCTACAGTGTACCGCCCGTTTCGGCGCCGACGAGTGGCTGCTCGGGTGGTGTGAGTCGCTGTCGGCGGCGCTTGGGGGGTCGGCTACCGCGGCCTGACCGATCAGCTATCGCTCTCTCTGTCCCAGTGATCGGGCGCCTCCGATCGCTCCCGGTCGCGGAGTTTCTGTTTCTGGATCTTCCCGGTCGGCGTGTAGGGGAACTCCTCGACGAACTCGACGTATCGGGGGATCTTGAACGAGGCCAACCGCCCCCGGCAGTGCTCGACGATGTCCCCGGGACCGATCTCGCGGTCGTGCTTCGTCCGGACGAGCGCTTTCACCACCTCGGTGTAGAACTCGTCGGGGCTGGGGATGACCGCGACCTCTTCGACCGCATCGAGCGATTTGATGACGCCCTCGACCTCGTACGAGGAGATGTTCTCCCCGCCCCGGCGGACGATGTCCTTCTTGCGGTCGAGGAAGTAGACGAACCCGTCCTCGTCGACCTTGCCGTAGTCGCCGGTGTAGAACCACCCGTCTTCCATCGCCTCGGCGGTCTTTTCGGGCTGGCCGTGATACCCCGCCATCAGCGCGGGACACTGCTGGATTATCTCGCCTTTCTCGCCGGTCGGCACCGGGTTGCCGTCGTCGTCGACGACGTCGATCCGCTTTTCGGCCGGCGGGAAGCCGATGCTTCCGATGCGCCGTTTCTCCGGATCCGTGGGGTTGAGCATCAAAAGCGGGTCCTCGGTGAGCGAGTAGCCCTCGACGACGCGCAGATCGAACCGCTCCTCGAAGGGCTCGATGAGTTCGGCGGGGGTGCCCGCCGAGAAGACGAACTCGACGGGGTTGTCGGCGTCCGATTCCGACTCGGGGAGGTTATCGAGCATCTTCAGCATGCTCCCCATGGCGTTGAACTCGGTGACGCCGTGTTCGCGGCACCAGTCCCACCAGCGCGAGGAGGAAAAACGATCGTAAATGACGACCTCGGCGCCGGCGGCGGCGGCCCCGAGCGTCGAGTAGATCTGTGCGTTGGCGTGAAACAGCGGCAGAGCGGTAAAGAGCGTGTCCTCGTGAGTAAAGCCCATCCGTTTCTGGAAGTCGATGGCGCTTATCGTCCAGTTTTCGTGTTGACACTCGACGGCCTTCGGCGGCCCGGTCGTCCCCGAGGTGTACATGTGCAGGCCGACCGTCCCCGCGTCGCCGTCGTGTGGGTCGATCTCCGCCGGCTGGTCGGCCGCAAGCGCCGGCAGCGATTCGTACTCCTGGCCCGCGGCATCCTCGGTCAGCAGGATGCGCTCGACGCTGGTTCCCTCTGCGGCCTCGGTCGCGGTATCGAGAAGCGCCGGCGTCGTCACGAGGATCTCCGGCGTCGAGAGGTCGATTGAGTGTTCGAGTTCGGCGGGCTGGTACTCGGGGTTCGAGGGGGCGGTCACGCTGTCGAGATACGCGTTCGCGAAAAAGCAGAAGAGAAACGGCGGGCTGTTGGGCAAAAAGAGGCCGACACGGTCGCCGGCCTCGACGCCCAGCCGCTCGAGGGCGTTGGCGTACCGCTTTGCCGTCGCGGCAGTTTCCTCGTAGGTAAAACTCGCATCCGGAAACGTCACGAAGGGCTTTTGGGGCGTCTTCTGGACCCTGGTCTCGAGGAGGTCGTCGATGCGCATCATGCGATGGCCGGGGTTGGTCTGGCCCGCATATGTAGATTATCGTTTTTCGTGATGGTTTCGACCGTCGGTATCGGTTTCCGGTATCGTTCCGATCGGCGACCGTGGGGACTGGTGTCGTAAACCTAAAGAGTCAAACCAACCTTTTTACCAGCAAGATGACTACGGGATACGTTTCTGTCGTTCCGGAGGTGGATACATGGGTGTCGAAATAAGGGAATCGCCCGTCTCCGAGGAGGAGTTCGAGGCGATGAAGCGGTTCGTCCACGATTATCTGGCCGCCAGCGTCGAGGGCGAAACCGAGGGCGGCCGCATGCGGTGGTACCCCTGGCACTCGGCGGAGTACCGGTACAACCACATCCGTAACGTCGCCGAACTCGGCGCCGAGATCGCAAGACGGGAAGGGGCGAACGTCGACGTGACGCGCGTCGCCGCCCTCTTTCACGACATCGCGAAACTGGAGGCCGACCAGGACGTCCACGCGGAGGCGGGCGCCCGCATCGCCCGGGAGTACATGCAATCGCGCACCGACTACCCCGAGTCGTTCGTCGAGCAGGTCTGTGAGGCCGTCGCCGATCACTCCTACGGGGGCGATCTCGCCGACGTCCCACTGGAGACACGGTGTCTCATGGAGGCCGATCTCCTCGATAAGGTCGGCGCCAACGGGACGACGCTCATGCTCCTGCGGATGGGGTACGAGTCCCGGACGCATATGGACGCAAACGAGATGGTCGGCCGCGTCCTCGAACGCGGCGAGGACGCCGTCGAACGCGTCCGCTCGGAGACGGCAAAAAGCATCGCCCACCAGCGGCTCAAACGCGTCCGCTGGTTCAAAGAATGGCTCGAGGACGAGATCACCGGGATGGATCCGATCGGACCGGAGGACGGCTCAACGTAAGAGCACGTCGAGGAGGAAGTAGGCCCCGAAGCCGGCCAGGACGACCGCGCTCCCGTAGGCGACGACCGGCGCCAGCCGCTCGGTCCGGGACTCGGCGGCCGTGAGCGCGGCCGGAAAGCCGACGATCCAGCACGTGATCCCACCGAAGAGCCCGACGAGCAGCGCCGGGTGTCCGGTCTCGACGACGACCAGCCCCTCGAGCATCTCGCTCGCGTACGCAAGCACGTCGACGCGGCCGGGCGTCAACAGCCCGACGCCGACGGTGAGCCAAAAGAGGATCTGGTAGGGGTTGCTCAACGAGAGGACGAACGCCTTCGAAAAGCCCCGGCTCTCCGGGACCGAGACGGCCCGGAACTGTCGTCTGGCGTCCCGGACCGCACCGTAGGCGAAATACAGCATCAACACGCCGCCGACGAGAAACATCGCGTCCTGTACCCGGGGGACCCGCCGGACGAACGCCACGGCGCCGGCAAGCGCCAAAAGGAAGAACACGGCGTCGGCGGTCATCGCACCGAGGCCAGCCTTGAACCCGGCGACCCACCCCCGGAGGACGGACTCCTCGGCGATGATCGCGTTCATCGGACCGGGCGGGGCCGCGAGCGCGAGGCCGAAGACCACGCCCGCGGCGAACGTCGCGAGAATCGTCATCGGCGCCCAGTTTTGCCGGGGAGATCAAAAGGCTGGCGTGGTGAGAACCCGTGGCACGGATGACAGTTCGGCGCCGCGAGCGGTCCGATCCGGCGGCGTCAGATGCCCTGGCTCATTAGCCGGCTACGGACGATATCGGCGTCCTTGTTCCCGGTAGCGGTATTGAGGATCACGACGGTGTCGTCGGCGCCGAATGCGCCGCGGTCGGCCAGCTCCCAGGCTCCGGCGGCGGCGGTCCCGCAGGCGACCGACACCTCCAGTCCCTCGTGTTGAGCGACGGTCGCGGCGCTGTCCATCAGGTCCTGATCGTCGACGGCGACGCCCGCCCCGCCGCTGGCCCGGACGGCCTCGACAGCCGGAAGCCCGCCGGCCGGATCCGGGATCTCGAGGCTCCCGACGACCGTATCGGGGATCTCCCAGGGTTCAGGATCCTCGCCGGCCTCGAGTGCCTCGACGACGGGGGCACACCCGTCCGGCTGGGCGGCATAGAGCCGCGGGGTCCCGGCGACGAGTCCGAGGTCGTCGAACTCCCGGGCCCCCTTCCAGAGCCCGGCGATCGTCGCGCCGTGGCCGACAGGGGCGAGGACGGCGTCGGGGGCGCTCCAGTCGAGCGTCTCGGCGATCTCGTAGTAGATCGGCTTCGTCCCCTCGTGGCGGAACGGGGATCCGAAGGGCGCGGCCGGGAACCACGTCTCCTCGTCGGCGGCCGGCATCGACTCGCGTTCCTCCTCGTAGGCCGCCTTCGCGTCGTCGAACCGCCCCTCGACGACGCGCATGTCGCCGCCGTGGACGTTGATCATCGCCTTGTTGATGAACGTCGCCCGGCTCGGGACGAACGACCGCGAGAGCAGGCCGGCGCGGGCGGCGTAGGCGGCCGCCGACTGGCCGCCGTCGCCGGTCGTCGGCAGCGCCAGCGTGTCGGCGTCGGCACGGACGGCGGCCTCGGCGACCAGCGCCAGCCCGCGGTCGGTGACCGTCCCGGTCGGGTTCTGTGCCTCGTTTTTTATCAGGACGCGGCCGACGTCGAGTTCGTCGGCCAGACGCGGGGCTCCGACCAGCGGCGTCGCCCCCTCGCCGATCCCTTCGGGGACGAACGGCAGGAGTTCTCGGTGCCTCCAGCCGCCGGATCGCCCCTCGAACGTTTCCCGAGAAAGGTCGGCCGGGAGGTCGTACTCGGCGTCGAGCGTCCCGCCGCAGTCGGGACAGCGGGTCGCACCCTCGTCAGTAACCGTCGTTCCACAGTCAGTGCAGCGGAACCCCTCGAAACACGTCATACCGGTCGTTGGACCGCCGCGGGCAAAGCCCTGTCCGTTGCGGTCGATGGACCGGATTCGCCGATCCCGGGAAAGCCGTTATTCGAGCGATTTCGCGCGGTTCTGGAAATCGCCGCCGCACTCCGGGCACTCGCCCGGGTGCGTCTCGGCTCGGACGATCTTTCCGCACTGCAGACATTCGTATTCGGAGGATATCTCGGCCGTGTCGTGCTCGACGTCGTGCCCTTCAGGCATGAATACCCGTTCGGTCTCCACCTATTTATATATTAATTATATAGTGTGTATTATTGTCATGGTGGTACATATTAATTTACTGTGCAAGCGGCGACAGAACCGGCCGACCGACGGAAACCGGTTTGTCGATCCCGCCCGAACGGGGGAGTATGTACGCCGTCGTCGTCGGTGGCGGCCTCGCCGGGCTGGTCGCCGCGCGGCATCTCGCCGAGGCCGGCCTCGAAGTGGAACTGCTCGAGCGCCGCGATCGGGTCGGCGGTCGCGTCCGGACCCGGACCGTAGAAGGGTTCACCCTCGATCGGGGCTTTCAGGTGCTTTTCACCACCTATCCGGCCGCGAGGCGCGAGCTCGATTACGACGCCCTGGATCTCCGATCGTTCGCATCCGGCGCGACGATCGCCCGGCCGAACCACCGCTCGACGCTTTCGGACCCGCTCGCGGACCCCCTGGAGGCGCTGCCGACGCTTCTGAACGACGACGTCAGGATCGCCGATCTGCTCCGACTGTTCAGACTCCAGCGTGCGCTCCGGCAACGCGGGACGGACGATATCCTCTCGAACCCTAACGTACCCGAAGGCGAAACCGAGCCGACGATGCGGGAGTACCTCGCCACGCTCGGGTTTTCGACGGCCTTCGTCGAGCGGTTCGCCGAGCCGTTCTACGGCGGCATCACGCTCGATCGGTCGCTGGAAACGTCGAGTTCGGTTTTCGAGTACACGTTCAAGGCTCTCTCGGAGGGCGAGACAGTCGTGCCGGCAGAGGGGATGGGCGCGATCCCCGAACAGCTCCACGATCGGGCCCTCGGGGCGGGTGCGACCGTCGAGACGGGCGTCGAAGTCACTGATCTCGTGACGAACGACGGCGGCGTGGCGGTCGCAACCGACAGCGGCGATCGGTCGCCGGACGCCGTCGTCGTCGCGACGGATCCCGTGGCTGCGGGCGAGTTGACCGGCGTCGGGACGCCGACCGAACCGAAAGCCTGTACGACGGTCCACTGTTCGCTGCCGGCTCACCAGGCGCTGGATACGGGCTCTAAAATCGTGCTGAACGCGGCCGACGCCCGCCCGAACACGGTCGCGCCGATGAGCGCCGCCGCCCCGGAGTACGCTCCCGACGACAGACAGCTTTTGAGTGCGACGTTTCTCGACGTTTCGGAGGACGACGACGAACTGGAAGCGACGGTCAGGGGGGCGCTTTCCTCGTGGTTCCCCGAGAACCACTTCGGTGGCCTGGAGGTCGTCGGTGTCGACCGGATCGAGTTCGCTCAGTTCGCCCAGCCGCCGGGCTTTCGCGAGGGGCTGCCCGCTGTCGACGCCCCGACTGGCCCCGTCTTTCTTGCGGGCGATTACACCGAGTGGTCCTCGATCCAGGGGGCCCTCGAGAGCGGCCGAAACGCGGCGCGGGCGCTGCTCGACGACGTGGAGGCTTGACATCCTCCTCCGCGTGAACGCGGAGGAATCCCGAGCGTTGGGAGTTTCAGGTTTAACAGTTCCACCGAACAACCAGGCAGTGCGAATCTGGCGGGTTGTTCGCGGTCTGAGTTGGGTGGGACTGCTGGCGGTGCCAAGCCGCCGGTACTCCTATTCTCGACCGGTGTATGGCGTCCAAGTGTTGTTTTTGCCACGGGGACGCCAGCAGGCGTCAGCGAACTTGGAGTTACTTTCGTGTTGGTTGCAAGCAGTCGGGCACAGCATCGGTTCATTGTAGGAACCGACCGTTCACCGGACTGGTTCCGATGATTGTCTCATTGCTTGGGGCGGACAGGCCGCCATCGTAGGAGCGGTGGGAATCGCTCTGTTCCCAGCAGATTCCTGATTTATTGTATGGTTGCCTGTCAATTAAACGTGGGGGTTTGAAAATTGAATCGATCGGCGACAGTGGGGTTTTGGAGGGCGTGACGGCACGTATCCACGGCCTGAAGGCCGTGGTATTGCGCCTGCTCAGCGTATAACCACCGACCGGCGCGATCGCTCACAGGTGCCGCCGAAACTCGTCCAGCGGCGGGAAGGTATGGGTCTCCCCGCTCTCGTCGTCGTAGACGATCGGTCTGAGCGAGCCGACGTCGGTAACGAGCGGCGACTGAAACGCCGCCGCCGACATTCCGTTGACACGGACGCCGGCCGGCAGCCGGCTGAAAGACGGCAGCATCAACAGGCCCGCCCCCTCGTACTGGTCGGGCCCGTACAGATAGCAGGGCCGCCGGAGCCCCTCGATCTCGATCGTCGGGTGGTCGTGGCCGACGACGTACCACTCGGCGTCGGCCGCCGGCGGGACGTGCCCGTGGGTAACGACGACGCCCTGATCGTCGGGTCGGTACTCCGACGTGATCGCTCCCTCCCAAAGTTCCTCGAGCATGGTGTCGTGGTTGCCGGGTGTTACGACCATCCGACAGCCGGCGTCGGCGGCGAGCCCCGAAAGCGTCCGGACGGTGTCCGCCGCGCCCGTCGGGATCCGATCGAACGAGTGCAGGAGGTCCCCGGCGACGATCGTCGTCGACGGCTCGTAGAGCTCGAGAAGCCCCGCGAACCGCGAGGTGAGATCCTCGTGTTCGCCGAGCCGGAGTTCGACATCCGAGGCGGCATCGCGCCCGACGTGGAGGTCCGCACAGACGAGCGTCCCCGACTCCGGGATATAGACCGCCCGATCGTGGGGCCGAAACTCCATACCGAAGGGTCGGCCCCGGCCGGGAAAGCGCTGACGGGACGGTAGCGGGAACACACGGCTGTCCGAGTCGCCGAGGTTTATAAACGATCGCCCCCAGAGACCGGTATGGTCGACGTCCTCGACAACAAACGGGCCGCGACGAAGTTCCGCGTGCTCGTCGAGATCGCCGAACGGCAGCCGGCGGTGAACCAGGGCGAGATCGCCGACGCCGTCGGCGTGACGAGCCAGGCCGTCTCGGAATACATCCGGGAACTCGTCGATGAGGGACTCGTCGAGAAGGAAGCCCGCTCGCGCTACCGGGTGACAAAGCGGGGCGTCGACTGGCTCTTCCAGCAGGCCTCCGACGTCCGCCGCTTTGCCGATCACGTCACCGAGGACGTTCTCGGGAGCATGCAGGAGGACGCCGCTTTCGCGACCGACGAGATCGAGACCGGCGAGACGGTCTCGCTTTCTATCGAGGACGGGTTGTTGCACGCCACGCCGGGCGAGGCGGGGCCGGCGACCGGCGTCGCGACCACGGACGCGGCGGGGGGAGAGGTCGTCGGCGTCACCGGCTTCGCCGGCATTATCGACCTCGATCCCGGCGATGTGACGGTATTTCAGATCGCGCCGATCCGGTCGGGGACGCCGGAGGGATCGGAGGGACTCGCAGAGGCCGCCGCCGAAGCCGACCTCGTGACGGCCGCCGGCGTCGAGGCCGTCGCCACCCTCAGAGAGTCTGGCGTCGACCCCGAGACGACCTTCGCCGCCGGCGCTGTCGCCGCCGCCGCCGCCGGGCGGGGGCTCGACGTCGTCGTCGTCGCGACGACGGATCTGGCGGGACGGGTGACAGACGCGCTCCGGGACGCCGGCCTCGCCTACGAGGTTGACGATATTTGAAACCCGGCCGCGCTACAGGGCGTCCCCGAAGTCGTACCAGCCGGGCGCTTTGCCGACGAGCCACTCGGCTGCGTCGACGGCGCCGGCGGCGAAGACGCGCCGGGATTCGGCGCGATGGGTCAGCGTCAGCACCTCGTCGTTACCCGCCAAGAGCAGTTCGTGTTCGCCACGGACGTTCCCGGCCCGCCGGACGTGGACCCCGATCTCGGAGTCCTCGCGGGGATGGTCACCCTCGCGGCCGTGGGTACGGTCCAGTTCCGTTTCGCGGGCCTCGTCGACGGCGTCGAGGATCGCGTTGGCGGTGCCGCTCGGGGCGTCACGCTTGCCGTTGTGGTGGGTCTCGGTGAGTTCGATATCGTACTCCGGGAGCGCCTCGACGCCGGCCGCGACGACCTCCAAAAGCGCCTGCACGCCGCGGGCGAAGTTCGAGGCCTTCAATACCGGAATCGTCTCGCTTGCGTCCCACAGGGCGTCGAGGCCGGCCTCCTCGAATCCGGTCGTCCCGACGACGTAGGGGACGCCCGCCTCGGCGACGGCCTCGGCGTGGGCTCTGCTCGCCTCGGGGACGGTGAAGTCGATGACCGCGTCGGCCTCGACGAGCAGTTCGGGGAGCTTTTCGTTCGGATAGACGCGGACGTCCTCGATCGAGTCCGAGGAGGTAGCCACCCCGACGACGTCGTGACCGCGGCCGCCGGCCTCGGCGACGATCTCGCCGCCCGTCCGACCCGTGGCACCGACGACGACGAGCCTCATCGTTCGAGGTCCTCGAGGACGGCACGCAGCTGCTCGCGGTGCTCGGGGCGGAGCCGGCTCAGCGGCGAGCGCATCGTCGCCGGGTGGATCCCGCGCATCTCCATGGCCTCGTTGATCGGGATCGGGTTCGTCTCGACGAAGAGCGTCCGGAAGAGGTCGCCGAGTTCGTACTGGAGCTGTCGAGCGCGATCGAAGTCGCCGGCCAGCGCCGATCCGACGAGTGCGACGGTGGGTTCGGGCTCGACGTTCGCCGCGACGCTGATACAGCCCGATCCCCCCAGGCTGACGGTCGGCAGCGTGAGGGCGTCGTCGCCCGAAAGCACCTCGAAGTTCTCCCCTCGGGTGCGCTCGATGACCTCGCCGATCCGGCCGAGATCGCCGCTTGCGGCCTTGTACCCGACGATGTTTTCGTGTCCGGCCAGCGAAACCGCCGTCTCGACGGCGACGTTCCGGCCGGTCCGGCTGGGAACGTTATAGACGATCTGGGGGAGATCGACCGCGTCGGCGATCGTCCGGAAGTGGTGCTCCATGCCCTCGGGTTCGGGCCTGTTGTAGTACGGCGAGATCAAAAGCAGGCCATCGGCGCCGGCATTCGCGGCTCGCTCGGAGAGATCGAGCGCCTCGCGGGTGTTGTTCGACCCCGAACCGGCGATGACGGGGACGTCGTCGACCGCGTCGATGACAGTCTCGACGACATCGATGTGTTCGTCGTGGGTCATCGTGGCCGATTCGCCGGTGGTGCCGACGGGGACGAGCCCGTCAACGCCGGCGGCCTCGAGTCGCTGGGCGTGTGCGCGGAGCGTTTCGTGGTCGATACTCTCGTCGTCGTCGAACGGCGTCGTCATCGCGGGGAAGACGCCGGTGAACGTGTTGTGTGTCATTATGGTGGGTGGATATCGTCGATAGTTTCGAGCCGAACGTCCGTCGGTTCCGACCTCCGACGGGACGCCACACCCGCCGGAGACCGCCCTATGGACGTTTGGCCTTTTTCGGAGAAGAGCCGACGTGCTCCGGGGGGCTCGTCTTCGACCCGGCGAGCACGTGACCTCGCATGTCTACAACCGCAACGTCGACCAACTTATGTGTTGTGAGTTTTCCGTGTGCTTTGATAACGTATATGTCAGAAACCATTTTATCGTCAGATCCCTACCCGTTCGAACGCATGAACCACACCGGACTCAAAGTACGGATGGCCGTCGTCGGGAGCATCCTGTTTGCCTTCTATGCCCTCTTGGCGATAGTCGCCGTCGAAGCGTTCGGCGTCTCGATCCCGCTCGTTCTGCTTGGAACCGTCGCCTTCGGAGGATTTCAGTACGTCATCGGCAAGAAGATCGCGCTGTGGAGCGCCGGCGCCGAGGACATGCCCGAGGATCGCTACCCCGAGATCCACCGCGCGGTCGAGCGGTTCGCCGACGACATGGACCTCGAAAAGCCCCGGCTGATGGTCGCGGATATGGGGATGCCCAACGCCTTCGCGGTCGGCCGCCGCGGCGCCGGCGTCGTCGTCGTCTCCTCGGAGCTGATCCGGCTGCTCGACCGCGAGGAGTTGGAGGGCGTTCTCGCCCACGAACTCGCCCACATCGACAACCGTGACGTGGTGACGATGGTGATGGGCCAATCGATCGCTTCGATGCTCGGGATGGCGGCGTACTTCGCGATCGCTTTCTCGCGGGACGGGGGGATCGGGAACATCGTCCTCGGCTATCTGGCCAGTATCGCCGTCCAGATGGTCGCGATGGTGTTCGTGCTGGCGATCTCGCGGTACCGCGAGTACGTGGCCGACGCCGATGCCGCCGAACACGTCGGCGGCGACGCGATGGCCCGCGCGCTGGGGAAGATCTCGACCGCCAGCGAGGGCTCGAACGCCGAACTAGACGACAACGTCGCCGCACTGTGTATCTTCGGCGGCGAGCGCTCGGCGCTCCAGCGGCTCTTTGCGACGCACCCGCCGATCGAAAAGCGGATCGAAGCCGTCCGGGACGTCGAGCGAAGCTACTACTGACGTACGTCTCCGGGCAGTCCCCCTTCGGACGGTCCTGCCGACGAAACCGAAACGTTCGGCCTGCCCGTCGGGGCTTGAGTCCCGAACCGGAGAGCAGCTGTATCGCTTTTATCTCCGAAATTCGGCGCCGTCTCGCGTATACACACCATCAGGCGGGCCGTTCGAAGGTGAGCATCCGTCGGGGATTGGTCTCCGTTATCGTCTCGAACTCCTCGCGGCTCAGCCCGTGGTGTTCGAGCATCGGGCGGACGTTCTCCAGCAGGTGGCTGTACCCGAACCCGCCGTACGCCGTCCGCTGGATCTTCATACAGACGTCGTGAGAAAACAGGAGGTGATCGAGATAGCCGTCCGCTACGAGATCGAGTACCGCGTCGATGCGCTCGGGATCGGAGGGCCATCCGTTGTCGAACTTCTCCTGATGGAAGTCCGTCCCCCAGAGGTCGTACTCCAGGTAGGCCCCCCGATCGGCGACCTCCCGCTGGTACTCCAGGGAGTCGGGATCGAACTCGAACCGCGTCCGGTCCATGTGGCTGATGACGACCCGCTCGGCGGAAAGCCCCTCGTCTTCGAGGATATCGAGGACGTCGAGCGCCCACTTCGAGGAGGGGTACGTATAGTCCTGGTGGGCGGTCGGACGCCGACCCGGCGGGTGGACGTTCAACGGCGCTCCGGTCCGGAGGGCGGCGCGGGCGCCGGCCCGCAGTACCGTCTCTTCGTCGGGCTCGACCCGGTTACTAACGCCGATTTCCCCCACGAGACCCGCCCGGACGTCGGTCTCGCCGATGCCGTTTCGGACGTCGGAGACGAACTCGTCGGCCAGATCGTCCACGCTCGCCTCCGAGACGCGGTCCGGATGGCCGCCCCGGGTGTAGAAGGCGGTCCCATGGACGAAGTGGAGTCCGGTCGCCCGGGCGACCTGCCGTACGCGCTTTGGGTCCTCGCCGGTGTTTTTCGGCGTCACGTCGACGACCGCGCCGCCGCCGGCGTTCCGGAACCGGGTCAGTTCGTCGACGGCCTCCTCGACGGAATCGAGCCGCCCGTTGGCCCTGTTGTTCAGCGGTTCGCGCCGGATCCGATGGAGGTTCGACAGCGTGACCGGCTCGCGGCTGAGCCGACGGTCCACCGTCGACGTGGGCTGGTCGAACCACGCGTCCGTGAGGTCGATGAAGGTATGCTCGTGGGGGAGCGTCACACCGAGATCCGACGGGTCGATCCGCCCCTCGACGGTCACGACGGTTCCCGTGTCCTGAGACATGATAGCATTGCCCACGTCTTCGAATAAATAGGTTTCGCCCCTGTTGCGACTGGGGCCCGCCGCTGCAGCCCCGGTTTAATATAGCTACACGGTAATAACCCCGGTATGACCATCGTCGCTGCGGTCGAGGACGGTCCCGGAACGCATCGGATTCTCCAGCAGGGTCGGGAGCTGGCAGAGGCCTTCGACGAGGAGTTACACGTCATCCACGTACAGGGACAGTACGAATCCACCGAAGAGATCCGTCGGGAATCACAGTCTAACCCGGGCGAGAGCATCGATGCCGATACACCAAAACAGTACGCACGCGAACAGGCCAGAAAGCTCAGTGCGGACGTCCTCGAAGAGTTCACCGCCGTCGGACGCGTCGGCTACCCCGCCCAGGAGATCCTCAAGTACGCCGACGAACAGGACGCCCGATACCTCGTCATCGGAGGACGAAGACGCTCGCCGGTCGGGAAGGTCCTGTTCGGCAGCGTCACGCAGGCGGTACTGCTCGAAGCCGACTGTCCGGTCGTCTCCGTTCGCGTCGAGGAATCCGATTGAGTTCCGGACGGGGTCCGATCGCGCCCCGGGTCGTGTGAACGCCCGGGTCGGCCCGTCGTTTCAGTAGCTTCCGGATCGGGGGACGAGGGCGGGGAGTGGTGAGGTCAGTCCTCGCCTTCAGCGTCACCGTCGTCTTCGCCTTCGCTTTCCGATCCGCTCTCGGTGGATTCTCCGACGCCACCGAGGAACAGCGGCGACAGGAGCGACAGCGCCGCCAGCCCGAGGATCGCCGCCGCGATCGGGTCCTGGATGAAGATCGACCAGGACCCACTCGACAGTTCCAGCGAGCGGCGGAGGTTCTCCTCGGCGATCGGTCCGAGGATCATACCGAGCACCATCGGCGCGAGGGGGTACCCGTCCTCGCGCAGCAGAAAGCCCAGTATACCCGCCGCGACCATCGCCCACACGTCGAAGAGGTTCCCGCGGAGCGCGATCGACCCGAGGACACACAGCACGAAGATCACCGGCCAGAGGTACTGCTGTGGGAAGCTGATGATGCGCGCCCACGCTCGCGCGCCGAGCAGTCCGGCGAGCAGGATGACGACGTATACCGTAAAGAACCCGACGAAGATGGCGTACACCAGTTGCGGTTCCGTCCGGAACAGCCGGGGGCCGGGACGCAAGCCGTGGACCATGAGCGCGCCGATGAGGATGGCCGTGACGGAGTCGCCCGGGATACCGAGAGTGAGCGTGGGAACGAGCGCCCCGCCGGTACTGGCGTTGTTCCCGGACTCGGCGGCGGCGACACCGTTGATGTTGCCCTCGCCGAACGGCGGTTTGGCGTTCGATATCCAGCGTTTCGCCTCGTTGTACGTGACGAACGAGGCGATGTCACCGCCCGCACCCGGGAGCGCCCCAATGAACGTTCCCACGAAACTCGAGGCGAGCGTGACGTTTCGGATCTTCTGGAGGTCGCCGATGCTCGGCCAGATGTTCGTGAAGTTCTGTTTCACCTCGGTGTCGCGGAGCGTCTTGGCGTACCGGGAGAGCCCCTCGGCGATGCCGAACAGCCCGATCATGATCGCGATGAACTGGAAGCCGGCCGAGAGCTGTGTGTACCCGAAGGCGAACCGGGGGAACCCCTGCATGGGGTCGAGACCGACCGTCGCGAGCAACATCCCCAACAGCCCGGAGATCATCCCCTTCACCACAGAGTCGCCGCTGACCGACGAGATGATGGTCAGTCCGAAGAACGCGAGCGCGAAGAACTCCGGCGACTGGAAGTTCAGGGCGATCTCCGCGATCTCCGGCGCGAGGAAGGTGATGATGACGACGCTCGTGGCGCCGCCGATGAACGAAGCCACGGTCGCGATACCGATCGCATAGCCGGCCCGGCCCTGCTGTGAGAGCGGGAAGCCATCGAAGATCGTCGCGGCGGCGCTCGGCGTCCCCGGCGTCCGGATGAGTATCGCGGGGATGGAACCGGCATAGAGGGCTCCCCCGTAGATACCCAAAAGGAGCATCATCCCCTCGGCGGGCTGCATCCCGAAGGTGAACGAGACGAGCACGGCGACGGTCATCGTCGCCGTCATCCCGGGGATCGATCCCATGATGATACCGAGCGTGACGCCGATGAGGATGAGCAGGAACGCGAACGGCTGAAAGACGAGTGCTGCACCCTGAATGACCCCGTTGACGAACCCGAGGGTCATTCAGCCGATCACCCCGACAGCGAGCGGTAGCGGGGGGAGCAGCCTGGCGACCGAAAAGAAGGGGTTTTCCGGGAGACGAACGCGGAGGAACGCCCCGAACGCATAATAGAGGACGATCGGGACCAGCGCCGAGACGGCCGTGATCCTGATAGGGTTCGTTCCGCCCGAGTAGCGGATCGTGGCCGCGAGAAACAGCGCCGTTCCGATCAGGAACCCGAGATACGACATCGTGAGAACGTACGCTACGATCAGCGCCGAGACGGTCGCCACCCGCTTGGCCGCCGGGATCGTGACCTCGTGGGTCGTCGTCTCGCCCCTATAGAGGCTCCGTCCGATCTGTATCAGAGCGAAGATCGAAATGAGCGTGACGATCACCCGGGGGTACGACCCGGGGCCGGTTTCCGTCGGCGGTTCCGGAAACTGCCCGGATATGTAGAACACGGCGACCGACAGTGCCAAGAACAGTACTGCGCCGACCTTCTCCGTATGTTTAATTTCGACTGCCATGATATGTTACTCCCCTTCAGGGAAAACTATTAAAATTGTGCGGATACCTGATGGGGATTATTCGTTGAGACCGAGGTTCTCGATCAGCGTGCCCATGGTCTCGTACTGTTCGTCCATGAAGTCAGCGAACTCGTCGGAGGTTCGGTGCACCGTCCCGAAGCCCTGCTCCTCCATGAAGCTCTGGAACTCCTCGCTCTCGTAGACGGCGGTGAACGTCTCCTCGAGGAAATCGAGCCGTTCCTGCGGGACGTCGAGCGGCGCTCCGAGACCACGCCAGGCACCGAAGGACCAGTCGATACCTTCCCCCTGGAGGGTCGGGGCGTCCGCCCAATCGAGCGGCTCCTCGCTCATGACCGCCAGGAGTTTCAGCCCCTCATCGAGCAGCGGCCGGACTTCGACGGCGCTTGCCGCGGTGGCATCGACCTCGCCACCGAGGACCGCCTGTGCGGCCGGGTTCCCGCCGTCGTACGGTACGTGTTCGAACTCCGCGCCGGCTTCCTGGGCGAACCCGGCCGCCGCGATGTGCCAGACGCCGCCGGTCCCGGCGTTGGAGATGGAGATCTCCCCGGGGTTCTCCTCGGCGGCCGCGACGAGATCGCCGATCGTGTCCCATTCGGCGTCCTCGCTGACCGTGATCGCCGCCGGGTCGGTGTTGTACTGGAGGATGGGCGAGAACTCCTCGTGGTTGATGTCCGCGATGCCCATGTGTTCGATCTGTGTGATCGTGATGTCCAGCGTGCCGATCACGTGCCCGTCGGGGTCGGCGTTGGCCATCTCCCGGTGGCCGACGCTCCCGGTGCCGCCGGTCACGTTCGAGACGAAAACGGAGGGGTCGATCTCCTCGCTCCCGAGCTCCGCCAGCTTGCGGCCCGTCCGGTCGGTCCCGCCGCCGGAGGCCCACGGGACAATCATCTCGATGTCCTGTGACGGGTAGTCGCTTCCACCCGATCCGCCGTCGGAGCCATCGTCACCGCCACCGTTGCCGTCGCCGTTTCCGCCGCCGTTGCCACCGTTGCCACCGTTGCCACCGTTGCCACCGTTGCCACCGTTGCCGCCGTTGCCTCCGTTGCCGGAACAGCCCGCTAGGCCGACTCCGGCGACACCGGTAACCCCTGTCCGAAGGAACGTTCGCCTGTCGAAACTCATGCTATCATCTGGCATACGAACAGATGTCAAGAGTCTATGGTTATAAAAATTTCTATAAATAATCATAAAATACGACGAAGGGTATCAGATGGGCCGCTCGCCAGTAAAAACCGGGAGTCTCCCTCGGTAGCGATCGTTTGTCGGTGCGAACCGAGGACATATCGGGGGAGGCTTTCAGGTATACAGGGGCTACCGATCGTGACGGGAGACCCCTGTCCGCGAAACCCCGTCGGCACCCGAGCGGAAGCCACCCACCGTTAGAGTAAAGAACGCGCGAGGAAAACCGCCGCACAATCACGAACAATGACGAAAGATATCGAGGCGCTACGCGACGAGATCGTCCACGAACCCGACGAGGCGTTCGTCGAATCGGCGAACGTCACGGCGTTCATGGAGGAGTACGACATCGCGGATTACGACGAACTCATAGAGCGGACGACGACCGACATCGAGTGGTTCTGGGACGAACTCCCCGACTATCTCGGCATCGAGTTCTATGAACCCTACGACACCGTCCGGGACGACACCGACGGTCCGCAGTTCTCCGAGTGGTACCCCGGCGCCGAGTTGAACGTCGCCCACAACACCGTCGACCGCCACGGCGCCCTCGACAGCGAGACCAGAAACAGGATCGCCTGCATCTGGGAGGGCGAGGACGGCGAAGTCCGGGAGCTCACGTACCACGAACTCCACAGGGGGTCCAACCAGGTCGCGAACTACCTCGAGTCGGTCGGGATCGAGACCGGCGACACGGTCGGACTCTACATGCCGATGGTCCCGGAGGTCATCTCGATCCTCTATGGCTGTTTCAAGGCCGGCGCCATCGCCGTCCCGATCTTCTCGGGGTTCGGCGTCGACGCGACCGCCACCCGGATCGACGCCTCGGCGTGTTCGGTGCTTTTCACCGGCGACGGCTTCTACCGCCGGGGAGACGAGATCACACTCAAAGACGCGGCCGACGAGGCCATCGACGAGGTGGGCCACGTCGAACACACCGTCGTCTACGACCGGCTCGGCGCGAGCGACGACGACGGGATCGAGATTCCCTGGAACGACGATCGGGACGCGTGGTGGGCCGACGCCGTCGAAACGCAGTCCGACGAGTACGAGACGAAATCCCTCGACAGCGACCAAGAGTCGATGCTCCTGTACTCCTCGGGGACGACCGGCAAGCCGAAGGGGATCGTCCACACCCACGCCGGCGCCCTGCTCCAGCCGGCCAAGGAGGTGTACTTCGGGTTCGATCTCAAGCCCGCCGACCGGTTCTTCTGGGTCTCGGATATCGGCTGGATGATGGGGCCGTGGTCGCTCATCGGCACCCACACCTTCGGCGGCACGGTCGTCATGTACGAGGGTGCCCCGGACCACCCCCAGCCGGATCGCTTCTGGAAGCTGATCGACCGGCACGGAATCACCCAGTTCGGCATCTCGCCGACGGCGATCCGGGCGCTCCGCAAGCAGGGCGACGAGTGGATCGAGGGCCACGACCTCTCCAGTCTCCGACTGCTGGGTTCGACCGGCGAGCCGTGGGATCCCGAGTCGTGGCTGTGGTTCTACGAACACGTCGGCGGCGGCGAGACGCCGATCGTCAACATCTCCGGTGGCACCGAGATCGTCGGCTGTTTCCTGATGCCGATGCCGACCCAGCCGCTGAAGCCCTGCACGCTCGGCGGGCCCGGACTGGGGATGGACATCGACATCGTCGACGAGACGGGCGAGTCGATCAAGGAGGACAACGAACGCGGCTATCTGGTCGCCCGCGATTCGAACCCCGCGATGACCAAATCGCTGTGGGGCGGCGACGAGCGGTACCTCCACGAGTACTGGTCGGCGTTCCAGGATCCGCCGATGTGGAACCACGGCGACTGGGCCCAGAAGGACGAAGACGGCTTCTGGTTCCTCCACGGGCGGGCCGACGACGCGTTGAACGTCGCGGGCCGGAAGGTCGGCCCCGCCGAGATCGAGGGGGCGGCGATGGAACACGACGACGTCAACCAGGCCGCCGCTGTCGGCGTTCCCGACGACACGACCGGGACCGCGGTCGTGCTGTACATCGTCGTCGAGGAGGGCGTCGAGGAGACCGAGGGGCTCCGCGAGGAGATCCGCGAACTGGTCGGCGAAGAACAGGGCAAACCGTTCCGACCCCGGGAAGTGCGGTTCGTCGACGAGTTCCCCAAAACACAATCCGGGAAGATCATCCGACGGGCGATCGAGGCCACCTACACCGGCGAGGACCTCGGTGACATGAGCAGCATCGAGAACCCCGAAGCGCTCGAGGGGATCGAAGAGGCACGGTAGTCGTCCCGTCCGTCTCCGGCCCGTTTGCCGCCGACAGACGCGTTATTCTGGGGGACACAAACAACTAATGCGGTGGGCGACCCAGCGAAACTAATGACCTCCGAGACGAGTACCGAACACTCGATGATCTCCGCGACGGCGACGGAGATCGCGACCGAGTTCGGTCCCGAGTACTGGCGAGAAAAAGAGGAGAACGGGGAGTTCGCGGCGGGCTTTTGGGACGAACTCGGCGAGGCCGGCTTCCACGGGCTGCTCGTCCCCGAAGAATACGGCGGGGCCGGCATGGGAATGGGCGAACTCGGCCTCGCGATGGAGACGCTCTGTGCGGAGGGCTGTGGAATGGCCGGCACCTGGTATCTGGTGTTGACCGCCGGCATGGCGACGGTCGGGCTGAAAGAGCGCGGCACCGGCGAACAGAAAGAGACGTATCTCACCGACATCGCGGCCGGCGACCGGAACTTCTCTATCGGGATCACCGAACCCGAGGCGGGGACGAACACCCTCAACGTCGCCACTCGCGCCGAGAAGGACGGCGACGAGTACGTCCTCAACGGCCAGAAGGCCTGGATCACCTTCGCCGACCGGGCCGACAACATGATACTCGTCACGCGGACGACGCCGCGCGATGAGGTCGACCGCGGGACGGACGGGATCAGCCTCCTTATCGTCGACATGGACTCGCCGGGAATCGACGTCTCGCCGATCGAAAAACACGCGATGAACTACTCGAAGTCCTGTGAGGTGTTCTTCGAGGACGTCCGCGTCCCCGAATCGAACCTCCTCGGCGAGCGCGACGAGGGGTGGTGGGCGCTGGTCGAGATGCTCAACCCCGAGCGGATCGGCTTTGCGGCCGCCGGCACGGGGATCGGCAAACTGGCCGCCGACGCCGCGATCGAGTACGCCAACGACCGGGAGGTCTTCGGCGCGCCGATCGGGACCCATCAGGCGGTCTCCTTCCCGATCGCGAAACCCTACGCCCGCATGGAAGCGGCCGTCCAGATGCGAAAAAAGGCCGAACACCTCTACGAGCAGGGCGAGCCCTGCGGCTACGAGACGAACGTCGCGAAGGCGACGGCCGTCGAGGCCGGCATCGAGACGGTCAAACAGTCGATGCAGGCCTTCGGTGGCTGGGGGTACGCCACGGAGTACGACGTCGAACGGTGGTGGCGCGAAATCAATCTGACCCGGCTGGCGCCGGTCACCCAGCAGATGGCGTACAACCACATCAGCCAGGAGATCGGCTTCCCGAGAGCGTACTGAGCATGCTCGGGACGGACGCTCTAAGCGGGAGGGAGCGATGAAGGTCAGTGTCAAACGCGAGATGACGGCGGAGACGGCCCGGGCGCTCGCCGAAGCGCTCGTTGCGCGGTTCGAAGAGGACGTGACGGTCGTCTCGGCCGACGACGAGGAACTCGGGACGGCGAGCTACGACGGTGGCGACCGCGGCGACTCCGCGGGCGGAGCCGAACCGGAACCGGAACCCGATCTCGGCCCGACCGAACGTGAAGAACGGCTGTGGGAGGAGATCGGGGAGATCGAATCCGGCGGCAAACAGAAGTACAAAGACCAGCTCCCCGAACAGGGCAAGAAGTTCGTCCGGGACCGCCTGGAGTTGTGGTTCGGGGAGGAGGGCTTTCTCTTCGAGGACGGGAAGTTCGCGGAGTTCGACGCCGAGGACGTGCTGCCGGCCGACGGGCTCATCACCGGCGGCGCGGCGTTCGAGGGCCGCGATCTTCACTTCATGGCCAACGACTACACGGTCAAGCGGGGCAGCATGGCCGCCAAGGGCGTCGAGAAGTTCCTCCGGATGCAACAGCGCGCGCTGAAGACCGGGCGGCCGGTGTTGTACCTGATGGACTCCTCGGGCGGCCGGATCGACCAGCAGACGGGCTTTTTTGCCAACCGGGAGGGCATCGGGAAGTACTACTACAACCACTCGATGCTCTCGGGACGGGTGCCACAGATCTGTGTGCTGTACGGCCCGTGTATCGCCGGGGCGGCCTACACCCCCGTCTTCGCTGATTTCACCGTCATGGTCCGGGGGATGAGCTCGATGGCGATCGCCAGCCCGCGGATGGTCGAGATGGTCACCGGCGAGGAGATCAGCCTAAAGGAGCTGGGCGGTCCCGACGTCCACGCGAAACACTCCGGCAGCGCGGATCTCGTGGCGGAGGACGAGGAACACGCCCGCGAACTCGTCGCCCAGTTGATCGGCTACCTCCCGGACAACAGCGACGAGAAGCCGCCCCGAACCGGGGGGAAGCCGCCGGCATCTCCCCCGGAGGAAATCGACGGCGTCATTCCGGAGGCACCGAACCGGGGGTACGACATGGTCGATCTCATCGACCGGGTCGTCGACACCGGCTCGTGGTTCGAACTCAGACCGGAGTACGGCAAGGAGATCCTCACGGGATTTGCCCGCATCGACGGCCGGCCGATCGGGATCGTCGCCAACCAGCCCGCCCACCGGGCCGGCGCGATCTTCCCCGACGCCGCCGAGAAGGCGGGGGAGTTCATCTGGACGTGTGACGCCTACAACGTCCCCCTTCTGTACCTCACGGACACGCCGGGATTTATGGCCGGCTCGGGGGTCGAAAAGGAGGGCATCTTAGAGCAGGGCAAGAAGATGATCTACGCGACCTCCTCGGCGACGGTGCCGAAACAGTGTGTCGTCGTCCGGAAGGCCTACGGCGCCGGCATCTACGCGATGTCCGGGCCGGCGTACGACCCCGAATCGACGCTCGCGCTGCCCTCGGGCGAGATCGCGATCATGGGGCCAGAAGCGGCGATCAACGCCGTCTACGCCCGCAAGCTGGCCGAGATCGACAACGAGGCGGAACGGAAACAGACGGAAAAAGAGCTCCGCGAGCAGTTCCGAGAGGACATCGACGCCCGCCGGATGGCAAGCGAGGTCGTCATAGACGAGGTCGTCCCGCCGAGCACGCTACGGGAGGAGCTTTCGAACCGCTTTGCGTTCTACGAAGGCATCGAAAAGGAGCTACCGGACAAGAAACACGGCACCGTCCTGTAGGGACGGAGACGACACATGACCGGAAAATACTACGAGGAGTTCGAGGTCGGCGAGACCATCGAACACGACAAACGGCGCACGATCTCGGAGGCCGACAACCAGGCCTTCTGCGATATGACGATGAACCAACAGCCGCTGCACCTCGACGCCGAGTTCGCCGCCGGCACCGACTTCGGCGAACGGCTCGTCAACGGTCTCTATACGATGAGCCTCGCGGTCGGGCTGACGATCCCCAAGACGACAGACGGGACCATCGTCGCCAACCTCTCGTATGACAACGTCGAACACCCCAACCCCGTCTTTCACGGCGATACGATCCGGGTCCAGTCGACGGTGACGGACAAACGGGAGACCAGCGACGGCGAACGGGGCATCGTCACGATGCGCGTCGAGGTGTTCAAAGTGAACGATCCGGAGGAACCGCTGGTCTGTTCGTTCGAGCGGACGGCGCTGTCGTTAAAAGAACCGTCGGGCTGATCCGCTCTGTTCGATCCGCCGACTCACGCGCTACCCCGAGACGTCTCCCGGCGGCGATAGGTCCCGTCCGAACTCGTCGAACTCGTCGAAAGACTCGGGGAACTCCGTCGGCAGCCGTCTGCTTTCACGGTTATCCGGGAGCGGACCGAGATCCTCGGCGACCGATTCCCATCCCGGCTTGATTTTGACGCTCTTTGCCGGTGACCCGGTCACGATGTGGTGGGCTGGCGCATCGCCCAGCGTCGTCGCCCCCGCGCCGACCATCGCGTTTCGTTCGATACGACAGCCGGCGCTGATCATCGACCCGTACCCGAGTCGGACGTCGTCTTCGAGGATCGTCTCGTACGTCGTGACGTCCGTCTGGTCGACGGTGTCGTGGGCGTGGGTGTGGACATGCGTCCGGTCCGCGATAGAGACCCGATCGCCGATCGAGAGCTTCCCGCGGTCGTCGAGGAGTACGTCGTTGTGGACGACGACGTTATCGCCCATGTGGATGTTGTGTCCACACTGGATCTTGATGTTGCCGAACAGACGGAGCCCCTCACCGGCCTCGGCGAACAGGTGGTTCGCGAGCATCTGCCGGAACGGAAGCGCGAAAGCGAGGTTGTTCGACAGCGGCGACAGATCGAACCCTTCCCAGAGATACCGTAAACACTTCGTCTCCTGTAGTGCCGATAGCTCCTGCTCGGCCCAGTGTTCGGTCTCGATGAGCGCGTTTTGCGGGTCGTAGCTCCGGAGCCGGATCCGGGTCATCGGCGGCACCGACTCGCCGTTCTGATACCGTTTGTATGCGTCCCAGTCACCGAACAGATCGGCGAGTGTCTCCGCGACGGTCGAAGCGAGGTCCTCCTCCGTAAGCCGGGTATCGATGTGTTCGATCGTTTCGTCGATCGTCGCTTGGGTCTCCGGTGGGACGTCGACGTGGCGTTTCGTCATGGTGTTTCCGGATTCACCGTCGAATGCCGTCTCGATTCACGTGGGGAAGCACAAATTATCATACGATCGTTTTGTATTTTTTCTCTCATACGAATATATACGTGGTCTATAGTCCTTAAGAGTGGATTTCAGAACATTTTTTGCCAGGTGGATGTATAATATTGAATCTGTTTTCGTCTGACGGTAGAAACAAAAGGCGTCACCAGAGGCGCCGATCAAGCAGTGACGAGCGTCTCCTGATAGGAGCCGTAGTGCTCTTCGAACACCGCCATGATCTCGCCCATCGTCGCGTAGGCCTTCACGGCCTCGATGATCGATGGCATGACGTTGTCGTCGTTCTCGATCGCCGCCGAGACGGCATCGAGGGCGTCCTCGACGGCGGCGTCGTCCCGTTCGGCTTTGACTTCCTCGAGCCGTTCGAGCTGTCGGTCCCGGGTCGCGGGGTCGACTTTGAGGATGTCGGGGTCGGTCTCCTCCTCGATTTCGTAGGCGTTCACGCCGACGACGGTCTCCTCGCCGGCATCGACGCGTTTCTGGTACTCGTAGGCGGCCTCCTGGATTTCCCTGTGGAAGTAGCCGTCCGGAATCCCCTTCAGGACGCCGTCCCGAACCGAGCCGTCGCCCATCTCCTTGATCTCCTCGAGATAGTCCGTGATCTCTGCTTCCATCTCGTTCGTAAGCTTCTCGATGGCGAAACTGCCGCCCATCGGGTCGACGATGTCGGCGGCCCCGGACTCCTCGGCGATGATCTGTTGGGTTCGGAGGGCGACCCGGACGGCCTCCTCGCTCGGCAACGCGAGCGCCTCGTCGTAGCTGTTCGTGTGCAGCGACTGGGTGCCGCCCAGCACCCCCGCAAGCGCCTGGATCGTCGTCCGGACGATGTTGTTCAGCGGCTGTTGGGCGGTCAGCGACTGGCCCGCCGTCTGTGTGTGAAACTTCAGTCGCTTGGATTCGTCGCGTTCAGCGCCGTACCACTCCTTCATTACGCGGGCGTAGACGCGCCGGCAGGCCCGGAACTTCGCGACCTCCTCGAAGATGGAGTTGTGGGAGTTAAAGAAAAACGAGAACAGCGGCGCGAACTCGTCGATGTCGAGCCCGCGGTCCAGACAGTCCTCGGCGTAGGCGAACCCGTCCGCGAGCGTGAAGGCGGCCTCCTGGGCGGCGGTGGAGCCGGCTTCCCGGATGTGATACCCCGAGATCGAGACCGGGTGGAACTTCGGCGTCTCCTCGACGGCGAACTCGATGGTGTCGGTGACGACATCCAGCGACGGCTCCGGCGGGATCACCCACTCTTTTTGGGCGATAAACTCCTTGAGCATGTCGTTTTGGAGCGTCCCGCGGATCTCCTCGCGGTCGAGACCCTGCTTGTCGGCCAGCGCGATGTACATCGCGTAGATGACCGGCGCCGAGGGGTTGATGGTAAAGGAGGTCGAGACCTCGCCGATGTCGATGCCGTCGAAGAGGATCTCCATGTCCCGGAGCGTGTCGACGGCGACGCCCTCCTTGCCGACCTCCCCCTCGCTCATCGGGTGATCGGAGTCGAGCCCCATGAGGCTCGGCATGTCGAAGGCCGTCGACAGGCCCGTCTGGCCCTCGTCGATGAGGTAGTGGAACCGCTCGTTGGTCTCCTCGGCGGTCCCGAAGCCCGCGAACTGCCGCATCGTCCAGGTCCGGCCGCGGTACATCGTCGGGTAGGCGCCCCGCGTGTAGGGCGGTTCACCGGGGAAGCCGATGTCCGTCTCGAAGTCGACGTCCGCGATGTCTTCGGGGGTATAGAGTCGGTCGACCTCGTGGTTCGAGACGGTCGCAAAGCGGTCCTTCCGTTCGCCGCCCTCTATGAACGGATCGAGCGTCTCGGCCTCCCAGGCCGTCCGGCTCTCCCGGATCGTCTCCAGATCGTCCTCGTCGAACATTGAGGCCAAAGAGTGCGTCCCGGCGCAAAAGGGTTGCCGTTAGTATACTTTTTCGGACAGTAGGGCCCCGCCGACCGCCGGAGAACGTCCAACCATGCGTCCGGAACGTTTAATCGCGGCCTGGCCGTGAGCCCGCCCATGACACCGGATCTCTCCTCTGTCACCCGGATCGGGGTCGTCGGTGCCGGGACGATGGGTAGCGGCATCGCACAGGTCGCCGCCGTCGCGGGCTACGACGTCTCGATGCGCGATATCGAACGCGAGTACGTCGAAAGCGGGTTCGAGACGATCGAGGACAGCCTCGGACGGCTGACCGACCGGGGACAGCTCACGGAGGCCCAAGCCGGGGCCACACTGGAGCGTATCACGGGCACGACCGACCTCGCGGATCTGGCCGACTGCGACGTCCTCGTCGAGGCCGCCCTCGAAGACATCGACGTCAAACGCGAGATATTCGGTGAACTCGACGGGATCGCCTCCGATAGAGCGGTGCTCGCGACGAACACCTCGACGCTTTCGATCACGACGATCGCGGCCGCGACCGATCGCCCGGAGTCAGTCGTCGGGCTTCACTTCATGAACCCGGTGCCGATCATGGAGGGCGTCGAGGTCGTCTCCGGTGAGAAGACCGCCCCCGAAACCGTCGAGTTCGCCCACGCGTTCGCCGAGGACCTCGGCAAGGAGACCTGGGAATCCGACGACAAGCCCGGGTTCGTCTCGAATCGAATCCTGATGCCGTGGGTCAACGAGGGGATCCGGGCCCTCGACGAGGGCGTTGCGACCAAGGAGGACATCGACCGGGGGATGAAACTCGGGACGAACGTTCCGATGGGACCGCTGGAGCTCGCCGACCACATCGGGCTCGATATCTGTCTGCACGCCACCGAAACGCTCCACGAGGAGCTGGGCGATCGGTACACGCCGGCGTATCTCCTCAAACGGAAGGTCGAGGCAGGGGATCTCGGCAAGAAGACCGGCGAGGGCTTTTACACGTACGATTGACCGGGCGTCCCGACGGGTCGCCTACTCCCCGAGGTGTCTCGCGATGATCTCCTTTTGGATCTCGGAGGTGCCCTCGTAGATGGTCGTGATCTTCGCGTCCCGGTAGTACCGCTCGACGTCGAAGTCCTTCGTGTAGCCGTAGCCGCCGTGGACCTGCACGGCCTCGCTGGCGACGTCGACGGCCGTCTCGCTGGCGAAGTACTTCGCCATGCTCGCCGCCATCGGGTCGACCCCATCTTCGTTCTTCTCGGCGGCGTCGCGGGTCAAAAGCCGTGCTGCTCGGACGTCCGTTGCCATGTCGGCGAGTTTGTGGGCGATCGCCTGGTGGTCGGCGATCGGTTTGTCGAACTGTTCGCGCTCTCCGGCGTACTCGATCGCCGCCTCGAGCGCCGCATGGGCGACGCCGACAGCCTGGCTCGCGATCGCGATCCGGCCGCCGGTCAGAATCGAGAAGGCCGCCTTCAGCCCGTCGCCGACCTCGGTGAGGCGGTTCGCCTCGGGGATCCGCGCGCCGTCGAACAGAAGCGTCGTCGTGTCGCTGGCCCGGAGCCCGAGTTTGTCCTCCTTTTTGCCGACCTCCAGCCCCTCGGTGTCCTTCGGAACCAGAAACTGCGTCACCGACTCGGGTTCGTCCCGGTCGGTCTTCGCAAAGAGGATGACGACGCCGGCGCGTTCGCCGTTCGTGATCCACTGCTTTTTTCCGTCGATGACGTACTCGTCGCCGTCCTTTCGGGCTTCGGTCGTCATCTCCGCCGGGTTCGAGCCCGCCCCGGGTTCCGAAAGGGCGAAGGCTCCGACCGGGCGCCCGTCGGCCATCGCCGGGAGCCACTCCTCTCTGTGGGAGTCCGTACCGAATTCCTCGATACAGGCGGTGGCGAGACAGTGCACCGAAAGCGCCGTCGCGACCGACAGGTCCCCCCGGGCGAGGATCTCGTTGACGACACTGTACGTCAACTGATCGGCGTCGAACCCGCCGTACTCCTCGGAGACGGTCAGCCCGGTCAGATCGAGTTCGGCGAGCCCGTCCCAGACGTCCTCGGGGAACGTCTGCGTCTCGTCGGCCTCGGCGGCGACGGGGCGGATCTCCGCCTCGACGAAATCCGCGACCGTTTCCTCGATGAGCCGCCGTTCGTCCGTGGATGCCATGGCTACCGTATCGGTGCGGACCGGCATAATTCGTGTGATCGCTACGGCGAGCACAACCGGAAAGGGATAAACCGCTCGCCGTCCTGCCACGGATATGGAGTATCACGAGGCGGCGAACTTCCTGTTCGACCTCCGCCGGTATCCGTCTCGGACGGGCGTGATCCCGACGCGGCGGCTGCTCGAGTATCTGGGCTCGCCCGAGGAAACCCTCCGGGTCGTCCAGATCGGCGGCTCGAACGGAAAGGGCAGTACCGCCCGGATGGTCGAGTCAGTCCTCCGGGAGGCGGGCTACGACGTCGGGCTGTACACGTCTCCCCATCTCGACGACCTCCGCGAGCGGGTGCGGGTCAACGGACGACCGGTCCCGAAGGCGGCCGTCGGCTCGTACGTCGAAACGATCGAACCGTACGTCCGCTCGCGGGCGGCCGAGGGCCTTTCGCCGACGTTCTTCGAAGCGATGACGGGGCTCGCGGTCGAGACGTTCGCCTCGGAGGACGTCGACGTCGCGGTGATCGAGGTCGGGATCGGCGGCGAACACGACGCGACGAGCGCGCTCTCGCCGGCCGCCGCGGCGGTCACGAACGTCACGCTCGAACACGCCGACATCCTCGGGGACACGATCGCAGAGATCGCCCGCGATAAGGCCGCCATCGCGCCCGAAGGTACGCCGCTTGTCACCGGCGCGGAGGGGGAGGCCCTCGACGTGATCCGCGAGGTCGCCAGCGACGTCGTCCGGATCGGCGGAACGGACGGAGCGGACGTGAACGTTACTTCCGGATCCCGGACGGCGATCGAACAGCCGGTCACGATCGACGGCGCCGGCTGGCGGGTCGAAACCGCGCTTCCGCTCCTGGGCGCCCACCAGGGCCGAAACGCCGGCGTCGCCGCGGTGTTGACCAGACAGATCGGGGACGTCTCGACGGCCGACATCGAGCGCGGTCTCCGCAACGCCCACTGGCCGGGGCGGTTCGAGATCGTCGACCGCACACCGCTCGTCGTCCTCGATGGGGCCCACAACCCCGGCAGCTGTGCCGGCACGGCCGCGACGCTGGAAAGCTTCGAGTACGAGGATCTACGTCTCGTCTTCGGTGCGATGGCCGACAAGGACCACGCGGGGATGATCGAGGCCCTGCCCCCGGCCGACGCCGTCTACACCTGCCGTCCGGACCTCGAGCGTGCGGAGACGGCCGACGCGCTCGCGGCTGCCTTCGAGGCCGACGGCCGGGCCGACACGGTCGAGCCGGTCGGTACCGTCGCCGGCGCGGTCAGGCGGGCGATGACGGCCGCCGGCCCGGAGGATGCGGTCGTCGTCTGCGGGTCGCTTTTCGCCGTCGCCGAGGCCCGACGCCGGTGGACGCGTCCGCACGTCACGACACGGGTCGATGATCTGGAGGCGGCGGCGGACACCCTCCGGCGGGCCGACGTGACCGCCCCCGAGATCGACCGGGCACGGTCGGGGGGCGTCCATCGGGTCGTTACCACCCGCGTTCGGCCCGACCAGGCGGCCGTACTCGAGCGGGAACTCCGGGCACTCGGCGGCGAGTGTGCGGTCTCCGGCGTCGACGTCCGCGAGCGCGAACTCGTCGAGGCCGTTCTGATGGGAACGCACGCACAGTTCGAGGCGCTCTTCGAGGCACTCGATGACGCTGACAACGGACTTCCGGGCCTCGTGTCCGAACTCCGGCGTGGGCTCGCGGTCGCGGAGGATACCGGACGGGAGACGACGGGCGCTTCCGACCCGACGTACCCCTGGAGCGACGGCACCGCAGTGATGGGGATCCTCAACGTGACGCCGGATTCGTTTTACGACGGCGGTCGGTACGAGACGACCGCGGACGCCGTCGAACAGGCCGAACGCCTGATCGACGCCGGAGCCGACATCGTCGACGTCGGCGGCGAGTCGACGCGTCCGGGAGCCGATCCCGTTCCTGTCGACGAGGAGATCGACCGCGTCGTCCCCGTCATCGAGGCGCTCGATGGGATCGACGCCGATGTCGCCGTCTCCGTCGACACACGCAAGGCGGCGGTCGCCCGGGCGGCCCTGGATGCCGGCGCGGACATTCTCAACGACGTCTCGGGGCTGGAGGATCCCGAGATGCGACTCGTCGCGGCCGAACACGACGTCCCGGTCGTCGTGATGCACTCGATCAACACGCCGGTCGACCCCGACGCCGAGATCGCCTACGACGACGTGGTCCGCGAGACGATCGACGCCCTCTCCGAGCGGGTGCTGCTCGCCGAGAAGGCCGGGCTGGATCGCTCACAGATCGTCGTCGATCCCGGGATCGGGTTCGGGAAGTCCGCGACAGAGAGCTTCGAGTTGCTGGATCGACTCGGGGAGTTCCGCTCGATCGGGTGTCCGATCCTCGTGGGCCACTCCCGGAAGTCGATGTTCGGACTGATCGACCAGAACCGATCGGAGGAACGGCTCGCCGCGACCGTCGCCGCCAGCGCGCTGGCCGCCGAACGCGGGGCCGACATCGTCCGCGTCCACGACGTAGCCGAAAACGTCGCCGCGGTGAAGACGGCGGCGGCGACCCAAAAGCCGGACCGGGTCGAACGGGGATAGCCGAATCCGGATGACCTCCCGGGATCGTATTGATCCGAGCGGTCGGATCCCTCGACGTCCCTCGAGGCCGACCGCGGAACTCGCCGAATCCGTCACGACCCCGTGGTTTTTTTCCTTCGAGCCGGGAAGAGAGGGTATGAAACAGTCAAAAATGGCCGATATGGGCGTTCTCTGTATGCTCAACGAAGAGCCCGGATTGACGAAGAGCGAACTCCAGGAGAGACTGCGGCACAACTTCGGCCGATACTGGGGTGCCGGCACCAGCGTCGTGTGGTCGGCCATCGACCGCCTCAACGAAGAGGGGCTGATCGAATCGGACGTCGAAGCGGCGGGCAACGAGCCGCCGACGTTCGCGATCACCGACGCCGGGAGGGAACGGCTCGAATCGCTGATTCTCGAGCCGGTCGAGGATCTCTTCCACCCGATGCAGCGACCGATGCTGATGATGAAGTTGGGATCGCTTCACCACCTACCCGAGGGGGATCAGGGGCGGATTGTCGACCGGTTGCGGGAGGAAGCACTCGAAGCGCGCGATCACATCGAGACGGTACGGCACAGCCACGACGAGGCGATCGACGACCACGAGCGATACGGTTACCGACGGGACCTGCTCGACCTTCGGCTCCGGCTCGTGGACGAGATCCTCGATTGGCTCGAAGGGATCCAACCGGAGTGACGCGTACCTAGAGGACACGCCCGTTCGGGAGCGACACCGGTTCCCGACGCGGTTTCGAGTCCCCGCCGGGCTCCGAGCCTTCACCGAGCGTCGACGCCGCACTCCCTGAAGAGCTCGACGTACTGGCCCGTGATCGCGGTGTGATCGAACGACTGAAACGCCTTGTCGATGTCGCGAGAGCCCATCGACCACGATTCCTCGATCGCCTCGTCCAGTTCGTCCATGTCGGTCACGCGGAGGCCCCGCTCGCGCCGCTCGACGAGTTCGTGGGCGCTGGATTCGCCCTGAATCTCGACGACGCCGACACACCCGCAGGCCAGCGCCCACAGCAGTTCCTCGGCGAAGGTCGCCCGGCGAGCGGTCTGGACGAACGTATGGCTGCTCCGGTAGACGGCGATCCGCTCCTCGCGGGGGAGATCGCCGACGAACTCGACGCGGCCGGCGAGCTGGAGGTCCCGCGCCTGCCGCTCGTAGGCCGACCGCTCGGGGCCGTCGCCGACGATCGTCGCCGTCCAGTCCCCCCGGTCGCGGAGTTCCGCGAGCGCGAGCAGGAGATCCTCGAGGTTCGAGTCGTCGTCGAGCCGACACGCGTAGGAGAGATCGCGGTGCTCGCCCGGATCGATCGAGGAAACGAGCGACATATCGATCCCCTCTGGGATGACGGTCGTGTTCGACTCGGTCGCCCCGTACTCCCGGACCCGGGTACGCTGGAACTCGGAGGGCGTCGTCACCCGCGTCGGGAGGCTCGCAGCCTGTTCGGTCCACCGCGAGGCCGGAACAGCCGGTTCGTCCCCGTACCAGTCACAGACGAGCGGGACGCGCGCGAGGCGGGCGCCGAGCCACGCCGAAACGACTGCCCCGGCCGGCGACGCCGACGCCAGGATGACGTCGGGACTGTGGCGGGCCAAGAGACCGGGGAGCCGCGTGTAAAACAGCGCCGGATGCTCGAAGGTGACGCCCTCGTGCTCGAGGCCGTTGATCTCCAGCCGCCGGCCGGCCGTCTCCCACCAGGGGAGACAGTAGATCGTCACCTCGTGGCCGCGGTCGTCGAGCGCCGCCGCGAGCCGCCGGAGCCGAACGGCACCGGAGCGCTCCGACTGCGGCGGCGGATCCCTGAAGACGACCGCGATTCGCATACGCCGTCTGTCGGCGGCCTGTATAAAAAATGGTCCGGAACGGGGCCGGAGGGGATCGCTCCAGTTATGTATCTTTTGCCCGTACTCGACGGCATGGACGCGAACGAACCGGCAGATCGTATCCCGACGGGAATCCCGCGAGCCGACGAGGTACTCGAGGGCGGGCTGCTGCCGGAGTCGGCGACGCTGGTGAGGGGTGCCCCCGGTGCCGGCAAGACCATCTTCGGACTCCATTTTCTCACGACAGAACACGGTCGGGACGGCACGAACCTGTATATCAATCTCGGCGAACCCACGGCGTATCTCGAACGGACCGCCGACGGCTTCGGGTTCGATACCGACGCCATCGCGTTTCTCGATCTCTCCCCGTCCGGGGATCAGTTTCGGACCGACAACACGTACGATCTCTTCCGCTCCGGGGAAGTAGAGAACCCCTCGCTGGTCGATGCGATCAGAGAGGAGATCGAAGCGATCGATCCGGACCGGGTCGTGATCGATCCCGTTACCGAGATCAGACACCTCACGCCCGACGAACGCCAGTTCCGGACCCAGATACTGAGTCTGATCGAGTTCCTGAAAGGGGCGGGGGCAACCGTGCTCTTGACCTCCCAGGCCGCCCCCTCGATCCCCGACGACGACCTCCAGTTTCTCGTCGACGCGGTCGTCAACCTGGACGTCGAACGGAACCGGCGGACGCTACAGATCTCGAAGTTCCGCGGCTCGTCGGCAAAGCGCGGCCCCCACACCGTGACGATCGACGACGACGGGATGGCCGTCTGGCCCCAACTCGACCCGAGCGAGCACGGACGGGACGGCGCCATGGAGCGGCTCTCGTCGGGCGTTCCGGAGCTCGATTCGCTCCTCGACGGCGGGATAACGATGGGGACGATCACGTTCCTGAGCGGCCCTACCGGCGTCGGCAAGACGACGACCGGCCTTCACTTTCTGAAGGAGGCTGCCAGCCGCGATCGCCGGTCGGTGCTGTATAGCTTCGAAGAGGGGCGCCGGACCATACTCGAGCGGGCCGAAGCCGTCGACGTCCCCGTCCGGGAGATGATCGACGCCGGCACCCTCACGGTCGAGGAGATCGGCCCGGACGAACTCACCGTCGACGAGTTCACCCACCACGTCCGAACGGAGGTCGAAGACGAATCGGCCGAGATCGTCATGCTCGATGGCGTCACCGGATACGAACGGGCGTTCCGAAACTCCGGCAGTGATCCGGAACACCAGCTCGTCAAGATCGCCCGGTACCTCCGAAACATGAACGTGACCGGGCTGGTCACGAACGAGGTCCACCAGATCACGGGGGAGTTCCGGGCGACCGAGCGGAACGTGAGCCATCTCGCCGACAGCATCGTCGTTCTCAGACACGTCGAGTACCGGGGCGAACTCTGCAAGGTGATCGGCGTTCTCAAGATGCGAACGAGTGACTTCGAGCGGAGCCTTCGGACGCTCGAGATCACCGGCGAGGGGCTGATCGTCGGCGAGCCGCTGTCGGAACTTCGCGGCATCCTGACGGGCACCCCGGACTGGAACGACGATGACGGGTAGTCCGAAAGCGAGGGACGAAAGCGGCACGATCCAGCCCGGAGAGCCGACTGTTATCTATCCACTCGTGTCGGGAAGCGGCAACGACCGCGTTCTCAAAGAGTGGATCGCCGGCCACGACTCGTACCTGCTCGCGAACGACGACCGCCCGATTGTCGACGCCGAGTTCGACGTCTGTGTCGTCGACAAAGACGGGTTACAGCAGTACAAAGACGACCTCAAACAGGTCAAATCGGCAGCCAAGCCCGCGTTGCTGCCCGTTTTGCTTCTCTTGTCCGAGCATCAATCGGACATCATCGAAACCGATCGCGGGGAGATCGCCGATAACGTGCTCGTCTCGACGGTCGACGAGATCGTCTCGCTGCCGATCCGACAGGCCGAACTCGAGTGGCGCATCGGGGCGCTGCTCCGGCTCCGTGACCAGTCGCTCGATCTACAGACACAGACGCGACAGCTCCGCCGGTTCCAGGAAGCTGTCGAGGCTTCGGGCCACGCCATCTTCATCACTGACGCCGACGGCACGATCGAGTACGTCAACACCGCCTTCGAGGAGATCACCGGCTACAGCCGGGCGGAGGTGATGGGGGAGACGCCCGACATCCTGAACTCCGGGAAGATGTCCGTCGAGTACTACGAAGAGCTATGGGAGACTATCTCCTCGGGGTCGGTCTGGGAGGGCGAGATCGTCGACCGACGGAAGGACGGCGAACTCTACACGGCCTACCAGACGATCGCCCCGATAACCGACGACGGCGAGGTGAGCGCGTTCGTCGCCGTCCAGACTGACATCACGGAGCGCAAGGAACTGCGGGACCGCCTCAAACGCCACCGGGACATCGTCCAGCGGCTGGAGGACCCGATCATGCTCCAAGACGAGACGGGGGCGTTCGAGTTGGTCAACGAGGCGCTGGTCGACTTCGCTGGGTGTCCCGAAGCAGAGCTTCTCGGTGGGGACGAACACCAGTTCATGGACGAGGCGACGGCCGATCTGATCGAAAGAAGGAAATCGGAGGTATTCGAGACCGAGTCCCCGGTTCAGTACGCGGTTTCCCCGACGTTCGAACGCTCGAACGAGGAGGCGGTCTTCAGCACGAGGCGGTACCCCTATTACGACGACGACGACGACCTCGCGGGGACGCTGGCGATCTGTCGGGACGTGACCGACCTCGAGGAGCGAACGCGGCAACTGCAGGTGATCGACAACATCCTCCGGCACAACCTCCGCAACGACCTGACGGTGATCCGGGGGCTGGCAGAACAGATCCACAGACAGACCACCGGGACGACGGCAAAGACGGCCGAACGTATCGTAACACACACCGACGATCTGATGCAAACCGGCGAGAAATCGCGAGCGATCACGGACCTGCTCAGCGAGGATTCCGATCTGAAACCGCTCGACGTCACCGCCACCGTCCGCTCGATCGCAAAGGAGATCAACGGGTCCCGATCGGACGTTCAACTGGACATCGACGTCCCCGATCGGGCGTTCGTCTCGACGACGCTCAAGATCAGGGAAGCGATCGAAGAGCTCGTCAGAAACGCCATCAACCACAACGATCGCGAGACGCCATCGGTCGAAATCAGCATCGGAACGAACGACGAGACGGTCGGGATACACGTCATCGACGACGGCCCCGGGATCCCGGAGATGGACCGCGACGTACTCGAGACCGGTCGGGCGATCGACGATCTGTACCACGGGAGCGGGCTCGGGCTGTGGCTGGTGTACTGGATCGTCAGCCGATCGAACGGATCGATCGAGGTCACCGAACGGGACCCGCGGGGAACCGACGTCACGCTGACGCTGCCGCGGTGTACGGAGACGGAGGCGTAAACATGCCTACGACCACGACCGCGACCACGGTTTACGAACGCGCGAGCGCGCCGCTCCGAGCCGGGTTCGGCGTGGAAGCGACACGGGTGACCGATGGATCATAATTCGACACAGACGGACGAACCGGCAGTCATCTACCCGCTCGTATCGAACGTCGGCAACGAGCGGGTCCTCGAGGACTGGCTCGACGACGGGGCCTACACCGTCTATCGGGGGGAGCGACCGGTCACCGACGCCGAGTTCGATCTCTGTATCGTCGACGAGCCGGGACTGCGGCGACACAGAGCGGATATCGCCGAAGCCAGATCGGATGCAAAGCCCGTCCTCCTGCCCGTGCTCCTGTTGTACTCGGGGCAGGGAGAGGATTTCCTCGGTGACGACCACGACGGGATCGAGAGAGCGGTACTCGAGTCGACGGTCGACGAGATCGTCTCGCTGCCGACCCGACAGGCCGAACTCGAGTGGCGCATCCGGACGCTGCTTCGACTCCGCGATCGGTCCCTGGAGTTACAACGCCGGACGGACGAACTCAGACAGTTCCGGGAGGCCGCCGACGCCTCCGGCCACGCGATCTATATCACCGACACCGACGGCACGATCGAGTACGTCAACCCCACCTTCGAGGAAATTACCGGCTACAGTCGGGAGGAGATCGTCGGCGAGACACCCGCTGTCCTCCAATCCGGCGAATGCGACGGAGAGCTCTACGAGGAACTCTGGGAGACGCTTTTGGCCGGCGAGAAGTGGAACCACGAGATGGTAGACGAGACCAAGGCGGGCGAGCGGGTCGTCCTCGAACAGACGATCTCGCCGGTCGTGACCGAGGACGGCGCGGTCAAGAAGTTCGTCGCGGTGGCCCAGGACATCACCGACCGGAAGCGATACGAGAAGCGACTCGAAAGCCAGCGCGACGATCTCGAACTGCTAAACCAGGTCGTCCGCCACGACATCCGCAACGACCTCCAGTTGGTGAAAGGCTACGCCGACATGCTGAAAGAGTCCGTGACAGAGGAGGCCTACGGGGACCTCGAGACCGTCCGGGAGGCCGTCGAGAACGCGATCGATCTCACGGGTAGCGCGCGGGATCTGGCCGACGTGATGCTCCAGTCGGACAGCGAGACCACGACCGTCGACCTCGGATCGACGCTGCAACAGCAGGTCCGAGAACTCCGCGCCGAACACCCCAACGCGGAGATCCGCCTCGAGGAGCCGCTCCCGGAGACGGCGGTCACCGCCGACTCGATGCTCGGTTCGGTGTTCCGGAACCTGTTGAACAACGCGATCCAGCACAACGACAAGGACACGCCGGAAGTGGCGGTCGCCGTCGGGCGCGAAGACGGGTCCGTCAGGGTGCGGGTCGCCGACAACGGTCCCGGGGTCCCCGACGGACAGAAAGCGGAGATCTTCGGGAAAGGCGAAAAGGGACTCGACAGCGCCGGTACGGGGATCGGCCTGTACCTGGTGCAGTCGCTGGTCGACAGCTACGGGGGGGACACCCGGGTCGAAGACAACGACCCCACGGGCGCGGTCTTCGTGGTGACGCTCCCCGTCGCCGAGTAAACCGCCAGGCCGGGGCGACAACGACAACGGTTTTGCCCCTGCCGAGTCTAGGAGGGTCCATGTACGTCCGGGACGCACGCAACCGCGATGAGGCCTGGCTTCTGGATCACATCGAGGCGATGGGCCTGGACGAGACGGCGTTTCGGTCCCGCGATTACGTCATCGCGGTCGACGAGGAATCGAACGCCCGCGCCGGGTTCGGCCGGATCCGGCTCCACACCGTCGACGACGAGGAGGTCTGTGAACTGACGAGCATCGGCGTCCTCGACGGGTGGCGAAAGCAGGGTGTCGGCGCCCACGTCGTCGAGCGACTCGTCGACGGGGCGCGGGCGGAGGGCTTCGACCGGGTGTACGCGCTAACGGGGACCCACGAGTATCTGGTCCAGTTCGGTTTCGAGGGGGTCGCCCCCGAGGAACTCCCCGAACCGCTCGGAGAGCGGCTCGAGGCGAAGCGCGAATCGCTCGATCCCGAGGCCGTGCCGATGGTCATCGAGACCGACGCCTTCGAGATGCCCGACCGGCTCAGAGAGCGCTTCAAGCGGGCCGCCGAGGAGGAACCCGACACGGGACCGGAGGAGACGCCGGAGGACTTCGGGATCGATCCCGACGAGGCGACCTACAAGTACGACACGGGACGGTGACCGGCTACCCCTCGCCTTCGAGTTGGTGAACCCGGTTGACGGCGACCCTGATCGCCTCCCGGAGTCGATCGACGGTCATCGTCCGTTCGCTGGTCGCCCGGGGGTCGTGTCGCTCGTAAAACTCGATATCCTCACCCGCCCGGGACGGGTCGGCGGGCCGAAGAACGAGGCGTGGCTCGGCGGGCGACCCCTCGAACAGCAGTGTCTCGGCGAGCGGTTCCTCGTCGGTCACGACGAGGTCGGGCTTGACTGTCCAGCCGGCGGGGAGTTCGTCGGCGATCCGGTCGGTATCGACGCGGTCGGCGATCGTCTCGACGGGATCGATATCCGAGAGTACGGCCTCGTCTTCCTCGCTCCCGGTCGAACCCGGATAGACAATAGTCGTTCCGTTCGGCTCCGTTTCGTCCCCCGTGTTGTAGTCTGTCATTGGATCCTCCCGAACCGCGCTAGCCGCCGAGTCCGATCGTTTCGCCGAGAACGTAGACCGTCTGATCGGCGATCAACAGGCCGTTTCGTATCGCGACCAACCCGAACAGCGCCGAGAGCGTCAGATAGATCGACACCTGTGCGAACAGCGCGGTCCGCGGAAGCCCGAGCCGTCGGCGGACCTCGAGTCCGAACAGTTCGGCCGCACAGACGGCGAAAAACACCGACGCGGTCCCAAGCACCGTCAGCCCGGTGAACAGCCCCCACTCGACGAAGAGGTGATCGGCGACGGGGTTGGCCTCGGTGATACCCGGGAGGTACTGGAGGCCGACCGCGGTCGTGGCGACATCGGCGAGTTTCGTTCCGACAAGCAGGACAACCCCATAAAAACGGATGGAGCGGTTGTAGCGTTTCCACTCACCGAGCGTCTCCGACTCACCGCGCGACAGGGACCGGGATCGGCGGGCGTTCGATTGTATCGTGTCAGATTGTGTGGACATCGGTGATCGGGCTGGGAGTCGGCTGTTTCAGCTTCCGTATCGAGCAATGAAACGGGAAGTATATATTTATTTCCACGCTAACGCGTCTCACGATCCGTTTAACCGATCGCTAAACTGGTTTTTGCCGGTATAACGCCCGTCCGGATCGTCACAGAGACCTCCCGGAGGTCTTACCGGAATCGGCGATCCCTCGGTGCGCCACAGTCAGGGAGGTCGATCGCTCCCGGCGTGTACTGGGCCCCACGAGCGGCCCTGACGACATTCGACAGACACATCAGTATCGGTCACCGAGTATGTCCAACGTTGTCAACAGACGGAACAGTGGGATCCGAGCGACGGAACGACGACATCCGGAGTGACATGAAAGGAACACTCGACACGAACGACAGGGACGGGGTACAATGACACGGGTACCGATCGCGGGCGTCGGAATGACGGCGTTCGGTGCCCAGGGCGAACGGACGTCCCGGGACCTCTTCGCCGAGGCCGCGAGCAAGGCCTACGACGATTCGGGGCTCGCTCCCGAGGACGTAGAGGAGGTCTTCTACGGTAATTACATGGGCGAACTCGCCGAAGGTCAGGGCCATTCGGGCCCGCTCGCCGCGGAGGCGGCCGGCGTCACGGCACCGGCGACGCGCATCGAGAGCGCCTGCGCCTCCAGCGGCGCGGCGGTTCGCCACGGGGTAAACCGTATCAGAAACGGCGACGTCGACGTCGTCCTGGTCGGCGGCGCCGAACGGATGACGAACCTCTCGACGGCCGACGGGACGGCGGGGCTCGCGGCCGCCGCCGACGCGCTATGGGAGATCAACGCCGGGATGACGTTCCCGGGGGCGTACTCGCTCATGGCCAACCGCTACTTCGAGGAGTACGGCGGGACGCGGGAGGATCTGGCCCACATCGCCGTCAAGAACCACGATCACGCCGTCGAGAACGAACTCGCGCAGTTCCGGCGGTCGATCGACGTCAAGGACGTCCTGACGGCGCCCGACGTCTGCTCGCCGTTCGGGCTCTACGATTGCTCGCCGATGAGCGACGGGGGCAGCGCCGCGTTGCTCGTCAGCGAGTCCTTCGCGGAGGAACGGGGGCTCGACCCCGAGGTCGCGATCGTCGGCACGGGACAGGGCGGCGACCGGATGGCGCTGCAGGATCGCGCCTCGATGGCGCGGGCGCCGGCCGCCGAACGGGCCGCGAGTGCTGCCTACGCCGACGCCGGGATCGGCCCCGACGACGTCGATTTCGCCGAGGTCCACGACTGCTTTACGATCGCGGAGGTACTGGCGATCGAGGCGCTCGGCTTCTACGAGGTCGGCGAGGGGATCGACGCCGCTACCGAGGGTGAGACGGCAATTGACGGCGAGCTACCGATCAACCTCTCGGGCGGCCTGAAGGCGAAGGGCCACCCGGTCGGCGCGACCGGTTGCGGGCAGATCTCCGAACTCACGAAACTGTTGCGCGGCGATCACGTCAACAGCGACGCGGTCGAGGACGCCGAGACGGCGCTCGCACACAACGCCGGCGGGACGGTCGCAAGCTGTGTCGTGACGGTGCTGGAGGTGACACAATGAGCGAGGAAACGCGGGACGCCGGCTACGACGACTTCCTCGACGCCCTAGCCGAGAGCGAGCCGTACTATCTCGAGAGCCCGAGCGGGAACGGCTGGCTGCCGCCCCGGCGGATCGACCCCGAGACCGGCGAGCGGGAGTTCACCGAGGAGCCGTTGCCGGAGACCGGCGAAATCCTGACCTCGACGGTCACACACGTCGCCGGGCCGTCCTTCGCGGCGGACGCCCCCTTCGTCGTCGCGGTCGCGGACTTCGGGCCCGTCCGGATCACCGGACAGGTCCGTGGCGTCGACAACGAGGACGTCGAGATCGGCCAGACGATCGAGATCGGCATCGGAGAAAGCGAAAGCGGCGATCGGCTCGTCGTCTTCGAGCCGGTATAGGTCCGCGGGTCGTTCAAACTGTCTCGACGCCGGAGATCTCGAAGCGGGCACCGCCGGCGTCGCTTTCGGTCGCATCGATCGTCCAGCCGTGGGCCTCGACGATCTCCTCGACGATCGCGAGCCCGAAGCCGGTCCCGGAGTCGGTCTTCGAGTAGCCCGGTTCGAACACCTTCTCCCGCTCGTCTTCGGGGATTCCGGGGCCGTCGTCGGCCACATAGAAGCCGTTCGGCAGATCCTCGACCCGGACGGTCACGTCCTCGCCGGCGTGCTCGACGGCGTTGGCAAAGAGGTTCTCGAGGACGTGCCGGAGCCGTTCGGGGTCGGCCTCGAGCGACAGCCCCGTGGTGGCACGAACCGTCGCCTGCTCGGGCGTCACTGTCCGGAAGCAGTGATCGGCGACGGCGTCGAGATCGACCGGCTCCGTTTCGTCGACGACCCGCCCCTCCCGGGCGAGCGTCAGGGTAGCGTCGATGATCTCGTCCATCCGGGTCAACGCGTCGCCGATCGGCGGGAGGTGTTCGCTGTCGCACTCGGCCATCGCCATCTCGAGTCTGGCGTCGGCGACCGTGATCGGCGTCTGGAGGTCGTGGCTGACGATGCTAGCGAACTCCTCGAGTCGCTCGGTCTTCTGTTCGAGCTCGCGCTCCCGGCGCTTCCGTTCGGTGATCTCCCGGGAGTTGATCACGTACCCGCCGTCGCGGAACTCCTCGTCGGCGCTGGTGACCGACTCGAGCCAGACCCACGAGCCGTCGGCGTGCTCGACTCTGTACTCTTGGGTTACCGTTCCCTCGCCCTCCTCGACGAGGCTGAAAAACCCCTCGGACACGCGCTCTCTGTCGTCGGGATGGACGTGATCGACCACTTTCGTCCCGACCAGCTCCTCTTGGTCGTACCCGAGGACGCGTTCGATCGCCGGGCTGTGGTACTGGATCCGGCCCTCCCCGTCGATCGCGGTGATCACGTCCGGAGAGTGTTTGAGAAAGGACTGGAACCGGTTTTTCACCCGTTCGAGCTCCTCGTTTCGGCGTTCGAGTTTCTGTCCCGCCCGGTACTGCTCGACGGCGTTCGTGATCCGGTTGGCGAGAAGCGAGTAGTGATCGGTCCCGCCCTGTTTCTGGATGTAATCCGTCACGCCCGCAGAGATCGCCTCGCTCGCGATTTCCTCGTTTCCGCGTCCCGTCAAAAGCAGAAACGGGAGCTCGTCGTCCTCCTCGCGGACCGAATGCAAGAACTCTAGCCCGTCGGTTCCCGGCATCGAGTAATCGGAGACGACACAGTCGATCGGTTCCTCGCGGACGGTCTCGAGACCGGTTTCGGCGTCGCGAGCGGTTTCGATAACGAGACAGTCCGTCTCGCGTTCGAGGACCGTCGAGAGCATCTCCGTGAAGGACGGGTCGTCGTCGACGTAGAGGACGCGGGCGGGGTCGGTTGTCACTCCCATCGGTAATACCTCCCAGAGTCACTCATCTCATACCCCCCATCTTCAGGGGATATATTCGTCATAGTATATAAAAACCGGGGGCGATATCGAACGGTGAGTTACTGCGAATATATATAAAGATTGTTTATATCGGCTTTTATTCGACCGAGTTCGCACCGGATCCGTCGTCCGCATCGGCGGCGATCCCCGACAGGTCCCGTTCGGCGCTGTGGCCCCCGGCGTCGGTCGCCTTGATGCGGATCGTGTAGCTTTCTTCGGGATCGATATCGATACCGGGTGGGACGGTGACCGTCTCCCGAGAGGTGGTGTAGCTTGTCATTCCCGATAGATCGAGCCGCTTTCGGATCAAGTTCCGGTCACTGTCGTCGGTGATCTCGATACGGACGGTATCGAGTTCGGTCGCGTTCTCGACGGCGAACTCCTCGAGCGTGATCCGCCCGGCGTCGGCGTCGACGTCGGGGGATCCATCGACCGTGATCTCCGGTCCACGGCGACGGTTCGGTGCGAACATCCCCCAGGGGAACCGCCGGTAGCCGACGGCCAGCGCCAGCCCGATCGTTGAGAGGAGTCCCAACTGGACGATCACTCCCAGGTCCATCCCCAGAGCGTCAGCGACCGCATCGGTCTCCATCCGTGCCGCTGCGCCGGGTGGGCCGACGGCGACGGTGTGTTCGCTTTCGGATTCGGCGCCGTACTCGTCGACGACGTGAAGGCTGATTTCGTGTTCGCCCTCCTCAAGCGTGTGGGTGATTTCCTCGCCGGTCTTTTCGGTTCCGTCGGGGAACGTCCAGGTCACCTCCGTCTCGCCGAACTCGTCGGTGACGTTCGCGGCGAGCGTGACCTCATCGCCCTCGCGGTCGACGACCTCGACGGTCGCCTCTGGAACGTCGTTTGCCAATATCCGGTGAGTCGTCGTGCTCTGGCGACCGAGAGCATCAGTGACGGTCAACTGGACGTCGTAGAAACCGGGCTCCTCGAACGTGGGGTCGATCCGTTGGCCTTCCAGTACCGTCCCATTCGGTAGCGTCCACTCGTAGGTGACGCTCGGCGGACTGAACACCGCGAACGGCGAGAAGCCAGGTGTGCGCGCTTCGACGACGATGGACTCCTCGGTCTGATCGACGACGCGGGTCTCGAGTAGCTCCCAGCCTCCATCCTCGGTCCGATGGCCGATCATCGTCGACTCACCGTCGACGTCGCCGAGCCGGTCGCGGTCGACGCGCATCCGGACGGTCCCGGGCCGGTTTGCTCGGTCCGACGGGACCTGAATGTCGACGATCCGTGAGATCCGATCGCGGGAGGTCACCGCCTCCGCCGAGCCGATCGTCGAGCGCTCGCTGGAGAGTTCAGTCGGCTCGTCGACGAGCGTCATCGTATCGAACGCCTCGGCGTCCGCTCCTTCACTCGTTCCCCCCGTCTCGGAATTGATGACCGCCTGTGGCGGCCGGTCGGTATCTTCGGAGTCGAGTTCCGAAGCGTCCATCTCGCGGACGGTCATCGAAGGCTGATCGTCCCCGCTGTCGTCCTCGGAGGTGTCTCCTTCAGTCTCCTCCGTTTCGTCTCCTTCGAACTCGACTTCGACGCCCGCGTCTTCGTCCGTGGCGGTCTCTTCCGGTGCCGTGTCTTCCTGGGTGTCTTCCCCTTCCCCTTCCCCTTCCGTTTCCTCTTCCCCGTCCCCCGTTTCGGATGCATCTGTTCCGCCCCCGCTCCCGCCACCGCCACCACCGGAGCCACCGCCGGAGGTGACAACCGATACCGTGCGTTCGATCGAACTGTCGCCAGTCCGGATCGAAACGGTGGCGTCATCGCCGCCGGCAGTATACTCGAATTCGACCGCCTGACTCTCGCCCGGTTCGAGCGAGAGGGTCCGGCTGTCGACCACCTCGCCGTCGACGAGGAACTCGACGGTCGTCTCGCCGCCCGCCTCGCCGTCGTTCGTGACGGTCGTTTCGGCGGTCACCGTCTCGCCCTCCGAAACGCTCTCGGGGATGTCGTCGATTTCGACGCCGAAATCGGGTACCGCGGCGTCGTAGTTGGCGTGTAGCGTCACCGTCGAGAGCAGCTGATCGCCCGCCACCGCGTCCGTGCTGTCGACGTCGATGCTCACCGTGACAGTCTCCCCCGGCGAGAGAACGACTCCCGAATCCTCGCTCTCCAAGGGCGCTCCGGTGGCGTCCTCGTACAGCGTCACCTGGTCGTCGCCGTCGTGGGTCACCCACACCGTCACGTTCGTCGTGTCGGTGTTGATTAAATCGAACACGCGCTCGACGCCCGTGAAGGCCTCGCTGTTCAAGCCGGGATCGGAAAAGTCGATCTCGAGCTGGCCGTCCTCCGCAGCCGCCACGTACTCACCGTTGGGGCCGTCGTGGGCCTGCATCTCCACCGACGGCTCGCCGTCGAAGAGGCCGTCCGTCGGCGACCCCATCGTCCCGAAGATCGCGACCGTCGGGACGAGAAGGACGAAGACGACGGCGACGGTGAGAATTGTGGGGGCTGTGCGGAGGTTCATGCTATCGGGGTTTTATTTAGGGTTGTTTATCTCCTATTTTAACGGGGAACAAACTCCGCCAATAACTGATTATACTATGAATCGTCCTCAGCGGTGATATCGATTGTTATATCGAAGTTTTCCCCATCACTTAGGGCGCCGATATCCATGATCAATCCGAATTGAACGCTATCTCCGGGACCAACTGATGTCGGGGTGAATCCGTTCGAGCTGCCGTCTACTGCTATCACATCATTCACATTACCTTCATCAGTACTGGCGCTAATAGTAACCTCGACCGAGTTTTGACCATTGTTCGTGATGTTGACCAGCGGTGTCAATGTTGTGTTTGCCTCGGTATTAAGTCCAGCAGCATCACCAAGGCCGGCTGAATTCAGGTCTATCTGCGCGGCTCCGTTACCTGCATTACTAACGGCTCCTTCGTCGATATCGTTTGCTGCCTCGATCTGAAGCAACGCGGAGGAGTCACCGGCCACGTCAACCGTCGCCGTCCGTTCCGCTTCAACAGTCGTAAACGCGCCCGTGGCTGTGATCAGCCCGACCGCGGCGAACATTACCACCAGTGCGAGTAGTTTTCCTTTGGGTCTCATTGTGTATTACCGTGTGTCTCGGTCACCCGGCACCCCAACGGAGCACCGGGCGACCTTCTACCTGGTACATACACCCCTACCCTCTTTGTAAGACCGGCCTACCGGAGCGTTAGGATGGGCTACCCGGGTGGTACGGCCGCCTAATTTCGGGTGAAGACCGGGTTAGGCAGGATTAACCCTCGTTCTATCGGGGCTTTCGGCGGGAGCGTTCGGGATCCCCCGAAACGGGTCGATCGCTGTCTGTCGCCGTTCCCTCACCCGTTTTGACGGCGGATCGCGCCGATGATGTGACCGAGAAACAGCGTTAGGGGGCTTTCTCGTGGTACTCTACCGGTGAAATGAATGAAACGTTCCGAGGGGTACAAAGGCCCACAGTACGTAGATTAGGTAAGCAAACACTTCCGGCGTCGCCTGCCGTCCAAAGATGAACGTGATAAAGATCCTGGCCGTGGTCATGCTGGTCGGCGGTTCGATAGCCGCGTTTACCGGCGTCGGCGCGTTCACTACCATCGACGCGGACCGGGCCTCGAACGTCGGCGTCGCCTCCGATCAGAACGCCCTCGTCGGGCTGGATATCGCCGACCCCGTGACGCCGACGTCGGGCTCCCGGCTGGTGACCGTCTCGAACAACTTCGAGGGGACACTGACTGTCTCGGTTTCGCTGACGTCGAACACGGATACCGGGGTGTCACTCCGGGAGTCACAGAAGACCATCCCCGCGGGTGGAAGCGAAACCTTCAGCGTTGACGTCGATCCGCTACAGCGTCCTGACACCGTCGAATTCCAGCTTGAAGCGTCGTCGGGCTCCAGTAGCGTTACTCTCACGCGCACCGCGAACGTCGCGGGGATCGGGCAGTGCGGCGGTGACACGCGCGTCATCAACGAGAACGTCGACGGGGACGTCGATTCGGACAAGAACGTCGAACTCGGTTCGAAAGTTCAGGTCAAAGGCGACGTCGACGTCGAAGGCTGTGTCATCATGGGCGACGAGAGCGAAATCAAAGGCGACACCGACGCTGGCAGCCGGATCAAGGCCGGCGAGAAGGCCCAGATCAAAGGCGACGCCAACGCCGCCGGCGGGATCGAGATGGGAAAGAAAGCTCAGATCGAAGGCGACGCCGACGCTGGTGGGGACATCGATCTAGGTGCCGAGGCTCAACTGAAGGGCGATCTCTCGACCGGCGGCTCGCTGACGATGGGAGAGAAGGCTCAGATCAAAGGCGACGCCGACGCCAGCGGTGGGATCGACATCGGCGAGAAGGCTCAGATCGAAGGCGACGCCGACGCCGGCTCCGGCGGCAGCGTCGGACTCGGCAAGGAAGCCGAAGTGAAAGGCGATCTCTCGGCCGGCGGCTCGCTGACGCTGGCCGAGAAGGCCCAGATCAAAGGCGACGCCGACGCCGGCGGATCGGCGACGTTGGGTGAGAAGGCCCAGATAGAGGGTGGCCTTACCACCGGCGGCGACACCGACCTCGGCAAGGAAGCCGAGGTGAAGGGCGATCTCTCGACCGGCGGTTCGCTGACGATGGGCGAGAAAGCCAAGGTAGACGGCGATGTGAGCCTGACCAAGGACGTAACTCTCGAGATGGGGCCCAATTCAGAGATCAAAGGCGGGGCCCAAGCCGACGATCCGGCTTCGGTCCAGTTGATCTGTTCGTCGGGCGCCACGATCGATGGCATGGCCTGCGAAGACTACACGATCGAGTGAACTGCTCCGGAGACGGGGACTCACACGGCTTCCACCCCTCCGGGCGGTCGACACGGCGGAGACGGTCCAGGGTAGAACGAAACGTTCGAAATGAATGGAGCGTTTCCGACCCGGCGCCGATCTATGGTTCGTCCGATAGCGGTCGCCCGGCAGCGTGGAAGGAAAAAATAAATACGACATTTTATAGTACTGGTCGGTTCAAGGAGTGATACGATAAAAATATATAAATGACTGCTTCCGATCCCTCCGCGGAATCACGATCGGAGAGGGAACCGTCGGCCGATCTCTCGACCGAAGACGTCTACGAGGTGCTCTCGAACCGCCGACGGCGATACGCGATCCACTATCTGAAACAGACCGGCGAACCGGTCGACGTCTCGACGATCGCCGAGCAGGTCGCCGCCTGGGAGAACGACAAACCGATCGAGGAGCTGGACTCCCAGGAACGAAAGCGGGTCTACATTTCGCTGTATCAGTCACACCTCCCGACGCTCGAAAAGCGAGGACTCGTCGCCTACGACGACGACCGGGGGATCGTCGAGTTGACCGACCCGATCGCGAACGCGGAGATCTATCTGGAGGTCGTCGCCGGCCGGAACGTCCCCTGGAGTTACTTCTATCTCGGCCTGAGTATCGTTTCCGGGCTGCTCGTCGCGTTGGCCTATTATGAGGTCGGCGTCCTCGAGAGCGTCCCGACAGTTGCCATCGCCGGCGTGATCACGCTGCTTTTCGGTATCTCGGCCGTCCTGCAGACGATTCAAGCGGGACGGATGCGGCTCGGCGACGAGGGGCCGCCGCCAGAGATCAGAGCCGAGAGTACCGCCGACTGACCGGAATGGGGCCCCGGAGCCGACGGGGCTGTTCGTCACTCGAGTTCCAGTTCGCCGTCCTCTGAGTACCGGACGACCGAATCGAAGATCGGCCGCAGCGTCTCGATGACGATCTCGTCGTGGAGGTCCGGATCCATATGGTAGTGTCCGAGGGCGTCCGACGACCGGAGCCGCCCCTGGAGGGTGTTCAGGAACCGAAACAGCGTCTTGGTCCCGATCTGGCTGTGCAGCGCCGAAAGGGTGTGGAAACAAAGCACCGTCTGCCGGGGCGTCCCGTCGAACTTCGAGAGTAACTGGGTGATCACGATCCCGAGTTTCGAGAGGTCGCCGGGGTTGGAGACGTGTCTGACGGTGATCGATCCGACGGTTCCCCCGCCGGTAATCTCGGAAGTGGCGGCGTTCCGTCTCCCGCGGCCGACTTCGATGATCCCGATCTCGCCGCCCGCCCACTCGTCGGCCCGGTGACAGACGTCTATCCGGTCGTCCGGCGGCTCCTCGAAGGTCACAAAGAGGACGTCCCGGCTCCCCTCCTCGCCGGTCAGAAACCGCGAGCAGATAGCGTCCGAAACGGACGTTCCGGTCGGGCCGAGGACGAGGACACTCGGGATCGAGGTCACGCGGTCGAGTTCCGTCTCGTGGACCCCGGCCGCGGTCGGCGTTCCGGTCCCGCCCGAGGACGTTCGATCGACTCCGGGGACCTCGACCGTCGTGTCTCGGTCATCCCACGACTCGCTGCCCTCGGTCCTCCGGCGGTCCTGCGAGGAGTCCGTAGCGTCCGCCGATCCGACCGACGCGTCGGTGCCGGAGCGCCTGTCCTGATCGGATTCGACGTCCTCGGTTCCGAGACGTGCACCGAGTTCTGACCACCGGTCTGAATCCGTCGGTTCGGCGTCCTCATCGCCATCTCTCCTCCCCGACGCGTTCGGCTCCTCACGCTCACGCTCAAGTTCCGGTTCCGTCTCCGTCTCCGTCTCCGGTTCTGGTTCCGTCTCCGTCTCCGGTTCCGGTTCCGTCTCCGTCTCCGTCTCCGTCTCTGTCTCCGTCGAGGACGGTGGCTCCTGGGTAAAGTCCTCGGCGTCGGATCGGCGGACCGAAGGATCGTCCCGTATTTCACTTTCCTCACCGTCATCGCCATGGTCTTCGTTTCCGTCCCCATCCTCGTCTTCGTTTCCGTCCTCGTCCCCGTCGATCGGATCGATATCGGTGTTCCAGAGCCGGTCGGTATCGGAGTCCGAGCCCCCGGCTGGGGCTTCCTCGGGCTCTATGCGTTCGGCCCTGTCGGATGGGGCGTCGCTTTCGGAGGCCGCGTCCCCGTCCGGATCCCCCTCGGAGTTCCCCTTCGGGGATCCCCACATCCAGCCGTCGGGGTCGGTTTCGGGCTCCGTTTCGGCGGATCCACCGGGGGGCTCGGACGAGTCGACTCCGGACGTACTGTCGGCCGCGTCGGAGTCCGATTCAGCCTCGGAACGCTTTCGTTCGGCTTCACGCTCCTCGAGCCGATCCAAGAACTCCCCAAAGCGGGACCCGGACGCGTCCCCGGAGGATCGTTCCGATCGCGTTCCGCCGTCGGTTCCCGACGTGTTTTCGTCCGGATCGCCGTCGGTGCCGGTCATACGGGACGAGATCGAACGTGTGGGAGGCTGGGATATCGGGGCAATACAGTCGAAGGCAATTGGAGATGCATGCTGTCTGTAGGGCCTGAGTACGGACGTCCGGTTACGAGCCGTCGATCGGCGGGCGTTCCGCTTCGATCGTCGGCGACCGGAACGGGTTCCAGCCGCCGTCACGGACCCCGACGAAGCGGGCCGTACAGTTCGGACACTCGGGGGATTCGAGCAGCGCCAGATCGATGCGCTGGCCACAGCTCTCACAGGACCCGCGCCGGATCTCGCGGCTCAGCGCCTGGGTCTTGAGGTCCGCGAGTTGCTTTCGCTCGGCCTCCCGTCTTTCGATCGGCTCGAGGTCGTCCCGGACGGACTCGGTCGCCGTATCCAGTTCCGCATCGAGGTCGTCGATGGCGTTCAGGAGCCGGCGGAAGAGATCCTCGATGTTGTCGAACTCCCGGTCGACGCGCGATTCGAGGTCTTCGTTGGCCGCCCGCAGGTCTTCGTTCTCCGCCCGGAGGTCGTCGAGTCGGTCGTTCAGATCCCGGATGTCGTCGGACAGGGGTTCGAGTTCCGTCCGCTCGACGAACCGGTCCCGCTGCCGTTCGAGTTCGTCGACGCGATCGATGAGCAACTGGAATTCGTTCGAGAGCCTGTCGAACTGCGAGCTCTGGCGGTCCTCTATGTCGTCGATCTTCGATTCGAAACTGCCGACCTGTCGCTGGAGTTCGGAGACGACGCTGACGACGCCGCCGTCGAGCGTCGGGGCGGTTCCCGGCGATTCTTCTTCCGCCGACTGGGCCTCGAGGAGTTGCTGAATGGCCGACTGGATCTCGTGGATGCTCTCTTCGGTGGAGGTACCGTCGGATCCCTCCGTGGGAGCGCTGTCGGGCGATTGGGTCGGAATGTTCTGGTTGTTTCCGCCGGTATCGCGGGCCTGTACGCCGGTTTCGGACCCGGACTGCGGGTCGGCGGGGCCCTTCGACTGGCGGTCGATGCCGGACTGGAGCTCGGCTTCCCCGACGAGGCCGGTCAGTTCATCGAGGATCCAGTACGACGACAGCATCTGGTTCATCAGTTCCTGCTTGGGAACACCCTTGGATTCGGCGGCCTGCTCCAGCCACTCCTCGAAGGACGCCGAATCAACGCCGGCCCGGTCGTCGGTCGGTGTATCGTTCGTCATGTTGGGACAGTCTCACGAGTCCACTTTCGTGACAACTACTCGTGGTATAGTAGTAAACCTTGTGGTAAAATCGACCGAGAGAATCACCGCTGTCGGTCTCTACCCCGGTCACGTCTCCGGGTCGATCGGCACGGGGACAGCCTTTTTTCTCCGTATCACCTTCGATACGAACGGAGACGGGCGGAACAGACCGTCCGATATGCGTCAATGGTACCGATCGCTCCCGACTCACGCTCCCGGCCGGCCGGTGGTCGATAGCGATGGCGCCGACACCCCTCTCGGTTGTGTGGCGGCTGTTCGCCGCCGTCGTGGGGTTCTTTCTTTTGGTGACGATCGTCGGCGGCCTGCTGGGCGTCCCGATGGGGATCAGCTTCGTCGAAACCGGGAGCATGGAGCCACAGCTACAGCCGGGGGACGGGTTCGTCGCGGTCCCGCCGGTCGTCGCCGGCCCCGTCGAGCCGGGCGACGTCGTCGTCTTCGATGCGGTCAATCTCAACGACGGTGGACTCGTCACCCACCGGGTCGTCGAGGAGACCGAGTCGGGGTATATCACCAAAGGCGACGCCAACCCCGTCACGGACCAGGACGGCAGCGAGCCGCCGGTTCAGGAGGGCCAGATCAGGGCGAAGGCCCTCCAGATCGGCGACAGCATCGTCGTCATCCCGGGGATCGGCGTGGTCGTGATGGGGATCGGGGCGGCCGTCGGATCGCTCCAGCAGACGCTCGCCGGGATCCTCGGGACGCGCGCCCTGCTCGGAACCCAGGGGCTCGCGTACATCCTCCTTGGGTTCGGGACGGTCACCTACCTGCTGGCGAGCGTCGCCGAGAACTCGGGCCGGCGGGACCGGTCCAGAAAGCGGAGCCGGCGGATCGAAATGCTGAGCCCGATCACCGTCATCGCCGTCATGGGCGTCGCGCTCGTGCTGTTGCTCACCGCGAGCATGCTCGTCCCGGCCGGGCCCCAGCAGTTCCAGTTCGTGAGTTCCCAATCGGACGCGGCCGGCCCGAGCGTCATCCAGCAGGGGACGACCGAGAACGTGACCTACCGGGTCCCGAGCAACGGGCCGCTCCCGGTCGTGACGGTCATCGAACCGACGAGCCCGGGAATCTCGGTGACACCCCAAGAGCGGTACGTCGCCGGCGGGACGACCGAGAACGTCACGATCTCGATCGAAGCGCCGCCCGAGACCGGCGCGTACACGCGGACGATCCACGAGTACCGGTATCTCGCGGTCCTCCCGACCGGGACGATCCTCACGCTCCATGCCGTCCACCCGGTCGCCCCGCTCGTCGCGATCAACCTCGTGATCGGGACGCTGTTCGTTTTGATCGCGGTCCTCCTGGTCGGGTTCGACCCGATCCGGATCAGCCAGGACCGCCGTTCGATACCGATGCGAGTCAAACTACGACGCTGGCTGCGGTGACCGGACGCCTGCCGTCAGCCGGAAATTAGGACTCCCCGCGGCTGAAGTTCACCCACGAGTCGACCGTCGTCGGATCGCTCGCGTGGTAGTAGACGATATCCTCGTCGACGACGCCGTAGACCTCGAGTTCCGGATCGTGTATCACGCGCTTGCCGGTGTCGATCGCGATGTCGACGAGGTCCTCCAGCGAGTTGATGTAGACGTATTGCTTGCCGGCGTCGGTCGGGAAATCGCCCTCCGAGATCCACTCGTCGTACCGTGCGCGGTAGACCTGCTCTTCGAGGTCCCGGACGTCCGCCGTCCGGGAACTCCAGTAGGCGAGACCGATCCCGCCGAGTACGAGCAGGATTCCGAGTCCCCCGAGAGCGCCGACGAGCGTGAAGTTCGGCGGCTGCTCGCGGACCGACCCCGCCGTCGTCTGGCTCTCGGTCGCGCTGGCACCGAAGTCGCTCTGGAACCAGTACGCCCGGTCCGTGATCTGAATCTGGCTGCCGGTGGTCAGTTCACCCTCGTAGGGTTCGCCGTCGGTGCTTTCGGTCTCGTAGGTCGTCCGCAGCCGGATGCCGGTCGTCACCGAACCGACGTCGGCGAGGACGCCGTCGATCTCGGCGTTCCGGGCCGCGACGGAGCGAACGTCGAGTTCGGCCTCGATGCGCAGTTGGCCGTCCTCGACGACCGTCCGGTCGGCGGCCAGCATCTCCTGTTCGTCCCAGAAGACGGTCTCCTGGAAGGTGATCTCCCGATAGAGTGTCAGCTCGTGGGAGACGTTCACCGGCCGGTCGTCCGGCACGTTCGCCGTCGCTACGATCCGGAGATCCGGCGTCGCGTTGGTGAAATAGACCGGCTGGTTTTCGACCGTCGTTCCGGATTCGTACAGCGGCGTCGTCTCGACGACCTCGGCGCTGTGATCGATCGACGCCGAGAACTCCTGGACGTCGGTCTCCTGGGGCGGGATCTCCTCGGTCGGCGGGTTCGTGTACACGTATCCCCCCGCCGCGATCGCCGCGATCCCGAGGACGACGAGCACAGCTCCGGCGACGGCGCCGTACACCGCCACCTGGTGTTTTACCCGCGTCGACGCCGACATCGAACACCCGGCCTCCCTCGGTGACTTCGCATTCGGGACACTCTCGGTTCGTCTATGAGACCCGATTGATAAAAGGTTCGGGGCTCGGAGCCGGACCGGTATCCGGGACGGACACAGGGGTAAAACAGAAACGGGACGGGGGCAACCGAACGGATATAACCCCGGCTCCGTATATCGAACCGTCATGAGCGATCCGGTACGACTCGATATCGAAAACGGCGTCGCGACGGTGACGCTGAACAGCCCGGAGAACCGAAACGCCCTGAACCCGACGATGTCGGGGGCGATCGCCGACGCCGTCGCCGAGGCCGAGGCGGCCGACGACGTCCGCTGTCTGGTCGTGACCGGCACGGAGGGGACGTTCTGTGCCGGCGGGGATGTCGAGGGGATGGCCGAACGGCTCGAGGGATCGACGCCGCTTCACGAGACCGTCGAGGAGATCCGACTGGAGACGAGTCGGGCGATCGAACGGGTCGCGGCGTTTCATCTCCCGACGATCGCGAAGGTCGACGGCGTCGCCTACGGGGCGGGCGCCAACCTCGCGATCGCCACAGACATCACGCTCGCTTCGGCCGACGCGAAGATCAGTTTCGGCTTCCGGCAGGTCGGGCTCGCTGTCGACACCGGCACGTCCTATCTTCTCCCCCGGCAGGTCGGAACGAGTAGGGCAAAAGAGCTGGTACTGACCGGCGAACTCCTCGACGCCGAGGCCGCCGAGGACCTCGGGCTGTTCAACGAGGTCTTCGAGGAGAACTTCGAGGAGCGGGCGGCGGAGTTCGTCGAACCGATCGCGAACGGGCCGACCGTCGCGCTCCGGACCTCGAAACAGCTCATCGATCAGGGCTTCGATACGACCCTCCCGGACGCGATCGCCAACGAGGCGGCCGCCCAGGCGTCGGTGCTGGCCAGCCGCGACCACGAGGAGGGCGCGAGAGCCTTCAAAGAAGGCCGTGCCCCCGAGTTCGAGGGACGCTGAGTCGGTTAACGCTGTTCGAGCCAGTGGGGAATCTATTTTTCACTGGAACGACAACCGGGGGCCATGTCGTTCGACCACGAAGCCTGGAGTGGGGCCCAATCGGAGACGACGGTCTCCGTCGATGGCCACGAACTGTCGGTGGCGTACTACGAGGGCGGTCCCGGCAGCGGATCGCCGGACGGCGAACCGACGGACGCCGAGACGCTCGTCTTCCTGCACGGCGTCCCGACGTGGTCCTTTCTCTGGCGGCGGATCGCCCCCGCGTTCGAAGAGAAGTACCGCGTGATCGTCCCCGACTTGCTCGGCTACGGGAACTCCGATCGCCGCGATAGCTTCGATCGGTCGATCCGCGCCCAAGAGGAGATGCTCGGTGCGTTGCTCGACGGGCTGGGCGAACGGCGGGTTACGCTCGTCGCCCACGACATCGGCGGCGGCGCCGCGCTCCGTTTCGCCGCGAGTGCGCCCGATCGGGTCGATCGGCTTGTCGCCTCGAACGCCGTCTGTTATGATTCCTGGCCCGTCGAGTTCGTCTCGGGGCTCGGACTCCCCGAGACCGAGACGCTCGGCGACGGGGAGCTAGAGGGGAAACTCGATTTCGCGTTCGCCGAGGGAACCTACGGCGAGGCCGACCCCGAATTCGTCGCCGGGATGAAAGCCCCGTGGCTCCGGGCGGACGGCAAACGCGCCCTCGCCCGCGCCGCGGTGGCGACGAACACGAACCACACCACCGAGATCGACTACGGCGCGATCGACGCCGAGGTGCTGTGTCTGTGGGGTAGCGACGACGTTCTCCAGCCGGTCGAGTACGGCGAGCGGCTGGCCGAGGACCTCGACGGACGGGTCGTCGAACTCGAGGATGCCTACCACTGGGTGCTCGAGGACCGTCCCGAGGCCTACCGGGAGGAGCTGCGGGCGTTCCTCACGGAAACTGACGGCGCAGGAGGGGAGGCGTAGTGGCCGCAAACTCCCCCCCGGAGTGGGAGTTCAAAGAGCGGGACGTGCTGGTGCTCCGGGAACTCTCGCGTGACCCACAGCTATCCTCGCGGGATCTGGCGGACATCCTCGAGGAGAAATACGGGATCGACGTCTCACACGTCACGGTCTCGGAGTCGATCCGCGGGATGCGAGAGGAGGGCGTTTTCCGGGAGGCGATCATCCCCAACGAGGAGTACTTTTATTTCTCGCTGTTCGAGTTCAAGTTCGATCCCGAGCACTTCGAGTCGGGGTGGCGCCCCGCCATGGAGTCCATCCGCGGGTCCTCGAACACGCTTTTTTACTTCCTCTCGGACGGCGAGTACCAGTGGAAATCGGTGATGATGTTCCCGACCCGGGAGGCCCAATCGAAGTGGATCCACGAGTTCTACAAAGCACACGGCGAAGTCATCGACAACCTCCGGAACTCGGTGATGACGAACGTCCTCAAGTTCCGGACCGACCCGGAGCTCTTAGAGAGCCTCCACGAGAGCGATCGATAGCGACGGCCGCCGCCGTCGACTCCCACGGGGACCGAAGAACAACAGGCCTATTCGACCCCCCGCCGTAGGCGCCGGCATGTCCCTCCGGACACGGATGCCGGCCCCCGTTCTCGCGGTCGCTACCGCCTTCGGACTCGCCGCGCTCGCCTACGGCGGCGGCAACGTCGCCGCGTTCGTCCTCACCCGCGTTCTGGACGCCGCGGGGGTCGAACTCACGCCGCGGCGGAGTTTCGTGCTGTCGGTCCTCACGCTCCAGTTGCTCTTTTTTACCGGCGTCTCGCTGTGGTATCTCCGGTATCGCGGGCTGTCACTCGCGGACATCGGCGTCCGGAAGCCGACGCTGGAGGGGTGGATCACTCTCGGTGTGGGGTTCGTGAGCATGATCGTCCTCTGGCTGGTCGGTTCGATCGCCGTCTTCGTCGTCGGCCAGCGTCTCGGCGTCCAGCGGGAGCCGCAGGCGATCTTCGAACTCGCCCAGCAGGACCCCCTCATCTTCCCGCTTTTGGGGATCCTATCGTTGCTCGTCGTGGGCCCCACCGAGGAGTTGCTCTTCCGGGGTGTCATCCAGACCCGGATCCGGGAGGCGTTCGGCGTCGGCGCCGGCATCCCGCTTGCGACGGCGCTTTTCGCCGTGATCCACGTCTTCGGATACGGGAGTCTCGTGGGCGGCCTCCTCGGCGTCTCGGTGCTCTTTCTGATCGGGTTCGTACTCGCCATCGCCTACGAGTACACCGGCAACCTCGTCGTCGTCGCGGTCATGCACGGGCTGTTCAACGCGACGCAGGCGGCGTTCGGGTACATCGGCGTCCGGTATGCCGATCCCGACGCGGTAGCCGTCCTGATCGGTGTTTTGTAACACCTCGAAGAGGACCCCGCCAGCCGGATTACTCTTCCTCGGAGGTCGCGAGCAGATCCGCCTCGTAGGCCGCGATCGCCTCGACGACCGCGTCGGCGTCCGACGCGGGCACGTCGAACGCCTCGAGGCTCTCATAGAGGAGATCGATCGCCCGCTGGATGAGTTCCGGCGTGAACGGGACGTGGAGGTGCGCCCCCCTGACCGGTGCGGCGTCGTACGTTTCGGGGCCGCCGGCGGCCTCACAGAGGAAATCCGTCTGCGTCTCCCGGAGTTTCTCCATGTCGGCGTCCTCGAACAGCGGTCCCAGCTCGTCGTCCGCCAACAGCCGATCGTAGAAGTCGTCGACGACGGCGCGGATCCCCTCCTGGCCCCCGAGCCGATCGTACAGCGTCTCCTCGCTCATATCGGACGAGTTAGCGTCGCTGGGGTAAATTCCGTTCGGTTGGCTCCTGAATGATTGAGCGATTTTTCGGTTTATTACTGGAGGAGTGTACCATACCGAACGGATATCACCTACCTCGGCGTGAACGCCGAGGTTTGTCGGTGAACTCCCGGTCTGTCCACTAGACCGTGGAAGGCGAGTAG
>NZ_JAHLKM010000059.1 GCF_024449025.1 Natronomonas aquatica | reverse complement strand
AGCGGTTCCGATGGACGTCAAACACCGGCTCGACCAAATACACAAGAAGACGGCCAGAGACGCCGACTCAGCGCCGTTTTGGTTTACGGTTGACCGAGCGATCGAGGCGCTCGCCGACAAGCAGGGGGTCGATTTCGGTGACTGAGGTCACCCTCGACGTCGGCGACGACATGATCAGATCCCTCCGGAAAATCCGAGCTGAGCAGCTATCGAATCCTCAGGAGACGACGACGGCGGAACTGTCGGACATCGACGACGACGAAGTAGTGAGAGATTTGCTGCTCGAAGCGTATCGCGCGGAGTTAAAAAAGCAAAGCCGGTCGGGTAGGTCGGGACCGATCGGTGCCGATCGTCGATATTCGAGCGGATAGGGCGATATTTTGGAACGGAGCATAGTGTTGATTTTTTAATACTCGTCGGTCTTACGGCGTGCAACAGCCGGGGAGATCGAGCGCGAAAATTGGGGTCTAATTCCCCTTAGATTCCCAAAATCGCCGACGTCGCAACATGTCGAGTTCGTCGGGAGCGTCGGCGCGTTCTGATTACTCAGATATCCGAGGGGACGACGTCGGCAGCCTCCCGCTCGGGGACGGCTCGGGCGAGTGGTCCGATGCCGTCAATCGACTCGATAAATACCTGGACAATCACGAGCGCCCGGAGCTCGGCGCCGAGTGGGCCCAACAACAGCAGGCCAGACTGATCGCGACCGACCGATCCGCCCGAGAGTGGGCAGACTCGACGGTGCTACTGACAGCGACGGCGTCGAAGACGTGGCCAGAGAGCGACGATTTGATCCCACCGATCACTCACTATCGGCGCGGGATCACCCGGACCAAGGAGGCGCGCGCAAAGGCTCTGAGTCGCGCGCTGTCGGGCTCAAGGTGGCGGGCCGTCCGCGTGTTCGGCGCCGGCGAGGATGGCTTTTTGCACGTGCACGTGGGGGTCTATGTGGACGAGAAGGTGGACGTCGACCGCTTCGATCGCTGGGTTCGGGCTCACGTCGACAACAGCCCGCTCGCCACCGACGAAGCGCACGACTCTGGAGCAGTACGGATCGAGCGTGTCGGCGACGACAACGACGGCGTGACCGGGCTCGAGGGCTACCTGTCGAAAAATGCGCTCGGGTTGGACACTACCGGCGAGAGAGAACACGGACTCGGTTCGGCCCCGATCCACCGAAAGCGTGCGGGCTCTGTCCTTCGCGCCGTTGGGGCCGATCCCGTCCGTTACGGGCGGACGTCGAGGGATTGACTTAAAGGATTTCGACGGATCGGGCGACAGCGGGCGCGACGAGCCCGTTATCGCGGACCCGGTCGAAGGGTGTCCTCGCGTGTCTATTACGCCAAGGGCGATCGTCGATGGGGGCGATCGTCGCGACAAGGTCGGACAGCACCTGACGGGCGGACCGTCGAGGACGACGAACGAGCCTTAACCAACAACAAGGCGTCACGTCGGTAGTGTGTTGGTTAAGATTGGCACAAGCTGATAACGGTCGTCGTTATGAGACTCGGACGACTCGATCGGTCGATTGAGTGCCTAATACTACTACTACTACTAGTTACAGAGGATTCTCTCTCCCTAGCTATCGCTACTAGAACCAGCAAACCGCGCCGTTTGGTGTTATTGCCTTGTCAGATCCCTGACGGGCAAATGGACGTCACGGCACTGATCACGGCACTACCCTCTCTCCCCCATAACAACCCGCGTTATCCGGGTGGACCGGCTCGACGGCTTGGAGTCGATCGACGAGCGTCTCGTCGAACACCACTCGCTTTGTCCCACGTCTCTTGATCACCTCCACTTCGTCGCCCCCAAACCGATCGAGGAACGACATCACCCGCGCGACTGTCTGTGTCCGACCATCGCAATCGGTCCCCGCCCGGAGCACTTTTGCGAGATCACCCGAGGTGATCGAATACCCTGCCGGGACTTTAGTTGCATATTGCTCGACGTCACGAGCAATAAAGCGAGCGCGCCTTTGATTGGCCGACAGTTCGCGATCGACGGCAGGCTCGGGAAGTGAGCAAACCCGCTCTAAGGGCGTCTCTGTATCCGTAGAGCCGTCCGTTTCGTCGTCGGACCCTTGGGGTTCCGTGGTAGTTTCGCCGTCCTCGACGTCATCAAGACGATCCTCAAGGTCGCTGATCCGAGAGCGGAGCTCGGCATCGTCGCGTCCGCGCTGCTCCCGCTCGTCGGAAAGGCGATCCTCCAGGTCGTCGATGTACTCAGCTTGCTCGATGACGACGTCGACAAGCGTGCTCAGTATCTCGTCAGTACTACCGTCAGCCGTAGAGCAACGATTAAGTCGCTCGGTATCAATTGCAATCATACGGGACGTGGTTTTGAGGGTGAGACCAACACCCTCATCGCAGTTTTATGCGATAGTGACGTCTCTGTCGTCATAGCGTAAAAGTACTGTGACCAGTCAGACTAGCGTCTGACGCAATCGATTTGTAGTACGAGTGTATGATACCGTATCACAGGTGGCATACGATGGCTCGTGAGAGTATTACGTTTCGAATTGATGGGGATTTACTCGACGAAATTGACGAGGAGGCAGAGGAGGAGGGTGTATCGCGATCTGAACACATCCGTCAGATCCTCCACAATCGCCGTGAGAGCGACATCTTGCGCGAGGAAGTGTCTACCCTTCGTGATCGACTAGAAGCGCGTGAGGAGCGGATACGCGAACTTGAGCAACAACTTGCGAGGCGCAGTCAGTTGGAAAGTAAAATCGAAGATCTCCCCGACAAAATCAGCGACATCGAGAGCGAGCCGTCGCCTCCGTTCTTCGTAGAGTGGGTTCGGTGGTTCCGTCGTCGTTGAGATAGATATCACGCCAGCTGATCACATTTACGAGAGAGAGAGAGTGTACCGGAACTAGAGCCAGTTCACCGATTTTATACCGAGTACGTCTGTGTCAAACGTATGGACGATAAGCAATTACTGCTTCAATACATCCGTTCGATCAGCATAGCACTCGTCGCTGTGGCACTATCAATACTCACAGCCGGACTCATTACCATTCAACAACCACTAGCAGTTCCCTTTCTTATTGCTGCTTTGATCGCTTGTATTTATGCGCTTGTCTTCGTGGGTAATTGAAGATTCCCGCTAATAACCCCGAAATCATCCGTATTAGCTAATATCGAAGGTAATATTTGGAGCAATATTATGTCCTATAGTATTAGACAGACCGAATTAGTGACTGAGGCGCTCTTGATACTAAGAATAGACGATTCGCGGTGCTTGGAAAACCGTATTTTCGTTCCGTAGCAGGCGTTTTATGATGCAATTCAGCTCTGAAACGTGGCTATTCGGTATTACCGCGAGACAAAGCTGGATGATTATCACACTATGTGAACTACTGATAAGCTCCTCACATTAATATGGAAAACGAGATTTCTCTCCGATATAAATCAAAAGGAGAAATGTGGAAAATGTACGTCTGAAATATCAGTAGATGCGACCAAATGCCCTAATTGTGGGTACGAGCCGAGCAGTAGCGGTTCTACAGGTAGAATAGTATTACTAATAGTTGGTTTAGTACTCACAGTGAGTCTTATTGGAGCTATAATTGGGGTTCCGCTTTTACTATTAGGATATAAAAGTAAAAGGTATCACCAAGACCTGAAGCCGGCGAACACAAGCCCACAAGATACCATCTCAATTAAACAACTAATTCGGTACTGAATTGTTACCTTTATAATATATTAGAGCACGGTGAGAGCAGCTGATAACAGCCATAATCCGATTACAGCGAATATAAGATATCCTATGTACATAGCTATACGGCTAACATGTCTCCCTAATTCATCAGAGATCTGGCTCATACCCCATAGTTAAATAAATGAAAAATAAAACTACGCATCGACACGGTAACTGACTCTGATCGAATCTGTTCATGAACATGGTGTTTCATACTACGTATCTTGGCTAATCTTTTTTAGCCAGCGCAGGCACCCCACGCGATATGGAAAACTTCATTTCTAAGCTAGGGTGGGCAATAGCTGGGGCTATCTCTATTTATTTCCTTATGGGGTTATTCGATAAGACTCTTGGTCTTGGTGCTGCAGCTTCTGGTATTTTTCCATTTTTGATTGTTGGTGGAATCGCTTTCTACCATCATTACAAAATTGGCCAGGCAGAGGCTCGGTCAGACAAGTAGGTATCGACGAATGGCGTTCTAACAGTCGGTTGATACATTCTACCGGCAATATTTTCTCTTATTGCAGCTTGATGAATTATCTGTTTTGAATTTTATAACCGACGTAGCAAATTAGATGGAGCGGTAAACGTTCTTACCGATACGAATAAAGTACTGAGCACACGACGGCGCACTACTTTTGTGGGGCAACCATCATCCCTCCATATGGTCTCCCGCCGTGGCTGGCTGTTCGTGCTTGGGGGTATCGGGGTCTCTGGTGGCGCTTACGTCACTAATGACAGGGTCAAACAGACCGTTGATGATACCGTGAGTAAGACGGCAGATACGGACGTTAGTACGATAGCAGGGCCCCCACCCACCGAGAACAAGATCGGCGAAGCAACTGCTCGAACAGTCCAGCGAGTAAATACGCAAGGTGAAATTGAAGAGCAAGCGGAGGGATTAATTTTACGAGTAGAATTCTTTGAGAGTGGGGCAGCAGTCATCTATCCAAAGGCCGAACATGGATGCTACGATGGATTTACACTAGTTCATGAGGCAACGAGCATGGGATACGATAGCGACGGCACTCGCGACACAAGCAACGCTTTAGGAGTGTGGGAGTTCGGTGATTTCGACGAACCGATTACGATTGATATGGCTGGTGCGATCGCTGAAAAGGGAAACTACCCAAGTCGCCAGTTCGAAATTAGAGCGATCAGCACTGATGGTGCCTGTATTGCAACTAACACTCCATTTGAGATGACTGTTCCCGAGCCGATGATGCCCACATAATCTAATGATCTGGGCAATTCGAATCAAAAATATCGGATTGCTTAGACTCGCTCGACAGCTGACGAGAAAGCCCGGCGCTCCGCGCCCGGAACTTGGAGGGGGGCGGGCGTGGTGGGTACGGGCGGACGGGAAATGCGGGGACCGGAGGGACCCGGAGCCGACGACGGCGGTGGCGGTCGCGGACGCGGGCGCGTCACTGGGCGATGGTATGTGACCCATATATCGCATATAAGCATCCGAGTGACTATGGACTTAGTGCCCTGATCGGAAGGGGCGGAATCCACGTTGTGTTCGTCTGGCTCATCAAGGGGTCGTCCTCAACGGCCCCATCGTCGCGTATGGCAAGCAATACCACAATAGCGGTTCCGATGGACGTCAAACACCGGCTCGACCAAATACACAAGAAGACGGCCAGAGACGCCGACTCAGCGCCGT
>NZ_JAHLKM010000010.1 GCF_024449025.1 Natronomonas aquatica | reverse complement strand
GAATGCAGGAGGGATTTGAATCAGGGAAGAGCTCTGCTCTGACCGTGGTTCAAATCCCTCCCCTCGCATCGCCGGGGTCCATCCCCGGGGTGCGGAAGACCGCGTTGGAGCGGCCTTCCCTCGCAATATTCCTTTCGGTGCCACGCCGACAGTCGAAGCGCCAAGGACGTGATTCGTCGTCCGTTCCGCTGCTTTGATCCGTTATTAGTCTGCCGGTTCGGCGTCGACGACCGTCCCCGCGGTCGCCCACCCGTCGTCGGTCTCGCGCCCGGCGACGAGCGGATCGTCTTCACCGTCGGTGACGAGCCGGTAGGTGATGCCCTCCGGACCGGCTCCCTCGGCCTGGAACGCCTCCTGGAAGAACTCTGCCGAGCGCATTTCGAGGACAACGGTCGAGTCATCTTCGAAGGTGAGCCGTACGTCCCGCGGTGTGAGGTTGTGGATCCGCTTTGCGAGGGTGTGCATACGAGGGAAACGCGCGGATCAGTCAAATCGGTGGCGCTTTCCGCAGTGCCGTCCCAGCGACGGCATGGAGACACGCACCGAGTGTGCGGTCCGGGCCGCCGAGGCCGGGGCCGAAACCGCGGCTGGGTCGTTCCGGACGGACCTCTCCGTCGAGACGAAGGCCGGAAAGACGGACGTGGTGACGGAGACAGACCGGGCCACCCAGCGCCGGGTGATCGAGGTGATAGAAGCGGAGTTCGGCGGCGAACCGATCGTCGGCGAGGAAGACGACACGCCGGCGGCAGTCCCCGAGGAGGGGCCGGGCTGGATCGTCGATCCGATCGACGGGACCGCGAACTTCGTCCGCGGGGTCGGGGTCTGGACGACGAGCGTGGCGGCGACGGTCGACGGCGAGCCGATCGGCGGAGCGACGGTCGCGCCGGTCGTCGGCGACACGTTCCGGTTGCAAGCGGGCGAGGCGTTCCGGAACGGCCGGACGCTCTCGGTCAGCGACCGGACGGATCCCGAGACGTTCCTCGTCGTTCCGACGATGTGGTGGGGGTTCGACCGCCGAGAGGAGTACGCCGCCGCCTGTCGGGGGATCATCGAGCGGTTCGGCGACATGCGGCGGTTCGGGTCGGCGCAGTTCGAACTCGCGCTGTGTGCGGCCGGCGCCGTCGAGGCAGTCGTCACGAACCTCCGCGGATATCCCTGGGATACGGTGCTCGGCGTCGGCCTCGTGGAAGCCGCCGGCGGGACAGTCACCGATATCGACGGCGACCCGTGGCGACACGACAGCCGGGGGCTGGTCGCCTCGAACGGGCGGGCACACGATACCGTCCTCGAGGCGGCCCGCGCGATCGAAGACACGAACGGATAGCTCTCACGGTGGCCGTGTCCCACGGACGCGGTCGACCGGAAAGGTGAAACCGCCGTGGGCCGGGGGATCCGATATGGATCTCCCCGACGACCTCGATCCCGCCCGCGCGTGGCTCGCGGCGTTCCTCGGCGGCGTCGTCTCCCTTGCGGTCGGGGCGGCTGTCTTCCCCCGAGTTGTGTACGACGGCTTTTTGTGGCGATACTTCTGGGGTCCGGTCGACGCCGACGCCCACGGGGCGAGCTGTGTGGTCCGGACAGGCGGTGCCACCGAACGGCTCTATAGCCAGTCGGCCTGTGCGGCCGCCGACGGGATCGCCGTCACACCCGGGTATACGACTGTCTCGACGATCAGCTACGCCGTCGTGTTGGTGTTCATGCTGGTCGGTGTGCTGTTGTTGCTCCAGCGACTCGAGGTTCGGATGACGCCGCGGTTCTACGTCGCACTGGTACCGTTCATGCTCCTCGGCGGCGCCCTCCGGGTCGTCGAGGACACGAACGTCGCCTTTCTGCGGGCCGAGGCCGGGATGTTGCTCCCCTATCCGCCGGTCGCACTCATTATCAGCCCGTTCATCTACTTCGTGATGTTCGCCCTCACCCTGGCGACTCTCGTGGTCGCGATCACGTTAGCCCGCCGCGGCGTCCTCGAAGCCTACGAAACGTTCGTCGGCGGCGTCGGGTCGGTCGCGCTCGTCGGGACGGTCGGGTGGCTGCTGTATATCTCCGCGACGACCGAAATCGTCGAGTTCTTCCCGTCTATCGCGATCATCACCCTCGGGGGAGCGACGCTCGTTGCAGGGCTGTTCTGGTGGGCCAGCCAGCGGTACGCGAAGTTCGTAAACGACGGGACGGGGTATCTCGGCATACTCGTCGTGTGGGGCCATACCGTCGACGGAATCGCCAACGTGGTGAGCCTCGATTGGACCGGAGCGATCGGCACTGGCGTGACTTACAGCTCGAAACACGTCGTCAACGAGGCGACAGTCCGGGTCACCGCACGGCTCCAGCCCGCATGGCTCTCGGAGGCCATCGGGACTGCCTGGCCATTTCTCTTCATCAAGATCGCCGCCGCCGTCTTCGTCGTCTGGGTATTCAACGACGAGATATTCGAAGAAAGCCCGCGGTACGCCTATCTCCTCTTGATCGCGATCCTCGCGGTGGGACTCGGCCCCGGGACACGGGATATGCTCCGGGCGACGCTGGCGATCTGAGATCCTTCGATCCGTATCAGCGGATCGAGTCGGTGTCGTGATCGGTCATATATACCGTTCTGACACACACGTTGGTGCGTGATCGGCGACGCGTTCGAGGTCCCGGATCGTCAACAGCAACCGCGAGACGTCGTCCATGGTCTCGGTCACCACCGCGCCGGCCTCCGTGCCGATGTACATCACCCGATTTCGGGATATCGCTCATGTTCGGCGTCGATCGCGTAGCCGGCGAGAATCGTCGAGAGATCGCCGATCCGCTCTAAGTCGGTGATGATCTTGAACGACGAGGCCACGAACCGGAGATCGCCCGCGACGGGCTGTTGGAGCGCGAACAGATCGAACAGTCGGCTTATAGTTCGAGATACAGTTCGTTGATTTCCTGATCGCCCTCGATGACTTCCCGGGGCAACGATTCGTCTTTGGTCTCGAGGGTCTTGAGCGCGGTTTCGTAGCGATCGAAAACGAGATCGCTCATCTCGGGGGCTCCGAACGGAGCGCGTCCAGTTGCCGCCGGTAGTCCCTCCGGGCCATCGCTATCCGAACTTGCCGGTGATGTAGTCCTCGACGCGCTGGTGCTCCGGGTTCTCGAAAATCTTCTGGGTCTCGTCGTACTCGACGAGGTCGCCGCCGGTAAGGAAGACGGCGGTTCGATCGGAGATCCGCGCCGCCTGCTGCATGTTGTGGGTGACGATGATGACGGTGTACTGCTCCGCGAGGTCGTCGATGAGGTCCTCGATCTTCGAGGCGGCGACCGGATCGAGCGCCGACGTCGGTTCGTCCATGAGGATCACTTCCGGGTCCGGCGCGATCGCCCGGGCGATACACAGCCGCTGTTGCTGGCCGCCCGAGAGATCGAGCCCCGAAGAGTCCAGTTGGTCTTTCACCTCGTCCCACAGCGCGGCGCTTTTGAGCGACTCCTCGACCCGCTCGTCGACGTCGCCCTCGTAGCCCTGGATCTTCAGCCCGTACCCGACGTTTTCACGGACCGATTTCGGGAACGGATTGGGCTTTTGGAACACGATTCCGATCTTCCGCCGTAACGCGACCGGGTCCACGTCGTCGTCGTACACGTTCTTGCCGCCGAACTCGACGTCGCCTTCGACGCGACAGGAGTCTATCAGATCGTTCATCCGGTTGATACACCGGAGAAACGTCGACTTGCCACAGCCGGAGGGGCCGATCAGCGCCGTCACGTCGTGTTCGTATATCTCCATCGAAACGTCGTCTAACGCCTGCTCCTCGCCGTAGTAGACGTCTAGATCACGCGTCTCGATGATCGTCTCCTTGGTATTGAGGGGAGCGTCTCGCGGCTCTTCGTCGCCGGTCTCGATCGTCGTCTGGACCTTCGGGGATGTGTCTGGTTCGCTCATTTGTTAGTTCCCACGTCCGTACTTGTTCCGGATAACGATTGCCGTCGCGTTCATCAACAGCATCAACACGAGCAACACCACGGCCGCCGCGGGAACGACCCCGTGACGGAACTCGGGCTTTGCGTTCGCCGAAGCGGCGAAAATCTGTAACGGCAGCGCCGTCGCACTCGAAAACAGCCCGCTCGGCGGACTGTACGTCGTCGTGGCGACCGCTATGATGACCAGCGGCGCGGTCTCGCCGATCGCCCGCGCCAACGCGAGAATCGTCCCGGTGAGCGTCCCGGGGATCGCCTCGGGCAAAACGACCTCACGGAGCGTCTGCCACCGGCTCGCGCCCATGCCATACGACCCCTGCCGGAGGTCGTCGGGGACGGACCGAAGCGCCTCCTGGGTCGAAACGATCACGATCGGAAGAATGAGCAGCCCGAGCGTCCCCGCCGCCGAAACGACGATACCGGTCCCGAACCCGAGCGTCCGCCGGAACAGCGCGAGCCCGAGCAGCCCGTACACGACTGAGGGAACCCCGGCGAGATTCGAGATGTTCACCTCCAACAGCGTCGCCAGCCGGCCGCCCCAGCCGGAACTAGGCGCGTATTCCTCGAGGTATATCGCCGCGCCGATCCCCACCGGAAACGCGAGGACCGCCATGAAGCCCACGACGACGATCGATCCGACGATCTGCGGGTAAACACCCGCATTACTCGCGGTCAGTCCGTCCCAAGATTGAAGCAGAAGGTTCGGTGTGAGAAACGTGTCCGGGTTGTCGATACCGAACCCCTCCACGAGCGAGGCACCGAGCAGCGTGCCCCCGATCAGAACGAACGGCCCCACGACACCGACGCGGCCCTCCGGATTCGTCCGGACCGACCGCCAGACGACGTAGCTCGTGGGAACGACGGATCCCGAAAAGAGGACGACCGGAAGCGACGCGTCGATCCCGGCGACGATCGACGCCAGGGCGACAGCGAGACCGCCCGCGGCGACGGCTCCCCCAGCGATGGCGCCGGTGCGGCGACCGCGACGGGAAGCCGTCAGCCTCGCAACGAGCAGCGCCGCCGGGACGGTGACGAGACCGAAGTACATGATCCACTCCGCGGCGATCCCGATCGGCCCGCGGACGAAATCGTACAGTACCGCCGCGACGCCGAGGCCGACGATGATCGACACGGGAATGGCCGGTCCGGTGTACGTCCGGTCGTCCGTCGTCCGATCGTAGGTCAAAACGAGCGCCGGCGGGATCGACGCAAAAAAGACGTAGGTGAACACGTCGTAGGGACTGAGCGAATCGATAACGGCGTACATCACAACGCTCAGGAGGAGGCCCCCGAACACCGCCGCGAACGCCCTGGCGTTCGTCTCCTGTACTGCCGGTTTTCGCCGGGCATACAGCGTGAACGCGGCCATCGGGGCTACGAGGGTACCGAAGTAGGCGAGGAACCACACGGGTGATGCGGCCCCCGGCCGGAAGGCGTCCACGGAAATATACGCGAACAACACCAAAAGCGCGAGGATGCCGACGAGCGTCGCCGCGACGAGCGAGACCTCGAAGAGCTGTCCTTTCAGTTTCTGGAGCCTGAGTCTCGTGGTCTGTCCGAGTTGATCGCCTGTTTCTTCGGTTGCCATCTCAGTACTCCTCCCGGAACCGCCGTCTGACCAGTTCGGCGAGGACGTTCATCGTCAGCGTGATCACGAACAGCGTCATGCCGAGTGCGAACATCGCCTCGTAGGTAGGACCGCTCCCGAGAGAGTCCGCGCCGGCGATCTGGACCATCGCCGCCGTGATGGTCTGCCCCGATTCCGCGAGGTTCTTCAGCACGTTCGGGAAGTACGGCATCTGTGGGCTCATCCCCATCGCCATCGTGACGGCCATCGTCTCGCCGATGGCCCGCGAGAGAGCAAGGACGTACGACGCGACGATACCGGAGGTCGCCGACGGAACGACAATCTTCGTCGAGACGTCGAACTTCGTCGACCCGAGTCCGTACCCGGCCTGTCGGAGGCTATCCGGAACCGCGCTCAGCGCGTCCTCGCTGATAGAGGAGACCATCGGGATGATCATGATCCCGACGACGAAGCTCGCCGACAGCGCGTTGAACGTGCGGAGCGACGGCATGACGATGGTAAACTCCGGAAGGACGGGGACGCCAGGTGGAATAACCTGTGCGGAGAGCGGGAGGACGCTGTCGATCAGCGGCGTGACGTACACGAGCGCCATGTAACCGTAGATCACGGTCGGCACGCCGGCGAGGATTTCCAGGGCGGGTTTGAGTATCGATCGGGCCGTATCGCTCGCGTACTCGCTGAGATAGATCGCCGCCGCCAATCCGACCGGGAGCGCGATCAGCGCCGAGAAGACGGTGACGATGAGCGTCCCGCTTATCAACGGGAGCACGCCGTACGATTGGGCGATGACAGGGCTCCAGCTCGTTCCAGTGAAGAACGTGACCGGCGATATCTCCGACCAGAACGAGAACGCGCGTCCGGATAACGCCAGGATGATCCCGACAGTGACGAGTATCGTCAGGACGGCGCTCGCTGCGATCAGGCGGGCGTAGAGTCGTTCCTTGCGGACGACGAACCCGCTCCGCTGGAGCGACCCGATCCCGGTCTCCGATTCCTTGCTCATGTAGGTTGGTAAAACGAGAGGTGCATAATCAGCGTTCCCTTTCGGATGCTACGCGCTATACTCGTACTCGCCGGCGATCGCCTCCTCGAGGGCGGTGAGGTTGTCCTCTACCATCTGGTCGCTGGCCGGGACGTAGCCGATGTCCTCGGCGATGTAGTCCTCGTCGGCTTCGTTGATGTAGAACTCGAGGAACGCCTGGAGGTGATCTTTCTCCTGTATCTTGCCCATGTGGCCGTAGAAGAACAGCGGCCGAGCGAGCGGGTAGTTCCCGCTCTGGGCGCCCTCGAGGCTCGGCTCGACGGGATCGCCGCCGCTCTCGCTGAGGCTGAGTGCCTTGACCGTGTCCGGGTTGTTCGTGTAGTACGCGAAGGGGAGATACCCGAGTGCGTACTCGTTGCCGGCCACACCCTGTGCGATCAGGTCGTCTTCTTCGGTCCCCTCGAAGTCGCCGCGGATCTCCTGATCAGATTCGGTCTCCCCGACGACCGTCTCGATAAAGTAGTCGTAGGTGCCCGACGTACTCGCCGGCCCGTAGAGATCGAACGGTTCGTCGGGCCAGTCCGAGTTGACCTCCGCCCACGTCTCCGGCATGGTGTCCGGCGACCAGATGGTCGCGAGATCCTCCAGCGAGATCGAGTCGATAAAGTCGGCGTCGTTGTTGACGACAACAGTGAGCGCATCCTGTGCAATAAAGAACTCGACCGGCTCGATGCCGTTGTCGCGGCAGCGCTGGAGTTCGTCGTCTCCGATCGGGCGACTCGCGTTGTTGATGTCGCTGTCGCCGGGGATGAAGACGTTCTCGAACCCGCCGCCGCTGCCGTCCCGAGTGAGATTGAAGCTCACGTCCGGGTTGTTCTGGGCGAACTGACGGCTAACCTCCTGGGCAACCGGGTAGACCGTACTGCTTCCGGAGATGCGGATGTCACCGGATAGCGAGCCACCACCGTCGCCGTTGCCGCCGTTACCGTTGCCACCGTTACCGTTGCCACCGTTGCCATTACCACCGTTGCCGTCATCGGACGTACAGCCGGCCATGGCGAAGGCGCCCGCGCCACCGAGTGCTTTGATCGCGTTACGCCGCGTTATCCCGTCGAACTGGCTTGGTGCCATTACCCGACGGTATCCCGGAACGGCATAAATAGGATACTATGTTTATTGGGGAGCAGTCTGTAAGTATATGTCTGTAACGACATGACTATATTTACCTAAATATCAATATATAGACTCCGACGCCCCCCGGCCACTCTCCCTCCCAGTAGTCGACGTCGTCGTCGACGTTGAAGTACCCTTCCAGCGTCCGTCCCTCCTGTCCGCCGGGGGGCGAGCCGACGTAGACACCCATCTTCCCCGAGTCCGGATAGACCGTCACGTCCGGCTCGTTCATCGTCGAGATCGCGAGGTACCGGAGGACGTCTTCGGAGTCGTTGATCACCTTGTGGCCGCCCGACTCGTCGGCCGGCAGCGGGGCGTAATCGCCCGCTTCCAGATCGTACGTCTCACCGCCGAGCCGGATCGACCCGCTCCCCTCGAGGACGTACAGCGCCTCCTCGTTGGCAGTGTGGTAGTGGTACGGCCACGATTTCCGCCCGGACGGGAGTTCATAGAGGCTGCACCCGAGCGTCTCGCTTTCGGCGGCTTCCCCCAGTTGTTTTCGCCTGAACCGCGTCTCGCCGTGGTCCAGTTCTGACCACTCCATGTCGGCTTCATTTATAAGTGGCATGCCTCTGATTTATGAACCTGCGAAATAGCTCTTTCGGGAACGAAAACGGCCGACGCTCGCCGCGTACCGGTGGCCCTTTTTATACGCGAACCGATGTTCGGGTATGCTCCGTTACGTGACGACGAACGACGGCAAAGTCCGGGAAGCCGAGGAGTACCTCGGCGACGAGGTGGCTGCCCTGGAGTACGACTACCCGGAGATCCAGGCCGACTCGCTCGAGCGCGTCGCGGCCCACGGCGCCCGTGACGCCTACGAACACGTCGGCGAGCCGGTCATCGTCGACGACGCCGGCCTCTACATCGATGGTTTCGACGGCTTTCCGGGGCCATACTCGGCGTACGTCGAGGACACCCTCGGCGTCGAGCGGGTCGGCGACCTCGCCGGACGCGAGGACGCGACCCGGGCGAAGTTCCGGTGTGTGATCGCCTACTGCGACGGCGATCCGTTCGAGGCCTCGCCCGAACCGATCGACACCGACGACCGACGTGGACAGGACCTGGCGGCTGAAGATCGGGCGTCAGCAACGACAGACGACACCGTCACCGGGGAGGATCTCCCCGTGAAACTCTTCGTGGGGGCGGTCCCGGGCCGGATCGTCGAACCCCGCGGGACCGGCGGGTTCGGATACGACCCGATCTTCGAACACAGCGGACGGACCTTCGCGGAGATGAGCGCCGACGAGAAGAACGCGGTCTCACACCGGGGGCGGGCGCTCGGGAAGTTCGCCGAGTGGTTCGTCGACAGGTGAAGGCGATCAGTCACGTGAGTCCCGGTCCGGTCCCGGATACGGCGCGTCGAACGCCAGCTCGTAGGCCGTTTCGGGGTCGAACACGGAGACGAACGCGTCGGGCGATCGGACGCTGACGTCCATTACACCCTGGAGGTTCGCGCCCGCGCGAGCGCTCCGAAGCCGGCTATCGAGCGAGAGGAGCTGTCCCGCGTTCCCGCGGTAGGCCGCCGCCAGCGCCGGGTGATCGTCCGGCGGCTGCTCGACAAGGGTAACCAGATCTCCGATCGACTCGCGCCACGCCGCCGCGAGGGGTTCGTCGGCGAGCGTTCCGACGACTGCCTCGGCGTCCGCCAACAGCGGTTCGGTAGCGAGGAGCTCGAGCCACGAATGCGACCGGACCGTATCGAGCGCTTGCCGGGCAGCGTCCCCGACGAGCAGATCAGCGGCGAGAACGTCGGCGTCAGCCACGAGGCGCGTGTACTTCGCTTCGGGGTCCTCAACCGTCACGGCGTGCCTCGAGTGCCGCCCGTATTTCCTCGGCCGTCACTCCGTGATCCTCGGCGCGATCGAACAGGCGATCCCACGACATACCCGAAAACAACGCCCGATCGGACAAAAACCCTCCCTCGCGGAGCCGCCACCACCCGACCCCTGCGATGAACGCGATGCCGACGTTTGTCGCGACCGCGAGGACGCCGATCGCGCCGACCAGCCACGGCCGCTCCGTCGAGGCGAACGCCACCCGGGCCAGCGAGGCCGCGACGACGAACAGCACGACGCCGAGCAACGCGAGCGGGAACGCAAAGAGTACGCCTGCAACCAACGCGAGACCGCCGTAGAGGGCGCCGGCAACGAGGTTCGCGGACCCAGTCCGGGCGCCGAAGACGTGCTTGCCGGCCAGCCCGCCGGAGCCGTGACACATCGGCAGGGCACCGAACGGGACCGCCGTGAGGTTCATCACTCCCATGCTCCCGGCGAGCCTGTCGGAGGAGATCTCCGTATTGTAGAGATCGGAGAGCAAAAGCGAGGTCGCGACGGCGGCGTTGCCGACAGTCATCGCCAGTTGGGCCGTGAGGCCCTCGATCGCCCCGACGGAGACGGTCGGGTCGCCCGTCGGGAACGCGGAGACGGCCGGGAGTGCCGGCGCGGGAACGCCGGTCGTCACCGCCGCCCAGCCCGCACCGAGAGCCAACAGCACGAGCGCGACGGCCCGCTTCGAGACGGCCGCGACGACGACGGCGACCGCGAGCCCAGCAACGGCGACGGTCGGGGCGCCGACGGCGAGATCGATTGCCGCGACAGCGAGAACGAGTGCGACGGCGAACTGTACACCACGGACGACCGGCTCGCCGATAACCGACTCGATCCGCGAGAGCGCCCCGATGGCCCCGGCGACGAACAGGAGTCCTCCGGCCATCAGGCCCGCGGCGACGAGTTCGCCGTAGGTGATCGACCCGGCGATCGCCAGCCCCGCGATCGCCTTCATCGGCTCGACGGACAGCGGCACGCCGTAGACGACCCCCCAGAGCACCTGAAACAGCGCGAAGCCGGCGAGCAGATGTGAAAGCGAGGCCGGCGTCAAAAGCCCCAGCGCGACGACGAGCGGGAGTACCGTAACCGAATCACCTATCGCCCCCGTCACCTCGCCGAGGTCAGTTCCGAACCGGGGAGTTTCGTTTTCTGTCCTAAAAGTCGCCACACAACCGCTTCGAACCGGAAAATGAAATACCTTTTCAGCGATCGGATTCGGCTACTCGCTACGGTTTGTATAACTTATTTTAGTTACTTCCCCTACCCGTTGATCGACGATCTGACCTCCTCGAGCGACGCCTGTTCGGCGATGAGCGCGAGGCGGTCCCCCGCTTCGATCCGGGTTCTGGGGAGCGGGATCGTCATCGGTTCCCGCCGCCGTCCGTGTGCGTACACTCTGGCGCCGCCGGGGAGGTCCAGTTCGACGACCCGCCGGCCGACGGCCGAGGACCCCTCCGGGATCTCGAGGCTCGTCGCGGTGAGGTGTTCGGTCAGGTCCCCGAGCACGTTCAGGTCCCCGCCCAAAAGCGCCGTCTTCGCCCCTGCAGCACCCATCCGTTCGGGGTAGACGACCTCGTCGACGTCGGCCGCGTACTTCCGGTAGATCTCCTCGCGGTAGTCCTCGTCGATCCGGAGGACGGTCCGGCAGCCGTGGCTATTGGCGATCATACATGCGGTGAAGTTGGCGTTCAGATCGCTCGTCAGCGCCGCCAGGGCGTCTGCCTCGCTAACCCTCGCCTGTTCGAGGACGCGTTCGTCCCCGGCGTCACCTTCGATCGCCTCACAGCCGTCGTCCCGGGCCTTTTCGACCCGATCCTCGTCGTGGTCGACGATCACGACTCCGTGTCCCTCGGTCGAGAGGATGGTAGCGGTGCGAGCCCCGACGCGGCCGTAGCCGACGATGACGAACTCCATGGGGTCATATACGACGTGAGACGACAAAAAGGTGGGCGGCGCCGCGAGTCTGGCGGTCACGCCCGTCCGGTGACGCGGGTCTGTTCGTGGTCCGGAAAGATCTCCGCGACGGCGTCCTCGCCCCACCGGTTTCGGATCCGTTCCCGGAGTTCGGTCTCGTAGTCGCCTTTCTGTATCGTCTCGCTGGGACCGGACTCGACGGTCAGATGCGAATCGACGAGCCGGTCGATGGCCCCCCGACCGAACCCCGAAAGCGGGGCGACGTAGTCGACCCCGTGGCGGTCCTCGAGGCTCTGTGCGACGGCTCGGGAGATCGTCGGGACCCGATCGTCGCGGCGGGTGCCGTCGGCGATCACGTCGTACTCGACGGCGGCCGCCTCCAGGGCGGCCTCGTGGATCGTCTGGATCCCGGCGCGGGGAAATCCGTCCTCGTGCATCCGCTCGACCGCCTCATCGGCGACCTCCGCGTCGAGTTCGATCGCGACGAACGGGAACCCCAGCGCCTCGGCGGCCTCGCGGGCGTAGGTCCAGTCGTCGGTGAACCCGAAGTGGGCGGTCACGAGTGTGACCTGATAAAAGTCTTCGAGCAACAGCGCCGAAAGCGAGGAGTCTTTGCCGGCGCTGAACAGCAGTCCACACTCCATTACCGGTGCCGGATGTCGAAGCTCTGCGATTCGGGTTTCATCTCCTGCAGCAGTTCCTTCATCTTTTCTTCGTCGATCTTGCCCTGTAGCCGGCCGCTTTGGGCCAACGCGACGATCTGCTGTTCGACCTGCTCGCCGAACTCGGGTTTCGACATCTGGACGGTGTTGAGCCGCTTGCGCGCGCCGTCGGTCAGCGCCTTCCGGAGCATCGCCTTCTTTTGGGCCTCTGCCTGCTGGCGCTGGGCTTCGGCAGCCTCGGCGTCGCCGCCCTCGTCCTGCTGTTCTTTGATCTGTTCGAGTTTCTCCTCGCGGAGTTCCTGTAGCTTCTCGTCGTTCGGATCGCCACTCATATACACCCGTTAAGCGTGCAGACACAAAAACCGTTACCACTCCGGAACGGTCCGGCCTGGTGCCCGTCCGTCCCTCCGGCACCGCGATCGCTCCGCCTACGCTTCGATGTATCGCGGCACCTCTTCACCCGTAGCGTCGGCCCTCGGCGCACCGACGGCTCCGGAGGCGAACCTACCGTCCGTGGAACTCGGGCTCGTAATCGTCCTCGGAGAACGCCCTGACACCCTCCTCGTGGTCGTCGGTTCCGAAGAGCGGCTCGATGAGCGTCCGGTCGTACTCGATGCCCGCCTCGAGGCCGGCCTCGGTGGCGTAGTTGGCGGACTGTTTGATGGCCTGTATCGACAGCGGCGGCTTGGCGGCGATGGTCTCGGCGAACTCCCCGACGGCGTCGTCGAGTTCGGCCTCGGGGTAGACGTGGTTGACGATCCCGACCTCGGCGGCCCGATCGGCGGAGATGTGCTCGCCCGTCATCGCGATCTCCATGGCGACCGAGGGGTTCGCGAGCCGGCTGATGAACTGGACGCCGCCGGCTCCCGGCAGGATACCGAGATCGACCTCGGGCAGCCCGAGCGTCGCCTCGGCGCTCGCGAACCGGAAATCACAGCTCATCGCGGTCTCGAGCCCGCCGCCCAGACAGTAACCGCGGATCTTCGCAACGACCGGCACCGGGTAGTCCCTGATGAACCGGTAGTGCGTTCGATCCACGTCGGCGGTCGGGGCGTCGGCCTCGAACTCGGTGATGTCGGCGCCCGCACAGAAGTGCCCCTGGGCGCCCTCGATCACGACGACGCGCATGTCGATGCCGTCGTCGTTCAGTTCATCGAGTGCCCGAAGGCTGCCGACGATGTCCTCCCGGAGCCGAGCGTTCAGCGCGTTCAGCGCGTCGGGGCGATCGAGCGTTATCCGGCCGACACCCGTCGAGTCGTCGAATTCTACCCGCGTCGTTTCGAACGTCGTGTCCATACGGAGTCGATTCACCCGTCCACGACTTGAAATTTTGCGCCGGCGGCGACCACACGGCCCGTGTCAGTCGTCCTCGATCGGCTCGACCTGTTTGCCGGTCGCCTTCGGGACGACCCGATGTGTCGCGTCGGTCCACTCCCGGTCGAGTTCCGCCCCCTCGAAGAATCGGTCCAGAAAGACCGCCAGACCGGCGACCTCCGAGTGGGGCTGGTTCGTCACGCCGACGTTGTAATCGGCCAGCTCGTAGACGTCGAAGGGGACTTTCCCCGCCCCGACGACGGCCAGGACCGGCTCGGGCCCGTGGTCGGCTCTGATCGAGTCCTCGACGTCCTGGATCGGGAGCCCGTACATCGTCAGGTGGACGACCGGCCCGGACCACTCACGCAGCACACGCCCCGGCTCGTCCGTCAGTTCGACCTCGAAGGGGCCGCCGAACCGGTCCGTGATGTCCTCGATCGTTTCCTTCGGGGCGGACGCCCGTCCGGCGAGGATCGCCCGGTCGGCGCCGAGCGCACGCGCGGTCAGCCCGACGTGGGTCGTCATCCTGTTGTCCCGGCCGGGGCGGTGACCGAGGCGGAGGACGGCGACCCCTGGATCGCGTTCCATAGCCACCATTCACTGCCGTCCGTTAGGGGTGTTACGGTCCACCGCCGCCGACGGTCTCTCCGAACCGATCGAGCTCCTTCCCCGCCGGGTCACACTGAAAAGGGTGTCCGGGCGGTCACCGATCCGTCGCTCACCCGGAGGGCCGCCTCGGCGGTATACTCGCCGGGATCCGGATCGGGCCAGGTTGCCTCGAACGTCGCCGCTTCGCCGGGCTGGAACTCCGCCGTCGAGACGGTCTGTGCGAACGCCCGGCCGTCGCTGTAGCGCCAGACCTCCCGGCCGTCGCGGTACACCGCGAAATCGGCCCGACAGGCGTCCCGGAAGGTGCGTTCCACCGGGCGATCGCCGGCGTTGACCACTGAAAAGGAGAACTCGACCCCGTCGCCGACGGTCACCTCCAGCGCCGCTTCGAGCATACGTCCTATTCGGTCTCGAACACAAAACCGTTTTGCCCCATACCTGCGTGTACCGGCGACTACTGCTGAAACCGTCCGTTCCGGGAGGAAACCCCTAAGCCGACCGACCGTTTAGAACCACCTGTGCAGGTCGTCGGCTACGACGTAGGGGCAAAGGAGCCGCAAGCGGCGGCGCTTCTCGTCGCCCGGGAGGGCACCGTCGAGCGCGAACCGCTTCCCCCCGGTCGGGAACTGGCCTACACGCTCGGACGGCGGCGGTGTGCGGGCGCCGTCGACGGGGACGAACACCTCCCCTGTGAGCGCTCGAGTGCCCCCTACTGTGCGGCCCACGACTCGACGTGGATCTGTGCCCGCTGTACCGGGACGTGTCTCAAAGCCGAGATGGACTGTCACCGGGAACACGCCGTCTATCTGGCGGCCTTCGCGCCCTCGACGTTCAAGATCGGCGTGACCGGACGCGAGGATCCTCGTGTCCGGCTCCGTGAGCAGGGGGCCGACCGTGGTGCGATCGTCCGCCGCGTCGAGAACGGCCGGATCGCCCGGGAGATCGAGTCGGAGATCGCCCGATCGACGCCGGTCCCCGACTCGGTCCGGGTACCGACGAAGATCGTCGGGATCGGACGGGAAATCGACACCGAGTCGTGGGAACAGCTGTTGGCCGATTTCGAGGTCGAACGGACCTTCGAGTTCGGGTACGGTCTCGATCTGGAGTCGGCGCCGCTCCCCGAAACGCTCGCGGCCGGGACCGTCCTCGGGACCAAAGGCCGGGTGCTCCTGTTGGAACGCGACGGCGAGGCCTTCGCCGTCGATATGCGGTCGCTCGTGGGGTACGAACTGCGAAACGGCGCGGCCTCGCGCGAACTCCAGTCCAGTCTCGGCTCGTTCGGATGACTGCGACCCGGAGAACCTGTGGACTTTTTTGTGGGGAGCCGAAAGGGGGGAGCATGACGGACGAAGAGAACACGGCAGAGGAGACGGAGACGACCGACGCGGGCGAGGACGGAGAGGAGAAATCGTTCCGCGAGCGCGTCGAGGAGATCAGACAACAGCGCACCGAGGGTGAAGGCGGCGAGGGCGACGGCGAGGAGATGAGCCGCGAGGAGAAAATGAAGGAGATGATGGGCGGTGGCGGCGGTCCGGGTGGCATGGGCGGCAGCCCCTTCGCCCAGATGATGGGCGGCATGATGGGCGGTGGCGGCGGTCCGGGTGGCATGGGTGGTGGCGGTCCGGGCGGTATGGGCGGCGGCCCGCCGGAGATGGGTGGCCGCGGCCAGGAGGACGGAAGCGACAACGAGGAGGTCGTCCGCGAGGTCCGGAAGGTCCGCGACGAACTCCACGATATCCGCCGCGAAATCGAGCGGATCGCCGACGCGCTAGAGGACTAACCTAACGGCAGCGCCGGTCGTCTTTCGTTCTGTCGGACAGACGCCTCGACACTCTCGAGTCCGAACGGCGCCCGGTCGAGCGTATCAGCCGTTCTGTCCGACAGCATCGACTTCAGGAAACCGATCGTACAACAAAGGTACAGAACCTGCGCGCCGATCAGTTCGGCGGAATTACGGAAGTTCGAGGAGAAAGCCTCGCGCTTCAGCGCGGGGATGAATCCGACAACCCCTCTACACGCTACGCTCTCCGTTCTGAACGGATGTTTTAAGCAAGTAATTACCGTACTGATAGATAACCGAGGCGGCCTGTCCGCCCACCTAATTGGACACTATCGGGATTCGTTGATTCCACGCAGAAACCATCCCTTTCTGTTGTGGATTTCGGGATGCAGGCAGGAAAAGTATCTCTGAATCCCATACCGGGATAGGAGTAACAGCTGGTTGGCACAGCCAGTAGCCGTCTCTCGAGGCGTCTACAAACCGTAAAAATCCCAAACCAGCGGCGCAGTGCCGTGGGAATCTTCGCCCTTCAGGGCCGAGAGGATGTCAAAGGTACCCGCCGTCGGCCAGGCGGTCCACGCCCTCCCGCAGGCGCTCTTCGCTGGCCGCATACGAGAGCCGAGCGTAGCCGGGCGTCCCGAAGGCGCTGCCCGGGACCGTCGCGACGTGGGCGTCCTCGATGGCGCCCTCACACCACGCCTGATCGTCGCTGTCGACCGGCAGCATCATATAAAAGGCGCCGTCGGGGACCGGCACGTCTTTGCCGTGTTCGGCGAAGAGGTCCACGAGCATATCGCGGCGTTCCTCGAAGGCTTCGCACATCTCGGTGACGGCCGCGTCGGCGTTCTCCAGCGCCTCGACGCCGGCGTGTTGGACGAAGTTCGCCGCACACGACACCGAATGCGAGTGGAGCTTTCCAGCCTGTTCGACGAGCGGTTCGGGCGCGGCGAGATAACCCAGCCGCCAGCCGGTCATCGAGTAGGCCTTCGAGAAGCCGTTGATCGTGACAGTCCGTCCGTCCATTCCTTCGAGCGATCCGAGCGAGGTCTGTTCGGTGTCGTATGTGACCGCGTCGTAGATCTCATCGGAGATGACCGTCACGTCGTGATCGACCGCCAGATCCCGGACGCCCTCCAGCGCCGAATCGGAGAAAACGGCTCCGGAGGGGTTCGACGGCGAGTTGATGACGAGGAGTTCGGTGTCGTCCGAGACCGCCTCGGCGAGGTCGTCGAGCGCGGGCTCGAGCTGGAAACCCGACCCGGAGAGATCGACCCGCGATAGCTCTCCGCCGGCCAGCTTCGCCATGGCCTCGTAGCTGACCCAGGCCGGATCCAGAAGGACCACCTCGTCGCCGTCGTCGACGAGCGCCTGGAACGTCTCGTAGAGCGCCTGTTTCCCGCCCGGCGTGACGATGATCTCGTCGGTTCCGTACTCGAGACCGTCGCCGGCGAGTTTCTCGACGATCGCCTCCTTCAGTTCGGGGATCCCGTTCGAGGGGGTATACCCGGTGTGGCCGGCATCGAGCGCCGCCTTCCCGGCCTCGACGACGTTCTCCGGCGTCGGGAAGTCGGGTTCGCCCACGGAGAGATCGACGATGTCGACGCCGTCGGCCTCCAGTTCGGCTGCGAGGTTGCTGATCGCGAGCGTTGCGCTCGGCTCGACCCGTTCGACGCGGTCGGTGAACTCCAGTTCAGGTGTCATAGTCTTGTAATTCTCCGGCGAGTGATATAGCGCTCCGGACGGCGCTTGCCCCGTAGTCGATACGCTCTTCCGCCTCGGCCTGGCTCATCCCCGGCCCGGTGATGCCGAGCGCGACCGGCGTATCGCGTTTCAGGGAGACGTCGGTGAGCCCCTGGGCCGCCGCGTCCGCGATCACGCGGTCGTGATCCGTATCGCCGGTGACGATAGCGCCGAGCGCGACGACAGCGTCGATGTCCTCGCGCCTCGCGAGGCGGTCGGCCGCAAGCGGCGCGTCGTACGAGCCCGGCACCTCGATGGTCTCAACGATCTCGGCGTCGGTGTCGGCGTCGGCCGCCGCCTCGCGGGCCCGGGCTTGCATTTCTTGGGTCACCGGCCGCTCTTTGTTGAACTGGGCGACCACCAGTCCGAGCGCTACCATATTCGCCGGTCCGGTTTCGGAACTAAAAGACCTGCCGATAGCCGCCTATCTTGATTCAGCGAGAGAATCCCGCCCTTTCTGTGAGTGGTGGGCGTTCCGACGCTCTGTCGGAACCGAGGAACGAACAGGGCGGGAGTAAATCGCGTACGCTCCAGGCCGATGCCACCATCGTTCCTGCTGGCTGGATATTCAACGCCGAGTCGTAACGATTACGTCATTTTACTATCATAGGTTATGTACAGTGAATCTGGTCACAACACGCACCATTACAGCGACACTCACCAACAACCGTGAGGGTGTCGTGCGTGATCTTGATTCACTCGGTCGTTCCGGCAGTAAAATCTGGAACGTTGCTCGGTGGACCATCAGTCGTATCTGGGATCACACGGGAGAAATCCCCGACGAAGGACCGCTCAAGTCCTACATGAAAACGCAGGACTGCTGGAAAGACTTGAATGCCCAATCTAGTCAGGCAATTGTCGAAGAATTGTCTGGCGCTTTCCAGTCGTGGTTCGAACAAGGTGACCCAGACGCAAACCCACCGGGCTACCGCAAATACGGCGATGAACGACCACGCAGCACGATCACGTTCAAACAAGACGGGTTCAAACTCGACACGAAACACCAGCAACTCCGGCTGTCGAAAGGCAAGAACCTGAAAGATGGATGGGCCGACTTCATCCTCTGTGAATACGACACCGGTCCTGACGCAAGCTTGGCTGGTGTCGAAGATGTCCAGCAAGTCCGGGCAGTGTGGACTGGTGACCACTGGGAGTTGCACTTCGTCTGTAAAGTCGCCATCGAGGCCCCTGATCAGTCTGGCGCAAAGACGGCTGGTGTTGATCTCGGCATCTGTAATACAGCAGCCGTCTCAGTTGGCGATGAGACGATCTTGTATCCGGGGAATGCGTTGAAAGAAGACGCTCACTACTTCCGGCAGATAGAGTACCACACTGAAGGTGAGGAGGGTCCCTCACAGACCGCAGAATGGGCACGAACGAAAAAAGCACGCCGCCAGACGCATGTCCTGCACACGGTCTCGAAAGATATCGTCGAACAGTGTGCAGAGCGTGGTGTTGGCACGATCGCGGTCGGCCATCCGAAGAACATCCGGGCAGATGAAGACTGGGGACGCCACGGCAACAAACGCCTGCACGACTGGGCGTTTGAGACGCTCATTCAGCAAATCGAGTACAAAGCTGAAGAACGTGGGATCGATGTTGAACGAGTCGATGAGTACGAGTTGGCAACGTCGATCAGCTGCTGTGCCTGTGGAGCGCAGGCCGATTCAAACCGCGTTGAGCGAGGCTTGTACGTCTGTTCGGACTGTGGAGTGGTCGCCAATAGTGATCTGAATGCGGCAGAGAATATGCGAGCGACGGTAACTCCGAATCCCTCACAGGATAGGAGTAACGGCTGTTTGGCCCAGCCATCGGTGCGCCTGTTCGACAAGCAAACGGGGCGAGTAGCCCCACAAGAGCAGGTCTGCCCGTAAACCGGCAAATATCCCAACGCTGCAGTGCGGTTCGGGAAGCCCCGTCGGTCACGACGGGGAGGAGGTCACTTGTACGCCTCCCGGAGGAAGACCAGCGCCGCCCCGAACATCGCGAGGTTTCCGAAGAAAGCGAGCCGCTCGCCGGATCGACTGTCCTCGTCGGCGTTCCAGAAATCGTGCATCGTCGCCGTCACGACCGTCAGGAAGGTGACGGCGGCGCCGGTCGCCAGCCGCGGTAGCCGCCACAGCGCGATCCCGGCACCGGCGAAAAGCATCATTCCCGACGCGAACGGGGCCGCGACGTCGGGCATCGGGACGCCGGCTGATTCGGCGTATTCGACAGTATCCTCCATATCGCGGAAGTCCTCGGAAGCCTGCAGGGCGAGTCCGAGCCCGAACAGGAGTCGTCCGATCCGGGAGGGTGGTCCGTCCGTATCGTCGTTCGTACTCGTCGAACCCATACCCAGTCTTCGCCGGCCGGCATTATAAACCGTAGTGTCGGTTAGTCGCCGGCCTTCGGGGGCCGCACTCAGTACTTCGACTCGGCGCCGGTCTCGGCGTAGATGTCGTCCATGATGCGGTCGCGTTCCCCTTGCCACTCGGGGAACGCCTCGGGCGTCGAAGGGTACCCCTCGTAGTGCTCCAGCAGTCGATCGGCCAGCGACTTCGTCTCATAGAGGTTCTTCAGTGTGCCCCAGTGACCGAAGCTCTTTATCAACACCCGAAGTTTGAGGCCGAGGCCGACGCTCGCCGACCCCGAGTACAGCGCGTCCGAGAGCTTCCCGGCGGGAAGGGCGGCGAGCAACCCTATCAGGTCGTCCAGGTCGTAGGCGGTCGAGAAGATGTTGTAGACGTCGAGGGCGGCGTACCGGCCGCCGTAGTGGTCCATGACGCGTTCGTTGTACCGCCACAGCGATTCCTCGCTCACGTCGCCGTCTTCGATCGCCTCGATCGCCTGCTCGCCGGCGTACTGGCCGGCGTAGGCGGCGCCGGCGATCCCGCCGCCGCTGATCGGGTTGACGTGGGCGGCGGCATCGCCGATCGCGATATACCCGGGTGCGACCGCCGAATCGTACGGTCGGCGCGTCGGCAAGGCCGCGCCGAGTTTGTCTTTCACGGTCGCGTTTTTCAGTTCCGGCCGGCGGCTGATGTCCTCGCGGAGATCCGAGACGAGTTGCATCGGTTCCTCGTTCATCTGAAAGCCCAGCCCGACGTTGATCTCCGTCGGCGTCCGCGGGAAGTACCACAGGTACCCGGCCGACCGCTTCGTCGGCTTGAACACGAGGGCGTCCGACCACTCGACTGGGTCGTCGACCTCGATGATCTCCCGGTAGGCCGAGGAGAACTGCGAGTACCGGACGTTCGTATCGAAGGTCGTCCCCTCGAAGTCGGCTTTGTCCTGCAGGATCGAGAGCGCCCCCGCCCCGTCGAGGACGATATCGACCTCGTAGCGTCTGTGTTCGCCCCGCTTCGTCGCCTCGAGTCCGATCACCCGGCCGTCGTCGTCCTGTAGGACGTCCTGAACGACGGTGTCGTAGTGGAACTCCGCGTCGGCCCGTTCAGCCCCGTCGATGACTCGTCTACCGTACTCGTATCTGTCGATGACGGCGAGTTCACCCGGGACGGGGATATCGAGGACGGCGTCCTCGCTGGGGATCTCGAACTGTCCGTGATCGACCTCGGTGTTGGTAAACGAGCCCTCGATGTGGGATTTGGGGATGGATTCGGGGAATTTGTCGGCCCCTTTCAGGGCGTCGCCGCAGGCGATGTGTCCCGCTTCGGATTCGTCCTTTCGCTCGACGATGACGACGTCGTACCCGGCGTCGGCGACGGTGGCCCCGGCGTAACAACCGGCAGTCCCGGCCCCGACGATGGCGACGTCGTACTCGAACGTAGTCATATGTTCTCTCAGCGCCGGGGGCGCAAAACTCTTTATTATGCGGACCCGGGACGGCCGACGATGTTTTGCGGCCGTCAGCGCGCCGTCCAGCCGCCGTCGACGGCGAACGTCGAGCCGGTCGCATACGAGGCGAGATCGCTGGCGAGAAAGACCGCAGGCCCGGCAATCTCTTCGGGGTCGGCGAACCGATCCAGCGGCGTCCGCTCCTCGATCGATCGGCGGAGCGTCTCGTTTTCCTGGAGTTCGCTCGTGAGGTCCGTCGCGACGTACCCCGGCGCCAGACAGTTGACCCGCACGTCCGGCGCCCAATCGAGCGCGAGGCTCTTTGTCAGTCCCACGAGACCGTGTTTCGAGGCGACATAGGGGTGCTGGCGGGGGAGCCCGACCAGCCCGCCGACGCTGGCGACGTTGATGAGCGTGCCCCCGTTTTCTGAGAGCGGCTCTTCGGCCGCCCGGGCACAGGCGAAGGCGCCGCCGAGGTTGACGTCGGTCACGAAGTCGAACCCCTCGTCGTCGACTGCCTCGGGCGTCCCGAGGGCGGAATCGGGGTTGACTCCGGCGTTGTTGACGACGACGTCGATCCCGAGGTCGTCGTCGATCCGGCCGAAAACCGCTTCGACGGCCCTGGTGTCGGTGACGTCGAGCGTTTCGACGTGGCTCTCGACGCCGCGCTCGCGGACCGCCTCGACGACCGCCTCCACGTCGGATTCCGTCCGCGAGAGCGGCACCGCGTTCGCCCCCGCCTCGGCGAAGCCCAGCGTTATCGCGCGCCCGATACCTCTCGAGCCGCCGGTTACGACCGCGGTCTTCCCGGAGAGATCCAGTTCCATACTCCCATCGGCGGACGCCGGGGACAAAAACGTATCCTGACCGACTTCGAGCCGTTCGAAACTCCGCCGTTCCGTAACGCTCATACGGCGGATCGGCCTACAAACAGGTAATGGACCTGCGCGTCATCGAGAATCTCGAGACCGAGCTTTCGATCGAGATCCAGGGAGAGGATCACACGTTCATGAACGTCCTGAAGGGTGCGCTTCTGGAGGTCGACGGCGTCGCTGCGGCGACTTACGACATGAACCCCGAGCAATCCGGCGGCCAGACCGACCCGATCGTGACGGTCAAGACCGACGGCAGCATCGACCCCCTCGACGCGCTCGAGGCGGGCGCCCGTCGGGTCGAGGAAAAAACCGACGCTTTCCGTGAGGCGTTCGAGGCGGCCGCATGACCTGAAACCCAGTCAGCAGGCCATATAGCCGACGAAGACGGTCCCATCGGGGCCGACGTGGACAGTAATTCCCTCGCTCTCAGCCTCCGACAGCACTGCTTCCCGGAAACTCTCGGTAGTCAACAGATCGTCGGCGAGCGCGTCGGCGAACGCCGATTCGTCGTCGAACGAGTCGGTTCCGACAGACGATGTCGCGACGCCGAGTCTCGGCTGAGATCCACACTGAAGATCGAACGCGGAAGCGTCCGGCATCGATCCGTCGTACTCCGAATCGTACCTTTCCGCGACCCGATGGCGGGTGCGGTACTCGATGTAGGTGCCGGTACCGTCACCGCCGAGTTCACGTTCCGGGGCTCCGGCGCTCGCCCGTTCGGTCTCGAACCGATCGTGGAGTTCGCTCTCGACGGCGCTGAGATCCAATCCCCCGGACTGATCGCCATCGGCCGGTGCGTCTGGTGGGGCCGGCGGACCGCCGATTCCCGGGAACGGAACGACACCGGTGACGACGAGGACCACGAGTCCGAGCACAACGACGACCCCGGCGAGATACGGCTTGCCGACCGTCAGGTATCCCGGCGAGGAGATGTCATCGAGATTACTCGCGTCCGATTCACGTTTCTCGAGGCTGTGGCTCCCACACCGCGAACAGGGCGGCGAGTGTTTGACGTGCTCGCGCCCGCAGTCCGTACAGACCCACACGAGCGACCCGCTCTCGAAAGTCGAGTCGGTCGCTGCCGAGACCGGCTCGAACGTCTCGTGTCCGCAGGTCTCACACGGCGGATCATCGGAGTCGTACTCGCGACTGCACCACGCACACCGCCACTTCACGATTTCAGGTACGGTCGATGGCAGAATAAACCCTTCCGCTCGCACTGCGGCGCCGAATCAGATCCGGATCGGGATCCCCTGTTCTTCGAGGTGGCGTTTGACCTCGTCGACGGAGTACTCCTCGAAGTGGAAGATCGACGCCGCCAGCGCCGCGTCGGCCCCGGCCTCGGTGAACACTTCCGCCATGTGTGTCGGCGAACCACAGCCCGACGACGCGATAACGGGCGTGCGGACGCTGTCACAGACGGCCTTCGTCAGCGGGATATCGTACCCGTCCTTCGTCCCGTCGGCATCGATCGAGTTGACGAACAGTTCGCCGGCGCCGCGGTCGGCCGCCTCCCTGGCCCACTCGACGACGTCGATGCCGGTTCCCTCCCGGCCGCCCTTGACGGTACACTCGAACCAGCAGGACTCGCCGTCGACCTCGACGTAGTGTTCGCCGCTCTCGTCGAACCGCCGCCGGGCGTCGACGGAGATGACGATACACTGACTGCCGAAAGCAGCCGCACCCTCGCCGATCAGTTCGGGGCGTTCGATCGCGCCGGTGTTGATCGAGACCTTGTCCGCACCGGCCCGGAGCGTCTCCTTGATGTCGTCTCTCGTCCGGATCCCCCCGCCGACCGTCAGCGGGATGAAACACTCGTCGGCAACCGCCGAGACAGTATCAAGCATCGTCTCTCTACCCTCCGCCGAGGCGGTGATATCGAGGAAGACGAACTCGTCGGCACCCGCCTCGTTGTACTTCTTTGCGAGTTCGACGGGGTCGCCAGTGTACTCCAGGTCCTCGAAGTTGACACCGGTGTAGACCGCCGCCTCCCCGTCGTCGTTCAGATCCACGTCGATACAGGGGATGATCCGTTTCGTGAGCGTCATTAACTGTCTCTACGTTGGCCGGGTTCGGGTTTGACGGTTTCGGCACCGATCCAGCACGATACCGGTAGGAACTTTTCGGAGTCGGACGGCGTTCCCGTATGCAGTATCTCTGGTATGCCCTCGTTGCGCTGGTAGCGTACACGCTCGTCGCACCGCTGGTAAACGTCGCGATGCGGGATCTTCCGGCGGATGTCGTCGTGTTCGTGACGAACGGAATTCTCGTGATCGTGGCCCTCGGCATCGTTCTCGCGACCGATCGCCCCTTCGTTTCGATGCTGACACACGAGGACGCGCCCTATATGTACGCGGCGGGGATCTGTCTCGCTGTCGGCATCATCGCGTACTACCGGGCGCTTGCGGCCGGGCCAGTGAGCGTCGTCGTTCCGATCTTTGGCCTGTTTCTGGTCGGGAGTTCTGTCGTCGGCATCGTGGTCCTCGATGAGGCCCTGACCGCCCGAAAGGCGATCGGGATCGCCCTCGCCGTTGTAGCGGTCTTTCTGACGACGTTCGAGGGGTGACCTCCGCGTTCGTGTCGCGATAGTTTTTGTTAGTGGATGACGAACGGACACGTATGGCACTGGAATCCGAATCCGACGTTATAGAGCACGGCGACAGGGCTCCCAACTTCGAACTCGAGGGGACCGACGGCGATACCCACGACCTCGAATCGTTCGACGATCACGACGCCCTGCTCGTCGTCTTCATGTGCAACCATTGCCCGTACGTCAGGGCGAAGTTCGACGCGATGAACGCGATCGCGGCCGACTACAAAGACGTCGCCGTCGTCGGGATCAATTCGAACGACGCCGAGGAGTACCCCGAAGACTCCTTCGGGAAGATGGTCGAGTACGTCGAGGACGGGAAGATCGATATCACCGCCTACCTCCGAGACAAGAGCCAGGACGTCGCGAGGGCCTACGGTGCGGTCTGTACGCCCGACCCGTTCCTTTTCGAGAACGACGACGACGTCTTTCGACTCGTCTATCACGGCCGTTTCGACGACGCGTTGAACCCCGACGACGAGCCGTCGGGCAGACCGGGCGAAGAGATCCGAAGCGCGATCGAGAGCGTCCTCGCCGGCGAAACACCCGAGGCGGAGTTCCGACCCTCCCGCGGCTGTTCGATCAAGTGGCGCGGATAGCCGGTCGGCCAGGGTTCGTAGCTCCGCGGCGATGGCCAGCGCGTCAAACCGACCTCTACGGACGGATCCAAACCCGGCTGAACGAACACCCCGACCAGGTAGCGTTCCCGGCCGGCCGAAACCGCTGACAGAAACGGAGACGAACATCGTATGACAGTTCCGAACGACATCGAACGGTTCGCGACGGCGATCAGCCCACGACCGGACGAGGTGCTGACGGAGATGGACCGTCGCGCCACGGAGACGGGTTTCCCGACCGTCGGTCCCGCCGTGGGCGGCTGGCTCCAACAGCTCGTCGGCCTCGTCGGGGCCGAACGCGTCTTCGAGTTCGGATCGGGGTTCGGGTACTCCGCGTACTGGTTCGCCCGGGCGCTTCCGGCCGACGGCGAGATCGTGCTCACCGAGATCGACGCCGACGAACTCGAGGCGGCCCGCGAGTACCTCGATCGCGGCGGCTACGCCGACCGGGCCCGGTTCGAACTCGGCGACGCCATCGAGACGATCGAGCGCTACGAGGGATCGTTCGAGACCGTCCTCATCGACAACGAGAAAGACCGGTACGTCGAGGCCTTCGAGGCGGTCCGATCGAAGGTCCCCGCTGGCGGGGTCGTCGTCGCCGACAACGCGATGGAAGGCCCCTTCGCGTTCGAGACGATCCGCCGACTCGTCATCGACGGGGCGGACGCCGAGGATCTGGACGCCCCCGACGCCGACGCGGCAGCCGGGATCGCGGCGTATCTCGAACACGTTAGATCGACCGACGACTTCGAGACGACGCTTCTGCCGCTCGGGGAGGGACTCGCGGTCAGCCGGCGGCGTTGAGTTTGGTTTCTCAAGTGGTTTTACCGGAACGTTCCGCCGTTCACATATCGCCGTTGATCGTCCCGGCAGCCGTTGTCTTTCGGGTCCGGTTACTCTCCTCACCGACGGACTCATTAATTGACCGTTCCTTATGCGTAAGAGAGATCGATTCGATCGCGTTGCCCTCGGTGAAATCGCCAACGTGGACTACTCGGCCGCGTATCGCTCCAGTCCCTCGAATTCGATACCGTGTCCCGGCGATTCGGGCGGATACAGGAGCCCATCATCGGGCGTCGGTGGGGAATCCATCACCGAATCGAGCACCGTCGAGTGGTGCTCGATATACGGGATGTTGTCGTACCCTGTCGCCAGATGGACGTGGATCGGTTCGATATAATGGGGCGAGAGGGAGAGCCCCCACGCGTCGGCGAGTTCGGCCACCTCGATCCAGGGTGTGATCCCGCCCACACGTGCCACGTCCGGCTGTACGACGTCGACGCCGTCGGCTTCGATCACCTGTTTGAACTGGGTGGGATTGTAGTAGTTCTCACCGGTCGCGATCGGGGTATCGACGTGGCTCCGCAGGTCCCCATAGGCCGCGTAATCCCCCTTTTCGAGCGGTTCCTCGAGCCACGCGAGGTCGACATTCGACAGTTGGCTGGCGAGCCGTCTGGCCTCGTCGACGGTGTACGCGCAGTTCGCATCGATCATCAGATCGACGTCCGGGGGAAGCGCCTCGGCGACCGCCGTAACGCGTCGGGCGTCCTCGGCGTGTCCCCGGCCGACCTTCATTTTCACGCCCGCGAACCCGTCTTCAGCCGCGCGCTCGGCGTTATCGACGAGCGTCTCCTCATCGTAGTGGAGCCACCCACCATGAGTTTCGTAGGCTGGAACGGGCTGTCTATCGCCGCCGAACAGCCTATAAAGGGGCGTCCCGGTCTCTCGCCCAAGCAGGTCCCAGGCGGCGATATCGACGGCCGACAGGGCGAGTTCGGAGATACCTTCACGGCCCACAAACGTCGTTTCGGCGGTAAGCGTGCTTCTGATCTCCCGGGGTACAGCCGGCTCGTCGAGGACAATCGGCGCACAGACGGATTCGAGAAACGTCTCGATCGCGGCCCCGCCGCTTCCGATCGTGTAGGTGAACCCGACCCCGCGGCCGCCGGTCGAGGTCGTTAACTCCACGGTGACGAGCTCTAGAACGTCGAACGACTGGGTCGCGTCTTCCAGCGCCGTCTCGTTGGGGATACGATAGAGCCCGGTTTGAATATCCGTGATCTGTGACATATGTGGTCATCCCGGTACACGCCACCCGATGTATTAATCCCTTGCAACGCTGTCGCGCCGGAGCTTCCGTTCGATCGCCGGCGTTCCGAAACCGCCAGCGGCGGTCAGTCCAGGACGAGCTGGGCGGGACCCATCGCGTCGTAGTCATTCTTGTTTAGCGTGATCTCGATCGCGTCCCCGACGCTATCCAGCCCCGAGAGTTCGTGGGTGACGTACGGTTCGATCGAGACGCGCCCGTCGGCGACGAGCCGGGCGGCCATCTCGCCGGCATCGGAGTTCGGTCCGAGGGGGACCGTCCCCGCCATGTCGACTGGGTTGATCCAGTCGATCATCTTTCCACGGTACGGGCGCGGATCGAGGGTCATCTCCTCGGTGAGGATCCCGACCTGTACGATGGTGCCGTTCCGTCTGGCCATCCGGAACGCCTGCGCGAGGGGATCGTTCCCCTCGGTAGCGTGCGATTGGCCAGCCCCGACAGCCTCGAAGACGACGTCCGCTCCGATCGAATCGGTTTCGGCTTTGACCCGTTCGACGACTGATTCCTCCCCGGCATTGATACCAGTCATCCCCATCTCCTCGGCGAGTTCGACCCGGTTCGGGTCGATATCAGTGACGAGGACGTCCGAAGCCCCGAGACACTGGGCGACCTGGGCACACTGGTTGCCCATGACGCCCCCGCCGATCACGGCGGCCACGTCACCGGTTTCGAGCCCGGAGTCCTCTACACAGAGCATCGAACTCACGAACGGTTGCATGGCCGCTCCTTCGGCATCCGACACCGTGCTGGGGAGCTTCGCGAGCATCGACGCCGGGGCTGCGACCTGTTCGGCCAGCCCGCCGGGACGGTGAAAGCCCAGCGTCTTTTTGCTCTCACAGAGGTGCGTATATCCCCGCCGACAGTACTCACACTCGTAACAGGAGATCTTTCCCGGCGGATACACCCGATCGCCAACCGAGAGATCGGTTACCGCGTCGCCGACCTCGACGACCCGACCACTGAATTCGTGACCGAAAAGCTGTGCCGGCCCCTCGTCGAGCCGGTCTCGGATCGCCTCGAAATAGGCCGACTCCTCGCCCTGGTAGATCGCACACTCGGTGACACTGAGTTGAACGCGGCTGATATCGACGAGGACCTCGTCGTCGTCGATCTCAGGATTTGGTACTGTAGCGACCTCGAATTCGCCGAAGTCATCGAACAAGACGGCTTCCATAGCTCGTGTTGTTTCCCCGGTAAACGATAGGTATTGCGTCCGCTTTCGGAGCCGAATGTCTAGAGAGCGTTCTCCAGCGTTTCCCCCTCATCGAGCTTTTGTCTCACGCCCTGCTCCATCTCGGCGACTTCCTCGGCGGCTTCAATAACATCGGTTGCGTCGTCCCGTTTGATGGCAGCGATGCCAGTCTCGTCACCGACGAGAATATCGCCCGGTTCGATCGAGCTACCACCGACAGTCACCGGGACGGCACGTTCGGCCGGCTCGGATCCGCTCGGACCCCTCGGTGTCCGCCCTTTCGCGAACGTCGGGAACCCGAGATCACGGATTCCGGTAACGTCCCGGATCGCGCCGTTTGTTATTACTCCTCTCACTCCAGTGGCGGCGGCGTAACGCGAAAGAAGCTCTCCCCAAACCGCCTCGTCGATGCGGTCGTCGGCGTCAACGACGATTACCTCCCCTTCGTGGGCTTTTTCGAGGGTCGTTACAGGCGCACAGAGCGCCGACGGATCGAGCGTCACGGTCCGTGCTGTTCCGACGACCTCACAGTCGGTATGAACAGGATCGATATCCGGCCCTAAAACGCTCACAGCATCGAGTTTCGTATCCGCCACTTCACCAGACGAGACATGCTCGAACCGCTCGACAACGCTCTCGTCGATCGTATCGCTACCTGTTGTCATGATAGCGGAGATACGTACTTCGAATAAAACGGTTGTGTCTCTGACGGACGGAAGGGTGGTTTGAGTGTCATCGCGTGATTGACGGGACCGCGTGCGTGAGCGACATGTTTAACAATCGATCGGGCGACTCCAAGGTGCATGGAGATCACAGCGACCGACGCGTACGCGCTTCACCAGCCGATCGATCGGACTGTCGGCGACCAGCGGCTCGAGGTGACCGACGTGTACTGGATCGTCGTCGAGATCGACACCGACGAGGGATACACCGGAACCGGATGGATGGGATCGCTCGGGTTTGCCCCGGAAACGATGCTCCATCTGACGGAATCACAGTTCCTCGATCCGCTGATCGGGGCCGACCCCTTCGCTACCGAGACGATCCGAGAGCGGCTCCGGTCGCGGTCGGTCTACTATGGAGAACTCGGGCTCTCAGCGTGGCCGAGGGGTGCGATCGACGTCGCGCTCTGGGACATCAAGGCACAGGCCAGCGGACAGCCCCTCTACCGGCTGCTGGGAGGCTCGGACACCGAGCTCCCGGCGTACGTCTCATCGATGGATTCCCACCACGATCTCTCGGAGCTTGCGGACCTCCACGGCGGATACGCCGAAGAGGGGTTCACCGCGTTCAAGACCAAGGTCGGTAGCCGATCCCCCGATCGGGAGGCCGAGCGGATCCGTGAGATCCGAGCCGCCGTGGGGGACGACGCCGAGCTCTTCGTCGACGCCAACCAGGCCTGGACGGTCAAAGAGGCGATCGAAACCAGCCGGGCGATGAACGAGCACGATATCTCGTGGGTCGAAGAACCGATCTCGGAGTTCGACCTCGACGGCCACGGGAAAGTCGCCGAGGCTATCGGGCCGCCGCTTGCGACCGGCGAGATGCTGAACCGACCCGAACAGTTCACCCGTCTACTCGAGAGGGGCGGCATGGAGGTGGCCCAGCCCGATCTGATCCGGAGCGGCGGAGTGACCGGCCAGCTACACGCCGCGAAACTCGCCGCGGACCACGGGGTCCCGATGGCGTCGCATTTCTATTACTCGGTAAGCGCCCACGTCGTCAGCGCCGCCTCCAACGGGATGATCGTCGAGTACATACCGGAGTACGATATCGCTCCCATGCTCGAGAACCCACCGACGGTGGAGGACGGTACTGTCAAACTCCCCGATCGTCCCGGCCACGGCTACCGGATCGATCCCGACGCACGCGACGAGCACGAAGTGAGCTTCGATTGACCGGCCGGACTGTCTCTCACTCGCCGAAGGGCGTTTCCCGTCGGTTCGGCTCGGATTCCCTGACATCGCATGGAATCGGCCGACCCGGGCGCTACTTATTTCGCATTGTAAAGAATGAAGTTACGACCAATCGTAGAGGAGCGATATGTCAGGCGGAACCGACCAGACGTTGCGACCGTTTCTGTGGCGTGCATCGAACCTCTATCCTGATCGGGAGATCGTCTCCCGGACCCACCGTGGGATAGAGCGCTACACGTACAGCGAGTACGACGACAGGACGGCGATGCTGGCAAACGCCTTAGAGGAGTACGGCATCGATGAGGGCGACCGCGTCGGGACGTTCTGCTGGAACCACCACCGCCACTTCGAGACGTACTTTTCTGTCCCTTCGATGGGCGCTCAACTGCATACGATCAATCCGCTTCTCCCCGACGAACACATCCAGTACATCGTCGACAACGCCGACGACGAGTTGATCTTCGTCGACCAGTCGCTGGCGCCGAAACTCGCCGGTGCGGCCGCCGAAGCCCCCGAGTTCGAGGGTGTCGACTTCGTCGTCATGGGCGAGGAGGGGTCGGAGGAACTCGAGGCGACGCCCTACGAGACGTTCCTCGAGGGGCACTCGGCGGACTACGAGTGGCCGGATCTCGACGAGGACCAGCCCGCGGGGATGTGTTACACCTCGGGAACGACCGGCAACCCGAAGGGCGTCGAGTACACCCAGCAGATGCTGTGGAGCCACACGATGATGACGCTGACGCCACAGGGGATCCCGATGGAGGACGACGACGTCATCATGCCCGTCGTGCCGATGTTCCACGTCAACGCCTGGGGGTTTCCATTCACCGCGACGGCCGCGGCCGCGAAACACGTCTATCCCGGTCCCTCTCCGGATCCGGAGGACCTCGCGGGACTCATCGAGAACGAGGGCGTGACGATCACCGCCGGCGTCCCCACCGTCTGGCTCGGACTGATGGAGTACGCCGAGGACAACGAACTCGACCTCTCGGCGCTCGATACGGTCGTCGTCGGCGGCTCGGCGGCCCCGAGATCGATGATCGAGTGGTTCGACGACCGCGGCGTCGAACTCCTCCACGCGTGGGGAATGACCGAGATGTCGCCGCTCGGCACGACCGCACAGCTCAAGTACACCCTCGATGACGAAGACTACGAGACACAGCTCGATCACCGGGCCAAACAGGGGATGCTCATCCCCAGCCTCGAGATGCGGGTCATCGACGAGAGCGGCGAGGAGGTCGAATGGAACGGCGAAGACTTCGGCGAACTCTGGGTCAGGGGGCCGTCGGTCACCCAGGAGTACTTCAAGCGCCCCGACGCCAACGAGGAGGACTTCGAGGACGGCTGGCTGAAGACCGGCGACGTCGTCACCGTCGACGAGGAGGGCTACATCAAGATCGTCGACCGCGCGAAGGACGTTATCAAATCCGGCGGCGAGTGGATCTCCTCGGTCGAGCTAGAGAACGCGATCATGGCCCACGAGGACGTCTCGGAGGCCGCCGTCGTCGGCGTTCCCCACGAACGGTGGCAGGAACGGCCGGTCGCGTTCGTCGTCCCGACCGGGGGAACTGACACCGGACGGCTCGACGAGGAAATCATGGACCTGTTGCGAGAGGACTACCCCAAGTGGTGGCTGCCGGACGCCATCGAGTACATCGACGAGATCCCGAAGACCGCGACCGGGAAGTTCTCCAAGAAAGACATTCGCAAAGAGTACACCGACGAGTCGCTGCTCGAGGGATCCGTCCCCGAGGAAGCCGCACCCGACGACGACTGACTGCCCGGACGCTCCGGGCGTTTTGAACCTACTCGTTCGCTAACGGTTACGATCTCTTCGGTCGCTCATGCGCGGGACCGGATTCGAACCGAAACAAGAAATGCTCGCTCACAGCCGTTCGCTGCGCGTTCCTTGCAGGGTTCGAATCGGTTCTGCTCTCTCGCTTCAGACGATTCGCTACGCTCGTCGTCTTCCGTTCAGTGCGCGGGACCGGATTCGAACCGGCGGACCCCTACGGGATAGCGTCCTAAGCACAAACGCACCTAAACCGGCGTTTGAGCCGGTTAGCGGCTATTCTTGCTTCTTAATCGTAGCTAACATCCGTATTTCAGCGGCTTTCTTTATATAACTACCTACCGAACAGGACTACGCGATACTAACCCAAGGTGATCGACTCTGGATCAGGAAGTGCGTCAAGATCCTCAATAAAAATAGAGCGGTTCCAAAACCCGTAGTCAGACTCAACGCGTGTCGCATCCTGCAATTTATCTCTTGATGCACCGCCGAATAATTCAACGCGCCATCCCACAAGTGTCTCCGGATCGTCCGGACGGTCGATATACGCCAAGACATAATAGTCCGCATCAAGCGCGTGTTCTTTGACCCAGAGCCGATCAGGATACTTTCGTCGAGTCTTCACGTCCACCTCACGTACTTCATTGTTGACCTGCACAGTGAAATCTGAACCCCCATCCGAGATTTCAAAGATGTTCGCGTCTACCTGTAAATCATAGTAGATGGCGAATCCGAGTTCACCCATGATCCCGACGAAGTTGTCTTCTATCGGATTCCCCTCTCGGGTATCATTCCAATCCGTTTCATCCTCGTAGAACTCGTTACGCGCCTCTGCGTGGCGTCTCGCCCATCTTACTTGTCGAGGTGGGATCGATACTATCTGCGACACTACCACATACTTAGAGTCGATGCGAGGGGTAACTGTCGGTTGCTCTTAATCATCAATATAGTCGTCTCTTTGGAGCATATAAATGATCTTGAAAATCAAGAGACTGCGGCCGTACGTACTGGCAAATAGGTACGTACGTGCGAGATAATAGAGGGGGTAGTTCAGACACAGACTGTGAGTGCCGGCCAACCGTTTGTGAGTGGCACCTCCTCGGTCTTCCGATAATACTACTCTGAGCCTGCGTCGTTGATCCGAAACCACTTGTGCGACAAGGGGCGTGATTAGTGTCGGTTCTTTGAGGAGGACATCGAGTTTATGCAGGAGCGTATGCCAACTCACGCTGGAGGCCATAAATAATAATATATTGATGGGAAATAAAACCGAGATACACCTCTCGAAGCGGTAGAAACTCAGGTTGCCGACTTGGTTGGCATACATCTGTCCGATTAATAGAACCTCCTCTACTATTGGAATGTGAAACAGAACGAACTAAGTGATTTAGTTGGGATACTGATCTTCGTATCTGTTTATAACGAAGGTAAGGAATGCTCCCACCTGATGGAGCAAGAGTATAGAATAATCTTGGTCAAAGGTTTCGTGTCGCTTTCTATCTCCACCTGTTCGCTGGACACCAATTTGGAGCCCGTTGATGACTTGTTCCCACTCAGCAAACATTGCCTCATTAGGGTCAAACAACCCGTTGTCCTTAATGGAATTTAGATAAGCACTCACACCATCACCTTCGTTATTCCAGCCACGCTCTTCAACGCAGATTTTGATCAAAACTGCTTCAAGACTATTGTATAGCTTTTCAGCTATAAGATACGAGAACTGCTCATCTTGATACTGAGTCCATGCTTCATTATATGGGCTGACTTCCTCTTCCCACCTCCCTTTTTTTCCTAACGCCCGAAGCTGCTGATCTGATTCGATTACGGATTTATCAGCTAACGTTTCAAAATGGATATTAAATGGCTTCTCAGGTCGAGACGGAGTGCTGCTATGTCGTGAACTGTAACCGCTACTGTTCTTTGCTTCTCGATACTTACCGAGGGCCTCAGCAAAGGTTTCTATTTCGTTCTTTTCTGGGCGTATCCGTAGTAAGATACCTTCTTCAACAAGAATACGTCTTAATTTGTGATCAATATCAAGAAGTTCTTCAATGGGATGGTTTTCGCCAGATAACGTAGACTCCTCCCACAGCTCATTGATTAATATTTCTATCAGAGTAAGAACATCATCGTGGCCTTCTGTTGAAATAAACTTATCAAGTGATTGTTTTGCAGGGCTCGTGTTTGCCGTTTCAAAGTAGTTGGCGTGTTTTCCAACTTCGGTTCTGTACTCGGTATATGCATCAGCAATCTCTGCTCTTGTTGCAATCTGATTCAATGAGAAAGAGATGCGATTCGCCGCTGTATCAGTAAACTCTTGATGGATACGTTGCTCAACTTCGGAGTTGCGATTACTCCAAGGAACCCAGCGACTCATTAATGAACCTGATGCTCACTCGGGTTAAATAGTTGATGTTAACCAACATCTCACTGATTAGTTATTTTATATTCGAACCATCAGGTGTGGAGATCGGGCCCGTAAGTTGTACGGGGAGCAAACGCGAACAAGCCGCAGAACCTGCTGACCTCTATATGCCGTCGACGTTCTTCAGCAATGCGCGTGAGTACGTCGAAGAGAATTGAGAAAGGATACCGGACTCCGCTGGACGTGATACCGGCTGATGGTAGTCGGGGGATCAAAATGGTAGAGGAAGTTTCTTGAACTGATCGCAGCCCGGGCCGGCATCCGTGGTGGCATGGGTTCGGTCTTCCGTTTATCGGTTTCACTACTCATAGAGCCGGATCGATTTCCGCTCTACTCGGTATCTTCCTCCTGCTGGGCAACACACCACTCGAATAGCTCTTGTTGCCGTTCCTTTGAGGTAGGGCCGAATAGGCGTCCGAGCCGATACCCCAAGTTGTCCCATGTAAGATTGGTTAACTCTGGATCATCGTTGTATCGTGAGGACTCATCATCGCCTTTCACTGCGGCACCCCACCCACGTTTGAATGCTCCTTGCCGGTCAGGCCCCGGGTCATCTCGTCGATGATCCTCATCGTACTCGATCAGATCTGATGGCATACGCTACCATTCACCAGGAAAGGAAATAATTCTCCCGCCTAATTCGAGTAGCACCCAAGGTCTACGTTCCGAACGTCACCTGACTCATCAGCTGCGGTCGGTCATCCTCACTCTCGTTTTCTTCGGGAGTGACAACCATCCAGCAAATGAGCTTGACCTCGTCTTCCTGAATCGGCGAAAGTGGGTCTGGGGCTTCAAACGGCTGAAGACCGAGATCATCGACTTTCTCGACCAACTGTCGGGACTTCTCAACCGGACCGAGGCCCTCGTTCTCGTATATTTCGCGGAGCTCGCGTTCATACCGCCGGCCCCACGGAGCCTCAACGGCTTCAACCGTCTCCTGAAGCCTGTCTTGTGTCATGTCGTCCGGCCAGTTCTCCCGCAAGTGCTCGCCGACTTCACGAAACAGCTTCCGGATGTCAGGCTGGACGTTCAGCGGGTCAGTCTGCTCTTGCCACTGGGAGTAGATATCTGAGCGGGCTGTCTCCCACGCATCGTACACGCGATCGCGCATTGTGTCCGGGAGCGTTCGTTCTGTCTCCTCGGTACACTCGATTCGCTTCAAGCACGTGAGCGTGTCCTGAACGATCTCGTCCTCCTCCTCCATCCCTTCAGGGAGGAACCGCATGAATACCTCATCACCAATCCGTGCGCAGAAAAAGTAACCTGGGTTGTCGCCAACGAAGCCCGAGCCCGCCGCCCACGGAAGCGAGGTAACCTGATCTTCCCGTGTCTCGAGCCCTTTCCGGAGTTCTTGACGGTACTCCTCTCCGGAGTAGGCGGCCGCAGTCCCACCACCTTCCTCGTAGAACTCCGTGTCTTCCTCTTGGATCGCCCCGATGTCTTCGACACGCTCCGCGAAGTTCTGGTTCAGCGTCTCCATCTCCGGGATGACGCCGCCACTAACACCGATTGATCGGGCGGCCTGCGTGAGCTTCTGTCGAACACGATGTTCGAGCTCAAGGAGATCGTCGAGCCGATCTTCTGGGAAGAACGTGATCGGGAATATCTTCGAGTGCGGCGAGTTGACCCGATCGATACGCCCGTTCCGCTGGACGACTCGCATCGGATTCCATGGGAGATCGTAGTTGATCACTGTCCGGGCCTCTTGGAGATTGACACCCTGCGCGAGCACGTCAGTCGAGATCAGGATATCGAACTCGTCCGTCGCATCTGGCGGCGCGTCACCAGAGTTCGGTGCGAAACCATGAACCGCCTGCTCACGTGTTACCTCGTACTTCGACCCATCGCCGCTGACCGCCGCGATCCGCCCCTCGTAACACGAGAGCTCGTCGTCTTCGGCAACGACATCTTCCAGGTACTCGTAGATCCAATCGACGGTGTCCTCGTAGTACGAGAACAGCAGCACTTTCCGGTTGCGTCGGAAGCTCGACTCAACATTCTCTTCATCCACTTCCCCCGACTGCGCATCATTACGCGCCTCTGAGACAACATCCTGAAGCGCATCTCGTAGAGCGTGGAGCTTCTCGTCGTCTTCGCGCTCAACTGCGGCCGCGCCCTCCCGCCATCGTTCGAGAATGGCGATATCGTTTTCTAAATCTGCACGCAACCGGTCTGGGTCAGCTTCGACAGCACCGAGAGGGATGTGGCCATCGGAGGCGTCACCCAATGTCTCATCAAATGCCGCATCGCTGTCCATCTCTACCCACTCATCGATGGCATCAGGGTCGGGGAAGTACCCTTCTTCCATAAGCTGAACCGCAGCGCGGTTCTGTGTCACCATTCGCTGGAGCGTATTGGCGAAGGCGCGGCTCGACGATTCGAACCGCTTGAGCAGTCCCGTGCGGAGCAGTCCGACGAGAGAGAGCTCTGATGCGTCCTCTTCGCCTTCGAGGTAAAACGACGGGCGATACCGGGCCAGCGACAGATCAGCTTCATCGTGGTCGCCAGCGGCCAGTCCCCGGGACACGTCCTCGAAGTATGCGTCGCCGAAGGTATCAGAGAACGTGTAATCAACCCGTTTCGGGTTCGGATCGGGGAAGTTAATCCGAACAGAGCCACCCTCCCCGTCGGGCATCGTGGCGTTTTCATAGTAGTTCTTGATGAACCGCCGAGTTCTCCGAACCGTCGTCTCGTCAAGGACGTCGAACAGCATGTCCGGACTCAGATCGGACGGGTCCTCCGACTGGGCGGCCTTGAATCGCTCGCGAAGTGATCGGATGCCCTCGTTAGCAAACGCCGCGTCGTTTTTGATGAAGTAGTAAAGGAGATAGTAGAGATCCCACAGGGAGTTGTTAACAGGTGTTGCCGTGAGCATCACGACATCCTTTGGTGGGTTGCCACGCAGGAGCGTCCTGAGCGCGTGTGACTGCTGAGTGCCGGGATTTCGGAATGCGTGAGCTTCGTCGATAACGACCAGTTGGTACTCGTCGACGTCAAGATTCAGTACGTTCAGATCGCCGCCGAGTTGCCGATCGCGTCGGAGCTCAGCGTAGGATACCGTTTCGAACTGAACACCCCACTCCGAACCCTTCTGGGTCCACATCCCATCCCGAAGGTAGGCTGGTGCCACAACCAGCGCCCGCTGGCGATTCTTGTTGACGTACTGGCGGAGGAGCTCGCCAGCGATGTATGTCTTACCGAGGCCGACCTCATCAGCGACGATGACGCCGCCGTGTTTCTCGAGGAACCCGTTAGCGCGGCGCACTGCGTCCTGCTGGAAGTTCGTGAGGTTGATGCCGTCCTCCTCTTCCTTCTCCTCTTCCAGTTCTTCGCCGTATCGCTCGTACAGGACGCGCAGATAGATGAGGTACGGGTCGTAGGGTTCGAACCGTTCTTCGTACAGCGCGGCGAGATCGAACTCCTCGCTTTCGGCCCAGAGGTCGTCGAACCACTCCTGAACCTGACCCGTGACGTGAGGATTGTACGCACCGATGTTCAGCTCCAGATTCGAATTTAGCCCCGCGCCCGTGAAGTTAGACGACCCCGCGAGAACGCCCTGATTGTCCGAGAACAGGTACGCCTTCCCGTGGATGAACCGATCCTCGTGACGACGGACCTCGACACGATCGCTGCGGAGGAAATCGACCAGCTCCTGAAGATTGTCGTCGACTTGGCGAGAGAATCCAAGCAGGTCGCGGTCACGCTTGAGGTTGTGGTCGAGCGTCTGGAGCGACTCGTTGATTCGTTTCTGGTTGTACTCCTCGTCTCGAGGATCTCCGGGCTGTCGCCATCGTTCCGTGCCCTCGTTACTCGGCTGTGCACCGACAAGGAGCCGTACCTGGTCAACGTGTTCGAGGCCGTCGGAGACCGAGAAGTACCCGCGTGGGTTGAAATAGCCCGTAACGACGTCCAGGTCGGGGTCGTTGGCGAGCGTGTCGTCAAGATCCGAGAGATAGGCGTTGATCGCTGTCGACAGGGTATTGCCGTCGCGGTTGTCGACGAACTGCGGTTGCTCAGTCATCGTTTCGTGTACCCGCCTGTCGTTCCTCCTCGCGGTTTGCGTGGTCGAGATCAAGTTTATCGGCCCAGCTCGCGTAGTAGTCGAGGACGCGGTCTAAGCGTTCTTCGTAGTTCCATCCATCGTGAAACGTCTCGAAGATGATTTCGATATGTTCTCGAGAGAGGCCGTAAAGGTGGGCGACGATGGCATCCAACTCGTAGATTTTGTCCTGCATCTCCTCATCATCAAGTGGGCCGTATTCGACGCCGACCTCATCAGCCCAGCCCGCGTAGCGATCGTCAACTGCTGCGAGTCGCCCGGAGAGTTCGACAGCTCGTTCTCGGAGTCGATCATTACGGCCCGGACGAGGGACTGGTAATCCATTGAAGATGTAGTAGTCAAGGTGTTCTTCTACAAAGAGGCGCGAATACCAATCTAACGGGATACTTGATAGCACACCAATCAAGTATGCTTCATCCTTCTCATCACCTTGGGGCCACAATAAGAACGGGTCAGCATCTCTCATAAACACCCTCGGCGGGATTAACGCAGCCAAGACGGTTCTACTATTAGTCCTCTGAGTTACCCGCCGGAACGCAATACGTGGTGAGTAGCACGGTAAAGTATCTGGATCTTCTATCCAGTCATTGTCCATTTCATAGAAAGCTGAGCGAGGGTGATTTTTGCTGTTAACCCTCTTGTTCTGCAAATACTCGCAAAGGTCATTCACTTTTCCATAACCGTAATAGATGCCCGTCTCTGGCTCCCAAATGTCGAATGAGCTACCTTTGTAAACTGGCCATACATCATAATCTACAGATGAGGGGTCCTCTAAGTCTAAACAATCGGATCGCGTGATCCCTGTACGGTATGGTCGGATTCTCCAGTCAACATCCTGGCTCTTATCGACGCGAGGTGATCTCTGAATCTGTCTAAAGGCGTCTGTTGACCGTCTATCTGGGGGGAGGAGTGGGAAAGCTGCTACATCCGTCCAAGACTCAACATCCTCTACACTGAATAGATATGGATCACTGGAAACTCCCTCTTCAAAGCTTTCTGGACTATTAAATGGACCTCGGATAGGAACCATACCGTCAGAACGTTGCTTGGTAAATGCCGCTAATCCGATTGTAACTCGGACACCAATCTGGAAAGCCCACTGTCCCTTATTTTTTATAAATGTTACATCTTCGAAATCACCTTCTTTGAGAACCCGATGACGAAATTCTTCAGAACCTTTCTGCATAAATGCGCCTCGTGGCAAGACAACGCCCACTCGCCCATCTGACGAAAGTAAGTTCCAAAAACGCCAGCAAAACGCTTGATATAGATCGGGGTCGCCCGACCCGATACCGGGATAATCTCCTTCGATTAAGAACTTGCTTCTCTTTTGCTGTTCTTCTTGCCGTTGCTCAAGCTCAGTCAACAAATCAGGACGCTTGGTTTCGAGTTCTTCTATCTTTTCTTCACGTTGTTGTGAAGTCATCCCACGCTGGAGACCAGGGTAATATCGAGACCAAAAGGCGTGTCGTTCGATTTTCGCTTTTTCCCACGGGGGGTTTCCTACGATAACATCAAATCCGGATTTGTCCCCATCGAATACTTCAGGAAACGCCGTCGGGAAGTGAAGGGGACGAGTCGATTTCAAAACCTCTTGTGCTTTGTCGTAGCAGCTTTCTTCGGTTATATCGACCTCCGTATCCGAAACAGGATCGGTGTCAATATCATCGTTGATCCGTGATGCAGCGAGAACATCAAATCGCGCTCTAACTTGTTCGATCTTTTCTTCGATTTTTGCACGCGTCTCACGGGCTTCCTGCACCTGTTCGGCGCTGGCATCGGCAAAGTTACCCAGTTGATCGATGTCGTCACGGATCTCCTTCATCACGCTCTGACCGCCAGCAAACATCCCCAGGGATGACTGCTCGACATCGAGGATCTCGGTGACTTCGTCCAAAGTACCAATCCCAGCCAGTGAATCTCCGGTTACGAGATTGTAGTCGAGGAAAGTCAACGGTAGGCCAGGAACAAACGTGTGGACCCAAATTGATAACCGAGCGAGCTCAGTTGACAGCGGATTAAGATCGACCCCATAGATACAACGTCGGGCGACCTGACGCCGAAGAAGCTGACCGCGCTCAACCGGCGGCGCGTATTCCTCATCCTCGAACGCCTCCAACGCAGCATCCTCCAGATTATCGAGTTCGTCCTCGACTGGTGACAACGGGTTCTCGGTCAAGTACGCGTACAAGCGTGACTCAATCCGGTCGACAGCCCCGACAAGGAAGTGTCCAGATCCCATCGCGATGTCCGAGACGCGAAGGTCGAAGAATGCGTCTGCGGCTGCGTGCTCGCCCTCCTCTTCGCGAAGCCGATCAATCCGGTCGAGGTGGTCGTCCAGCGCGGGTTCAAGCGAGTGGTCGAGAAGATGCTCGACGAAACGTGATTTGGTGTAGTACGTCCCCGTCGCCTTCCGTTCACCAGACTGACCGTGGAGGTAGACTTCGCCTTCGTCGACGATGACTTCCTCGTCTCCAATCGTCTGCTGTCCGTCCGAGTCGACCGGGACGTAGTGTCCCTCGTCGTCGGTGGTGAGCGGCTGTTCCGCCAGCGACAGTTCGGACTCCAACAGCCCCTCGTAGATCACACCGAACTCCCTCACACCGATGTTCCGGAAGTCGACTGGACCCTGATACCCGTCGCCGGTCTCGTCGATCAGCAGCTTCGCCAGTACCGGGCCAAACTCGGCGTTGTTGAGCCGGATGTCAGCCAGCTTTGCGCCCGCCTCGGAGATGTCCTCGTCTTCGGAAAGCAAGCGGCCGTCGTAGGCTGGAAGCCCCAGCTCGTCGTGGCCATAATGGACCGCGCGCGAGAGGTGCATCACGTCGTCCCAGTGGTCATAGAACGCAGCGTCGAACTCGCTGTCGCCCTCGATAAAGTCGTGGAGATCGTGGGCCTTCTGCTTGAGCGAGTTCCGATCGTACCGCTCGTTGCGTCGCCTTGGAAGGAACTCCTCATCCTCGGCATAGGCGATGAATAGGAGCCGATAGAGCAGCACGATTGTCATCTCATACGTCTCGTCCAGCTGCTCCTTCGTGGGGTCATCCAGATTCCGCGCGCGGGCAATCGCCTCGGCGAGGTCCGGGACGACATCGTCGTAGATGCGCTCGCGGAGTCGCTCTCCCAGGGCGGCCGCGTAGTCCTTTGACCGCTCCATAATGCCGTGGAGCGTACCGTCGTCACGGAGCGCGTTCGCAGAGAACAGCAGCCACAGATACGCCGCTTTCTCGTCCGCAAGGAGGCTGGTGTTCACCTCAACGTACGTGTCCGTCCGGCCACGCGAACCAAACCCGGCGTCCGGGTTCGTCGTGTACAGCCGCAGTGTGTCGCCACTGCTCCCGATAACGTATTCGAGGTTGCGCTTGTCAGCCTCGTTGAGGGCGTAGGCGACCGGAGACTGGCCCACGAAGCGTTCCTGAGCGTGGTCGAACGATTCATCCTCCTGAAGAAACATCGCTACAGCGCGCTCGTGGCCGTCGCTCGTGTCTTTTAACACGTAGCTCTGGTCGGTGAGCTGGTCGATTTCGTAGTTGAGGCCCTTGATTAGTTCTCGTGGATCATCGTCGAACGCTTGTTGAGCCTGTTCGGTCGCATCCGCCCAGTCGTCACGGTCTGGGACACCGACTTTGAGCTCGTGCGTCGAGAGGAGGCCCTGATTACGGAGCCCAGTTAGCTCTTCTTCGAGCTGTGGAAGCGTCTCAGTGAGGAATCGCTGTGCTGTATGTCTGTCCGGTTCGTCAAGCGCGGTATCACAGACGCGGTCTGCTTGGCCACGATCAATATCTCGATACACGAGCGGCTCCTCACCGCTTGGGCCACAGAGTCCCGCGTGATCACCATAGAGGGCGACGATGAGGATTGGATTAACTCGACCGCCCCGACGGTCTGAATACGTCTTCTGGAGGTACTCTTTGGTCGGGCGCTCGCCGTGGTCAACGACTACGATCTCAAGTGCGCTTGAGCCGTTTCCTTGATAGAACTCGAACTCATCGCCATCTCGGTCGTAGTTCCACGGGCGACCGGATCGAGACTGGAGGAAGTCTGAGGGCATGATCTGTGCCACGGCGACCGGCCTCATATATTGTTGGGTGAGAGTCAGGAGCAGAAATCGACCGATTGATCCGTCGCCTCCTTAGTCAGATTGACGCGCGGAGTCGCTCATGTGAGAATATAACTGATCAGAGTTGCTATTATTACACATGAAACAGATCGGACAGTTGCTCCTCCCGACCGGTCTTGGTGTGCTCATCGTTCTGCTTGGTTCTATAACGGGAATAATGGACGCTGGATTCGAGGCGGCACGAGAAGGTCCAGTTGCTCTTGTGGGATTTCTGGAGGGATTCATCGTCTTGTTCGTTCTGGTGATGCTAATGTTGGGCATTTTCGCAAGCATTCGTGCCGCGGCACAGTAGCCTGTCATCGCGTGCAAGCAGGTGTTGGTGGTGGCATGGATTCCTCTCTCGGAGCAATGGTTCCGGGTCGAAAGGGGAGGGATTTGAGTCTCTCATATCGCCTCAGACGAGATCGATAGAACGTCTACTCGGAGTATCCGGAATACGCAGAGAACAGTGTATACTTCTACTCCTCTTTTGGATTTGGCCGTAGATCTCGCCAGCGGAAGTGATCGGTGTTGCCGCCCTTGAACTCAACGCCGAACAGATACGAATCACGTTCGTCCCCCGTCGCTTGGCCAGCGTCGTCCTCAATCACTTCGACGACTTTTCCGGTTTGTCCGTGATAGCGGTCGAAGTCAGCATCATCTCGATTGGGGATGTCGACGCGGACATTATCACCGACCTCGAAGCGTCTCATAAGCAGAGATTCTCAGACCTCACTTCTGTTCGTTACGGTTGGTCCACTGTTCGCCCATCTCGCGGGCACGATCGTGTACCTCGTCTTGATGCTCTACGTCGGTCAGTTTCACTCGACCCGCCATCTGATCGAAGCCACACCCGTCGTTGCACTCGTAGTAGACTTTCCACCTGTTTACCTCTTTTTTGTTCCAAAGAGCAGAGGCTCGTCGCAGTCCGGACAGGTGGCTGAGGTATGCTGCTCCATCAACATCGTCTACACTTCTCAATGCGATCCATAGTACACGCTTTGCGGGGTAAGGATCTGTGTATTTCGGCTATTGAGCATTGTACAGATAGGTTTCCGTGTGAGTGCGGTGTCCCCTCTCGCCATTTGTGGTATGTTAGATACTCCCAGTCTACCTCTTGGGAATGACAATGGGTTACTTGAGCACATGGAACCGAGCATCGAAAATAGGTTATCACAAAACTATAATGAACCATTAATTAGGCTATTTTTATTTTCTCCACTACCACCGAATGGATTTTTGTCTTTTTTCGATCTGTGTGTTTCAGTTACAATCTCATCAGTATTGTTTTCAATTTTATATTTATCGGAATTAACTTCATCATCATGTTGTCTCATCCTACTTAACCGAAATAAGTAATTATCTGGCCGTAGCGTTGAGTCAAGACATATACAGTACTTTTTGTCAAGACGTCGAACTTCCACCGAATCACCAACGCTACAATCTATACATCCGATGTTTAAGTGTTTTTTATCTGAAATTTTAACGTGGGCGTTCCCTGTTTGGCTGATACAGGTTATTTCAACTACGCTTGTTTTCCCGATAGAAGGTCGCACAACTAATTCACACAAACATTACACTTCAATCTGTCTGCTGTACCGACCCGACTGCGAGATATGTCTGTCTTTCACTATCAGGTGATCATCAGTAATATCCTGATAGTATCCCGTTCAGAATGTTCGCCTGGGTAGATTCTTGTAGTCGACCGGATACGCTACGAGTGTGTTCAATATCTCGGAGTCAGATATCATCGAGCAGGACGAGACTTGGGGCGGATTCGAAAATGAGGGTCAGCCACAGGTCAGAATCGTCCGAAATCAGGCCGATCCGACGATGATCGTAGACGGAGTCGATGGCATCAGTGTCACCTGTGAGTCAACTAATCGATTCTACGTGGAGTACTGGGGGTATCTGGCTGGGGGTCTGTGGGTCACTCGTGACGGCGTTGGTGAACTGAAACAGAACCTCCTCGACGATCAAGATGATATTCCTGGATGGTCACTCTCAACCGATCTCGATGAACTCCCAGATTGGTTTCCTGCGCCTGAAAACCCTCCATCGCCAGTCACGTGCACTGAATGTGGCTCGGAAGTTTCTGGAACTAAGATCGTGACTCCCTACTCGGGGGAATTACAGGATCGATACTGTCCAGAATGCTGGGTCTCGGTTCGAGATGATTTTTAGCCGCTGTTCAAGCAAGACACTACATCGGCTGTCGGTCGAGATCGAGCCCTGAGCTCGTAGCAGTCAATAGCCATGTCGAGGGGTTGCTATCCTTCTCATAGGAACTGATCGGAACCGTGGGCCCAGTGACGAGCACGGGGATGTCGTGACCCTGGACGCTGTTGTGTGCGGCGACGTGGATGTGCCCCGTGACGATGAGGTCGACATCGAAGGCGGTGCTACCGAGAAACGTGGAGATGTCCGCCTTGTTCCCGTCGGTCTGGTACAAGAGGGTACCCGTTTCGTCGACGACCGGATGCGGAGACTCGTGGATGACCAGCACATTGACACCGGAAGATCCAGCCAGTGAGAGGTTCGGCACAGTTGTCGGGAACGACTTGCCACAGTGGTCGACGCCCAGTAGCGTCACCAGCGACTCAGTTACGGTCGATGTCTTCGCCCCGAGATGAGTACCTGGAGTCGACGCTAACAGCGTCCGGCCGTTTTCGTCATCGTGGTTCCCGAACACGTAGTAGAACGGGATTCCCGCACCAACGGTTTGCGAGATTGCCTGTCGGGCTGCGTTTCGATCCCCCTGTGTATTCTCATGGTCGAATACGTCACCTGCGTGGATGACGGCGTCGACGCCAAGGTCGCGTGCGCGTTCAAAACAGCGGGCGAATACATCACGAGCGTTAACTTCTCTTGCCCACGCCGGCTTCGCGGAACGAGGTCGGTGACGATACCCAACATGAGTGTCACCGAGTACGAGGACACAAGTCTCGTCGCTCGTGCTGACTCGCTTTGCCGCGAACGCCTTCGTGCTCTGAACTTCGACGTTGGTACCTCTTCCTGTCGAATACCGCTTTCCACGTGCACCGCTAAGCTCGTAGGTAGCCCCCTCTTCCCACGACTGATCGATCTCGTGAGTCTCCCAGATGATGACTGTCAGTTCCGCCCCGTCTTCGTCTCGCACGGTGAGCTCAGCGTCGCGCCGTGGTTTGGGATTCACCCGCACTTTGTCTACCGTCACTGTAATCGACCCAGACAGCCGTCTATCGTGCGGCACCCCGTCCCGTGTAACCATTTACATCACCTATCCGTCGAAGAGTATAGATGGCTTCTGAACCCGGTGATGGAGCGAAGTTGTTTAGCCCAGTGTGAAACACACTGATGTATGCTATTTAGTGTCGAGGAGGAAGGCACGCTTGAGGGACTCAAGGAGCAGGATCTCGCTGACCTCGGCTTGCTTGAGCGACAGGATCTACAAGAATGGACGATCGAGCAGCCGCGAATACTCGGTGAGGATCTGCTCGTAATCACTTCCGAATATGCGAATTTCGAGGATACTCGCGACCGGCTGGACATACTCGCTCTCGATCAGACGGGAAAACTCGTCGTCGTCGAGCTCAAACGGGATCGTGCAGACCGGACGACTGACCTCCAGGCGATCAAGTACGCGAGTTACTGTGCGACGCTGACTGCGGAGGATGTTCAGAAAGACTACCGCGAATTTTGGTCCTCCCGAGACGAGACAGAACTGACGCCGGAGAGTGTTGGACAGACATTTGTCGACTTCATCGGGGAGTCCGACAGTCTGACAACGTCGAGTGATGGCTGGGCCGAGTTCGAGCTCGACCAGAAACCGCGGATCGTCCTCGCCGCAGGAAGCTTCGGTACGGAGATCACCGCCCCAGTGATGTGGCTCATCGAGGAATACGGCATGGACATCACATGCCGTCGTATCGAGGCGTACGAACATCAGGGCCGAGTGCTGCTCAATAGTCAGCAAGTAATTCCGGTCGCTGAGGCGGAGGAGTACATGACCAAGCGTCGAGAAAAGCAGGAGAAACAACAGCAGCGATCGCGCCGTCCAGCTGCGATCAACGTCCTACTGGAACGAGGCGTCCTCCGACCCGGAGAGCGGGTCAAATACGATCCTGAGCGTGTTCCTGCGGACGCAAACCGAACGTGGGACGAAGACGACGATTTCTGGTGGGCGACTGTGACAGGGGACACGGGCCAGAGCGACAATGTCCAGTGGGAGCACGATGGAGAAGTTTACTCGTTCACCGGCCTAACGAAAGAGGTACTCCACGAGCTCGTCGGGCGCGATCGGGACGAAGCCCTCAACGGCTACAAGTACTGGTGCCATCCGAAGTTCGACGACCGAACGCTTAGCCATCTTCGCAGTAGTGAGGCGACTGGCACAGAGCGGAGCGGTGAGTTGGAGGGCGATCAGGCATAACGCAGCCAGGTGAGCAACTGGTCGAGGCGTACCTCCGCGTCACCGAGCAGTACGACCCTATTAGGGACATTGAACTTTATATTTGGGCGAACACCAATACTGTTTAAATGTCTGTAAATCGCAAGAAATTAATTCCAAAATTGTTTGTTTGTATAATACTGAGTCAGCTGGCAACCCAATATACGTATAGGGTTAAAGTACGTGATTTGGGTTGGTATTTCGCTCTACCATCCGATTTCGGCACTCTCAGGGGATATTGCTCTAAACGAGAGTTTCATGGCCTCTCGTACTGATGTCTTTGGTGGCATATTATATCAGTATTCTTATGAGTGTATTTATCATTTTGTGGGAATACTTATACACTTGTAGCGTATATTTTTATACAGACAATGCCCAACAGACCATACAAGATTCGGACTGATCACTACCAGTATATCAAAGACAACTCCCTGTCGCTATCGAGTGTCGTTCAGAACGCACTTAACGATGTCATGTCTGGTGATCTCGACCCTCCAGAAGAGAACCAGCGGGATACGTTCAACTATGAGTTCCAACGGACGTCGATTAGTCTGACCCCGGAGCAGAACGAGTTCGTTGGTCAGGCCGATTTCTCTTTCACAATCTTCGTCCACAAAATTCTGGAGGATCGTCTCGAGAGAGAGCGCAAACTCCAAGAGATAGACGAATAGATGAGTGAGGCTGAGCCGATCGACTACGAGTCCGATGTCTCCCCCCAACGCCAGCGTCAGCAGCAGCTCGGCGATCTCGTCGACCGCTGTGTTGAAGATGGAGTCGACGCGCTAATCGACGCCCTGATGTCGCTGGGCAAGACGCACGCAGCCGCCCACGTCGCGTCCCGGACTGGTCGAAAGGTTACAGTCTTCACTCGTCTGTGGGACACCCGCGAACAGATAATGAAAGAGGCGGTCGAGAATACGGGCCTCTCTGAGGACGAGGTTAAGATCCTCCCGTCGATGAACAAGCACTGTGAATCGATGCAAGAGCGTGCCCGTCACAAGGAACTGATCGAGACGCTCCAGAGCAATGGTGCGACCGCGAAGGATATTCACGAGAACCTTCAGTTCTCGATTGAGTGCCAGAATGAGGAGGCCCCCTGTACGTACACTCAGATGTGCGACTTCGATGCCGACGACATCAAACTGATCATCGGCCACCCCTCGCACGCATACGTAGAATCGTACAAGAAGGGCCGTGTGGTTCTGATCGATGAGGATGCGGCTGCGGCCTACGAGCAAGTTATTTCGTCGGGGGCCGCCGAGAGTGCGATCACCAACCTGGCCGCCCACGATATGATGGATGGCGTAATCGACTTCGAGAACAAGAGTGAGATCTATGACTTGGGTCCCGTCGACCAGGTTGAGCTCATTGAGGATCTCAAGAAGTTCGATCTCTACGACTCACAACTCGCTCTCTCCCGCCAGGGAGGTCGGGCCGACGCTGTGATGCTACTGCTCCACCTCTTGGACTACGACCGGCTGGATAAAAGTAGAATCCGACGGACGGAGTTTGAAGATGGGGCAACGATCGTCTCCGACTTCAACAAGAAGGGCCACTTCTCCATCCGACGGTCGGCTGACTTCAGTATGACTTCCTGTGTGATCGCCCTCGACGGTACCCCCACTCACGAGATGTGGGAAAATCGTCTCGGCACTGACCTGGAGCACATCCGGTTCATGGACGACGACGAACGTGAGCACTACATCACCGAAATACTCGGTTATAACATCTACCAGACGTCCAACTCGCGGAAGCCGTACGGGAGTGGAGAATACTGTGACCCGAAGGAAGTGTTTACGCTGATCGAGTCCATCCACCGGAAGCACGGTAGAAAGACGGCGGTTATCACCAGCAAGAAGGCTCGAAATAAAGTACAGGATAAGCACAACGTCCTCGATCAGCACTCTGACAACTACGATCTGTACTTCAACAATCTCCGGTCGAAGAACGACCTCAAAGACCACAATCTCCTCGCGGTTATCGGTAGTCCCTCGACTGGCCACTCCGAGGTCGAAAGGCTCGCGGCCCACGACGGGTTCGACGTGAAGATCACGGGGCGCGGAGATAACAAAGACTTCGGCGAGCACGGATACAGATACTTCCAGCACAACGTACACAACGAGATCGCACAGGCGATCTTCCGTGCGGGCCGCGGAGAGGAAATCATGTCCTCGGACATCTACGTTCACTCGAGCTGCATCCCCGACTGGGTTCCAGTAGAGAATGTTGCCTCTCGGATTCGAAATCGGACACCCCTGGAGCATCAAACTATCCGTGCGATGATAGAGCTCGAAGCAGCAGATACGGCAACGGTGGACGAACACGTGGATCACACTCGCAGCACGACGATGCGTCACCTGGATAACCTGGCGGCCGATGGTTATCTTGAGAAGATAGCAGAGGGGAGGTCTTCGTTCTGGATTGATGACGGCCTTGAAGACGCCCCGTACTGGGGACAAATGGATTTAAACTAATAATATACATTGGCTCCAGAAATAAACGATGTGTTGATTTTCGAGTGTGAATATATTAGAAACACACACCCGCGATCAATGTGTATATGTCAATAATATTGATACGGTGGCATGACACTTTATCACGGAAGGCTACCAAGGCGTGCCAATGAATGACAAGCACGAACCGAATCGAAAATTATCGCTCCGATCTATTGGACCAAGTGAGACGACCTTAAAAATTCATGCCACCACAAGCAGAATTAAAGACCTGAGAGAACCGCTAATCTAACGATCTTCTTCGTGCCTCGCTGGTAGATCGTCGACATCGAGTTCCCCCTCCAGGTACTGACGTCCACGCTCCGTGATCTGGTACAGCGGCTTGTCATCCTTCTCAACGAGCTTGTTTTGAGCGAGGACTCGAATCCGCTCATTCACGTACAGCCGATTGTAGTCGATGTTCGCAGCAATCACCTGAGGAGTCGCAACGATGTTCTTCTCATCGAGGAACTCAAGGATGTGATTATCGGCACTGGTCATCCACGGTACTCGAGGCCGCATTGAACGGCGATTCCGGCGATCATATCAATAGCCCTTCTAAGCAAAATCGGTAGCATATCAGACGTATGTCTGTAGCTATACGAACGTATGTTTATAGCATTACGCTGAGACGGTTCTGTCGGTGGAGCTATTGGAACCCTATGATTTCGAAGACTTTGATCAACAAGACGCCAATCGATGTGACCGCATAGTGATCGACCGGGAGAGCGATAAGAGCGGACAAAATACATCGCATCGCTTTGTCTGGACTTCTGATCGGTGTTTTAACAGATAATAATGGTAGAACACAAAGTAGTAAAATTAGATGCAACTCCAAAAAACCGCCCCGCTCGAGCGAAAGAGATTCTGGAAAAGCTTGAGTCAGATGGATGGGAGTTCAGAAATACGATTATGAACGGTGGACACAGTGTTGCGATGGTTCTGATTAGAGACAAATGACCAACTTCTCGGAGGTGAAATATAAGCAATGGAATCCGTGTCCAGACTGCGAAGAAAAGACGATTCGCCTGAAAACTTACTGGGCGGGTTGGCCTGACGGATTCAACGGACGCCTTCAGTGTGACAGCTGCGGCGCTCAATTCGAGGATAATGATACTGTGGGAAGAGCGGATGTCACCAAATCAGAAAATGGTGATGACTCAACGGATTCTGCGGTGAAAAATAATAGCCAAGACGGTGTAGAAATTAGAGAACCGGGGTTTTCAGAAGGAAACTCAGGTGTAGTACTGTTCGTGAATCTGATCGGTTACTTGAGTATTGTTACCGGATTTTTGTTGATCATCACGCTTGTTGGGATACCTCTTGGAGTCGTATTTTTTATTGGCGGAGTGATATTGGCGGCTTATGGAAACGATTCTGGGGATACCGTTGAGACTATAACTTGATTTTGGCATGTCCCCCGATCTAAAACGGTGTGCCCGCAACAGTAGGTCAAGGACAATTACCACTCGAAATAACACCCATTTGGGGCTCCGCCGGTAAGGGGGTCAAAGTATCGTCTTTGCGTACCCGCTTGGCACTACGTACCCGCGCGAAGATTCGGTTGATCGAGTTGCCGGATTACAGAGCTGTGTCCACGCCGTATTATCATGAGTCATATCATCTCATGTAACAAATGATACACTTTTTGACATAACGAGCACAAACACACGGTAGAGCCCTCCTAACTGTAGATCAGGGAGTGTGCCACCGCCGAAGACAATCACTCGTCAGTGACGGATGGTACGGCGCAAATCCGGAACACGACTTTCTTGCTCTGATACCGCTTGTGAGTGGCACTCCAGCCAGTCTCTATGAGAAATCAAGTGTACTGTGCTCTCAGTGTTGTTAATTAACTCGCAGAAACGGTTCCGACCGGGGCTGATAACCCGGCCTCTGGATGCCGTTTCTCCAGTAGGGACGGAGCGTCCGCTACCCGGATGGATACCTAACCTCCCCAGGTTAGCGAGGCTCTGAGTGAGCCTCATGTGAATATAGGTATGTAGCGGGTTTATTCCTTCTGGTTATCTGACATTCTATGCGGCATCAGTCGATTTGACGATCCTCTTGATTTCCTCACTCTCAATCGAGTTCGTTGCTCGTATGTAGTTTATCTCGTCACGCAATTCAGCCAGTTCAATCACCTCGTCAGCCGTAAGCTGTCGCCCCGGTCTGAGTAATTCCAGCGCGGCTCGCCAGCTCTGATATGCGTTGTGTTTCGCTGCGCTCTGGAACTCCGTGGAAGGGTTTTGCTCGAGGTACTGGTCGATGAGTTTGATCAGTTCGCGGCACTCTGCGCGGCTCGATATGATCCACTGGAAGCCTTTCTGACTCTTATTGACCGTCCCGAGACTGTAGATTCGGCACTGATTCTGGAGCATTTCTGCTTCTTTCTCTCCCATCGAGATCGAGAACTTGGGACCGTAGTAGATGTCATGCCGATACCGATCATCGCGGTTGAAGGTGACGAAGAACGACCCCTCCCCGGCTATGAGCCCCATTGTGTAGGCCAGATCTGTCTCGCTGTAGTTGCTTGTTGATTGCATTGATATTGTGTTTCCGCTGTTCGTAGGACGGTGCCGCCGCTCGTCGAGTGTGGATTATTTCTTATAAGATAGTAGTCACTAATCGATGTTGTAATCGCTGATAGCGGCTTCGTGAGGGGGTCTTATTTTCATAGATCATAGTCATTCACAATAAGGCTGAAGTGCCACCACGGGCGTCTGTCGGGCTTCTATAGCAGATGTAGCCTAAGAACCAGACACGACTGAAATGCGAGCAAGTGTGAGCCCGAAATTACATATCAATGCCAATACGTACCGTAAGAAAGTCGACAGTTTGATCATCTCGCTCAGTGTTCTTTCCACGATGGAAGAGTTCGTTTTTCGCCAGTCACTCGGTCCGGATGAGATTACCACTCGATACGCCAGCATCGATATTGAGAGCAATTCCCTCGATCCGACGAGCGGCCGGACAGTTGCAATCGGGATCGGCCTGAAGGACACCGTGGCTGGAGAACAGTCTATCGACGTGCTAACTCTTGGAGGTGCACTCGGTGACGAGGGGACTATGATTCGTCGAGCGTTTGAGCGCATCAACGAGTTTGATCCCAACGCACTCGTGACATACAACGGCGAGGCCTTCGATTTGGACTATCTATCAAAACGCATCGAGTCGCTTCAGTTCCGTCAGCAACCCGAGCTCAATTGCGCGAAGAACCACGTTGACCTATTTGTCCCTCGGAAGAGGTCAGCCGACGAGGCCGGTGTGAAGTGGCCCTCGCTGGAAAAAGTGCTTGACAAACACGGTCTATCAGTTCAACCGACACTGTGGCGCGGCGAGGAACTTACAAACACGCTGTTTGGTGAAGAGCTTGCTCCCGAGTACATCCAAGCAATCACAGAGGATCGTGCGGCCACTATCGACGAGCTCGAGACGGTGATCCACGAGTACGTGATGGGTGATATTGAATCGAACATCGCGCTGTACGAGAGTGATGCCGGTCGTCGATAGCTAACGATCAGCCCATTTTATCGAGTGCATCTTTCCTGTCTTCGACCGGTGCAGCATCATACTTCATTGTTGTTTTCACACTCTTATGACGAAGCTGAGACTTCGTCGCGGCGAGATCGCGCTCTTTGGTCATGAGTGTCCCAACTGAGTGACGTATCGAGTACCACGAGATGCTTCGATTCTCCACATCTATATCCCGCTTCTTACAGATCTTGCAAAGCCATCTGTTCAGACTCTGTGACCCGTACGGATTTCCCCGGTACGTCAACCACAATGCGTCGGTGTCATCGTAGCGACCATAGAGTTCTCGTTCACTCAGCCAATGGTCAAGAGCTGATGCAGTCCGCTCGGTGAGACTTACCGTCCAGTTTCCTTCGTTCTTACTGGACTCTTCGCGTGGGATACGCAGGATTCCGTTCGCCGTATCAACCCACGTTGTTTTGGCGTTGCCAACTTCTACTGGGCGGAGGCCTGCATCAAGGCTCGTCCACACGATAGAGGTAATCTTCCAGCCGGTGATGTCCCCCCAGTCTTCGTCGGTGACTTCATGTCGGGGTTTCTCCAACAACTGAGCGATGTATCCGTCCCACTGGCGTCTCTCTTCCTGACTCATATTGCTTCTACTCGGTATTGTCCCGGCGTTGAGCGCCTCTTGTCTCACCTTTCTCCGTTCATCGACTGTGAGGAAGTCTTGTGGCTGCGCCGAGCTCTGTCCACTCCCGTCGAATGAGTATTCGAACTCCCACTTGTTTTGGCCGAACTTGTGCTGGAGCCACTTTGAGTAGCGCCGGAGTGCCTCCTGCGCCTTTCCTTTCGCCGTTTGAGACTTGTCGCTATACGCGATGTGATCCATGTATGCGTTGGCGTCATGTTGTGTAGGTGGTACATTGTATTCGCCGTCGCGCTCCCAGAGCCACAAATCGAAATTTCCTTGACGGTAGGAATCGGCGTAAAGGGTGTACGGAGAGTATCCTTTGGCCTTTTCGGGATCTTTACCTATCTGTAACAGGTATGATAAAAGATTCTTTCTATATTCGTGATAATCAATTACTTGCTTGTCAGTTAGGAAGCCCTCTTGCGATTGTGGGACGATCCTAATGCGCCTATCATTTGCTAACTGACTATTACTAATTACGTCACAGTCCTTCAGCGTGGTTTCGAGGCCATTTTTCATTCTCATCAGTCAGCCCGAAAAAAGCAAGACTGCACCGCCTTGTGTAGTGCGCGGGACCGGATTCGAACCGGCGGACCCCTACGGGACAGCGTCCTAAGCGCTACGCCTTTGGCCTGGCTCGGCAACCCGCGCGCGATCGACCATACCGGAGTGACCCAAAAATAGCTGTCGCTACCGACCGATCCGGTCCGAACCGTTGCTGCCGGCTTCGGGAACGTAACGACGGATTCGATCGGCCCGAAACGGTCCAACGTCGGACGCCAAAACATATGAGGGAGGACAGGGGAGAGACAGTATGCGACCGATCCACGCCTCCCAGCGAGTCGCGGTGCTCGCCGATTCACAGAACCTCTATCACACGGCACACAGTCTCTACTCGCGAAACATCGACTACACCGAGATGCTCTCTGCGGCGGTCGACGACCGCGAACTCGTCCGGGCGATCGCGTACGTGATCCGGGCGGACTCGCCCGCCGAGGAGGACTTCTTCGAAGCCCTAGAGGAGATCGGCTTCGAGACGAAAATAAAGGAGATCAAGACGTTCGCCGACGGCTCCCAGAAAGCCAACTGGGATCTGGGGATGACGCTGGACGCGGTGACGCTGGCGTCGAAGGTCGATACCGTCGTCCTCTGTAGCGGCGACGGCGATTTCGCCAGGCTGTGTACCCACCTCCGACACGAGGGCGTCCGGACCGAAGTGATGGGGTTCGGTTCCTCGACGGCCGAGGAACTTGAGGACGCCGCCGATTCCGTCGTCGACCTGAGCGAGGACGAGGAACGCTTTCTGCTGTAGCCGGCCTCCGCCGTCGCCGATGGCTACTGTTGATCGGGTCCGGAGAAGGTGCAAAGACGTATGCGTCTTTCACCCGTAGCCGTCAGGGATGGGTGCCTTTAGCCTCTACGTTCAGTACCGCAAGGACGCGGAAACATCCGAATCGGCGGAAGAACTGCTCGAACGGTACGTCGACGAATACGAGTCGGTCGGCTACGAGACGGGGCGAATCGACGCCGATCCCGGACCGGACGTCGTCGTTCCCGATCGCGGGCTCGATATCGGCGACATCGAGGACTTCGCCTCGATCGTGGCGGACCTCAGGGACGACCCGGCGGTTCACAGCATGAGCCTGTGGGGTCCTGGATCACAGCGGTACCCGGTCCGTGTGTATCACCACGCGCTCCGGGAACTCTCCGATCCGGACCGATACCAGTTCCACGCGATCGACGACAGGGAGACGCTGGTCGTCTGTGAGGGTCCGGCGGACCTCGATCAGGCCCGCGAGGATATCGGCGCCGCCGGGCTCGTCGAGGGCGGGACGGCCAAGTTCTGATATTCGGTCCGGTGGCCGACCCGTTTTCATCGTGTTCGCACCCCGAGAGTGATGCTGTTGACGACCGCAGAGCCGGTATACGAGTCCGGCCATTATCTCCCTGCGGACAGCCGGGAGACGGGCTACTCGGTGAGCGGCAACACGATCGCGAAGACGATCGGCAACACCAGCGCCACGAGGACGCCGACGATCTCGACGTCGACGAGAAGCGTGTGCACCCACCCGGGAACGTTCCACTGTATCTCGACGAGCACGAACTCCCCGGCGGCACCGAGAAGGAGCAACGCGACGCCCGAAACGAAGGATACCTTCGCACATTTGGAGTAATCGACGGTTCCGTAACGACTCCTGTGGGACATATACCAAGCTATCTGAGTGGCGCGAGTGAATCCATCGCTCGCGGCGGGAAGCCACGACCGGAGCGTCCCTGCCCCCGGTTCACACGCCCGGACCCGTTCATAAGCGCTTTTATGTAGTGGTGCAGTATGGTGGGGTACAGCCTACGCGGGGTTGTGATGCTCCTAGCCGGACAGGACTCAGACGCACCGTCGGGGTGTGAGAACCGGCGGCCGTCCGACCGATCGGACGACTCCGGATTCGACGGCGGGGGAGCGCGAGCCCGCGCGTAGGAGGAGTCAATAATGTCAGTATACGTGGATTTCGACGTGCCGGCCGATCTCGAGGACGACGCCATCGAGGCCCTCGAGGTGGCCCGGGACACAGGTTCGGTAAAGAAAGGTACCAACGAGACGACCAAAGCCGTCGAGCGAGGCAACGCCGAGCTCGTCTTCGTCGCCGAGGACGTAAGCCCCGAGGAGGTCGTCATGCACCTCCCCGAGATCGCGGCCGAAAAGGAGATCCCGTACGTCTTCGTCGGCACGCAGGACGACATCGGCCACGCCGCCGGTCTCCAGGTCGGCAGTGCTGCTGCGGCCATCGTCGATCCGGGCGACGCGAGCGACGACGTCGATGATATCGCCGAGAAGGTCGAGGAACTCCGGTAGGTGAGAGACGATGAGTACTGAAAACGACGGGGGCGGCGCAACCCCCGCCGAAGTGATCGAGATCGTCGGCAAGACCGGCATGCACGGTGAAGCCATGCAGGTCAAATGCCGGATTCAGGAGGGCGAAAACCAAGGGCGGATCATCGCCCGGAACGTCCTCGGGCCAGTCCGGGTCGGCGACGTGTTACAGCTCCGGGAGACGGCCCGGGAAGCCGATTCCATCGGAGGACAATAATGGTTCAGAAACACACCTGCGACTACAGCGGCCAGGAGATCGAACCCGGCACCGGCACGATGTACGTCAAGAGCGACGGCACGGTGCTTTGGTTCGCCGACGCGAAGTGCGAGAAGAACTACTTCATGGGGCGGGAACCCCGCGACCTCGAGTGGATCGGCGACGAAGAGCAAGGAGACGCCGACATCGAGGACACCGAAGAAGCCGACGCCGACGGATCGGAAGCATCGGCCGAGGAAGACGACGAACCCGAAAGTGAAGAATCCCTCGAGGACGAAAGCGGAGACGACCTCGAGGCCGACAGCGAGGACGAGGCCGGGGCAGACCCGACCGAATCGGAATCCGAGGAGGTCGAGGCCGAAACCGAAGCCGAAGGTGGCGACGAAGACGAGGAAGACGACGCATCCGAGTCTGAGTCCGAATCAGAAGAGGAAGACGGAAACGAAAGCGAAGACGAAGAGGAGGTCGAAGCGTAGATGGCCGAGGCCGAGCGCACCTTCGTCATGGTCAAACCCGACGGCGTCCAGCGCGGTCTCATCGGCGAGATCGTCTCGCGGTTCGAGGACCGCGGTCTGAAACTTATCGCGGGCAAGTTCATGCGGATCGACGACGAACTCGCACGCGAACACTACGCCGAACACGTCGACAAGCCCTTCTTCGATGACCTCTCGTCGTTCATCACGTCGGGGCCGGTCTTTGCGATGGTCTGGGAGGGCCAGGACGCGATCGCACAGGTCCGAACGATGATGGGTGAGACCGACCCTGCCGAGTCCGCGCCCGGGACGATCCGTGGCGACTTCGGGCTCGATTTAGGCCGGAACGTCATCCACGGTTCCGACACCGAGGAAGGCTCCGCCGAGCGCGAGATCGGGCTCTTTTTCGACGAGGCGGAACTACACGACTACGAGCGGATCGACGAGACCTGGCTGTACGAGTAGCCAACCGTCGGTTTCTATTCCGTCGGTCGATCGGGGGCACTCCCCGACTCGGACAGAACGACGACGAGAAGATACAGCGTCCCGAGCAGCCGGGCCGCAGGCTTTACCCACGGTCGGAGTTCGAGTTCCGAGGTGTTCTCGTAGGCGAACGACTGGCTGACTCTGATCAGCGGGTCCGGATAGACCGCCGCCAGAACCCCGGCGGCGACGAGAAGCACGCTCACGGCGGGCGATCGATCCCTTCCACGGACGAGCACCCAGACGAACGCCGCGCCCTCGAGTCGGGCGAGGAGGTTCGCCCTCGGTCGGAGCTTCGCCGTCTCGGGGTTTTCGAGCCCGATCCGCTCGCAGACGTCGATGATCGGCCCCGGAGCGATCAGTTCGACGACTCCGAACGCGACGAGGAGTTTGCGAATCATACACACACCATGTAGAATACCGGCAATAAATTTATGCCGCCCGCTACTCCGGAGATCAACACCGGTCGCCCTCGTCGCGGAGGATCTCGGTACCGTACGCCTCGACGATCGGTTCGAACGCCTCCCCGAGGGCCCGCATGCAGGCCCGCTCGGAGACGTACCCGAGCGTTTCGGCCGTCGCCGCCCACGGGCGGTTCTGGAGAGCTTTCACGACGAGTAGCCGCTCCATGTCGGCGTCGTCGATAGCGCCGTCCAGAAGCGCACGGAACGCCAGCCGCCGGAACGGGCGAGGGGCGGTTCCGTACCGTCCCGGGCCGTCCGCTGTGCTGACGACAAGCCGCCGTTCGAACGCCGACAGCGAGACCGGGACGGTGCCGGCCGTCGCGTCGAGGACACCACGAACGACGTCCGGATCGACCGAATCGAGCGGCCCGGCGAGGACGTCCGGAAACCGGCGGCGGAACCAGTCGGCGTGTCTGTCGGCGAGGTCCCGGCCGGCCGAGGAGAGCGGCCGGAGCATAACTGCGGAGTGTTCCCCGCTCGTTTCGTTGCGCGTCGAGGACAGATGGATCGTCCGGTAGCCGTTGTCCCGCCAAAAGCCAAGTAGTTCGGGAGTCGCCCCGTAGCTGGTAGCGAGGTAATCGACGACCCCGAACCGTCCGTCGTCGGGTCTTTCTTCCGATCCGAACTCCGATTCGATCGCGTCCAGAAGCGCCGAACCGAACCCGTTCGACCGGACGGCGTGGTGGGTTGCGATCCGCATCACGCGGAGCCCGGTCGGAACGCCGGCCTCGGGATCCCGCAGCTGACTCGTCAACAGATCCGGGACGAGGTTCCCGTCGATCCGGTCGCCCCCGTAGGCACGCTCTCGGGTCGCTTCGTCGAGGCCGCCCTCGAGCCCCAGGAGTGCGACCGATACGACGTGGCCACCGATGGTGAGCGCCCGGACCGCGACGTTGGGCGCGTCGAGCAACCGGGCGAGATCGGTCGGTTCCGTCCGGTAGTGGGCGGCTACGAGCAGCCCGAACGCCTCCCGGAGCCGCGTCCCGTCGGCGGCGAGTTCCTCCCGATCGAGCCGCCGGTAAGTCGCCTCGGTCGGCTCCGACCCGGCGATGAGTTCGGCCGGCGGCGGCGTCGCGCCGAGCAACAGCGCGTGAAACAGCCACACCTCGATCGGGTCACCGGGAGCGTATCGGATCGGCTCCGAAAGCGTCATCGCCGTGACCGTCCGTTCGTCCTCGAGTTGGCCGCGGAACCGGACGTCGAACCCCCGCCCGGATCCTTCATAGCCCCTGACAGTCGTCGTGAAACAACTCGCCGGAGCGACCGAAAGAAGCGTCTCGAGCGTCCGAACCGGGAGGGCGGCCGCCTCGTCGACGATACAGACGTCGGCCGACGCCTCGGCCGCCGCCTGTGGTTTCTCGAACCGAACCGTGCCGCCGGTTCCGGCGTGTAGTGCGGGACGGGTCGATCCATCCCGGTCGTCGCCCGCGAGCGACCCGAGCGTCCGGAGCGTTTCGGCCGCCCGTTCGAAGAGTTCGGCGGCGTTCCGGTAGCCGGGAGCGGTCACGAGGACGTCGGCGCCGCCGGCCGCAAGCGCTGCCGCCGCAAGCCCGGCTGCGCTGGATTTCCCCCGGCCGCGGTCGGCCTCGAGGACGACTGCCGTTCCCGGATCGCGGAGCCGTTCACAGCTGTGAACGGCCTCGGTCTGGTCGGCCGTCCGACACGCCGCGTAGACGGCCGTCGGAAAGGCGTGACGCTCGGGGGGCGTCCCGTCCGCCGAGGCGAGACGCGGGGCGGGATCGGTACAGCCGCGTTTCAGGAGCCGATCCGAATCGACGTCGACGATCGCGATACCCCGGTGGGCGCGAAGCGTCCGGACCAGTCGTCGTTTGAACCGATCGCCGACGTCGTCGGGCGAAAACGGCGGGGCGGCGAGGATCGCTTCGAGATCGCAGGCGGTGTCGGGCCACGTCTCCAGCGGGGGGGCAAGCAGGATCACCAGCCCGCCGCCGTCGACTGCGCCGACGGCCTGCCCGAGCGTGTTCGGGAGACAGGCGTCGTGGCAATCGACGACGAGACAGTCGTGTGTCTCCCCGAGGAGTTCGCCGGTCGATCGCGGCCCGAGACGCTCGCCGACGAGCTCCCGATCGGAGACGGAGACGATCGATCCGTCGAGCCCGCCGGCTTCGACGGCGGTCCGTGCGGCGCGCCGGCAGCGCTCGCTCGCGCCGCTGAGGACGAGGAGCCGCCGCTCGTTCGTCGCCTTCGCCTCCGCTCGGAGCCGTCGGACCGTTCCCCGAACGGTTTCCGAACGCCGGTCGGGATCCATACCGGGCGTTCGCGATGAAACCGGAAGGCTCCACCGGTTGGCCGAACGTTTTATTCGGGTCCGGTGAGGGGTGGATATGGCAAAGAACCGTCAGTGGCTGCTTTCGAGCCGACCGACCGGCGAACCGACCGCCGAAAACTTCGAACTGGTCGAGACCGACGCGCCGACGGCCGGCACCCGCGAGGTACTCGTCCGAACCGAGTACCTGTCGGTCGATCCGTACATGCGAGGGCGGATGCGTGACGCCGAATCCTACGCCGAGCCGTGGGCGGTCGGCGATCCGATGAAAGCCGGCGTCGTCGGGTCCGTCGTCGAGTCCGAACACCCCGATTTCGAGGCCGGTGACACCGTCACCGGGAACTTGCTTTGGGCTGACTACGCCGTCGCCGACGGGGACGATCTGAGGCCGGTCGACCCCGACCGTGGGCCGATCTCGACTGCGTTGGGCGTCCTCGGCATGCCGGGCGTGACAGCGTATTTCGGTACGACCGACGTCGCCGAGCCGACGGCCGGCGATACGGTGGTGGTGAGCGCCGCCGGGGGCGCCGTCGGGAGCGTCGTCGGTCAGATCGCGGCGCTGTCGGGTTGCCGGGTCGTCGGGATCGCGGGTGCCGACGAAAAGATCGAGTGGATCGAATCGATCGGCTTCGACGCGGGGATCAACTACGAGACGGCCGACGTCCGCGAACGGCTCCGTGAGACCTGTCCTGACGGCGTCGACGTGTACTTCGACAACGTCGGCGGGCCGATAACCGACGCGGTCTGGCCGCTTTTGAACGTCCGTTCCCGCGTTGCGGTCTGTGGACAGATCTCGACGTACAACGCGACGGAGACGCCGACCGGCCCGCGGAAGCTGATGCAGCTCATCCAGAGCCGCGCGCGCGTCGAGGGGTTCCTCGTCAGGGACTACGAATCCAGGTGGGACGAGGCGCTCGATCGGCTCTCCGGGTGGATCGAGAGCGGCGATCTCGAGTACGAAGAAAACGTCGTCGAGGGACTCAAGAACGCGCCCGAGGCGTTCTTCGGGCTCTTCGAGGGGACGAACATCGGCAAACAGCTCGTTCGTGTCGACAGAGCGTAACGACCGGCGCCGAAGCGGGGCGTTCGCGGCGGTTGACAAGGGTTAAATGGCACGCCGACCGACTTTTCGATATGAGTTCCGCAAGCGACGAACGCAGGGAACACACGTGTATCTCCTGTGGGATCAACATCTCAGGGACGAGCGCGGCGAAGTTCGACTGCCCGGAGTGTGGCGCCCTGATCTACCGCTGTGCGAAGTGTCGCAAACAGAGCAACCTCTATGAGTGCCCCGACTGTGGGTTCATGGGGCCGTAACCATGGGGAAGGTAGCCGCCAAAATGAAAGTCATGCCGCAGAGCCCCGAAATCGACCTCGACGACCTCCAGGAACGGCTGGAGAACGCCCTGCCCGAGGGCGCGAAGATCAGCCGCGTCGACCGCGAGGACGTCGCGTTCGGCCTCATCGCGTTGTTCCCGACCGTCCTCATCCCCGACGAGGCCGGCGGCACCGACGCCGTCGAGGACGCCTTCGCCGACGTCGACGGCGTCGAGAGCGTCTCGGTCGACGAGGTCGGCCGCATATAAACAGCCGCGACGACGCCGGAACGCACGTTTTATGTGTCGGACCCGTTTAGACCGCGACAGGAATGCCTAGCTCTAACGGTCCGCGGGAAGGAACCCGCAACAAACTGAAGAACGACGCCCGATCCCGCGGCACGTCGCCGCCGCAACGTGCCGTCCAGCAGTTCGACGAAGGCGAGAAGGTCCACCTCAAACTGGATCCCTCCGTGCCGAAAGGACAGTTCCACCCGCGTTTTAACGGCCGGACCGGAACGGTCGTCGGCGAACAGGGAAGCGCTTTCAAGGTCGAAATCGAGGACGGCAGCGTCACGAAGACGCTCATCGCGGCCCCCGCCCACCTCCGGCTCCAGCAGGCATGACGATATTCAAGGAGGTACTCGACGAGGAGTATATCACGACTCCCGAAGCGAAGGAACTCCTCGAAGAGGTCGAGACCGAACGCGCCCTCGATGAGGACCGCGAGATGCGGTACGAACTGGCTCGCGCCATCGAACACGTGAACAGGTTCGCCGTCCTCGAGAGCGAGGAATCCCGCGAGCTGGTCGGGGAACTGCTCGAGTTGGAGAAGGTCGACGAAGCGACCGCCTACAAGATCACCGACGTCCTTCCGGAGGATCGGGACGAACTCCGGACGCTCTTCGCGCAGGGTCGGTACACCCTCTCGGGTGAGGAACTCGACGACGTTCTCGATATCGTCGCGCAGTACGCGTGAACTGCCTCGGCCTGATTCGTCCGTAGAACGGCCGCGATCCGCGATAGGAACTCTGCCCCTATTTTAAATATCGTCTCCCCGTAGACGGGAGTATGACCGACGACGGTGACGAGGATACACCACGGACCGCGGTTGTGCTGGATTTCCTGCCACGGGGGAGCCCGAACGACGACCGGCCACAGTACGAACGGTCGCCGGTCGCTTTCGCCGTCGGAGAGACCGATTTCAGGCTCGTCGAGGTCGCCCTGACCGACGACGCCGGGATCAACATCGGCGACCGGATCGAGATCGAGCCGCCGGGCGAGAACGCCAAAACGCTCCGGACGGTCGAGTACGCCGACCTCTCGAGTACGGCCGAATCGGAACTCGAGTACGCCGTCGAGGAGATCATCGATAGCGACGAACAGCGGTTCGTCGAGTTCTACAACGACGCCCAGCCGATCACGACCCGGCTGCACGTGTTGAACCTCCTGCCGGGGATCGGGAAGAAGCTCCGAAACAATGTCCTCGACACCCGGAAACGAAAGACCTTCGAGAGCTTCGAAGACATCGAGAGCCGCGTTTCCGGGCTCCACAACCCGAAGGACGTGCTCATAGAGCGGATCCTCGAAGAACTCCGCGAGGAGGACCTCAAGTACCGGATCTTCGCGCGTCACGAGGATTCCTGATATCCTCGCTGTCGGCCTCGAAAGCGCGAAGGCTATACGACGCCGCCCATTACCGGCCAGATATGCGCGATCCCGACGCGCTCATCGCCCGCGCCGGCGTCCGCGGCGATCCAGAGCGCGACCAGCACTTTCTCGTCGACGATCGGGTCCTCGATCGGCTCCCGGGACATCTCCCGGACAGGGCCGATAGGACCCACGTTCTGGAGATCGGCGGCGGTACTGGCGCGCTCACCGACCGCCTGCTCGGTACTGCCGACCGCGTTACGGTCGTCGAACGCGACCAAACGCTCGCGGCGTTTCTCACCGAGGAGTTCGCGGACGCGATCGAGGCTGGCCGGCTGGAGGTCATCGGGGGTGACGCACTCGAGATCGATCTGCCGGCCTTTACCGCCTCGGTTTCAAACCTCCCGTACGGGATCTCCTCGGAGATCGCCTTCCGGCTGTTGCCGGCGGGGCGGCCGCTCGTGTTGACCTTCCAGCGGGAGTTCGCCGAGCGGATGGTCGCCGAGCCGGGGAGCGACGAGTACGGACGGCTGTCGGTGACGGCGGGCCACTACGCCGACATCGAGATCGTCGAGACGGTCCCGAGGGAAGCGTTTTCGCCGCCGCCGGCCGTCGAAAGTGCCGTCGTACGTGCGACGCCGAAAGAGCCCGAATACGCCGTGCCGGACGACGAGACGTTCATGGCGATCGTGCGGGCGGTGTTCACCCAGCGCCGGAAGACGATGCGGAACGCGATCCGGAACACGACACACATCTCGGGGATCGACGATCCCGAAGCGGTGATCGAGGCGGCCGGCGAGGAGCTGGCCCGCAAGCGGGCCGGGAACGTGTCTCCGGAGTCGTTCGCCAGACTGGCCCGGATCGCCGCGGAGGTGGGAACCGAATGAGCCGGGACCCGGTTCGGGGGTGATCTGAGCGTATGTCGCTTCCCCTCTCGTCGCAGTGGTACTGGCAGGCGATCTATCGCATCCAGGGGACGTTCGATACCGTGGCGACCAGGTACGCCGCGACGGCGGCCTCGGCGGTCGTGTTCGCTCTCGTCGTCGCGGTCCTGTACTACCTCGGCTCCCGTCTGAAGGACAGACACGACGCCGACACCGTCGAGGTCGTCCAGTCGCTTCTCGTGACGACGACGGCGGTACTGCTAACCGGATTCCTGGTCGCGGTCTGGCGGATCCCCGACGACGTGCTCAACGCTCTCGAGTTCCTGTCGATATCGCCGGAGCAGGGCGTCAAAGCGCTCGTGACGTTCATCGTCTTCGCAGGGGGCGTTACAGTCACGCGGCTGACAAAACGCTCGATCAAGTACGGTGCCGGACGAGTCGCCATCACGCCACACCAGCGTGCGGTGGCCCACCACGCCATCCAGATCGTCGTCTTCATCCCGTTCGTGGCGTTCGTCGTGGCGCTTTGGGGCATCCCGGTCACCAACCTCTTTCTCGGGGCCGGTGTGCTCGGCATCGTCTTCGGCTTTGCCGCCCGGAAGACCTTATCCGGGATCCTCTCGGGGTTCGTGATCCTCTTTGCCCGGCCCTTCGAGGTCGGCGACTGGATCCGCGTCGCCGACCGGGAGGGGATCGTCACGGACATTACCGTGTACAACACCCAGATACGGACGTTCAACGAGGAACACGTCCTGGTACCGAACGACGCAGTGACCGAAAACGAGATCGTCAACTACTCCAAAACCGACCGGCTTAGACTGGAGACGGACGTCGGTATCGATTACGAGACGGACATCGGCACGGCCGCCCGGATCGCCGTCGAGGCGATGGAGCGCGTCGAGGCGGTCGCCGAACAGCCGCCGCCGGACGTCATCAGACACGAGTTCGCCGACTCCGCGGTGATCCTCCGGCTCCGGTACTGGATCACGACGCCGCGGGTCCAAGAGAAGTGGCGCGCACAAAACGCCGTGATCGAGTCGGTCAAAGCGGAGTTCGAGGCCAACGGGATCAAGATCCCGTTCCCGCAACGCGAACTCACCGGACGGGCCGAGGAGACGGACCGCTCGAAGCGGCTTGACCGTGACTCGGCCGACCCGGCCGGGACGGGATCGGAGAACGGAAGCGTCTCGACGCCCGCCACCGGTTCGGTTACCGACCCGCCCGCCGACGAGGACGCGAAATAATGAAGCTCACCGAACAGCGGGACGTCCCGACGGTGTACGAACCGGCGGAGGATTCTCACCTCCTCGCGGAGACGGCGATCGAGCGTATCGACGGCGGGTACGCCCTCGAAGTCGGGGTCGGATCCGGCTACGTTGCGAGCCGTATCGCAACCGAGACGAACGCGACCGTCGTCGGCTCCGATATCAGCCCCGAAGCGTGTGCGCGGGCACGCGCAGAGGGGATCGAAACGATACGGGGAGACCTGACCCGACCGTTTCGCGCCGATAGCTTCGACGTCGTCGTTTTCAACCCGCCGTACCTGCCGACCCCACCGGACGCGGAGTGGGACGACCCTCTCGAGTACGCGCTGTCGGGGGGGCCGGACGGACGGCGCGTCGTCCGCCCGTTCGTCGCCGACGTCGGCCGCGTCCTGAAGCCGGACGGCCGGAGCTATCTGCTCGTGTCGTCGCTGACCGATATCGATGCGGTCGCCGGACTCGCTGCCGATGCCGGGCTTACAGCGCGGGAGATCGCCGCCGAGCGGTTCCCCTTCGAGCGTCTCGTCGTCCTAAAAATTACTCACAAGAATTCCTGAGTAGGAAATATTAAACACCGTCATCTCGTAGCCGCGCCTAATGACAGAGGTACTCGCGACGACACCCGGTCTGTATCCGTTGCCCGACTGGGCGAAAGAGGAGCTGGCGGAACTCAAAGGCCACCAGAAGGACGACCTGATCTCCGGCGACGAGTCGGCGGAGATAACCGGGACGTACGACCGCGTCCGGGACGAACTCGTCGACTGGCAAATCGAGGCCGGTCTCGATCGGATCGTCGAAGGACAGGCCCGGTGGGACGACATGCTGGCTCACCCGCTTTCCGTCCACGAGAACGTCGAAACTCGGGGGATCGTGCGGTACTACGACAACAACAATTTCTACCGGGAGCCGGTTGTCCGGGGAGAGCTGTCGCCGAACGGCGACGTTGCAACAGAGCTCTCGGCCTCCGACGCGACACAGGCGATCCTCCCGGGGCCGTACTCGCTTTCCGAACTCGCGACTGACGAACACTACGGCGACGACGCGGCGTTTCTCGAGGCGATCACGGAGTTCCTCGCGGCGGCGGTCGATTCGTTCCCCCCCGTCGAGACGCTCTTTCTTCTGGAACCGTCGCTCGTCACCGACGCGCCCGGCGACGGCGAGGACGAACGGGCGAGCGAGGCGATCGATACGGTCGCCGCCGCGACCGATGCCGAGGTAGTCGTCCACACTTACTGGGGATCGATCCCGGAGAAACCGTACGCCCACCTGATGGACGCCGACGTGGACGCGATCGGCTTCGATTTCGTAACGGACCACGAGGGGAGCGTCTACAACATTCAGGAGTACGGAACGAAAGACGACATCGCACTCGGCGTCGTCGACGGACAGAACACGCTCGTCGAGACGCCCGGTGAGATCGCCGACCGCGTCGAGTGGGTCCGAGATCAGGTCCCCGTCGAGTCCTTCGATACGGTGTACGTGAGTTCCAACACCGAACTGTTCTACCTGCCGGCGAACAAGGCCCGAACGAAACTCGGTGCGCTCGCGGAAGGCGCCGAGGAGGTGTCGCTATGAGTTCCGACGGCTACGCCGATACCCGTTCGCAGTTCCGTCCCGGGGACCACCCGACCGATCACTTCCTTCTGACGACCGTGGTCGGCTCGTACCCGAAGCCGAAGTGGCTCAACCGCGCGAAGGAACTCGCCGAGGACGAAGAGAGGGCCTTCGACGAGGAGAATCTAAACGAGGCGCTCGACGACGCCGCCCGTCTCATCACGGACGAACACGTCCGGGCAGGGATCGACGCGGTCGTCGACGGGGAGATGCGGCGCAACGAGATGGTCGAATACTTCGCCGACCGCATCGAGGGCTACGAGTTCAACGGCCCCGTCAAGGTCTGGGGGCACAACTACTTCGATAAGCCCTCCGTCGCCGACGAGGTCGGCTACGACGAGCCCTGGCTCGTCGACGAGTTCGAGTTCACCACGGGCGTCACCGACCGTCCGGTGAAGGTGCCGATCACCGGCCCCTACACGCTGGCGTCGTGGTCGTTCAACGAGCACTACGACAGCGAGGCGGAACTCGCCTACGAACTGGCTGATCTCGTTAACACCGAGATCGATGCCCTCGTCGAATCCGGGGCGAGGTACATCCAGATCGACGAACCGGCGCTGGCGACGACGCCGGACGACCACGCGATCGTCGGGGAGTGTCTCGAACACATCGCCGAGGGGATCCCCGAGGACGTCCGGCTCGGACTGCACGTCTGTTACGGCGACTACTCGCGGATCTATCCGGAAATTCTCGATATGCCCGTCCACGAGTACGATCTCGAACTCGCGAACGATGGCTACGAACAGCTCGAAGTATTCACCGAACCGGAGTTCGACAAGGACCTGGCGTTGGGCGTCGTCGACGTCCATACCGCCGAGGTCGAGACGGTCGAGGAGATCAAAGCGAACATCGAGAGAGGATTCGAGGTCGTGCCGCCGGAGCGTCTCACCGTCTCCCCGGACTGTGGGCTGAAGCTTCTGCCCCGCGATGCCGCCTATCGGAAGATGGAGAACATGGTGCAGGCTGCCCGCGAGGTCGAGTCCGGACTCGACGCCGGCGAGATAACGGTCGGCTACGCGGGCGAGTAACGTCGATCGGTAGGACGTGTGCCCGCCGGACCGGCCGACCCCAAGATCTGATACGCGTACGTCCGTAGGGTCTGTATGGAGTGTTCCGAGCCGGGCTGTGAGAGGCCGGCGGCCGTCCGGCTGTGTATCCCGTGGGACGAAAACAGGGACGTCTGTACGGCTCACGCCAGGGGACTGGCACAGACGGACGGGATCGTTCCGAGACCGCTCGAGGACGCCGACTCGGAGTGGCCCTAATCTAACCGTTTGGCCATCATCACCTCGTCGACGTACTCGTCGTCGATCCGGTAGTGGTCTTCCCGGACGGCTTCGGTCTCCCACCCGCGCGACTCCAGGAATTCGATGGCCCGATCGTTCGTCGCCGGGACGCTGTTGTAGAGCTTCTCGAAGTCGTGATCGAGCGCCCAGTCGACGCCGTGATCAAGCAGTTTCGATCCGATACCGTGGCCCCGGTACTCGTCGATGACACCGAGGGTCAACTCGGCGGTGTGTTCGAGCTTTTTGAGCTCAGGAGCGTTGATGTGGACCCATCCGACCACGTCGCCGTGGATTGTCGCGACGAAAAAGACCCGCTTCATCAGTTCGTTGTGCCGCAACAGGACGTTCTCGCTTTCGACGACGTCCGCGAGCGTCTCGCCTTCGATGTACGTCCTGTCGGACAGCGCCTCCCGGATCGCACCGACAAGCCCCGTCAAGTCGTCCTCCCTGGCCTGCCGTATCGTTACTTCCAGCCCCTCCTCTACGTACGTCTCGCTGCGTTCGTCCTCGAAGATGATCCGGAGCTCCTCGTCCGTCTGGGAGACGATCCCGTCACGCCGTAAAACCGAAACGTGGTGGCCGAACTGCTCGGAACTCATGTTCAACGCCCGGCGTGCGTCCTCGTAGTCGACGGTCCCGTGCTGCTCGATGTGGTCGTAGATGTCCTTCCGCCCCCGGTGGCTGAACTCGAGCTCGTCAGAAAATTGCATGATAATTCATATTATTAATCAGTATATAAATTTGTTGCCGATACGGACGGGTTAAATAATATCAATCGAGTACCGATCGCTGTCGGCCACGGTCCCGGTCGGGGACATGAGTCAATAGCAACGCGGCTTCCCGGATGCTGTGTGTCTCGACGACGAGTTCAGCCGCCTCACGGACTGTAAATGATCCTTCGAGGTCGACACCGTAACAGGCGGCGTACAGTTCGAGCCAGTCGTTGAACGCCCGTTCCAGGAGGGCGAATTCGGCGTCGTCGAGCCGGATCCCCTCTCCGGTCCGGACCTCGATGTACAGCGAGACGGCATCCCCGACCCCCTCGACGAGGTATTCCATGGCCCGCTCTTCGTCCGGTGGGTCTGGTGGCGGCTCGAACTCCTCGTAGTCGCGGCGGGCGCGTTCCGACAGCCCTGCGATACGTTCGGAGACGTCGGGCATACGCTATCCGTCCCGGAACTCGACGCCGTTCCCGCCGGCGGGGTGCTCCCAGTGGGTATCGGCGACAACGGCACAGGTACCACACTCGACGCAGGGTTGGGTATCGAGGCTCACCACCTGCCGGGTGTCGCCGTTTCGCTCGACGGTCTCGCTTCGGTAACAGCCGCCGCCGAAGTCCTCCGCACTGACCGGACAGGCGGTAACGGCGGTTCCGCTGGCCTCGTGGCTTTCATCCAGCAACTCGATGTGGGGATCGCCCACATCGTAGGTGAGCCCGCCGATTCGGTCGGCGAGATCCGGCGGCTCGATGTCGTTTTCGGCTTCGATACGTTCGCCCAGAGTCTCCCCGAGGACTCGCGGGACAGTCACGTACGACGTCCGGGTGTCCGGGACCATCCCGAGGAGGAACGGCGAGTTGAAGGCGCGTTCTACGACGCCGTCGAGCAGTTTCATCCCGGTGCGGCCGAGGAGTGAATCGACGAGGCAGCCGGCGACCTTCGTTGCCAGCCGGTTCTCGGAGAGCCGCCGGGTCATCCGATAGCGGCGGGGCCGGAGTTTGGCCATGACGCCCTCGTCGACGAGTTTCCGCTCGTAGAGATCGCCGGCTACGTCGGTGTCACCGCGCGTTCTGGCTTCGATGAACGCTTCCGCCGCCAGCCCGCCGGCGGTGACCGCGTGGTTCATTCCCTTGATGATCGGCCCCTGGGCCTGCATCTGACCGGCAGCGTCACCGACGAGCAACAGCCGACCCCGATGTGGCGAAGGGTTGGCCGCTTTCTTCGAGTCCGGCACCAACTTCGCGGCGTACTCCCGTTCCTCGTATTCGCCGTCGAGCCATCGATCCAACAACGGATGGGTGAGCAAGGCATCGAGCAGTTCGTGGGGCTCGGCGCGCCGTTCGGCCAGGGAATCCAGATGGAAGACGGTCCCGATTGACAGCGAGTCCTCGTTTGTATAGAGGAACCCGCCGCCGCGGACCCCCTCGAAGAGATCCCCTGAAAACAGGTGGGCGACGCCGTCGTCCGGGTCGACGCCGAACCGCTCGTCGATCGCGTCCGGGTCCATATCGACGACCGCCTTGACGCCCTGAAACCACTCGTCGGGGTCGTCCCAGTCCATCAAACCGGCCTCGCGGGCCAGCTCGGAGTTGACGCCGTCAGCCGCGAGGATCACGTCGGCCCGGATTGGATCGATCTCGTCGCAGGTGACGCCGACGATATCCCCGTCCTCCCGTAGGAGGCCGTTGACGCGGACGTCCGTCAACAGGCCGCCGCCCGTCTCGCTGCACTTCTCGTGGACGCGCTCGGCAAGCCACGAGTCCATTTTCCGACGAAGCACCGCGTCACACCACTCCGTGTCGTGGTGATGAATCGTCGAAAGATCGAGCGTTTTGACCTTACCGCCGGCGAGATTGTGGATGTAGTACTCCGAGACGGGGCGTTCGGACGCTTCCTCGCGGAACCCATCGAAGACGCTGTCGATCGTGTAGGATGCGGATTTCTCGGCGTAGATCAGGCCGCCGGAAACGTTCTTCGAGCCGGCATCGACGCCGCGTTCCAACACGAGCGTTTCGACGCCCTGTTCGGCCAGCGTCGCCGCCGCCGCGGCTCCGCCTGGACCGGCACCGACCACGACCGCCTCGAAGTGTTCGTACTCGTCAGTCATCGTCCACCCCCGCGACCACACGGGAGAGTTCGCCCTCCTTTAGCGCCTCCGTCAGCCGGGGCAGCACCTCGAAGAGGTCGCCCTCGATGTAGTAATCCGAGAAGTCCCTGATTTCGGCGTCCGGATCGGTGTTGATCGCGACGATCGTGTCCGATTCGTCCATGCCGACCTTGTGCTGGATAGCGCCGGAGATACCGGCCGCGATGTATAGTTCCGGCTCTACGACCTGTCCCGACTCGCCGACCTGACGCTCCTCCGTGACGTACTCTTCGACGTGAGTGTCGAATTCGTAGGAGGCAGTGATGACCCCCCTCGAGAGGCCGAGATCGGCCTCCTCGAAGACGTCGACGAGTTCGAGGCCGAGTTCCATCCCCTTCGTCGGCTGTTCGCCGATCCCCCGACCGAGCGCGACGACGACCTCGTTTCCGGCGAGGTCGACGCCGTCCTCGAGTTGGTCGTAGTCGGTCACCTCGATGTGGAACCACTCCTCCGGCAGGTCGGTATCGTGCTCGAAGACTTCACCCTCGGCTTCGGCGTCGGCTTCCGGTATCTCGAAACTGCCCGGGATGACCGAAGCGCCCTGCGGATGGAAGTCCCGGTGGGGTTTGTCGATACAGAGGATCGTCGAGTACTCGAACCCTGAAAAATCGGGCCGTTTCATGTGAAGGACCCTCTCGAATGTCCTTGACTCGCCCGGCGTGCCCGTCTTCGCCGGGTTCGAGATGTCCGCAGCCTCGATATATAGTCCCGAACAGTCCGAAGCCAGTCCCGAGTCGAGTTCGCCCTGAACGAGCGCCGAGAGGTCCCGACCGTTGTTCGTGGCCGGGAACAGCGTATAACGGGGCTCGTGGTAGTCGCGCCACCCGGGTCCCCAGTCCCGGCACATATGACAGAAGATCTCTGTGTACGGTTTGTGTCGGAACCGATCCAACCGTTCGTCCTCGTGGTAGACGACGCGGTCGGCGCCGTAAGCGAGACACTCTTCGGCCAGATCGGCCACTTCGTCCCCGACGAGAACCGCGACGACCGTCTCCGATTCGTCGTATGCTTCGTTGTACCCGTCCATCAGCTCGCGGGCTTTGCCGAGCATCTCCCGGGAGACGTCGATGAGCGCTCCCTGCTGGGTCTCACAGTAGACCCACATGTCACGGTACTCGCCGTCGACCGTTCCCTCGACGTACTGTTTGTCGTTGGTGGGGTGATCCAGCTCCGGATACCTCTCTTCGGGCGGAGCGTACTCGATTTCGGCCTCCTCGTCGTTTTCCTGGAGGTCGTCTATTTTCTTCTCTATCCGTGATTTGGCGCCCTTCCGGTTTTTCCCCTCTTTTTCACGTTCGAGGACGTCCTGGAGCACTTCGACGTCGTCGATACCGCGGATCATGTTGGCGATGTCCGCGATGGTCGACTCCGTCAGGTCGATGCTGGCGGGGTCGGATCCTTCGTCGTCACCGCTTACCTTCTGTAGCCGGTCCTCGATGAGCGTCACGACCGGGTCGCGACCCTCGCCGCCTTCCTCCAGGGCCAGCATTTCCTCGAGTTCCGCCTCGTCGTCGATGTCCTTTATTTTCGGACCGAGTTCGGCGATATCGTGATCGGTCGGATCCATCTCTGGCATCTAATCACCCCCCGCATAGGGCGCGAGTTCCTCGAACACGTTCTCCATGCCTTCTCCGTCGTCGGCTTCGACGACCGTGGCCTCCCGTTCAGACGGGGCCTTCGGGATGGGATCGACGCCAGCAACGATGGTCGGTGAGCCGTCGAGCCCGATGAAATCGGGATCCAGGTTCAGATACTCGTGGCCCCACATGTGGAAATTCTCCCAATCGGTGGGATCGCTGTCGGTGTCGTCGTCGAGGTACTCGCCGAACTCCGCGGCCCTGGTTCGGGTTTCCTCCCGGAGCTCCTTGTGACGGAGCCGGTACTCGGCTCTTCGATAGGTCGGTTCGAACTCGGGGTCCGCCACGATGAAGGCCGGTAGCTCCGTCTCGACGGTCTCGATTTCGGAGACGTCACCCTCGACGAGACGCTTTGTTCTGACGACGCGCTCGTCCTCGTCGATATCGATCGCGACGACGTGGCTGATGAGTGGATAGTCCGGAAGCGAATCGCTGATGCTCAGACACCACTCCGTCTGTGGACCGGTGTGGCCCGTCTCTCCATCGGCCGTCTTGAATCCCGCGAAAATCAGGTCGGGCGGCTCTTCGAGGTGCTCGATACCTGTCGAGATCGTCATCGAGGTGGCCCACGTATCGGCCGCGCCCATCTCGCGGTCCGAAAGCAGGTAGAGCTCCTCCGCGTAGACGTCCTCCATGCCCTCCCGGAGGATCTCCGCGTACCCCGGCGGGCCCATGCTCATCAGCGAAACGGTCCCGCCGTGGCGGACCTTCGTCTGTAGCGCCGCACGGAGCGCGTGTTTGTCGTTGGGATTCATCACCGTCGGTGTCTTTCCCCGTTCGAGGTGTCCGTCCTCGTCGAAGGAGACCTGACCCTCCCTGAAATCGGGGACACCCTTGGTCAGTACGATCGTGTTCATCGGTAACTAACCTCTCACCGTATGGATCTGCCCACTTATTAATAATCTTTCCTACGGAATGGGGTTACTGGAACGGACGGCGAACGCAGAAAAGCCACACAAAAGCATACGCCCGAAGAAAGGCACGACACGGGAGTCCGTTCCCGGAAGATCGGAGATCCCGGAGACGCGAGCGATTCACGTACGACCGGCCCGGCCGGGGTCGACGTCGATCGCATCGACCGGACAGACGTCGACACAGAGCATACAGTCGATACACTGGTCCTCGTTGGTCGGGTTCACCTTGATCTCGCTTTCGGGGTGGTCGGGCGTGTCGACCCACTCGAACACGTCTACGGGACAGTCCTCGAGACACGCGCCGTCGGCGATACAGATATCGAAATCGACGGCGACGTGGGTGCCGCGGATGCCGAGTTCTTCGGGCGGGTCGGTCGGTCCCCACACGTCGACCCCGTGTTCCTGTCCCTCTAGCTCGCGGTTTTGCTCGAATTGCGGATCGATAGCCATTAATAGTTAGTAACGTGTTCCCTGAGTGTTAAACGTTCGCCGCGGGCCCTGGCCGATACTCAGGGATGAGCGAAATACGCGACGGTTTCCTCGGCTCCGTGTCTGTCTATCCGGGCGAACCCGATACGTTCGAACTGGACGACATCGTCGGTGTTATACCCGGCGATACCGGGTTCGGCATGGCCCTTTAGATCGCCGTCCATCGTCCGAAGTCGAACCGGAACGCTCTCGTCGGCGGGAACCCAGTGGACGACGTCGACGTCCCCGTTCCGGACGATATCGATACCCTCGCCCGTGAATTCGAGTGCGTCTCGGGTGTGGCGAACCGGACCGTAGCCCTTCAGCCAGATCCGCTTACCGTTCGGCGGAACGTCGTCGGGTTCGACGAGTATCGCGCCGCCGACCGGGATATCACGGGTCCCCCGGTTCTCGTGATCGGGATGGACCGGCGGCTCGGCGGCATCGGGACCGCCGATAAGCGGCTTTTCGACGCCGTCGCGGACGAAGAACAGTCTGTCGGCTTCGTCGTCGATCAGATCCCGGTTCTTCGCGTATACCGACGACATCGCCAGTTCGACGTTCGACGTCGAGGTCCCCAACTCGACCATCGCGTCGACGATCGCCTCGCCCCGGATCCCTCGTCGCCGGAGGCTCGCGATCGTCGGCGCCCGCGGATCGTCCCAGCCGTCGAGTTCGCCCTCGGCGATGAGTTCCTTGATCGTCGAGGTCGACATCGCAACGTCGTAGGCGTCGATCTGGACGTGCCCCCAGTGGACGATCTCGGGATACTCCCAACCGAAGTACTCGTAGACGAACGCCTGTCGTTTCGCCGAGTCCTGCAGGTCGATCCCGCGGACGATATGCGTAATCCCGAAGGCGTGGTCGTCGATGCCCGACTGGAAATCGAGCATCGGCCAGCACCGGTACCCGGCGGCCTCGGGGCGCGGGTGGGGCGTATCGACCATCCTGAAGGCGACCCAGTCGCGCAGCGCAGGGTTCTTGTGCTCGATGTCCGTCCGGATCCGGAGTACCATCTCTCCGGAGTTATACTCGCCGTCGACCATCGCTTCGAACTCCGAGAGCGTCGTTTCTGTGTCCTTCTCGCGGTGGGGGCAGGCCTCGCCGTCGTTTTTCAGCCCGGAGAACGTCTCGCCGTTACAACTGCAGGTGTAGGCGCCGCCCAACTCGATGAGCTCCCGGGCGTGCTCGTAGTACGTCTCGAGGCGGTCAGAGGCTCTGACGACCTCGTCCGGATCGAACCCGAGATACGCGATCGAATCGAGTATCTCCTCGTAGGCGTCGAGGTCCGGCCGCTTCGTTTCGGGATCGGTATCGTCGAAGCGACACAGCATCCACCCGTGGTGTCGCTGTTTGTACTCCCCGATGACGGCCGGCATGCGAACGTGTCCGATGTGCCAGGGCCCGTTCGGGTTCGGCGCGACCCGCATCCGGATCTCCTCGTATTCCTCGACGTTCGGCAACTCCGGAAGCGCCCGGTCGTCCGATTCGTCCTCGGCGTCGAGTTCTTCGAGGCGTTTCGGGGCCAGCTCTTCGAGTCGTTCGCGCTTTTCGGCGGTCGAGCGGTCGTTTACGTCCGCAATCACGGGCGCGACGATATCGGGAATATCGTCGCCATACGGCCTGAAATCGGGATTTTCACCCATCAGCGGCCCCATAATCGCGCCGACCTGTGCGTCGCTATCGTGTTTGAGCGCGTTGAACAGCGCGGCCACTTCGGCCTCGCGTTCGATCCGCGCCCGGAGGTCCTCGTCCATTAGCGACGACTACTGGGGGCAGTGGCAAAACCCCACGGATTCGTCGTGAACTGCGACGGTAGCGAACAGGCGGATGTGTACTGTACCGACAGCGGCTATCCGCGCCTCCGCCTCGACCGACTGTCGGCCGGTAGTTAGCTCACGGGGCGTCTGGTCGCCCGCCGGTATATAAAGTATCGGGATCGACGGGACGGTTTCAGTACTTGCGTTCGACGAGGTAATCGGCGATCCCTTCGAGTAGCGCCCGCGGTTCGCCCTCCGGGAGTACCTCCAGCCGATCCTTTCCGCTTCCGACGAGTTCGTTTGCCATCTCCCGGGCGAAATCGATGCTTCCGGCAGTCCGAAGACGGTCGACGGCGGCCTCAATCTCGGCGTCGGTCGGGGAATCGGAGACGAGATCGTCGACATCGATCCCCTGATTTCTGGCGTGGAGCGTGATAACTGTCCGTTTGCCTTCGACGAGATCGGAGCCGCGCTGTTTTCCGAGTTCGTCGCTCGGGACGGTCAAATCGAGGAGGTCGTCCTGTATCTGGAAGGCACGGCCGATATCGAGCCCGTAGCCGTGCAGCGAGTCGATGGTCTCTCTATCACAGCCCAGAAGCATCGCGGGGATCGACGCGGCCGCCGCATAGAGGACGGCTGTCTTGAACTCGATCATCTCGAGGTACTCTTCAGTTGTGACCTCGGATCGTCCCTCGAAGTCGATGTCGAGGGCCTGTCCTTCACAGATCTCCGTACAGGTCGTCGCGAGTTCCCCGATCGCCTCGACGCTCCTACCCGCCGGCGCGCCCGTCTCGAGCATGTACTCGAAGGCCTTCGAGTAGAGCGTATCGCCCGCCAGAATAGCGGTTTCGGTGTCGTACTCTCGGTGGACAGACGGGACGCCGCGGCGGAGGTCGTCGTCGTCCATGATATCGTCGTGGATCAGGGTAAACGACTGGATTACCTCGATCGAGACGGCCGCCGAGAGGAGGTCGATCTCTTCGCCGTCCGGTGCCGGGAAGGTCCGGTAGTCGGCAGAGAGCGGGTCGACATCGGAGACTGCCTCGGCTATCAAGAGCAGAACGGTCGGGCGCAGCCGCTTGCCCCCTGCATCGAGCAGATACCGCGACGCCGAGTAGAGCCGTTCGGGTTTTTTGATCGGCAGTTGCTCTTCGACCGCGTCGTTGACGATCGCTCGTCGCTCCGCGATGGCCGATTCTACACGTTCTGGGGTTGTCATTCCGTGAGCTGGATGATGTTCCCGTTCTGTGTCACGTGGAGGTCGTCCCCGAGCCGGTAGCCCTCGCCTGTCACCAAATCGACGTACGGGGAGTACCCCTCCATGCTCTGGTGGGCCGGAATAACGTTCTCCGGCTGGAGTGCTTCGAGCATCTGGTAGTGACCTTCGGTGCTGAGGTGCCCGGAGACGTGGATGTCGTCGTAGATCCGGGCGCCCTGCATGCCGAGCAGTTTCTCGGCCTGGTATCGCTGTCCCTCGTTGGTCGGTTCGGGGATGACCCGCGCCGAGAAAATGACCTTGTCACCCTGATCGAGTTCGTACGGCGTCTCGCCGCGGGCCATCCTCGTCAACATCGCGCGCGGCTCGCCCTGATGGCCGGTGACGACGGGCAGATAATCCTCCTTGCCCTCGTTCATGATCCGTTTGAACGTCCGGTCGACGGATTTGCGGTGGCCGTACATCCCCAGATCGCTGGGGAAATCGATGAAATCGAGTCGCTCGGCGGTTCCGGAGTACTTCTCCATCGACCGTCCGAGTAGCACCGGCTGGCGGCCGATGTCGTCGGCGAATTCGACGAGCGATTTCACGCGGGCGATGTGACTCGAGAACGTCGTAGCGACGATGCCGCCGTCGTAGTCCTCCAGCGAGTACATTACGTCCTTCAGCTGTGACCGGGCGACGGATTCCGAGGGCGTCTTCCCCTTCCGACCGGCGTTGGTACAGTCCTCGATGTAACAGAGGACTCCATCGCGTCCGATCTCGCGGAACCGATCCATGTCGATCGGGTCGCCGATGACCGGGTTGTGGTCCATCCGCTTGTCGAGTCCGTAGACGACGGCACCTTCGGGCGTGTGCAAAACGGGGTTGATCGCGTCGATGACCGAGTGAGTGACGTTGACGAACTCGAGTTCACAGTCATCGCCGATGGCCATCGTCCCGCCCGGATCCATCTTGACCAGATCGTTCTCGACGCCGAACTTCTCTTCGCTCTCGATCTCCTGTTTGACCAACTCGATCGTAAACGGCGTCGCGACGATCGGCGCGTTGTACCGGTGTGCGAGCTTCGAGATGGCGCCGATGTGATCGAGGTGACCGTGTGTCGGCACGATCGCCTGGACGTCTCCCTCGATGTCGGACATGACGCGGTCGTCCGGGATCGCACCCATATCGATCAGATCCAAACTGTGCATCCGTTCCGTCTCGACGTTGTCGTGAATGAGGACCTTCGACAGGTTCAGCCCCATATCGAAGATGACAACGTTGTCTCCGGCGCGGACGGCGGTCATCTGCCGGCCGACTTCCTCGTAGCCACCGATTGTTGCGATTTCGATTTCCATAGTTTACCTCCGAGAGACCGCCAGCCGGACGGAAGGCTGGGCGACCGGCCATGTACACGGCCGTCTGTGACGGACGCGACACCGACTGCGTCGGTGGGCCCGCGGTCGGTACCGGCGAGGCAGCCGCGGTGATACGACCACCACGGCGCTGCCCCGCCGACCGTCTCCCGCCGGCGACTGCCGGTCGCCCTTTCGAGTCCGGGGCGACCGTAGCTCGGTTACAGACTGATTAAACCTCACGGTTTAAAAAGCACGTGGGTTGCAGTCGCTGGTCAGGGCGGGCGGTCCAGTACGGAACGAGCCGAGCGCGCTAATACTCCGGAATATCGCGATTTCGAGATATTCCCGTCCTTCGCGAAATCTCTCCGGAATTATATCCGGCAGTATGGATCAACCGATCCGTGTTCCGGGATCGTCCCCGTCGAGAAACGCACCGAGCCCGTCGACTCCGAAGACAGACGCCGGGGCATCGAGCGACAGCAGTGTCCGAACTTTCCCGGCCATCCCGCCCGTAACGTCCGTTTCGTCGCTTGCTCCGACAGCCGCCGCAACGTCGTCGAAGGAATCGATGTGGGCGATCACCTCGCCGTCGGCGTCGTATACGCCCGAAACGGCCGAGCAGACGCCGACGCGGTCGGCCGACAGCGCCTCCGCCAGCGCGACCACGAGTTCGTCACCCGAGAGGATCGTCGCCCCCTCCGTCGCGTGGGCGACAACATCGCCGTGAAGCACCGGCACGAACCCCTCCTCGAGGGTCGTCGCGACGGCCCCCTCCGGGAACCGTAACGTTCCGTCACTCCGTCTGTATGCGCCGGAGAACGGATGGACCGGCACCGCCGGGACGCCGGTTTCGACGAGCGCGTCGATCACCGCCGCGTTGAGCCGTTTCATCGCGCCGTGTATCTCCCTGATTGCGACGTCGTCGCGCGTTCCAGCCGTCGTCGAAACGCCGTGACTGGCCGCGTAGTGGTGGCCGAAACTGCCGCCGCCGTGGACGACCGCGAGGCGGCCGGACGATCCCCCGAGCGCAGCGGAAGCCCGTTGTAGCGCCGCGTCGTCGACGGTCTCCGGCGTCTCCTTTTCGGTGATGACGCTGCCGCCGAGTTTGAGGACTGTCGTCATGTTTCCCTCCGGACGCCTTTCGTGTCGAGCTCGGCCCGGAAGGCCGTCTCACAGCCGGGTGTGTATTCGAGGGCGGTCCGCGTCCGCTCGGACCGATCGAGCGCGACGATACAGCCGCCGCCGCCGGCGCCGGTCAGCTTCGCGCCCGCGGCCCCCGCCTCCCGTGCCGCCCAGACCATCGAGTCCAGAGTGCGAGCCGAAACGCCGAGCGCCGAAAGCAGTCCGTGGTTGAAATCCATCAATCGGCCGATCTCTTCGACGTCGTCGTCTTCCAGCGCCCGCTCGCCCGAGCGGACGATATCGCCGATGGATTCGACGGTTTCGGCGGCGAACCCGTACTCCTCTTTGAGTGCCCTGACGCCGGCCACCAGCTCGCCCGTATCGCCGGCGTCGCCGTCGTAGCCGATGACGACGGGAAGTTCGGGGGCGTCGGGCAGACGCCGACAGTCCTCGCCCTGCACTCTGACGGCCCCGCCCATCGCCGAACAGAACGTATCGGCTCGGGACGCCTCGCCGTCCTGTACCTCGTGTTCGACCCGGTAGGCACGGTCGGCGACGGTTTCCGGAGCGAGGTCGGCCCCCAGTTCGCGGGTTGCCGCGTCGATACAGGCGACGACGACCGCCGCCGAGGAACCGAGCCCCGCCCCGAGCGGAATGTCGCTTTCGACAGTGACATCGAACCCGACCCCCGACTCGCCGGCGGCCTCGAGCGCCTGTTCGATCGCGCCATCGATGTATCCCATCGCCGCCTCGACGAGCGGCGTTGGGACGTTTACGTCCGGGCGGCTATCGGTTCGACCGCCCCACCTGACGGTAAAGCCATCGAGCGTTAGATCGTTTGCCTGCACACAGATCTGGGTGTCAGCACGCTGTTCGACGGTGACGGTCGCCCGGCGTTCGATCGCACACGGGACCGCCGGCTCGCCGTAGACGACGGCGTGCTCGCCGAAGAGATACACCTTCGCCGGCGCACTCGAAGTGGCCATACCCGGGAGTCGGGCGGCCGGATAAAAAGGATATCCGAACCGAACGGCCCGGACGGCACAGTAATACCCAAGCGGCTGGGACACCCACGTCCGGTGTGTCCGTCGAACTGCGCCGACACGTCAGCGGACTGGTCTCGGATTTCGCGGCCGAGTACGGGGAGATCGATCTGATCGGCCGCCGGATCGACTGTTCGGCCGAAACCCACGAGCGGCTATCCGAGACCTTCGAGACGTTTGGCGTCGTCGGCGGGGCCGGAATACGCGTGACAGAAGGCGAAAAGGTCCTGTTGGTCAGCTACGAGGCCGCCGATGGCTGGATCGATCCCGGCGACAGCCGCCGTCCCGGAGAGTCCTACACGGAGTGTGCGAGACGGGGAGTCAGAGAAGCGACGGGTATCGAGGCGGCGATCACCGACATCGCGCAGATACACCTCCTCCTTATCGACGATCCGACCGGCCGTGATCCGATCCCGAACCCGTACGTCTCCTTTCGGGGCACGTACGAATCCGGGACGGTACGGCCGGGACCGGACGTCGCTTCGGTACGGTGGACCGACGAGCCGCCCGAAGAGCTACTGTACGAGGAACTCGCGGAGCATCCGCTGTTAGCGTGAGGGCCGACACGAACGGAGTATCGAAATCTCGAACCGAATCAGGGCTCGGTTTCGAAGTCCTCGAGCGCGTAGGTCGGCTCCGCGCCGCGGCGATCGAGGGTCTCGTTGGCGAGCAACCAGTAGACGACGCTCAGCGCCTTCCGGCCCTTGTTGTTCGTCGGCACGACGAGATCGACGTTCGACGTCGTGTTGTTCGAGTCACACATCGCGATGACCGGAATGCCGACGGTGATGGCCTCCTTGAC
>NZ_JAHLKM010000009.1 GCF_024449025.1 Natronomonas aquatica | reverse complement strand
CACAATCACTACTCTCCCGCTTCAACGCCTTTGATCTCACGACGTGATCCCCCGCCCGCTAGTGATTAAACACAGGCGTTTATTCTGCTTATCGGGAAGGGCAGTGAGGAAGTCGCCAGTGACGCTATTGCTGCCGGTGTCACCGACTATCTCCGGAGGGGGCGTGGTACCGAACAGTACGAAATCCTGGCCAACCGGATCCGCAACGTCGTCCAGGCCCGCCGCGAAGCCAAGCGGGCCGACAGACAAGAGGAGTTGACGCGCCTCACCGAGTTTACCGGCGCTCACTCGACCGACGAAACCGGCGACGCAACCGGTATCGTCGGGATCGGCCGGAGCCTGACCGAGCGACAACAGCGTGACCAACGGATACAGTTCTTGCAAACACTCGCAAACGAACTCACAGAACTCTCTATCGATTTCCTCCAGACAGAGGAGAGTGATATTGACACTCTCACTGATCGGACACTCGAAAAAATCGGGACGCTTGTCGATGCAGACCGGAGCTACATTTTCGACATAGATCATGAGGCCGAAACACTCAGCAATACGCATGAATGGTGTTCGGAGGGCGTCGAGCCACAGATCGAGATGCTTCAGGACCTTCCGCAGGATACTCTCCCCTGGTGGACACAGAAACTGAAAAACTTCGAGAAAATCATCATTCCGAACGTTTCCGAACTACCCCCGGAAGCTGAAGCCGAAAAAGAACTCCTCGAAGAGCAAAATATCGAGTCGTTGATCGTCACTCCGATGATTTCTAACGACGAACTTGTCGGTTTCGTTGGGTTCGATTGGGTGGAGAAGCAGGAAGCATGGTCGGACGAGTTCATCAGTATCCTGCGGATGGTCAGTGAACTCATAACGACTGCGCGCACACGCAACGAGCGCGAAAAGGAGTTACAGAGAATAAAAAACCAGTACGAGACACTGGCCGAGAACTTCCCCGATGGGGCGGTATACCTCATCGACACGGATCTAAAGTGCGTACGTGCCGGTGGCGCAGAACTGAGCAACGTCGGCCTGTCTCGCAGCGATGTCACGGGCAGGAAACCACACGCTCTGTTTCCCGACGAGATTGCCGACGAACTCTGTCACTACTTCAAGGAGGCGTTGGATGGGAACGCCAACAGGTTCGAACAGGACTATGGGGGTGAGCGGTACCGGATTCAAACGGTCCCCGTTCGGCCCAACGATGGGGAGATCGACCACGTAACGGCGGTTTCAAAGAACATCACCGAGTCTGTCGAGAACAGACGAGCGCTCGAACGCCAGAACGAACGATTGGAGGAGTTCGCCGGTATCGTCAGCCACGACCTGCGGAGTCCACTCAGCGTGGCCGAGGTGAGTCTCGAACTGGCACAGGAAACCTGCGAGAGCGACCACCTCGTCCGGGCAGTCGACGCGCTCGACCGGAGCCAGGCGCTGATCGAGGACCTGCTGAGATTGGCACAGGGGGGCGAGACAGTGGGCGAAATCGAACCTATTGGGCTCACAGACGTGGCCGAGCGCAGCTGGCAAACCGTGGAGACTGGATCAGCAACGCTTGAGACCCACACGACACACACTCTCGGGGCCGACGAGAGCCGTCTCCAACAACTGATAGAGAACCTCTACCGCAACGCAGTCGAACATGGTGGTGAGGACGTGACGGTGTCTGTCGGGGCGACGGAGGACGGCTTCTACGTGGCGGACACGGGCCCCGGCATCCCCGAAGCCGACCGAGAGGAGGTGTTCACTGCGGGGTACTCGACCAACGAGGATGGGACCGGGTTCGGGCTGCGGATCGTCGAACAAATCGCCGAGGCACACGGGTGGGATATCACCGTGACCGAGAGCGAGCAGGGCGGGGCCCGGTTCGAATTCACTGGCGTCGAACTTGTGGATTGATCAACAAGCGCCCTACCTTGCAGGGCTTGATTCCAACCTTTCGAGAAGTTATCGAGTATTCGGAGAGCCGGGTGTCCGAGACCATCCGAGACTGGAAGGGACGGAGTGTACCGAGACCTCGTGAAAGTCGATGCGGTAAAAGCTGTTCGAAAAAAGATTCTATCCTGTAGTCCGGGCACGAGCCATATCGACTGCGACGCCGAACGCGTCAAGCAGACTCCGTTCGGACGCGACTCCCGTCCCTGCGATGTCGAACGCTGTTCCGTGGTCGACGCTGGTGCGTATGATCGGCAGGCCGATGGTCACGTTGACACCGGAAACGGCCTCGCCGCTGCTGAACCCCAACATCTTAATCGGGATGTGACCCTGGTCGTGGTACATCGAGACGACACAGTCGAACTCGCCTTGGGCCGCGCGAACGTACACCGTGTCCGGGGATTCAGGACCGACTGCGTCGATTCCTTCCTCCCGGGCGCGTTCTACGGCCGGTTCGATCTCGGCCGACTCCGTGTCACCCAGCAAACCGCCGTCGCTCGCGTGCGGGTTCAGCCCAGCGACGCCTACAGTCGGGCCTTCGATCCCCAGATCAGAGAGTGCCTCGGCGGTCAAGCGGATAATACTGTAGACGTTCGACATCGTAACCCGCTCGCAGGCTTCCCGGAGCGGAACGTGCGTACTGACGTGTGTCACACGGAGATCGGACTCGATGAGCATCATCGTATATTCAGACGTATTGGTCCGATCCGCGAGCATCCCCGTGTGACCGGCGTATGTACTGCCGGCCAGTTTTGTTGCCTGCTTGTTGATCGGGGCAGTGGTGATACCGTCGATCTCACCAGCCTTCGCCAGTTTTATCCCCCGCTCGATATACTCTAGGCTAGCAGCACCGTACTCCTCGCGGACCTCACCGCGGACCAGCGTCTCGACGTTGTCGAGATCAAGTACTGGAATCGTCTCGCGGTCGAACCGTGCGTCGGACACGGTCTCTATACGCTGTATCGAAAGGTCCGACTCACAGATCCCTGTCGCCGCTCCAAGCACGTCTGCGTCGCCGACGACGATCGGCCGTCCGGTGTCGTGGAGTTGGCGGTAGGCCTTCACGATCACTTCCGGGCCAATGCCGGCGGGATCACCCATCGTCACGCCAATTATCGGCTGTAGGTCACTCACTGTACACCACCAAGCCCGTCGAGACAATTAATAATGGTCGTCTGGTCACCGAACCCGCCTGCCTTGGTTATCAGCGGCATCTCAGGTACGACGCCATCGATCAGCCGTCCGACGGGGATCCCGGCGTCATCCATCGTCCCTGTCACTGAGACTGTCGTGGCCTCGAGCGCGCGCAGTCCGGCCATCGCCACGTTTCCGCCGGTGAAAAAGAATCCGGACGGATGCGTGATTTGGCAGGCTTCCCCGGCGACCGTAGCGAGTCCCGTTGCGATCCGGTCGCGGATCTCCGGGTTGGAGAGGCCACGGTCTCGCCCTTGGACAAGCGTCGCCTCCACGGTGGAACGTTCGGAGGCAGCGGTGACCACGGTCGGAACTCCGCGCTCCAGTCGGTCCGCGACCTCGGCCGCCTTGTCTGGAGTTCCCTCCAGCATGCAAAGGGGGTCGAGGCGGAGTAGACAATCGTCGGGAACGTGGTTGAGTTGTTCAAACGTCGTCTCGCTGACGCTTCCCGCTACGGCAAGCGGCGTTCCGGATCCTGGCCGTGGCGTCGCCTGAGAAGCGTCAGGAGTGACGTCCAGACGAAGGTGGGCCGCGAGGCCGCCGCTACCAACGAACAGGGCATCGAACCGGGCTCCGGCTGCGGCGATCGCGTCCAAATGTGCGGCGGTTCGGGCGTCACACACGACGATCGGTGGCCGATCGTGCCGTTTGACAGCGGTGTTGAAGCGGTCTGCGATACGATCGACACCCCCTGCGACGTCCGCTCCGTCGACGTGTTCAGCCGGGAGGTCCTGCTCCGCGAACAGTGCAGTGACGTCCGAGGCGGGCGGCCCGTTTCGATCGGCGGCGAACTCCGTTTCAGCAACGGGCATCCCGCCGACCCTGTGGACACCTTTCCACGTCCACCGACCGGTAGCCGGGAAAGCAGGCGCGACTACGGCGAGATCGACCCCTGTGGCTCCCATCGCCGCGGCCACCTCCGGGCCAATGTTCCCCCGAAGCGTCGAATCAATCTTTTTGTAGACGATCGACGCATCGAGGGCCGCAACGCTGTTTCGGACCGCGTCGGCCGCATCGGCGGACGGGAGATACCGGCTGTCGGTGTTAACTGCGACCACTGCAGCGTCCGGCAACGACGCGTCGGGGGCGGCGACGACGACGGTTCCGTAGCCACGCGTAGCGACTTCACTGGCGGTGTCCATCGTCCCAGTGAGATCATCAGCAACGATGCCGAGCGCCGGCATGTTACCGTCCGTCTCCGTCTGCCGGATCGCCGAACGATCCGCTCCGATCGACTCGACACGGGGCAACATGGGGATGTCCAACCGCCGAACTTACAAACACAAGGCGAACGACTGGCACAAAAACTGGTATGCGGGAATCCTATCTAATGTTTTCGTCTGACGAAATAGGGGTAGCGGCATGGTCCCGCCAGCAGTCCCGTCGTCTCGAGGGGGCCGCAACCCAGCAACTCTCTCACCACTGCCGCCCAGGACGCTTTGCGTCCAAATCAGACAAAAGAGCCTCGACTCCCTCATGCCCCATCAGCGGACCGTTCACTTAACGGAGTTCGCGAGGATCGATATGTTCGACTTCCGGAATCTTTGGAAACAGTGTCTCCGTTGAGACGACCGGCTTATTGAGAACAGACGCACTGCCGAGGTGGGCACCATCGAAGACGTTCAGTACCTCGTACTGCTAACGGAGGTCGGCAGCGGCGTCCAATACGTCGCCAGTCAACGGGACCAGTTTGATATTTTGGCCAATAATCCCTTGATGCGCCCGTACGACGCGATCACGATTCCACTCGTTTTCTATAGCGTACCGAAGTCCGATTCCTATACCGACCGATTCGAACGGCCATCAGTACCATCCGGTCCCCATAGTACGGTTCGGTTGATCTGACCCGAACCATTACATACCAAGGTATACAATCTATCTAGATGCTCCAGTTAGCTATCGCGGGACTGTTTCTGGTTGCTGCTGGTGGCTGTCTGTGGGCAGCCTGGCGGGTACTTATACTCTATGAGCCGGATATCCACCGTCCGCTTTCTGTATTCCTTGGTTTGACCGCTGTCTGGGCAGTCTCTAATCTGTTTTTATTACTCCCTGTCCCTGTCACAGTTATGCGTGTTAGCTACACTCTCGGCTTATTTGTGGGTATCACTACTGTGGTCGTCTGGCTGTGGTTCTGTTCAGCCTACGCCGGTACACCGTATCATCATAGCCGTCCTCTTCAGCTGCTCAGTATCGGGGGAGTGGGCACCATCATCGCACTCAAACTCACAAACCCACTCCACGGATTATACTTTCGTCCGAGAGTCGTTTCAACCCCATTCAGACATTTTGCTCCCGAGGTCGGCGTTCTTTACTGGGTTGTTGCTGGACTTGCCTATGTAGGGGCTGCGATAGGTATGTACGTACTCTTTGATACCTACTATTCCTCAAATTCTAACACAAGTAAGGTGGTGATGCTGACTGTACTCATCGGGCTGCCAGTGGCCCCAAAACTACTGGCAGGTATATGGCTAGAATCGCTCGTACTGATCTTTTATGAACCGCTGGGAGCAGCAATCTTTGGAGTCGGCATCGTGACGGTAGCGAGAGATTCGTTTCTGTCAGTCCGAGCGCCAGCACGACGACAACTTCCCGACCAACTTAGCGAGGTCATTATTGTCGTTAATAACCATGGGCGAATCGCTGATTACAACGACAGCGCCGAGCGTCTGTTCAATAATCTCAAAGAGTCTCTCGGCGATCCACTTGAAGAGACCATTCCAGCGTTGGCCAGGTCCGAACGAACCAATTCACTGTTCGAGCTACAGCAAAACGGCTGCCTACGTTACTATACGGTCCGGGAGCTAGAGATACAATTAGGACCCGATGCAATCGGGCGGGCCGTGGTCCTCTCAGATGTTACAGAGCTGGAAACCCGACGCCGTCGGCTCAAACAGCAAACCGAACATCTGGAAGGCGTTACCAAAGAGATAGCTCACCAACTCCGGAATCCACTGACTATTCTCAAAGGAGAGCTAGAGCTACTACGGGACGACTCCGATTCGGAGGTATCAGCCGACAATCAAGTGTCCGGCGGTTCAATTAGTCCCGCTATCGAAGCGACAGAGCGTATCGAACAGATTGCCGACGATCTGCTCTCGTTGATCAATCACGGGAGACCGATTACGGAAACAGAACCGGTATCACTATCGGCACTGTTGAGAAGGGGATTCGATCATAGCGAAAATGGACACATGGAGTTACAGACTCCGGATAAAGAGCCAGTGGCGATCGCAACCGAGCGGACTCGGTGTAGTGAGTTATTTCGTTTGCTGTTTGAGGTACATCGTAAGCGTGGGGCGACCACTGTAAATATCAGCCGGACGGATGACCAACTGGAAATTAGCAGTGAAGGAAACCCTTTCGATATAGATACGCCAGGAGAGCTGTTTGAGTACGGGGTAGAAACAGACGAAGATGTACGAATGCTTTTGGCTCATACCCGCACGCTGGCACGGATTCATGGCTGGTCAATCCACGCGGACGTTGCCTCTGATACGCTCTCTATCGCGATCGATGACATAATATTTCTTGCTGAGGAAAAAACGTAGTAGTGGGATGTGTCGAGTCTTTTTTAGACTCCTATCCGGACGTTTCCAGCTGAAGCTGCCGTTAGGTACGTGCGAATACCATGTCACTTCAATTCCTTGGTCAACAATAGCGAATTTCGAAGTGAACGCCGGACGAAACGACAGGTGTGATTGAAACCGATCCTGACCCGTCTGAGGCGACGCTATACGTTTGTCAAGACTGTGGAATGGGGACCCAGGACCTAACGGACACGACTGAATGCCCCGCCTGTCGTGGACCACTGAAGGACACGACGCTCCCCCACGATTAGAGGAAATAATCCGATATGGGGCAGTGGATCAAGCGATCGATTGATCGGTTCATGCTGTCTGTGCTGCGGAAATGAACTACTCTCCGATGGAAACGGTATGGAAGACGTAGATCAAGAGACCGACCCTGTCGAGGCGGCGGACGACAAGCGGGATCTCTACGGAATCTCGACGTGGGAACAGCGGTCCCTCCTCGATAGCGCCTCGGTCTCAATTTACTGGTTAGCGGTTCGGACCGGCCAGGTTCTCTTGGCCCTGCTCGCAGTATTGCTTTTTTTATCTGTCGGCGGACTCAGTATCCTGAGAGAGCCTTTGATCGGCGTGCTAGCGGTCCTCTCTGCCCTCCCCGCACTGCTACTGGCGGGGTACGTCTGGTATAGCGATGTAACGACCAAAGCACCGCTATCACTGCTTGCGGCTACCTTCATACTTGGCGTGCTCACCGCAGGGCTCGCTGCCGTTGCCAATAGCTTGTTTCAGCCGGTTTTCACGGCACTCGGCGGAATCGGGATGATTCTGTTTTTCTTCCTCATCGTGGGCCCCGTAGAGGAGTCAGTGAAACTGCTTGCTGTACGGCTGTATGCGTATAACGACGCTCGGTTCGCCGCAGTTATCGACGGAGCAGTGTACGGCGCTGTCGCCGGACTCGGATTTGCGACTATCGAGAACGCCATTTACATCAGTCAAGCAGTTGGAGAAGTCGGCGGTCTGTCTCTGGGCTTGGACCTGATCGGTATCGGCGGTGATATCACTGCGACACGGGCGTTAGCCGGCCCCGGACACGTCGTCTACTCGGCGTTTGCGGGCTATTACCTCGGGTTAGCGAAGTTTAACCCCGAGAACCGTGGTCCAATCATCGTCAAAGGGCTCATCATCGCGGCGGTAATCCACGCAACCTACAACGCCACAGTCGGCATCGGTAGCGGACTGATCCAAACCCTGACCGGCCTCCCGCGAATTCCTGCCTTCTTCGTCTATGTGGTACTGTATGTAGGCGGCTTTGGCTACCTGCTCTACCGAAAAATTCAGCAGTATACAAGCGCCTACCGGGCGGGACATTCGAACGAGACGACCGAACTCGAAGACCCAGTGATCGATACTGAAACCGAGTAACTGGTTGCTCTGTCGTTTGCTCAACAGCCTTCCTTCCACCAGACATCGTGCTGAATACGCGTACTGTATCTTGCACAAGTTGAATCAATTTGTAAGTCCATCCGACTGCGAATCGACATTATGGAAAATTGTTAATGCTTGCCACGCCGACTTTTGGGTATGGGCCGTGATTTAGACGGCGTTGACCGGAGTATCCTTTATTTGCTTCAGAAGGACGCTCGGGAAACGTCAGCCGAAGCAATGGCCGACAAGGTGGGTGTCTCGGCTAGTACCATCCGCAACCGGATCGACCAACTCGAAGACGACGGGATTATCAGAGGCTATCACCCCGAGATCGACTATGAAGCCGCCAATATCCCACTACAAATCACGTTCGTAGTCTCTGCGTCACCAGCTCAACTGCAAGACTATTCCGAGCAGATTCGAGGGATTCAGGGTGTGATTGGCGTTCGTGAAATGCTGACTGGGCAACGAAACCTCCACGTCCATGTGGTTGGCACAGATACGAGCGAAATTACGCGGATTACTGACGCCATCCACGATATTGGCGCCAAAATCGAATCATCAGAAATGATGAGACAGCGGCACGTCCAACCGTTCAATCATTTTTTCTTACAAGGGACCGAAGAGATGGACGCGCGCGACAACGCGTCGGACGAAAACGACAACTCTGCAACTGAATAGGTGACGGTGATTTTCGGGATTTCGTAAATTTTGTCCAATATTCGGGCTATATCAACACCTACAGGTCTAAAAAGGCCAACAGTTTGGGTTCAATACTGTGGTATCTCGAATATGTCTATTATCGTTCACAAAATATTTATAATGATCTTTGTTTTCAACCTACTTATGAATAACCACGCGAACCAGAACAGCCAGTTCAAGCTATGAAATCGAACGAAACAGGCACAGAACTCCTCACGACTGCTGTTGAAGGGAATATTTCAAAGTACCTCAGCAAACACCGTCAGTTCTCAGCTAGGCGATTCGATGAATGAAAACCTGGCCGGTGAACCACCACATGTGCTTGCTGTTACCGCTGATCCGACAGTTGCTCAGCAGCTCCCTGACCAGCTCGGCCAGGAATTTCAGGTTACAGTGGTACAGACAGCGAACGCAGCACTAGCCACCCTCGAAGAGACCAGCGATGTGCAGTGCGTTGTAAGCGATCACGAACTCCCCGAGGTCGACGGGATTTCTCTCCTCGAAGCGGTGCGGGTCCAACATCCCAACTTCCCATTTATCATCTTCACTGGCGAAGGGAGTGAGGCGGTTGCCAGTCGGGCGATTCACGCCAGAGTGACGGACTATTTGATCACGGACCGGTTCGACAACCAATGGGATCGAGTCACCGAACTGATCAAGCAGGCCATCGAATTCCATCGGGCTCAGTCGAACCTGGCCGATATCGAAGTCCGACTACAGGAAATCCTTCAAGCGCTTCCCGATGGGGTGGTTATCCTCCAAGACGATTCCATCGAATCTGCCAACCAGGAAGCACGCGATATTCTCGGGATCGGGGACACTGTCGATCTCGTCGGTTGGTCACTTGATGACGTTATCCCGGCGGATGATACGTTTTCTGAGGACAATTTGTCGGCCATCTCAAACGGAGAGTTGTATATCGACCGCGTTGAGGTCGATTCACTCGGGACCAGCCCCAACTCGGCAGTAGAGCTCACCACAGCTCGAATCAAATGGGGGCAAGCCCCGGCTGTATTGCTGATTATTGAGGACATCAGCCCACGGAAGACCTCTGAACGGGCGCTAGCGCGGGCGAACGAGCAACTTCGCGTACTTAACCGAGTCACACGCCACGACATCCGGAACGATATGAGCGTCATCGTTGGGTGGAGCGAGGAACTCGCCCCGCATCTCGACGACGAGGGCCAAGCGATGCTCGATCGGATCCAGAAGACGGCTCAAAACGTAATTGATCTTACTATAACAGTCCGCGACTTTATTGAAGCCCTCGGAACGGACCGGCACCCTGAGTTGGAGTCGACCGCTGTCTGTGAGGTTCTTGACGCTGAAGTAGCCAAGTGTCAGTCAATGTATCCGGAAGCCACGTTCCGGGTGGACGACGAGTTCCCAGATATCAGCGTGCAGGCCGATGATCTGCTCTCATCGGTGTTCCGGAATATCCTGAACAACGCTGTCCAGCACAACCACAACGACAACCCCGTTATTGAGGTTAGGTGTAGGGCTACCGACGAGACGATCCGAATCAGTATTGCCGACGACGGGCCGGGGATTCCCGAGGATCAGAAGGACTCCATTTTCGGCCGAGGCCAAGATGGCCTGGAGGACCCCGCAGCGGGCCTTGGCCTGTATTTGGTCGATCAACTCGTCGATAGCTATAGTGGTGAAATTTGGGTCGAAGACAACGAGCCTGCTGGCAGTGTGTTCGTAGTCGAACTCAACCGCGTCCACGATGGGTGAACTACCCCTGCCTACTCAGCAACGCTTGGCGTTGCTTCGTTGAGGCAGGGGCTTCCTGTTTCAACGACGCGACTTGCAGAGACAGAGGCCGATTCCTCTGGCTCCGTAGCGGTCGCAGTCTCCACAGGCGTGTCTTCGGAGTGAACCACTCCTAGCTTCTGCAACCCGCGCTCCCAGACGTTCAACGCGGCATTATGGTCACGGTCGGTCATGTAGCCGCAACTTGGACAGGAATGCTCACGGACCCATAGCGGCTTCTCAGTTTTCACACCACACTGGTTACATCCTTTTGTGGTGTCTTCCGGATCTACTTCGATAACGTGACAGCCACGTTTGTTTCCATGATGCTTCAGGATCGTGATGAAGTCTCGCCAGCCGACTTCAGCCGTATTCCGACCATTCCTTACCCTCTAGCATCGACTTCACGTTCAAGTCCTCGACGAACACAGCGTCGTATTCACGGGTGTAGAACGCCGCCACCTTGTGTTTGAAGTCCGCCTTTTTGTTCCGCATCCGTTTGTGGACTTCAGCGACGGTCTGTCGCTGGTTCTCCCAGTTGTTCGACCCATGTTCCTTCCGGGAGAGCTTTCGTTGCTCACGTTCCAATCGCTTCCGATCGGCAGACAACTCAAGCCGATTGATCTGTCTGCCGTCAGAATCGTGGATGAGCTTCACGATCCCGAGGTCGATCCCGACCGTATCTTCCGTGTGTATGTCCTCAGGAGCTGGCTTGTCGGGTGTATCTCTTTCGACGTTGAGGCAGGCATACCACGCACCTGTCCGGTCTTTTTTCACCGTGACGTGTTTTACCTCGGTTTCGTCTGGGAGGTCACGGTGAAGCCGGATTGGTACGTCGATAGTCTTGCTGTTGACTTTTTTGAGTGTGAGAATTCCACGTCCGTTGGAGCCATTCTTGTTATCGAGTTCGAAACCCCGCTGTCGATACGTGAAACTCCGGTACTCGTGTAGTGGTTTCCAGTTCAACGATCCAACATTGTATCCAGCATCTCGGAGTTTACCGAGATTGTTGACGTTGGTTTCGATCCGTTCAACCGCCTGTTGTAGCACGGTCGAGTAGACATTATTCAGATCGGTCCACCAGTTTTTGAGGTCCGGTAGTTCATCCCGGACCTGCATCACCCGTTGTCTGACCGTGCCTGCATCCTCGGGAATGCGGTTGAATCGGTGCAACGCGTGGTTGTAGACTTGCCGCACAGTATCACGCACCCAGTCCAGGAGCTCCCGTTGATAGCTGGTCGGGAACAGTCTGTATTTGAGTACGTAATCCATGCGCTGTACGTTGATTGTGTAGTGCGAGATAGTTAAGTGTAAGTTTTCCTTGCAGGGCGATTCATCCCCACCCTACTCGCTCCCTATGGTCGCTCCTTGAGGATGGGGGCTTCTCGCCCAATCAGCTAAATCGCCGGTTGGTCGACAAATCTTCACGTGGATAGCGTGGTCAGCCGCCTGTTATCCCTATAGTTGATAATGAGATACCTGCGACGGGCACGGCTGAAATTATAGTAGTCGGTAGAAGTCAGGGCAGGTCCGCTCGCGAGTGTCCGGCCAGCGTGGCTGTCGCTGGCCATCCTGCTGTGAGTGGTGTATAAACAGTTCTACTGACTACTATAGGAGATGGTTCTGTGCGAGACGTGCGCCCTACATCTTGCAAACCAGTCGACGACAATATCATGCATCCGATAGCTGTCTCACCGGATTAGACGAGAGTGCCCCCGGTTTCCCGTGGCGGATGCCCAGACGGACCCATCGCCGGCGCCGAAACGGAAAACTGAAGGCTTTAAATCGCTTCCCGGAGAACTGAGCGGACATGAGTCAGGCCACCAAAGTCGTCCTCGGGACGATCGGCGCCTCCGTCGTTGTCGGACTGCTATTGCTCGTCGTTATCGCGGTCGTCTGATGTTCGATCGACGGACACCCGCCGGCGAGGTAGCCGCGGTCCGCGACGGACACGCCCCCGGGGCGCTCGTCTTCGATGTCGGGCGGGACTTCGAGACGCTCCCGCCCGCCGTCGCCGAGAACCTCCTCGCCGTCGTCGAGTCGGTCGATCCACTCGAGTACGACGAGGCCTGGATCCCCGACGGCGCCCCGGAGACGCTTTCGAAACTCGCTTCCGACACTCTCACGATCGGTGCCCCGGGGGACGGCGGGGTCTGTTGGACCCGACAGACGACGCCGCCGGCCGTCTTCGTCAAACCCAGGCTGGCCGGCTCCCCCGAGGGGTTCGTCCGATTTCTGATCGCCGAGGCGCTCGTCGAGATCGGCCTCGGGGTCCCGGAGCACTTCCTCGGTTTCTTCGGTGACGCCTACCGGTCCCTCGACGAGGCCGTCCCTCTCTCCCCGGCAGACACCTACCAGCTCGCTGCCGCCCTCCATACGGCCCACGTCGGCCTCTCGACCCGCGACGTCTTCGCCGGCTGGGCCGACACCGCTACCGACCTCCACGCCGAGTGGGACGACGCCGGCGGGCGGCTCGAACCCCGCCTCGAGGACCTCTCCCGGGACGTGGCCGTCGGCCGGACGGAGTTCGCCGACGCTGCGGAGTTGGCCTGTAATGCTGTCAAACACGGCGTCGAACTCCCGACGCCGTTCGACGCACTCGATACGGTCGCGTACCGGGAGCACGGCGTGGAGTTCGCGGTCCGGTGGGCGGAAAAAACGTTCGAGGCGCTCGAGGACGCCTGATCGATCAGCCACGACCGCGGTTTCTACAGGCGGAACAGGCCGAGTGCCTCGGGGCTTGACCCCGAGGGTGAAGGCCGTAAGCCCCGTTAAACGTGTTCCGTTCGCTCGATATACTGCTCAATCGTGTCGGTCGAAACATCGCCTGCCGTCCCAACGTAGTACGATTCCTCCCAAAATCCGCCACCCCACAGATACTCCTCCAAGAAAGACTCGTGCTGTTCCCACATCTCCCGCGCCGTGATGCTCTTGACCGTTCGCACAATCTCGCTCGGTGCGTGCTTCGGGTGGGCTGACAGGAACAGGTGTACGTGGTCAGGAGAGATGTGGAGTCGTTCGAGAGACGCGGTCTCTCGTGATCACGAAAATCTCCGATTTTCGGACGACGACAGTATTTCGTAGCCGTACTCGTCGCATACGTCGCGGAAACTCGCTTCCAGCGAGTCCTCGATTGGTTCGAGTATCGCGTGGCGGTACTTCGGGCACCACACGAAGGGGTAGTTGACGTTGTACACCGTGTGGTTCGACCGCTTCTCGCCCATACCTACCAGTACAACGATCAATCAAAAGTATTCTTTGAGATAACTTACAGACTACCACCAGTAAACATTTAAGCGTGGAGAGACAAGGGGTAGACGTGACGAAGCAACTCAAGGTATCCGACGCCGTGTACGATGACCTTGACGAACTCAAGGACGAGGAGGGGCACACGAGTTTCGACAGCGTACTCCGCACGCTCCTCCTTCACTACCGTCACGTCCAACCCAACGACCAAGAATGACCAACGAACAGGCTCTCGTCAAGACGCTGGATTTCCAACTCGACATCCAGAGTGACAACGAGGGCCTGCTGTACGACGCCTCCCTCGAAGCGCGGTCGGTGTACAACGAAACCATCCGCCTCGCCAAGCAAGGCGTTGATTGGGACGCAATCCCTGACCGAGTGGGCGACGACGCCGACCTCGTGAAGAACACGACACAGCGCGTTGTCGCCAAAGCACTCGGCGCGATGGAGAATCACTACGAGTACGACGACTTCGGCCAACCGAGCCACACCAAGGACGGTGCGTACCCGCTTCGTGCGAACTACGAGGAAGGGTACAACCTGTCGCTCACCGACGACGGTGACGTGGCGTTCCGCATCAGCACGAAGCCCTACAAGCACGTCATAGGCGTTCTCGAAGGCGACGACGCCCACCTCGATATTCTCAAGACTGCGCTCACGAGCGACGAGTGGAAGATTGGGACGGCAGAAGCCCTCTTCCACAACGACAACCCCGAGCTGCACGTCAACGTTACCAACACCGAGCAGACCGTTCGGGACAAGCAGGACTCACGAACGGTCGTCGGCGTGGACGTGAACGAGGACAACGTGGCTCTCACCGCGCTCTCCGAGAAGGGCGTCGAAGACACGCTTGTTATCGACTTCCCCGAAATCAAGTTCGAGCGTCACCGTTACTTCACGATGCGAAAGCGTGTTCAGAACGCGGGGAAGCAAAGGATGCACGACACGTTGGAAGGACGCGAGGAACGGTTCGTCCGTGACCGACTCCACAAGGTGAGCCGTCACATCGTGGAGTGGAGCCACCAGTTCGAGAAACCGTGTATCGTCTTTGAAGACCTCAAAGAGATGCGCGACAGTATCGACTACGGCACGCGGATGAACCGACGCTTGCACCACCTCCCGTTCCGCGCCCTCCAATACTACACGTCGTACAAGGCGTCGTTCAAGGAGATTCCGACCGCGTGGATTAACCCCGAGTACACGAGTCAACGGTGTCCGCTCTGCGGGCATACGGAGCGTGCGAACCGCAATAAGAAGCGGTTCAAGTGTCGGTCGTGTTCCCATCAAGACCACAGCGACCGTGGTGCAAGCGTCAACATCGCCGTGAAAGGCATCGAAAAATATCAGGACTGGAATGTGCCTGCTCTCAACAGCCTTCCCCAAGTCAGGAAGGTGCGACGGCAGGCATCGGGGGCCGTGGACGCCCCGACCGTGACCCACGACGCCGTTCGAGGTTATCAGACCGATGGTGTCGTGGGAGTGTCCGACTAATCCACGGGAAGCCTCGGGGTCGTACGGAAGACGAAGTCTTCCGTGATGACGAGACGCTCCGCGTCTCGAACCACTTGACCCCGAGGCGGTTCACTGATAGGCCTGCAGTCCCGTGAGGTCCTCCCCGAGGACGAGCGTGTGGATGTCGTGGGTCCCCTCGTAGGTGTAGACGGTTTCGAGGTTCGCCATGTGACGCATCGGCGAGTAGTCGGCGGTGATGCCGTTGCCACCCAGCATCTCGCGGGCGATCCGGGACTGGTCGCGCGCCATCCGGACGTTGTTGCGTTTGGCCATCGAGACGTGCTGTGGGCGCATCTCGCCGCGTTCCTTCAGTTCGGCCAGCCGGTCCGCGAGCAGCTGTGCGAGCGTGATCTGGGTCGCCATCTCGGCGAGTTTCTCCTGTTGGAGCTGGAACCGCCCGATCGGACCGCCGAACTGCTCGCGTTCGGTCGCGTACTCCCTGGCGGTCTCGAAACAGTCTCTGGCCGCGCCGACCGCACCCCAGGCGATCCCGTAGCGGGCCTGCGTGAGACAGGACAGCGGCCCCTTCATCCCCTCGACGTCGGGCAGGACGGCCGACTCCTCGACGTGGACGTCGTCGAGGTGGATCTCGCCGGTGATCGACGCCCGCAGGGAGAGTTTTTCCTCGATTTTGTTCGTCGTCACACCCGCCGTGTCGGTATCGACGAGAAAGCCACGGACCGTGTCGTCGGCCGAGCGGTCCTTCGCCCAGACGAGGGCGACGTCGGCGATCGGCGAGTTGGTGATCCACGTCTTCGTGCCGTCGAGGACGTAGCCGTCGCCGTCCCGTTCGGCGTGGGTCTCCATCGCCGAGGGGTTCGACCCGTGTTCGGGTTCGGTCAGGCCGAAACAGCCGATCGCCTCGCCGGCGCTCAGGTCCGGCAGGTACCGCTCTTTCTGTTCGTCGCTGCCGTAGGCGTGAATCGGATACATCACGAGCGCGCCCTGGACCGAAGCCATCGACCGCAGCCCCGAGTCGCAGGCCTCCAGTTCCTGCATCAACAGCCCGTAGGCGCGCTCCGAGAGGTTCGGCAGCCCGTAGCCGTCGAGGTTCGGTGCGTAGAAGCCGAGTTCGCCCATCTCGGTGATGATCTCCTTCGGGAACGTCCCCTCGAGCCAGTGATCACCGATGTCGGGTCGCACGCGGTCGCTGACGAACTCCCGGGCCGTATTCCGGACCATCCGTTCTTCCTCGGTCAGATCCGATTCGAGATCGAAGTAATCGAGCATACCCGCTGTTGGGCCCGACGTGACAAAAACACTCGCACCGCTCTCGATTACAACGGTCGCGGGCCGAACGCCAACGGCTTCAGCCACGGCACAACGACACTCGATCGAAGATTCACGAGCGACCCCGGGGCACTCGGCCTGCTCCGCCCGTAGAGGCCCTCGTCCACGCCGCAGGCTTATCGGCCAATATTTCATCTGTGCGTCGATTTATTAGCGCTTGACCCGATTCCTTGATAACGATGCGCAAGGACGTTCTGGTCGTCGGCGCCGGACGGGTCGGATACCGGGTCGCAGAGAGGCTCGGATCGCAAGGACACACGGTCACTGTTGTCGAACAGGACGCGGCCAGATGCGACGAGATATCCCCCCGGGTCGATCAGGTCATTCAGGCCGACGGCACCGACCCGGCGATCCTCAAAAAGACTGACATCGAAACCTTCGATACCGTTGCGGCGCTGACCGACGATATCACCGCCAACCTCACTATCTGTGAAACAGTCCACGAGCAGGCTTCCGAAGCCCGAACCGTCCTCCGGATCGAAGAGGACGGTCAACAGGATTACGGCTACCGATCGTTCGTCGATCACGTTGTCTACCCCGCGGCGGCAGGTGCCGACATCGCGACCGAGAAAATCATCAAAGCGTGAGCCGACCGCTGGCGATCGGCTCGGAGCTGGAAGCTGTCCGTTCACCGACGCCGGCTGGAGATCCGCTCTTCGGCCGTCTCGCTCGTAACGACCTCGTATAACAGCGCCCGCCCCACCCGGCTTTGTTCGGTGGGTTCGTCGGTTTCCGTCCGTTCGTCGCCGCCGTCGCGTTTCGGCCGCAACACTCGACCGAGCCGCTGGGTGAACTCCCGCTCGCTGCCCGACCCCGAGAGGACGACCGCGACGTTCGCGTCCGGGACATCGACGCCCTCGTCGAGGACGTTCGCCGCGACGATCCGGGAGTACTCGCCGCGGCGGAACCGATCGAGGATCTCCCGGCGCTCGTCGGCGCCCGTCTCGTTCGTGATCGGCGGGATCAGGAACCGCCCGGCGAGTTCGTAGACGAGATCGGTGTAGGCGGTGAAGACGATGACCCGATCCGTGCGGTGACGACCGAGGATCTCCGCCAGCGTGTCGATCTTCCGATCGGCGTTCATCATCACCTCGCGTGCCCTCTGTTTGGCCAGCAGGGCCTCGCGGGCCTCGGGGTCCGATCCCGACCGCTTGACGAGTTTCTGGTAATCGCTGCCGCTTCGTAGCTGGAGTCCCGACCTGGCGAGATAGTCGGTGAACGTCCCCTGGAACCGTTCGTAGCGTTCTCGCTCTTCGGGCGTCAACTCGACCTCGATCCGTTTGATGTCGTAGTCCGCGAGGTGTTCGCCGGCCAACTCGTCGGCCGACAGCCGGTAGACGACCGGCCCGACGAGTTCCTCGATCACCTCGTGGGCGCCGTCAGGCCGTTCGAACGTCGCGGTGAGCCCGAGCCGCGCCGGTGCGGCCGTCAACCGCGCGATGTCGCGGTACCCCTCGCCGCCGAGGTGGTGAATCTCGTCGAAGACGACGAGACCGAACCGATCGCCCAGTTCGTCGGCCCGGAGGTACGCCGAGTCGTAGGTGGCGACCGTGATCGGCTCGACGCGCTGGGTGCCGCCGCCGAGCCGGCCGATCGCCGTTCCGTCGCCGAACTCGGTTTCGAGTTCGCCCTGCCACTGTTCGAGGAGGTCGATCGTCGGGACGACGACGAGCGTCGGGGTGGCAAGCGCCGCGATGGCCCCGATCGCGAGGACGGTCTTGCCGCTGCCGGTCGGCAACTCGACGACGCCACACTCCCCGTTCTCGCGCCAGGCGTCGAGTGCCTCGGTCTGATAGCCCCGGAGGTCGTAGTCGGTCGTGAAACCGCCGACAGCCGCGGTATCGAGACCCCGATCCTCGAGGGGAAGCCCCCGGTCGATACAGGCCTCCAGCAGGGAGCTATACCGGTGGGCGGGCGCGCGATACGTCTTCGAGCGCGGGTCGGCCTCGACGAACGACAGCCCCTCGAGTTCGGCGGCCGCCTCCCCTTCGATCCGGATCGTTCCCTCGTCGTACCGTAGCGTGACCACAGCAGTTCTCGGCGACCGGAGGGCTTAATTCCGGCGGGCCGTCCAGTCCCTCGGCGCTCCCTTCGCGGAGCCCCCACGACGGCTCGGTTTCTCAATCCTTATTGTCGCCGGCCGGTTCCCTTCGTGTATGAGCGACCAGGACGGAGACGCCGTCGGATCGACCCCCGCCGGCGAGGAGCCGCCGGCCGGAACGAACGGGGCGGAGACCGAACCCGAGTCCGAGTCCGAGTCCGAGGCCGAGCCCCAGCCCGGCTCCGAGGGCGAAGACGGCGGACCGCCGCTCGAGAAGATCGCCGAACGGATCGAGGACGAACCCGCGGGGACGGTCGCCGAGGAGATCGTAACGCTCCGCGAGGAGGTCGCCGAGCTAAAGACCGACCGAGATGACCTCGAAGAGCGGCTCAAACGCAAGCAGGCGGAGTTTCAAAACTACAAGAAGCGACAGGAGAAACAGCGCAAAAAGGAGCGTGCCCGCGCGACGGAGGCGCTCGTCGAGGAGCTGATCGAGGTCCGGGACAACCTCAAGCGCGCGCTCGAACAGGACGAAAGCGCCGACATCCGCGAGGGCGTCGAGGCGACGTTCCGGGGGCTCGAGGAAGTGCTCGAGGGGGAGGGCGTCGAACCCGTAGAGCCCGATCCCGGAACGGCGACCGATCCGACGCGTCACGAGGTGCTCTTGCGCGTCGAGAGCGACCAGCCCGAGGGGACCGTCGCCGACGTCCATCGCCCCGGCTACGAGATGGCCGACAAGGTGCTTCGCCCGGCGCAGGTAACCGTCTCGGAGGGGCCCGGGGACGCGGGCCGGACAGAAGCCGCATCCGACGCCGACGGACCCGACGACGGCGATGACGATACCGACGCCGACAGTCCAGACGAATAGCGGTTCTGTTTATATCCCCCGGTCTGGGGAACGGCCGGAGGACAAAACCGCAGGACAGAAGCCGCATCTTTGAGAGCGCTTCTCGCCGCGTCTAGCAACTTTTAACCGATTCAATCCGGTACGTACGGACAACATGGCGAGCAACAAGATCCTCGGTATCGATCTCGGTACCACCAACTCCGCGTTCGCGGTGATGGAGGGTGGCGATCCCGAGATCATCGTCAACAGCGAGGGCGAACGGACGACGCCGTCGACCGTCGCGTTCACCGATGACGGCGAACGGCTGGTCGGCAAGCCGGCGAAGAACCAGGCCGTCCAGAACCCCGAGAAGACGATCCAGTCGATCAAACGCCACATGGGCGAGGGGGACTACACCGTCGGGATCGACGACGAGGAGTACACGCCAGAGCAGATCTCGGCGATGATCCTCCAGAAGATCAAACGCGACGCCGAGGAGTACCTCGGCGACGAGATCGAGCGGGCGGTCATCACCGTCCCCGCGTACTTCAACGACCGCCAGCGGCAGGCGACGAAGGACGCCGGCGAGATCGCCGGCTTCGAGGTCGAACGGATCGTCAACGAGCCGACGGCGGCGGCGATGGCCTACGGGCTGGACGACGAGTCCGACCAGACGGTGCTCGTCTACGATCTGGGCGGCGGCACCTTCGACGTCTCGGTGCTCGATCTCGGCGGCGGCGTCTACGAGGTCGTCGCCACCAACGGCGACAACGATCTGGGTGGCGACGACTGGGACGAGGCGATCATCGACCATCTGGCCGACTCCTTCGAGGACGAACACGGGATCGACCTCCGGGAGGACCGGCAGGCCCTCCAGCGGCTGACCGAGGCCGCCGAGGAGGCCAAGATCGAACTCTCCTCGCGGAAGGAGGCCTCGATCAACCTCCCCTTCATTGCCGCGACCGACGAGGGGCCGCTCAACCTAGAGGAGAAGCTCTCGCGGGCGAATTTCGAATCGCTCACCTCGGATCTACTCGAGCGGACCGTCGCGCCGACCGAGCAGGCGCTCTCGGACGCCGGCTACTCGAAGGGCGACATCGACGAGGTCATCCTCGTCGGTGGCTCGACCCGGATGCCACAGGTCCAAGAGAAAGTCGAGGAACTCACCGGCCAACAGCCCAAAAAGAACGTCAATCCCGACGAGGCGGTCGCGCTGGGTGCGGCGATCCAGGGCGGCGTGCTGGCGGGCGACGTCGACGATATCGTCCTGCTCGACGTGACGCCGCTGTCCCTCGGGATCGAGGTCAAGGGCGGGCTCTTCGAGCGACTCATCGACAAGAACACCACCATCCCGACGGAGGCCTCGAAGGTCTTTACGACGGCGGCGCCGAACCAGACCTCGGTCAACATCCGCGTCTTCCAGGGCGAACGCGAGATCGCCGAGGAGAACGAACTGCTCGGCGCCTTCCAGCTGACCGGCATCCCGCCGGCGCCCGCCGGAACGCCACAGATCGAAGTGTCGTTCGATATCGACGAGAACGGCATCGTCAACGTCTCCGCCGAGGACCAGGGCTCCGGTAACAGCGAGGACATCACCATCGAGGGCGGTGTCGGGCTCTCCGACGAGGAGATCGAAGAGATGCAACAGGAGGCCGAAGAGCACGCCGAGGAAGACCAGAAGCGCCGCGAGCGGATCGAGGCCAGAAACGACGCCGAGTCGACGATCCAGCGGGCCGAGACGCTCCTCGAGGAGAACGAGGAGGCCGTCGACGAGGACCTCCGAAGCGATATCGAGGCCGCGATCGAGGACCTCCAAGAGATCGTCGAGGACGACGAGGCGACGACCGAGGAACTCACCGAGGCGACCGAGGACCTCGCCGAACAGCTTCAGGAGATCGGCAAGCAGATGTATCAAGAGCAGGCCGCAGGTGCCGAGGGCGCCGGTGCCGGAGCGGGCGCCGGCGGCATGGGCGGTATGGGCGGTGCCGGTCCTGGCGGCATGGGCGGCATGGGCGGCGCTGGCCCCGGTGGCATGGGTGGTGCCGGCCCCGGCGGTCAAGCCGGCGCCGGCCAGGGCAGCGACGAGGAGTTCGTCGACGCCGACTTCGAGGACGTCGACGACGAGGAAGACGACGAGGAGTAACCCCGGTCAGTACGCCGGTTCCGGCGTTTCGCTTTCGCCTTTGAACCGATCCCACAGCCACAAAAGCAGGAGAAACGGCACGAGCGGGAGCAAAAGCAGCATCGCCCCGAGCCCGATGACCGTATCCAGTATCCGGTTGCCGATCGACGGGCCCGAGGGTGAGGCGTTCTCCGACATACTCGAGGGTAGATGGGACGGTCACATAACGGTGATGCCACGTCCCGACCGCCGAAAGCGTCGCCCCGCCCCTGTACCGCTACCGTCGGACGGCGAGCACCGACAGATCCGAAAACGCCGTTTCCTCCCTGTCGTCGATATCGGCGGCCAGCCCGGAAAGCGTCGTCCGCGTGACCGTCTCGTCGTTGTGGGTCAGCCGCTCGAAGACTACCGCCCGACAGTCCGGCGCGCCGGCCTCGAGCAGCCGGTGGGCGATCCGCTCGGGCATCCAATCGAAGGGTCGCGGGAGCACGAGCAGGTGCCGCTCGCCGACGTCGCGCTGTAGCCGTTCGAGGTCGGCCTCGATCGGGCCGCTCTTGTGGAGCGTGACGAACGTACTGTCCTCCATCGGCGTCCGGGCCCGGGAGGCGGCGATCTGCAGCGAGGAGATCCCGGGGATCACCGAGACCGGCCGGCCGATCGCGGATTCGACCTTGCCGACGAACTGATACCCGGAGTGGTTCGGATCGCCCATCAGGACGGCCGTCCCGCTCGCGTCGCCCTCGATCCGATCGGCGAACGCGGCCAGCACCTCAGGTTCGTCCTCGTACCCACAGGTCAGCGCCTCACCGGTGATCTCGTCCTCGACGAACCCGACGACGGTCTCGAACCCGACGACGACGTCGGCCTCGCGGATCGCCCGCGCGCCCCGCCGAGTGAGATATTCGGGGTTGCCGGGACCGATCCCGACGGCGTAGACCGGCTCGGACGCCTCCGCCCGGTCCGTTTCTTCGGGCGCCTCGGACGCGAACGCGCCGGGGTCGTCCGGAAAATCGACGCTCTCTGTCATTCCGTCAACTCCAGTTCACCGTTACGAACGTCGCTGGCGACGTGTATCAGTTCGTTCGTCAGCCCGGCCGCCAGCCCGCTACCGCCGCGTCTGCCGACGTTCGTGATCGCCGGCACGCCGAACTCGGCACAGACCTCCCGGATCCGCGTTCGGCTCTCGGCGGCCTTGACAAACCCGACGGGGGTGGCGACGACGACGGCCGGCCGGGTGCCCTGCTCAATGCAATCGGCCAGCGCCAGGGCGGCCGTCGGGGCGTTCCCGATCGTCGCGATCGCCCCGTCGTAGACGCCTTCCCTGTCCAGCTCCAGCACCGACGCCGCCGTCCGGGTCATCCCCGTCTCCTCGGCCAACTCGGCGCCGTTGCCGATCGCCTTCCGGACCGGACAGTCGTGGCCCCGTCCCGTGATCCCGGCTTTGACCATCGTGATGTCGGTGACGATCGGCCGCTCCCCGAGGACGGCTTCGGCGCCCGCCCGCACGGGCTTCGATTCGTCGCTCCCGGTAAACCGCATCAGATACTGGAACTCCTCGTCGCCCGTGGCGTGGACCGACTTCGCTTTGATCCGGTCGGCGAGCGTCTCCTGTGGGACCAGTTCGTGGACCCTGTCCATGCTCGTCTCGGCGATCTCCATCGCGTCGGCGGTCGTCGCGCCGAGATCGGCGTACGCTTCGAAGTCCTCGTCAGTCATCGCCCGTCACCTCCCCGATCGCGTCGGGACGGGACGAACGCTCCTCGAGGTCACCGTCGACCTGCAGGTTGAGATCGGTCAGCCGCTCTTCGGTCTCGCTGTCGGCGTCCCACAGCCCACGATCGATCGCCTCCAAGAGTGTGTCAGTGATCGACTCCAGCGCCCAGGGGTTCACCTCCCGCATCCACTCCTGGCGCTCCTCGTCGAAGGCGTACCGGTCGGCCACCTCGCCCCACAGCGTGTCGCTGACGACGCCGGTCGTCGCGTCCCACCCCAGCGTCACGTCGACGGTCTTCGAGAGATCGCCCGCGCCTTTGTACCCGTGTTCCTCCATCGACTCCAGCCACGCGGGGTTGAGCACGCGGGAGCGCATCGCCTTGCGAACCTTCTCCTCGTTGGTGTACACCGAAACGTTGTCCGGATCCGAGGAGTCGCCGACGTATGAGGCGGGCTCTTCGCCCGAGACTTCGGCGACGGCGGTGATGAAGCCGCCGTGGAAGGCGTACCAATCGGAGGAGTCGAACTCGTCCTGTTCCATCGTGTCCTCGATTTTGACGGTCGCCTCGACGCTGCCGAGACGCCGCCGGAAGGCGTCGTGGTCCTCCGAGACCCGCCCCCGCGAGCCGAGGGCGTAGCCCCCCCACTGGACGTACACCTCGGCGAGATCGGAGCGGTCGTCCCAGTTGCCCTCGTCGACGGCCTTGTTCGTGCCGGCTCCGTAGCCGCCGGGTCGGGTCGTAAAGACCCGCGGCATGGCGGCGTCGCGGGCGTCCTCTCTGTCCATCCCTCCGGCTTCCAGTTCCTCGGCCTCCTCTTCGACGTGTTTCTTCACGTAGTTCATCTCGTGGGGTTCCTCGAGGTCGACGACGGCCTCGACGGCGTCGTGGATGACGCCCGCCGCCTGCGGGAACGCGTCCCGGAAGAGCCCGGAGACGCGGGTCGTCGCGTCGACGCGCGGCCGGCCCAGCTCGTCGAGGTCGATCGGCTCGACGTCGTCGATCCGGCCGGCATCGGTCCAGACCGGCCGGACACCCATCGCCGCGAGCACCTGGGCGATCGTCTCCCCGCGGGTCCGAACCGTCGGCGTCCCCCAGGCGACGACGCCGATCTCCTCGGGGTAAGCGTCGTGTTCGTCGTGATGTCGAGTCAGCGTCCCTTCCGCGACTTCTTTGCCGACCTCCCAGGCCGATTTCGCGGGCACTTTCCGGGGATCGAGCGTGTAGAAGTTCCGGCCCGTCGGCAAGAGGTCGACGCCCCCTCTGGTCGGCGCGCCCGATCCGCCGGGGGGGACGTACTCGCCGTTCAGGGCGTCCGCCGTCTGTGGGATCTCCGCCTCGGCGCCGGCGACGCGAGGGGCGGCCTCCTCGCAGATGTACGCGAGCGCCTCGCGCAACTCGTCGTGTGCGCCGCCCTTCACGCGGGCGTCCCCGAGCGCGTCGACGTCGACGACCATGAGGTTCATCGTCGTCTCGTCGTCGGGGCCGGCGTCGGGTTCGGCTTCGGGCACGTCGAAGTCGTGGGCGGCGAGCGTCCCGACTAGCTCGACGCTCAGTTCGTGCACCTCGTCGGCCGCCTCGGCGTAGGTCATCCCCAGGGTCTCGTCGTACTCGCCGGGGGAATCGAGCATCCGGTCGTAGTCGACGCCCAACACGCCCGCGACCGACTCCCGGAGCGACGGCGCGCCCGGGTTCTCCAGCCGCGTCAGCGCGACGAGATACTCGATCAGTCGGTCGTCTTCGGGCGGTTCGCCCATCGTGTGCAGCCCCATCCGGATCTGGGTCGTCTTGACGTCCGTCAGGTAGGCGTGGACGCGCTCGATCAGTTCGTCGATGTCTACGTCCTCACCTTCGACTGTCCCCTCGGCGAGCGTCGTCCCGGCCTCCTCGGGGCCGCGGACGTCGACGGCCTCGTCGATCTCCCCGTCGATACCCAACTCGACGGCGAGATCCAGCTCGTCGATCTTCTCGCGGACGAGTCGCTCGACCGTCTCGCCGGCCTCGCTGCCGGCCTCGCGGTACTGGTCGGCGAGTTCCTCCAGTTCGGCCAGCTCGTCGTAGGTGCCGGCGTTCGCCATCGGCGGCGTCAGGTAGTCGACGACGGCGGCGTACGAGCGCCGTTTCGCCTGGGTGCCCTCGCCGGGGTTGTTGACGATGTACGGATAGACGTTCGGCAGGTCGGAAACGAGCGCGTCGGGGGCGCTCTTGCCGTCCAGCCCGACCGTCTTCCCCGGCAGCCACTCCAGGGAGCCGTGCGTGCCGAGGTGGACGACGGCGTCGGCGGCGAACTCGTTGCGGAGCCACGCGTAGAAAGCGTAATAATCGTGCGGCGGCTGGAGATCCGAGTCGTGATACACCTTTTCGGGATCCATCCCGAACCCTCGTGGCGGCTGGACCGTCACGAGGACGTTGCCGAACTCGATGCCCGGGATCGCGAAGGGCCGGTCCGGCGGATCGCCCCACTCCTCGGTGACGTTTCCGCGGAACCCGCTGTCGGCGTCGTTCCACCACGTGTCGTATTGCTCCGGGGAGACCACGTCGACCGAGAGATCACGGACGTCCTCGGGGGCGACCCACCGGTCGTCGAGGGTCAACTGCGAAGTGAGCGTTCCGACGAGGTCCTCCCCCGAGTCGGGGAACCGATCGCCAAGGTCGTAATCCCGGGCGCGTAGCTCCGAGAGCAGGTTGACCGTCGATTCCGGGGAGTCCAGCCCGAAGGCGGTCCCGATCCCGTCGTCGCTCGGCGGGTAGTTGTGCAAAACGACGGCGACGTTCTTCTCGTCGTTCGGGGTGTATCGGAGTTCGGCCCAGTTGACCGCGAGCGAGGCGGCGTGGTCGATCCGGTCCTCGATCGGGAAGTGCTGTTTCGGCGCGCTGCCGATCCCCGCGTCGTCGTCGGTCCGCTCTTTGCCCGAGATCGGATGCGTGATGACGTTGCCGTCGAACTCGGGGAGTGCCACCGAAAGGGCGAGTTCGAACCCCATCACGCCGGTGTCGCTGGATTCGTACCGCGACCGCGAGCGCATCGTCGTGACGGTCTGGATGACGGGTACGCCGAGGCGTTTCAGGAACACCTCCTCGGCGTCGCTCCCTTCGTCGTTCGCCTCGCGACCGCGCTCGGCCATCGACAGCGAGAACATGAAGGACGAACAGACCGCATCGACGAGCGGTTCGTCGGCCCCGTCGGTCAGCCAGTTGTCGACGACCCATTCGGCGTCCTCCTGCTCGTCGCTGTCCGTGACGGGGTTACAGAACACCGGTAGCGCGTTCGCGCCCTCGCGTTCGATCGCACGGACCAAGGCATCGACGTAGCGGGTGTTCTCGTGGGTCCAGTGGGATTCGTAGAACCAGACGGCGACCGTCGGTCGATCGCCATCGAGCGTCGCGTAGAGTTCCTCGACGGAGACGCCCGGGTGATCCGGGTGATAGACGCCCTCGGTCGGCAGCGAGACGGGGTCGTCGTAGGCTACCTCCTCGGCGGTAAAGCGGTCGGTCAGGTACCGGACGGCGTTCGCCAGGTTCGCACTGCCGCCCCGCTCGAGATACTCGCCGACGGTCTCTCTGACGCTTCCGGGGACGGTCGTGTCCTCGATCGCGAAGGCGTCGCCGGTCGCCTTGATCGCGACGGGGACCCCCGCCTCGTAACAGCGCTCGAGTACCCGGTCGTAGCCGGGCATGCTGTCTTTCCCCCCGTGGAGCCACAGGACGGCGACGTCGCAGTCCGACAGTTCCTCACAGAACGTCTCGACGTCGTCGGGTTCGTCGAGGTCGCTCTCGGAGCGAACGACGAGGTCGGTATCGACCTCGCCGGCGGCGCGCTGTAACGCGCCGAGTTCGTTCTCGGTCGCGGTGTAGAGTCCGATCCGTGGCATAACGTTAATAAACTCCAGTTGTGCTAATACAACTGTGTTTGATCCCGCCCCCGTGAAAAGCGTTTCCACGCCGTTCGGCGCGGTCGTCGGCCAGGAACGGCTGAAGGAGGCGCTTCTCGCCGTCGCGGTCGACGACGGCCTCGATGGCCTGCTCGTCACCGGCGAGAAGGGGACGGCCAAATCGACGCTCGTCCGGGGGCTGGCGGATCTCCTGCCCGATCAGCGGGCCATCGCCGACTGCCCGTATAGCTGTCCGCCCGACGACCGGTCCCGACAGTGCGAGTCGTGTCGCGAGCGGGCGACGTTTCCCGTCGAGACCCGTTCCGTCCCGCTCGTGACGCTCCCGCTGGGGGCCACCAGAGAGCGCGTCGTCGGGACGCTCTCGGTCTCGGACGCGCTGGCCGGCGAGGCCTCCTTCGACCCCGGACTGCTCGCCCGCGCCAACCGGGGGCTGTTGTACGTCGACGAGGTGAACCTGCTGGACGATCACCTCGTGGACGTGTTGCTGGACGCCGCGGCCTCCGGCGAGAACCGCGTCGAGCGCGACGGCGTCAGCGTCTCCCATCCCGCCGAGTTCACGCTCGTCGGGACGATGAACCCCGAAGAGGGCGATCTCCGGCCCCAGCTCCGGGATCGCTTCGCGCTCTCGGTCGAAATCGAGGGCGAACGCGACATCGAGGACCGCATCGCCATCATCGACAGCGACCTGGAGGGTTCGGCGCCGGTCGAGGACGACACCGACCGCCACCACGAGCGTCTGCGTTCGGCCCGGGATCTCCTCGAGGCGGTTTCGCTGGCCGACGAACAGAAACGCGAGATCGCCGCCCTCTGTCTCGACGCGGGCGTCGACGGCCACCGGGCGGACATCGCGACCGCCCGGGCGGCCCGTGCGCTCGCGGCCCTCGACGGTCGCCCGACGGTCACCGACGGCGACATCCGGCGGGCGGCCGAGTACGCCCTGGCCCACCGGATGCGGTCGACCCCCTTCGAGGACGCCCCCGACGCCGCGGACGTGATCGACGATCGGTTCGACGACGAGGAAAGCGGGGCCGACGACCCGGAGCGAGAGAACGGAGATGCCGGTGAAGCCGACAACGGAGATACTGATGGGTCTGCCGGCGAAGCAGGCTCCGAGACCGATCCGTCCGGACCCGATGATCGCGATACCGACGCCGGCTCTGACTCCGATACCGATGGCGGCGATCCCGCCGATGAAGACGAAGAGAACAGCATGGAACCGCCGAGAGCCGAGGGTGCCACAGAGACGTCGTCCGAGTCCGGAGTCGGGGACGAGGCCGGCTCCGGAAACGAGGACGACGCCGACGGAGGGGACGGTAGCGAGGACGCCAAGCCCCTCGTTCCGGGCCAGCCCCGCGGGCCCGCCGACGCCGCCGCGCCGGAGATTGACCCTCCCGAGGCCGAGTCCGGAACCGGATCCGGCCGGGCGCAGGCGGCGCCCTCGACCGGAAACAGGGGGCCTCGCGTCCGGACGGAGACGGCCGACCCCGACGGCCCGATCGACGCCGCCGCCTCGGTTCGGGCCGCCGCGACCCGCGGGGGCGACCGCATCGAGAAACGCGACCTCCGGCAGTCGGTCCGGGCCGGGGCCGGCGACGCCCTCGTCGTCTTCGCGGTCGACGCCAGCGCCTCGATGCGTCCCGCGATGGCGGCGGCCAAAGGCGTCACGCTCGAACTGCTGGAGGGCGCCTACACCGAACGCGACAGCGTCGCCGTCGTCGCCTTCGCCGGCGACGGCGCGGAGGTCGTCCTCCCGCCGACCGACTCGGTATCGCTGGCTGCCCGCCACCTCAAGGACCTCCCGACCGGCGATACGACGCCGCTGCCGGCCGGCCTCCGGACCGCGGCGTCGGTGATCGACCGGGCCGCCCCCGAGACCGCGGTCGCCGTCGTCGTCTCCGACGGCCGGGCCAACGCGGCGGCGAACCCGACGGCGGAGACCCGAGAGGCCGCCGAATCCCTCGCTTCGACCGGTGCGGGCGTGGTCTGTGTCGAGGCGAGCGAGGAACGCGGCTTGCTCGCCGACGTCGTCGAGGCGACGGACGGGACGCTCGTTCCGCTCGATTCCCTGACGCCCGAACGCGTCGAGGCGGCGCTCGCCCGCTCGCGGGAGTGACTCTCACGCTCGACCCAAAGCTTTACAACCTCAGTTTCAGTAAGACAAGTATAATTTATGAACGCGAACGACACCGTCTCCGATCGGTTCGAACTCGCTCGCGGCGAACTGACGATGGCACAGATCGCGGCCGGACTGGCTTTCGGCGCCGCGATCGTCTTCGCGCTGTTGTTCCTCCAGGAGCCGCTCGCCCACGACGCGACCCACAGCTTCCGGCACGCCGCCGGCGTCGTCTGTCACTGAGGGATGATCCACGAGTACTTCCAGCGCGGCGTCGCTGCCGGGGTGATCGCGGGCCTCGCCTACGGGCTGTATATGATGTTTGTCGGCAATCCCCTCAGTGAGTACGTCGAAGCGGCGGCCGGCGGCCACGAGGGTGGCCACGCCCACGGGGGCGCCGGCAGTCTCGTCCCCGAGACGACGACGGCGGCCGTCAGCGCGACGAGCGGCGTGCTGTGGGCGGTCCTTCTCGGCGGCGCCTTCGCCGTCGCGCTCTATCTTCTCGAGCCGGCCCTCCCCGGGCGCGGCGACGTGAAAGCCTACGTTCTCGCCGGTGTGGGCTTTTTCAGCGTCTCCGTGACGCCGTGGCTCGTCTTCCCGCCCGCGGCCCCCGGTGCGGTTTATCAGTACCCGATCGACACCCGGATCGCCGTCTATCTCGGACTCGTCGTCGTCGGGGTCGGCCTCTCGGCGGCCGCCATCGGCGCCTACAAGCGCTTCGCACCGCGTCACGTCGGGCTGGGGGTCCTTGCCGGTTCGGCACCGATCCTCGTCGCCGTCGTCGTCCTGCCGGTTCTGGCACCGACCGCCGCGACACATCCGGATCTCCCCGCCGATCTCGTCGCCGCCTACCGGGGACTCGTCGTCCTCAGTCAGGCGGCGCTGTGGCTGTTGCTCGCCGGGGCGTTCACCCGACTGCGGCGGTGGGCCGACGGTGACCGGTCGGCTGCCTCGACCGAAAAGGCGCTTTCGAACCTCTGATGGAACGACGCACCGACCAACAGACGACCAGGCTCGCGGCTCACGTCTTCGTCTGTACCAACGAACGCGACTCCGAGTACGTCGCCTGCGCCGAGGTCGACGGCGAGGCGACGCTTTCGGCGGTCCGGTCGTGGCTCCGCGAACGCGACGCCTTCTGGTCGCCGATCGGCGTCTCGGCGACCGACTGTCTCGGCCTCTGCAGCGAGGGCGGGACCGCGATCACGATCCAGCCGCGAAACGAGTGGTACGCCGAGGTCCGACCGGAAGACGTTCCGGACCTCCTGGCGGACGCCTTCGGTCCGGACGCCGACCGGGTGACACGACCCGAGTGAACTCCGGAAGTTAGCAAGATTCAAGCCCCCGACGGGGGGAGTTCGGAACGGTTGATCCCACCCGTGCGCTACGTCTCTGCCCCCAAATCTGTAGCTCTCGATCTCTGGAGCGAGGGCCGCGGACCGATGCTGATCGCCATCGCGTTCGGCTGGTTCCTCTCGATCAGCGTCCGGATGATCTATCCGTCCCTGCTGCCCTATCTGCGCACCGCCTACGGGCTGTCTCTCACGACCGCCGGGCTCCTGTTGTCCGTCCTGTGGGTCGCCTACGGTCTCGGCCAACTCCCCGGCGGGCTGCTCGCCGACCGGGTCGGGGAACGGCTCCTGTTGATACTGAGTTCGCTGATCGCCGCCGGCATGCTCACGCTCGTCGTCGTCGCGGACTCGCCCGTCGTCCTGTTCGTCGGGACGTCGCTTTTCGGCCTGGGGACGGCGATGTACGGCGTCTCCCGGTTTACGATCCTGAAAGACATCTACCCCGACCGGCTCGGGACCGCGACCGGCGTGACGATGGCGGCGGGGGACATCGGCAACGCGGTGATGCCGCCCGCCGCCGGGATCCTCGCGGCCACCGTCGCCTGGCAGTACGGCTTCAGCTTCGCGGTCCCGCTTTTCCTTCTGGCGGCGGCGGGGCTGTGGCTTTTCCTCCCGGCGCGATCCGCCGTGCCGTCCCCGACCGACAGCGCGTTCGATCCCGGGGAGATCGTCTCGATGCTGCGCCAGCGGGTCGTCGTCCACGCGGCCGTCCTGCTCGTGCTATGGGAGGCGATCCTGCAGGCGTTCATCGGTTTCTATCCGACCTACCTCATCGACGTCGAGGGGCTCTCCGCGTCCGTCGCGACCGGGCTGTTCGGACTGTTCTTCGCGTTCGGCGGGCTGGTAAAGCTCCTCTCGGGGCGGGCCTACGACCGGATCGGCGTCCGGTACCCGCTGGCGGCGCTTATGAGCGTCACCGCGGTCGGCATCGCCGCGATCCCGTTCGCGTCGGGGCTCCCGTCGTTCGTCGCGATCACGGTCCTCGCGAGCGGTATCCTGGGGAGCGAGACGGTCGTCATCTCGGATCTGACCGGGCGGCTTTCGGAGAACTCGCGGGGGGCGAAACTCGGGAGCCTGCGGACCTTCTACATCATGCTCGGCGCGCTGAGTCCCGTCGTCTTCGGCGGGGCCGCCGATCTAGGGCACTTCGACGAGGCGTTCCTCGGGGTCGCCGTACTGACCGGCGGGGTCGTCCTGTACGTGCTGTACTATATCGACTACTAACCGATCGAGGGCCTCCAAAGACATAGACTCACACCGTACTTACACTGAGGCGTTCACGCTGATTCGAGCTGTTCGTAGAACGTTCGAGGATCGACGATCTCGATACCGCGGAACGAATCCAATTCGAGGAGGTGCCGATCACCGGAGACAACGTAATCGACGTTGCCAGCAACAGCGGCTTCGAGGAACTTGTCATCGTCCGGATCGGCTTCAACAGCGGTGATCTCTTCGTCCGGTTCGACGAACTCCGCGAAGTAGCGGATCGTCTCGACCTCCTGTTGGACTTCGTCCTCGTCCATTCCGAAACGATCCGGATACTTGAGGAGCGTTTCGCGAAATTCCATAAGCGTCGCGACGGAGACAATGATCTGATACTCGCCGCTGAAACCTTTGACAGCGATGTCGTGTGGGACGCCGGTCGCGATAACGCTGGAGATGAGTACGTTCGTATCAAGAACCGCCTTCATCGAAAGATCCTCGCGCTTGATGTACTAATTCACTGACCTCCTCCATCGAAAGATCGACCGTCTCAGATCGCTCCTCGACCCGCTGTTGGAACTCCTCGACGGACGGGAGTTCGAGTTTCTTCAGGACGAGCCCGTAGTCGGTCGGGACGACCATCAGCTTCGTCCCCTTCTCGAGCCCGAACTGTTTACGCAGCCGGCTCGGGATCGTGATCTGTCCCTTCGAGGTCACGGTGGTTACTTCGGGATCGTCGGTACTCATTGAGGTGTCCTCGCGTAAGAATTCCTTACGCACCGGCTTGAATCCACCGGTCGTTACACTCAAACAGGGCACAGAAAGCGAGAGCGGTCGACTAGGAACGACCGGATCGATGGCCTTGAAGCCCTCGGTAATATCTCGAACTGTACTAATCGGCTCGATACCCCCTTATCAGTCGCTCTGGATGCGCGGCGCGAGCATGAACGTCACGTGGCCGTCGCCCTCCGCGAACCCGAAGTGGAGTTTCACGGGGAACTCCTCGCCGAGTTCCATCGTCACCTCGGCGTCCTTCGGGATCGCCTTGTTCATGTCCTTCAGGTAATCCAGAGAGAACAGCGACCGGGCCTCCCCGGCGGTGAGATCGATCAGGTCCTCCTGGCCGAGTTCGAGGTGGACGTCGTCGGTGTCGCCCTCGGCGTCGACGTAGAACTGTTCGGCGTCGGCGTCGACGCCCAGAGCGATGTGATCCGAGACCATGTCGGCGGCAGTGACCGCCCGGGAGATGTCTTTGCCCTCGATGACGATCTCCGCGGAGAGATCCAGATCCGGGAGATCCGGCTCCTGTCGGATCGAGTCGGGATCGATGAGCGCGAGGGTGTACTCCAGCCCGTCCAGCGAGATGTGGAGCTTGCGCGTCTCCTCGTCGAGTTCCAGATGGACCAGCTGGCCCGAGTCGGCCATCCCGACGATGTCCTCGAGGCGATCGAGGTTGACGCCGATGATCCCGCCGTCGGTCTCGTAGGATTCGAAGGCGCTCGCCGAAAGCTCCATGTCGACCATCCCGACGTTCGCCGGATCGACCGCCCGGATCGCCAGCCCCTCCTCCTCGAGGCGGATCTTGCACTCGTCGACGAGCACGCTGACGGAGTCGAGCGCCGCCCCGAGCGTGTCCGCGCTCACGATAGCCTTGAACATATACGTCTCCCTTCTGCCCGCCCCCTAAAAAATCGTCCTATTGTGTTTCTCGTTCGCACGCGCTCGAACGCCGCCGTGTGTCGCCGATCCGCCCCGAGTCTCACTCCAAGAGCAGAAGCTCCGGCGAGCGCAGATGCTCCTTGACGGTGTTGACGAACTGTGCGGCGTCGGCGCCGTCGACGACGCGGTGATCGACCGCAAGCGACATCGTCATCACGTGGCGGGGGACGATCTCCCCGTCGACGACGCGCGGTTTCTCCTTGATCGCGCCGAGCCCGAGGATCGCCGTCTCGGGGTAATTGATGATCGGGTTGGCGTACTCGCCGCCGATCGCGCCGAAGTTCGTGATCGAGAAGGTCCCGCCCCGCATCTCATCGGGAGAGATCGACCGGTCGCGGGCCTTCCCGATCAACTCGTTCATCTCGTCGGCGATCTCGAGCAGGCCCTTCCGGTCGGCGCTTTCGACGACCGGCACCATCAGGCCGGCGTCGGTCGCCGTCGCGACGCCGACGTTGTACTCCCCGCGGAGGACGATCTCCTCGTTTTCCTCGTCGAGCTGGGAGTTGAGGATCGGGTACTCCCTGAGCCCGGCCACGACAGCCTTGATAACGAACGGCATATACGAGAGGTCGCTCCCCCGCTCTTCGGCGCGGTCCTTGAGCCGTCCCCTGGCTTCGACGAGGGCGGTCACGTCGACCTCGTCGTGGTGGGTGGCGTGGGGGACGGTCGATTTCGAGCGCTCCATCTGCTGGCCGATGGTCCGTCTGATTCCCCGGTAGGGGATCCGCTCGTCCTCGCCGGCGGCGCCGGCGGTTCCCCGGTCGGCTCCCGCCTCGCTTCCCGCCGAGACGGCCTCGGCGTCGGCCGCCTGCGCCCGCTTTTGGGCCTCCGCGTAGGCATCGATCTCGGCGGGCGTGACGAACGGCTCGCCGTCCCTCGTCCGGTCGGTCGGGACCGAGTCGATGTCGATCCCCTCCTCGTCGGCGAGCTTTCTGGTCGCCGGCGCCGCGAGCGTCCGGTCGCGGTCGGCGGCCTCGGCCGGTTGGACGTCTTCGCCCGCTTCGTCCTCGTCGACCGCCCTGACTGCCGATTCCGTCGCGTCGGTCGCCGTCGATCCCGCCGTTTCGGGTTCGCTTTCGGCGTCGGCGTCGGCCGCCTCGGCGGCGGCACGAACGTCACCTTCGGTGATCCGCCCGCCCGGCCCGCTGCCCTCGACGGCCTCGATGTCGACCTCGAGTTCGCGGGCGAGCCGCCGCGTCGAGGGCGCGGCGAAGGTCCGGCCGCCCGTCTCGGTGTCGGCGTCGGCGTCCGCGTCGGCCGGTTCCGCGCTCGTCTCGGCCTCCTGTTCGGCTTCCGTTTCGGCGTCCGCTTCTATCTCCTCTTTCTCGCCGTCGACGTCGAACGTGATTATCACCGTCCCGACCGGCACCATCTCGCCCTCCTCGGCGAGGATCTCCCTGACGGTCCCGTTCACCGGCGCGGGCACCTCGACGACCGCTTTGTCCGTTTCGACCTCCGCGACCGGCTGGTCCTCGGAAACCCGGTCGCCTTCCTCGACAAGCCAGCTGACGATCTCGGCCTCGGTCAACCCCTCGCCGACGTCCGGAAGCTTGAATTCGCGGACCATCTCAGGCCCCCACCGCCTCTCTGATGGCGTCCTCGATCCGCGTGTCCTCCGGCAGGTAGTAGTCCTCCAGGGCGTACAGGGGATAGGGGACGTCGAAGCCGGTGACGCGTTCGATCGGTGCCTCCTGGTAGTACAGCGCCTCCTCGTTGATCGTCGCGGTGATCTCGCCGGCGAGCCCGCCCGTCTTGGGCGCCTCGTGGACGATGACTGCCCGCCCCGTCTTTTTGAACGATTCGACGATCGCCTCCCGGTCCATCGGCGACAGCGTCCGCATGTCGACGACCTCACACTCGATGCCGTCACCGGCGACCGACTCGGCCGCCGCAATTGTCGGCCGCGTCATCGCGCCCCAGGTGAACACCGACACGTCCGAGCCCTCCCGTCGAACCGCGGCCTCCCCGAGTTCGACCGTGTAGGGTTCCTCGGGGACGTCCTCGCGGAACGCCCGGTAGATGAGCTTCGGTTCGAGGAAGATCACCGGATCGGGATCTCTGATCGAGGCGGCCAACAGCCCCTTGGTGTCGTAGGGGGTCGAGGGGATGACCACTTTCAGGCCGGCCTCGTGGACGTAAATGGCCTCCTTCGATTCGGCGTGGTGTTCGGGTGCCCGGATGCCGCCGCCGTAGGGGGCTCGAACGACCATCGGACAGGTGAACTGCCCCCGCGATCGGGTCCGCAGTCGGGCGGCATGCGAGACGATCTGATCGAAGGCGGGGTACATGAACCCCGAAAACTGGATCTCCGGGACCGGTCGGAGGCCGTAGGCCGCCATCCCGATCGCCGTGCCGACGATCCCCGACTCGGCGAGCGGCGTGTCGATGACCCGGTCTTCGCCGAACTCCTCTATGAGCCCTTCGGTCGCCCGGAAGACACCGCCGTTCTCGCCGACGTCCTCCCCGATGACGAGGACGTCGTCGTCGCGTTCCATCTCGCTTTTCAGTCCATCGCGGACGGCCTGTACCAGCGTCAGATTCTGTGTGCTCGCTTCCTGTGTGCTCATGATCGTACTCTCACTCCAGTAGTGTCTCGTCGCCGTAGCGGTCTCCCAGCCCTTCGAGGTGTGCGGCCTGCTCGTCGAGTTCCTCGGTCCGTTCGGCGCAGACGTGATCGAACATCGCCGCCGCGACTCGCTCGTCGTCGAGGATCCCACGCTCTCCGAGGACCGTCTCCAGCCGCGCGATCGGGTCCTTCTTTTTCTAGCGTCCGGCCTCCGCCTCCTCGCGGTAGACCGACGGATCGTCGGCCGTCGTGTGCGCGCCGGGGTGGTACTGGACCGCCTCGACCAGCGTCGGTCGCCGCGTCGGGGTGTTTCGCCTTCTGTGCCAGCGTCGCCGAGGCGGTCTGTTTCTCCCGCGGCACCGAAATTGCCCACTGGTCGTCGTTACAGAAGAAGACGGCCGGCAGGACGTTCGACCCGGTGTGTCGGCTGCCGCGCTCGTCGCCCATCCAGTACTGGAGCGCCCGCTCGAGGCCGACGTCGCGCAGGTAGACGGCGGCGTGTTCGCGGTAGCTCGGAACCACCCAGTCATCGTCCGCGAGCGCCATCGCGCTGCCGACCCGTGCGGCCTCCTGTCCGGACAGCGGTGGAGACGTCCCCATCCGGCCCTGTCGCTGGAGGCTCACTGCCCGCTGATCGAACAGGCGGGCGAGCCGCATCGTACGGTACATCTCGACGAGTACCTCGTCGTCGAGGTCCGGGACTGTCGCTCCCTCGACGGCCGATCCTTCCTCGTCGAGTACCCGAACCTGATCCCGTTCGGGCGTACTCATGGCTCGCTCTGTCGTCGCATACGTCATCTGTCTGCGCCCGGTAGCATAGTAGTTATGTCGACCTGCGCTCCGGCGGGACGCCGTCGGTCGACGTTCCCTCACGGCTCGTCACGTCACCGGGCGGCGGCGCGGGCCGCCTCGACGCTCTTTCCGTCCCGCAACAGCGCCTCGACGAAGAGTTCACCCGCCTTGAACGAGGACCGCACCATCGGCCCCGACGCACAGTACAGAAAGCCCAACTCCTCCTCGGCGACGGCCTTCCAGACGTCGAAGGTGTCGGGGTGGACGTACTCGAAGACCTCCAGGTGCGACCGGGAGGGCTGGAGGTACTGGCCGAAGGTGACGATGTCGACCCCGATCTCTTCGAGGTCCGACAGCGTCCGGTAGACCTCGTGGTCGTACTCGCCGACGCCGAGCATGAGGCTCGTCTTGGCGTAGGCCTCCGAGTCGACGATCCGTTCGAGCACCGAAAGCGACTGCTCGTAGCCGGCCCGGCGGTCCCGGACGGGCCACTGGAGCCGTTCGACCGTCTCGACGTTGTGGGCGACGACGTCCGCCCCGGCCTCGACGATCGAATCGACCGCCTCGAGATCGCCCTGGAAGTCGGGGATCAGCGTCTCGACCAGGATCTCGGGGTCGTGCCGTTTGATCGCCCGAACCGTCTCAGCGAAGTGGGCGGCGCCGCCGTCCTCGAGATCGTCCCGGTCGACGGAGGTCAACACGACGTACTCCAGCCCGATCTCGGCGACCGCGCTGGCGACGTTTTCGGGCTCCTCGGGATCCAGCGGTTCCATCCCGCCGGTTTCGACGTCACAGAAGTTACAGCCCCGCGAGCAGCGATCGCCCATCAGCATGAACGTCGCCGTCCCGGGGCCGTTCCGGCCGCTCCAGCAGTCCCCGAGGTTGGGGCAGTTCGCCTCCTCACAGACGGTATGGAGGTTCCGGTCCCGCAGCGTCGATTTGATCTCCGTGAACCGCTCGCCGCTCGGCGGGCGGGACTTCAGCCACTCCGGCTTGCGCGGCCGACTGCTCATACTTCCCCCTTCGGGCCGCCGCACAAAAACGTACGGTCCTGGTGTGTCTCGACGGCACCACTCGCCCGCGACGGAAACGCCTATAGCCCCGGCACCCTCCGTTTCCCCCGTGGCAGGTCGCACCGAATACGAGACCGGAGTCGCCGTCGACGCCGTCCTCCCGGAGTTCGCCGACGCCTTCCCCTTCGAGACGTTCAACCGGATGCAATCGGAAGCGTTGCCGGCGATCGTCGACGGCGACGACAACGACAACGTCGTCGTCAGCGCGCCGACCGCGAGCGGCAAGACGGCGCTCGCCGAGGCTGCCATCTGCCGGACGCTCGAGGCGGGCGGGACCGCGCTCTTTTTGGCGCCGCTGCGGGCGCTGACGAACGAGAAGGAATCCGAATGGGAGCGCTTCGAGTCGCTGGGGTACTCGGTCTACGTCGTCACCGGCGAACGCGAGTTGACGCCCAGCCGCGCCGAGCGGGCCGACATCCTCGTGATGACGCCCGAGAAGGCCGACTCCGCGACCCGGAAACACGACTCTCCCCGCTATTCGTTCATCACGGACGTCGACTGCTGTGTCATCGACGAGGTTCACCTGCTCGATTCGGACCGCCGCGGGGCCGTCCTCGAGGTGACGATATCGCGGCTCCGGCGGCTCTGTGCGCCCCGGATCGTCGCGCTGTCGGCGACGATGCAGAACGTCGACGACGTCGCCGAGTGGCTCGACGCCCCGCCGGCGTGTACCTTCGCGTTCGGTGACTCCTACCGGCCGGTGCCGCTGTCGGCGTCCGTCGAGACCTACGCCCACGGCGACAACGCCTTCGCCGACAAGTACCGCCGGCTCTATCGAGCGCTGGATCTCGCGGGGCCGCACATCGAGGACGGCGGGCAGGCGCTGGTCTTCGTCGCCTCCAGACAGGACACCGTCCGGGCCGCCGAGAAAGCCAGAGACGAACTCGCAGAACGGGACATCGAGATCAGTTCACGGGGCGATTACGAGTACCACACCGAGGCCCGGGAGCTGGAAAACGACACGCTCAGACAGTCGGTCGTCGACGGCGTCGGCTTCCATCACGCCGGGCTCGCCAAGGACGACAAGGACCGCGTCGAGGCGTGGTTCAAGGCCGGGAAGATCCAGCTTCTGTTCTCGACGTCGACGCTGGCGTGGGGGGTCAACCTGCCGGCGCGGTGTGTCGCCATCCGTGATACCAAACTGCACGACCCCCTCGAGGGCGAGGTCGATATGAGCCCGCTGGATATCCTCCAGATGCTCGGCCGGGCCGGCCGCCCGGGCTATGATGACGCGGGCTACGCCCACGTGATCTGCGACGGGAGCGACGCCGATCGGTACCGGCGGCTGCTCGCGGACGGCAAGCCGATCGAGTCCCGGCTGGCCGAGGAGTTAGACACCCACCTGAACGCCGAGATCGCCCTCGGCGTCGTCGACGACATCGAGGACGTGATGGCGTGGCTCGAAACGACGTTCTACTACACGCGGGCCGCCAGCGCGCCCGATCAGTACGACGACAGCGCCTCGCTCCGGGACCGTGTCTCCTCGACGCTGCAGCGGCTGGTCGATGGGGGGTTCGTCGATCAGTCGGGGCTGGAGATCGAGCCCACGGCGCTCGGCCGGCTCACCTCGCAGTTCTATCTGCGGCTCGACACCGCCGAGGCGTTTCATGCGCTGTGTGAGCGCACAAACGACGGGACGGCGATCGACGAGGCGGCCGTCCTCCGGACCGTCGCCGACGCCACGGAGTTCGACAGCGTCTCGGCGCGCAGAGACGAACGCGAGACGTTCGGGGCCGTCCTCGGCGGCGAGAGCGAGGACCTCGATCCCGGGAACAGGAAGGTGCTCGCGATCCTCCGGGCCGGGATGGCCGGGACGACCCCCGCGGAACTGCAAAGCGACGCGTGGGTCATCCGACGGAATGCGTTGCGGTTCCTGGCGGCGCTGCGGGCCTTCTGCGAGCGGTTCGCCGCCCCCCGGGACGCCAACCTCGTCCGGCGGATCGAGGCCCGGGTCGAACACGGGGTCTCGAGTGAGGCCGTCGGGCTGGTCGCTATCGGGGGCGTCGGCTCGGGGCGCGCCCACAAGCTGGCCCGTGAGGGGCTGACGGATCCGGCCGACGTCCGGGCGGCCGGCGTCGAGGGACTGGTCTCGGCGGGCCTCTCGGAGGGCGTTGCCGAGCGGATCCTCGAACAGGCCCGCGAGTTGCCGGCCCTCTCGATCGAGTGGGACGGCGTCCCCGACGCTATCGGGGCCGGCGAGAACACGATGGCCGAAGTGACGGTCCGAAACGACGGGGACGGCGACCCAGCCGGTCTCCGGGTGACGGTCAACGGCGTCGAGATGACCGCCGAAACGCGATATCTCGGCGAGACGACGCTGCCGGTCGGCGTCTTCGGCGGCGACGTCGAGGAACTCACCTACGAACTCGGGGTCGCGTTCCCCGAACTCCCGCTTTTGCCCGTCTCCGATCGCCGGACGGTCCGGGTCGATCCCTGACCGGCGGGCGCGTCCGGCCTCCGAGGTTTCCGTTCGCGGCTGTTTCGAGCGCTGAAACGGATGTCACTCGTATGTACGTCGAACGCGTCAATCCGGTATGGGGCGTTCATAATGGGTCACGGACCGACCGTCCTCGTCGTCGACGACGAGCCCGATCTCGCGGATCTGTACGCGGCCTGGATCGACGAGCAGTACGATATCAGGACCGCCTACGGGGGAGACGAAGCCTTCGACGCCCTCTGTTCGGGGATCGACGTCGCGCTCATCGACCGACTGATGCCGCGGACGTCGGGCGACGAACTGCTCTCGCACATCCGCGAGTCGGGCTACGACTGTCGGGTCGCGATCGTGACGGCCGTCGAGCCGGATTTCGATATCATCGGGATGGGGTTCGACGAGTACCTCGTCAAGCCGATCCGACGGGCGGAGATCAACGAGGTACTCGACTCCCTTGTGTCCCGATCGGAGTACGACGAAAAGCTACAGGAGTTTTTCGCCTTGGCCTCGAAACGGGCGGCGCTGCGGACTGAAAAGAACCCCCGCGAACTCGAAGAGAGCAACGCCTACGCGGAGCTAACCGCGGAGTTCGAGCGGCTCCGGGTCGAACTCGAGCGGACAGCCGACCAGCTCCGTCCCCGCGATCTCGAGGTAGAGATGCGACAGTTGCCCCAGACGACGTCCGGGTCGGATCAGTAGACGACCAAAGCGAGATACAGCTGTCCGATCCCCGCGAGTATCATCACGACGCCCGCGATCTTTTTCAGGCGCCCGGAATAGGTCATCAGCCGCCCGGCGTTCGTGAGCAGGCCCATCCCGGTTGCGACGGTGGTCGCGACCATCAGTGCGGCGACCGTCCCGGCGTAGGTGCCGACCAGCACGGCGGCGGATCCCGCCGGCAGCGTGAGCGCCCGCGCCATGATCGGGAGGAAAAACGGGGCCGAACAGCCCGCCCCGGCCAGCGCATAGCCCGCCCCGAAGAGCCCGAACCCGAACACGCTCGCCCGCCGTTTCGGCAGCGGTACGGATATCGACAGCCCGCGACCGGTCACGACCAGCAGGCCGAAGACGATGAGCAGCGCGCCGACGAGCGCCTCGAATACCGTGATATCGGAGAGCGCCGACTGGCCGACCCGGACGGCCGCCCCCGAGAGGGCGAGAAACGTCGCGAGGACGCCGATCCCCGCCGCCAGCCCGCGGGTCCCCGAACTGACGATCGAGACCTCCTCGGCGTCGGCCTGGTTCAGATAGAACCCGACGTAGCCGGGCAAAAGCGGGTACGCACACGGCGAAAAGAACGTGGCGATGCCGGCGGTGAGCGCGAACGGGACGTTGGTCGCGAGTGTCGCGTCGATCATCCCTAGAGAACGGCCTCGATCTCGGCGACGAGCTCGTCGGCGGTGTGGATGCCGGATTCGGACCACCGGAGCCGTCCGGCGGCGTCGATCACCGCCGCAGTCGGGTAGCCGCTGACGTTCGCTCTGGCGGCCAGTTCGGCGGTCGGATCCGCCCCGACCAGCCAGCCGCCGTCGTGTTCGGTCCACCACTCGGCGATCTCGGCTTCGGTCACCGACCGGCCGACGGCCTCGGTCGTGACCGAGACGAACAGAACCCGATCGCCGACCCGATCGTTGGCGTCCCCGAGTGCCGGCATCTGCTCGACGCACGGCGGACACCAGGTCCCGAAGAAGTCGACGAACGTCGGTCGGTCGGAGGCGGGGACCGCCACCTCGCCGTCCCGGCTCCCGGGTGCCTCGATCGTGTCGATCGTCATCGGTTCGACCGTCTCGGTGCCCTCGTCACTCGCCGTCGGATCGCCGGCGTCGTCGGACCCGCCGATCCCTGTGGGTGTCGCCCCGGCCGCGAACAGGGCTGCGCCGCCGATCGCGGCCGCACTCGCGACCCCGGCGACGAGTTCTCGGCGCCGCATCCTACGCGGTCACCACCCGCTCGAAGTCGGCTACGATGCGCTCGATGTCGACGGTCGAGCCGCTCGGGTACGCCCGCTCGACGACGCCCTGTTTGTTCGCGAGCAGTATGAGCCCGTAGTGGGGGAACGTGTACTCGAGGTTCTCGTAATCGCTGTCGTAGACCTTCTCGATTTTCAGCCCGAACTCCTCCTCGATAGCTGTCTGTCCGGCCTCGTAGCTCTCGGGCCGGAGGAAATGCCAGTTGCCGGCCTCGAGGTTCACACCCTGCTGGGTGGCGTACTCCTCGAGGACGGGCGCCGTGTCCCGCTCGGGGTCGAAGGTGATCGGGAGGAACGCGCTGTTCTCGATGTAACCCTCCTCGGCGGCGACTTCCTGGGCGCGCCGGAGCCGGAGGATGAGCGCCGGACAGACGCCGTCAGGACAGTTCGTATAGAAGAACGTCAACAGCATGGCTCGCTCGCCCTCGAAATCGCTCGTCGCGATCTCCTCGCCGGCGATCGGGTCGGAGAACTCGACCGCCGGCAGTTCGTCGCCGTGGCTCGGGTGGGCGGCCGCGCTCAGGTCCTGCTCGGGGGGATCGAGCACCGTCCGACCGCTTCCCCCCAGCACGCCGAGACAGCCGGCGGTCGCAACGGCGCCGGCGGCAGCGATCGATCGTAGCGAATCGCGGCGGTTCATATCCGAAGATACGGCCTGGCGCCAATGTGTGTTTTGGTCCGTTCGTCTAGGGATAGTTCAATCGCCTTCGGCGTCGAACTTCCCAAGCAGCTCGGAGTAGAACGGCGCCCCCTCGTTTTCGGCTAGCTTCTCGACGATGAGCTCCGGCGTCGACCGTGCCAGCTGGTTCTTGACCGGCGATCGGTTCACCCGCAGTTCGCCGTTTTCGAGCCCGATCGCCTCGATCCCGTCGACGGTCACGTCGACGTCCGCGGCCTCCCTGATCTCGCCGGCCAGATGCGAGACGAACACCGCCGTCGAGTCGCTCTCGGTCAACGATTCGAGGATCCCGGCGACGATCACGGCGCTGGCGCCCGGTTCAGTGATCGACTCGAGTTCGTCGACCAACACCAGCCGGGTCCGGTCGCTTTCGACCAGCGCGCCGAACTCCCGCAGCGTCGCCTCGAAGGCACCCGCATCGAGTGTGCCCTGCGTCTTGGCCTGATAGTGCAGCGCCTCGAAGCGCTGTACCCGGGCCCGTTCGGCCGGCACGGGCAGTCCCATCTGGGCCGCCACGACGACGACGCCGAGCAGATCTAGCGTCGAGGTCTTGCCGCCGCTGTTGACCCCCGAGAGCAACGAGACGCCCTCGACGGTGTAATCGACCGGTTCGACGTCCTCGAAGGGGACGTCCAGAAGCGGCGATCGCCCGCCCTCGATCTCGATGCCCTCGCCCTCGATCGCCGGGAACGTACACTCGAAGTCGCGCGCGAACCGCGAGACGGCGAGTTCGACGTCCAACTCCAGGGCGGCTCCGACGAGCGCCTCGGCCGGGTCCCGGAGCTCCCCGAGCCGTTCGGCCAGCTCCTGTTTCAGCCGGGCCGCACGGCGGTCGCGCTCGGCGATCAGTTCCTCCCGCAGTCGTTCGATCACTCGCTCGTCGTGTTCGACCGGGAACGTCGGTTCCTCGTTGAACGCGCCCCGTGCGAGCGACTCGTGGTCCGGAAGTTCGAGCGCACCCAGCAGCCGCTTTCGGGCCGATTCGATCGCGGCGGCGTACTCGTCGGCCAGTTCCCGTTCGAGAAGCGAATCGACGCCCGCGCCACGCTCGACGAGCGACAGCAGGTCCGTCCCCTCGATCGTCACGTCCCGCTTTTCGATCGCCTCCCGGAGCCGGTCGTTGGCCGCGTTTTCGGCCATCGAAACCGCGGCGTCGAGGTCGTCGATCGCGGTCCCGAGCCGCCGGAGCTGTTCGTCGCCGGTCACGCTTCCGTCCCCCTCGAGCCGTTCGAGAGCCCCCTCCAGGGCGTCGAGATCACAGGGCGCCTCCAGCCCCGCGGCGCGGTGGACGGCCGCCGCCGCCCGGAGCCGGTCGCCGTTCCGCGCGAAGAAAGCGAGCGCCCGTTCGGGGACGATCTCGGTCGGATCCGAGAGGGCGTCCGGCCGAACCCGGACGTCGCCGTCGATCTCGACGCCCGAAAACGCCTCGTCGAGGACGATAACCGTCGAGTATCCCCGGGCGAGATCCGCGATCCCGCGGGCGTCCTCGATCAACTCGACGCTCACTTCCGGAATGGCCTCCCGGGCTTCCGAGAACGTCTCGGCGTCGTTCGTCGCCAGACACCGATCTCTGACCTGTACGTCCCGGGGCGCCTCCAGCGGTTCGACGCCCGAAAGCGCTTCGAGGATTTCGGGACTCGGCTCCCGTTCGACCGCCCGCTCGGTAAACGCCCGGACCTCCGCGATCCGGTCGGCCGAGGCGCTCGGATAGAACGTCTCGAGCCGCTTTTCGCCGTACGCCGTGACTGCCCGGGCTTTGAGGGATTCGAGGATCGATCCGTAGAGTTCCTCGGCCCGATCCGTCGCAAGAAACTCCCCGGAATCGTCGTGGCGGTGTCTGATCGCCGCCCGGACGATCCGTGCGGCGCGACCGTCGGAGATCCCCGGCGCGCGTGCGATCTCTGCGACGTTTTCGGCTTCGAGAGCCTCCCGTGGATCGTCGAGTTCGGCCAGCCGTTCGGCCGTCTTCGCGCCGACGCCGTCGATCGCTTTCAGGTCCTCGAACATATCTCACGGAGCCTCCGGGTTCCCGACCATCTTTACATGAAGTCCGCGATCCCGCTTTGTTTGTTGGTGTCGTCCTCGAAGATCGATTCGACGGACCGATCGAGGATCTCGAGGCGCTGTCTCGTGTACTCCCGACAGCCGTACTCCTCGGCGACCCGGATCGCGGTGTCGATGTATTTTTTGACCGATCCCTCGTGGACGGTGAGGTTGACCCGGCCGCCGCACGCCCGACACTCCCCGGTCAGCGGTACCCGGCGGAACTTCTCGCCGCAATCGAGACACCGCGTCTCCTGTCTGGAGAAGGCCCGGAGGTTCCCGATGATATCGGGCAAAAAGTGGTACTCGATGACCCGTTCGGCGACGTCGGTCTCGTCGACGGCCCGCAGTTTCCTGGCGAGTTCCAGTTGGGCGTTCATCTTCTCCATCATGTCGCCCAGCGTCTTGTAGGCCGACAGGTCCGGCCCCGCGGCGATGTCCTCGGTGTCGTGGGTGTGATCGAAGCCGCGGTACTCCTCGTCGGTCCCGAGGGTATCCTCGCCGAGTTGGATCAGCTCCTCGACCGCGTCGGGGTCGGCCATCTCTCTGGTCGCCTCGTAGAACTCCCGGGGATACGAGGAGACGATGTCCATGTTGTGGGCCTCGTCGTCGATTTCGGCGGGGTCGATCCTCGAGGACATGACGAGGGGTGCGTCCATGCGACCACCTCTCTGATCTGGCAAGAAAGTCTTAGAGAAATTTATAAGACCGTCCATGAGGAGCATGACGCAGTCCTCGTCCCCGTCGCATTGGCCTGTATATATTCCATTAGCGGAAACTGTGTTTGTATATTTAACTGTAAGACAATAAGTATTTTCTATGTCTGATTTATTATATTTTACCGAGGTGATGGTATCGAATTCGTTCCCGCCGTCCGTCCGAACCGGTTCCGGTACCCGACCTGTTGATCCCGGGGATGTCGCTGTCTCCCATCTCTGTGTGTGTACCGGAAGCGGGTCACCGACCTCGAGTTCGCTTGCCGGTATCCGTTCGATACTGGCAGGCGAGTCCCCGTCACCACCTTCGTCAAGCCGTAACATCGTGTGATCGGGTGTGACCCGAAGCGTCCGTCCGCTTTCGGTCCCGATTTGGAGCATGTGTTCTGGCGCGACGTGTTTCGAGACGGCCGTGACTGGACGAATTACGTCTCGCCCCTCCTCGGTCACCGACGGGACGTACACGTCGCCGTCCAGTTCCTGCACCAACGTTCCGAAGTCGTCCTTTTCGGGGTTCTCCAGCCGCGATTCGACAAGTGTCTCGATCTCCTCGTAGTGCCACCCGTCGTCGTCCTGATACCAGAGTTTCGTCTCGGGATGGAAGCAGTTCCGCCGCTTCGCCGCGTGAAAGTACGGATGGGCGTATCCGACCGCCGCCGACGTAAACCCGATCACTCGACCGACAACAGCGGCGGAGGTGTGTGGCGCCATCCCGAAGACCAACTCGCCGACCAGATCCTCGCGCGTTTCGAGTTCGTAGAACGGCTCCAGCCCGTAGTACTGCTCCAACAGATCGTCGACGAAGTCGGCGGTTCGCATCATGTGTTCGGCCGCACCGTCCGAGAGCACGATGTCCTGTACACGTAGCTCGACGAGCTGGTCCTCGTGTGTCAGCGGCTCGCCGTGAATATCAGTCCCGTAGCCGAGCGATTTCAGCTGGCCGACGGAGACGTCCAGTTCCGCCGCCCGGACGGACGTCACCGGCAGGTCGGTCATGTCGTATCTGACGGTTCCGTCTTTGAACGAGGAAACCCCGTTTTTCGCCCGCAAAATACCTTTCTCGATCGGCTCCGGAACCTTGTGTTCCGAGGAGAGCCCCTTGACGCCTTTCAGGACGTCGAAGGCGTTCTCGCGTTCGCCGACGTTCTCCAGCGCCGAGCGGTACTCCCCGTGGACGTCGATCGTCGTCCGCTGGACGGCGTCGGCCTCGCTCTCACAGCGGGGACAGATCGCCCGCCCGGCCTCGTCGGGTTCGACGTCGATATCGCAGCTGTGACAGACGTAATGCGGCTCGGTCACGTCGTTGCACTCCGGACACCGCGCCCTGAAGGTCGAGGTTTCACACGACCGACACCGCCGCCGTCCGACCTGCGCTTCGAGTTCGCCGGGGGTATCCCGCATCGAGTCGGTGTGGCTCGCCGCGTCGGCGACGTTCCGCTGGGCCCCGCCGGCCTCGCCGATCGGGAACAGCGTGTGGACGGCCGGCGAGAGATCCCGCTTTTCGGACTTCTCGGGGCGGCCCATCCGGGAACCGATCCGGGTGGGGGCCCGCTCGCGGACCTCGAAGGGGGCCACCTCGTTGACGGCCCTGTGGGCGTTCCCGCCGTCGTCCCACTCACGGGCCGCCGCCGACAGCGTCCTCCAGGTCGGCTCCAGATCGTCGGTGAGCCCGAGCGAGCGGACCAAAGGCACCGCGTCCGGGACCGTCAGCGTCTCTTCGCCCTGGGTGTGTTCGACCAAAAGGACCTCCAGGGCCTCCCGGACCGGATCGGTGTTCGGGACCACGAGCGTTCGCGCTTCGGTCGTCTCCGGGGTCCCGACGGCGGCCCCGTCGGCCTCGACCCACTCGCCGCCGCTTGCGGCCTCGGCCAGCGCCCGGAAGCGCTCGATATCGAGGTCGTGCCAGAGGTAGGTGTACGCCGGATGCAGGGGAACGTCGTACTCTTCGACCCACGCGAGCGCCCGCCCGGCGCTCGGATGTTCGAGGTCGACCCGGGGGGCGTCTTCGAGCGCCTGCACGTCCGCTCCCGCCGCGGCCATGTCCTCGCGCCACCACTCGACGGTGTAGCTCGCCGGCGCAAGCGGGTGGTTGTTCTCGACGAACTCGCCGTAGTTGACGAGGTACTCGCCCGCATCGAGGATCGCCTCGACACCGTTGCGGACCGCCAGCGCCTCCTCGGGATCGTCGATCCGGCGGACGTCCCCGTTTGCGAGTTTGACCGTCGGCCCTTCGATCGTATCGACGGGGATCACGCCCGCCGCCTTGCCGGGCCGTTCGGTCTTGATCTGCGTGCCGGCCGCGAGGAAGTCATCGACCAGGTGCATCGTCGCCGGGTGGACCCCGGCGGTCGCGAAGCCGTGGTTGCGCGCCCGGCCGTACCGGAGACGGAACCCCCCCTCCTCGGAGGGGTGGCCGAACACCGGCCGCCCGGCGATCAGATCCCGGAGGAACTTCGTCTCCGGATCGGGACGGGGCGGGTCCTCGATATCGGCCGGGCCAGTTTCGGTCCCCTCGCCCGTTTCGCCGTCGCTTTCGTCCGCCTCGCCGTCGGAGTCGTCCCCTTCGTGGGTCCCGTCCTCGCCCTCGATTTCCTCACTCTCACCCTCACCCTTCGATTCCTTGTACGTCCCGTCGATGAGATCCTGGAGCCAGGGCCAATCGATCTCCTCCAGCTGGGAGGTGTACCGCTGGATCTTCGGCGCCTTCTGGGCGATCCCCTCGCCCAACACGAGACACATTCCACCGCGGGCGTTGTTGGTATCGACCCGTTCGAGGTCCCGAAAGCCCGAGACCTCCTCGTCGCCCGTCGGCTCCCCGTCGAGCATGATCGGCAGGTGTTCGGCGATAAACTTCGCCTCGGCGTCTTTGGGGGCGTACTGCAGCCCCGTCTCGTCGTCGTACAGCGACAGCTCCTCGGCGTAGCGTTCGACCTCCTCCGATCGGGGGTGATACTTCTCGATCCCCACGAGCGTGCGGGTGTAGTCGGCGACGAGCACCGAAAGCGCCTGGGCGGTCCCGCCGGCCGAGCGGATCGGCCCGGCGTAGTAGATGTTGATGAACTCCGTGCCGTCGTCGTTTTCGAGGATCTCGACGCGATCGATCCCCTCGATCGGTGCGGCGACGACGCCCTCGGTCAAGAGTGCGACGGCCGTCCGGACGGCCCCCTCGACTTTCCCGGCACGGGTCTCGTAGTCGCCGACGGTCCCCTCGGCGAAGTCGGCGGCCAACTCCAGTGCCGCCTCCTCCCGCGAGAGGTCGGGGTCGGCCTCCATCTCCCGGACCCGCGCCGCGACCCCCTCGATCCCGAGGATGTTCTCGACGCGGTCGGCCATGTCCCTGGCGATCGGGATCTCGACGCTCTCGGTCGGGTCGCCGCCGCGTTCGCGGGCCGTCCGTGCCACCGCGAGCGCGTCCTCGAGGTCGGCTTCCAGCCGCTCGAAATACCGCTCGTCGTCGGGACGCATCTACAGGGGCCAACGCCGGCGCTCGGGCTCGGTCACGTCGTCGCGTTCGCGTTCGAGCCGACCGCGAGGACGGCGGTCGGGGTCGACACGTCGGTAGCGCATATCCCGAGCAACAACCCCGGGGAGCAAAAGCCGTTCGCCTCCCGGCACGCTCGCCGGGCCGAAACCTGACCGTCCGCGATCCCGGCTACCGCCACTCGCCGACGACGACCGTCGCGTCCGTCGACATCGCGAGGTACGCCTCGTCGCTGCAGAGTTCAGCGATGATAAGCCGTTCCCCGTCGTCGCCGTCGTCGACCGAAGCCATGACCTCGCACTCGGAGACCGTCGCGGGGGTTGCCGGGTTCTGCGGCATATGTGTTAATTGTTGTCAGTGAGTATATAATGGTAACGATGTGATCACGTAACATAGTCGAAGCCGGCGGGAGCATACACCCCGTTCGGATCGTCACATTCACCGCATTGTCCCGAACCGGACACCGGTCGGCTCAACGGTACAACGGTTGGCTTTATCGCCCTCCGGTTCGACGCCACCGGTGTGCGACTCGTTCAGGTGACGATCCCGACCGGGAAACGCGAGACGGTGCTGGAACTCCTGGATGAGGAGGGGATCGACTACGTCGTCACCGACGAGACCAGCGGCCGGACCTACACCGCAGTCGCGTACTTTCCGCTCCCGACCAACGCCGTCGAGCCGGTCTTAGAGAAGCTCCGGGAGATCGGCCTCGAACGGGAGGCCTACACCGTCGTCGTCAGCGCCGAGACGGTCGAATCCGAGCAGTTCGACGCGCTCAAAGAGACCTACGCCGAGGATACGAACGAAGAGCGCATCGCGAGACAGGAACTGGAAGCCCGAGCCGAGGAACTCGCGGCCGCCCTGCCGACCTACGTGACGATGACTGTCGTCTCTGCGATCATCGCGACGGCCGGACTCCTCTTGGACTCGCCGGCGACCGTCGTCGGTTCGATGGTCATCGCCCCTCTCATCGGCCCGGCGATGGCCGCCGCCGTCGGCAGCGTCATCGACGACGGCGAACTCTTCCGGCGGGGTATCGGTCTGCAGGTTCTCGGCATCGTCCTTGCGGTCATCTCCGCGACAGTTTTCGCCCTTTTCGTCCAGACGGCGAACCTCGTTCCGCCGGGGCTGGATCCGCTCACGCTCTCGGAGGTCGAAGAGCGACTCTCCCCGAGCGTCCTCTCTTTGGCGGTGGCGCTGGGCGCCGGCGTCGCCGGCGCGATGAGCCTCATGACGGGCGTCTCGGCGGCGCTGGTCGGCGTCATGATCGCCGTCGCGTTGATCCCGCCGGCGGCGACGGTCGGCATCGGCCTCGCGTACGGGGTCCCGTCTTTGGCCGTCGGATCGGCCGTCCTCGTCGCGGTAAACGTCCTTTCGATCAACCTCGCCGCCCTCGTCGTGCTGTGGTACGGCGGTTATCGACCCGAACAGTTCTTCAGACACGACCGGGCGAAGATCGCCACGCTGAAACGCGTCGCCGCGCTCGTCGGTGCGATCGCGCTCCTCTCTGTGTTCCTCGGTGGCGTGACGTACGACTCCTATCAAACCGCCCAGACCGAACAGGAGATCCGCGAGGGCGTCGCGACCGAACTCGAGGACCCCGCCTACTCGGGGTACGAACTCCTCGAACTCGAGGTGAGGACCGAGACCGAGAACCTCCTGTTCCGACACCCGACGACGGTCGCCGTCACGGTCGGCGTTCCGCCCGACGTGCCGCGTTCGGGGCTCGCCGACGGGATCGAATCCCGCCTCGCCGACGAGTACGAACTCGCCGTCGACGTTCAGGTGCGCTACCTCGAGATCCAGTGGAGCCGCTAGCGGACGGTCGGCGTTCTCGGGCTGCCGGGCATGGGTCAAACGGCCGCTTGAGTTTTCGCTACTTATACGCTTTTTGATACCGTCCCCCTGGGTATGCAACGGGAACGACTCGCAGTGCTGGTAATCGTGGTCTCGCTTTTCGCACTTACCCTCGTCGGTGCCGCCATCGTCTCGCCGATCGGTGCCGACGCCCCGGCCGACGGCGCCGATCGAAGCATCACCGTCAGCGCAGTCGGCGGGGCGGACGCGGCCCCGGACCGGGCAGTCGTCCGGGTCGCCGCGACCGCGGCCGGCGACGACCCCGCCGCGGTCCGTGACGAACTGACCGCCGACGCCGACGCGCTCCGTTCGGCACTCGAATCGGCCGGCATCACCGAGGACGACTACGAGACGGTCTCCTACCGGATCGACGAGCCTCGCCGTCCCCGCGAGCCCGGTGCCGAGGATGAAACCCCGGCCTATCGGGGCGTCCACGCCTTCGAGATTACGTTGGATGACCCCGATCGGACCGGCGCTGTCGTCGACGCTGCCGCCGACAGCGACGCCGAGATCAACGACATCCGGTTCACGCTCTCGGAGGAACGCCGGAACGAACTCCGCGAGGAGGCGATCGGCGACGCCATGGGCGACGCCCGGACGCAGGCCGATACGATCGCCGACAACGGCGAACTCAGCGTGACGGGCGTCCACCGCGTCGACGCGGCACAGCGGAACTTCCGACCGGTCCGGCACGAGGCCGCGGCCGGTGACGGAGGCGCTCCTCCCGACACTGCGATCGAGAGCGGCGATGTCTCCGTCCAGTATCAGGTCACCGTGACGTACAACGCGACAGCCGGAACCCCGTAACCGTCGCTCGTCTACGACTCGAACGGGAGTTCGGGCTCGTAGCCGATCGCCCCGATCGCGGCGTCGACGACCCCCTCGACGCCCTCGCCCGTCTCGACGCTCATGTAGTGGTCGGCGTCGACGTCCCGCGAGCGGTCGGATTTGTTACAGACGGCCAGCACCGGCGCCTCGAAGGTCGCCTCGATCTCGGCGAGCAAATCGAGCTGACGATCGAGAGGGTACCCACAGTCGCCGCTGGCGTCGAGCAGCACCACGACCGCGTCGGCCAGGTGTGTCAGCGCCGAGACGGCCTGTGACTCGATCGCGTTCCGCTCCTCGGCCGGCCGATCGAGCAGTCCGGGCGTGTCGATCAACTGATACCGGATGCGGTCGCGCTCGAGGTGACCGATCCCGATCCGGGTGGTCGTGTAGGGATAGGCGGCCGTCTCGTTCGTGGCGTTCGTGACCCGGTTGACGAACGACGACTTGCCGACGTTCGGGTAGCCGGCGACGACGATCGCGGGCTCGTCGGCCCGGATGTCCGGCAGCGTCTTGAGGGCGTCGCGGGCCTCCCCGATCGCCAGGAGGTCCGCTTCCACCTGTTCGGTCACGTCCGCGAGCCGGGCGAAGGCCTGCTTGCGGAGCTTCCGGGCGGTGTCGGTGTCGGCGTTTCTGATCCGGCCCTGGTACTCCCCTTTGATCGAGTCAGTCTGCCGTGAGGCCCACATCACCTCCGAGAGGTGCTGTCTGAGCCGGTCGATCCCCTCGACGTCCGTGTCGGAAAGCGTCGCGTCCGCGAACTCATAATAGAAGTCGTCGACCGTATCGAAGTCGGGCCAGGAGGTGACCACGTTGCCGAGGTTATCGGAGAGGATGTTCGCCGCCGTCTGGAGCATCGACTCCTGGGCCTCCTTGCCGGATTTTGCCCGCCCCGCCCGCGCCGCCCGCGAGAACGCCTTGTCGACCAGCTCCTCCGACCGGGGCGTCGTCGGAAGGTCTTCGAAGTGCATACCCCAGTTTGTGCGCGATGACTTATAAACCGCGTGTCTCGGGCCGAGTCCGGCGATTTCGGGTGATCCGTCGATCGAGACCGGGTCGGTTCGTTTCAATAACGGCGCTCGCTGAACACGCTGAAACGGCGTTTATCGAGATATCGATCGGTGGGCCCACGTAAGATCGGGAGGACGAACTCGGCGGATCGGTACCATAGACGTTTGTGCCGAATGTATGGATGAACTGACGGGAGACTGAAACGGAAGCGGTTCGCGTTACTGTCGACTATTTTATGATTCGAAGTACGGGATTCGTGCCGTGTCTCCCGCACGCCCGCCGATTAGCCAGGGGCGTTCAAAACATTTCCAGGGCCTCGTCGACAGAGAGATCGCCGCGTTTTACCGCCTCCAGTATCTCGCGTTTGTTGTCGGCCTCGCTCCGGACTGAAATCTCTTCGAGAGTCACTTTCCGGGATTCGCCGGTGAACTCCGCGAAGTCGGTCCCCTCCGCGAGTGCCGTCTCCTTTTTTACCCGGTAGTTGCCGCCGTCGGTCTCGTAGAGATCGCCGGGATGGAAAAAGTACCACTCCTCCCGGTCGAACCGGACGCCGACGCGGGGTTTCGCGCCGAAGTTCCGCGCGAAGTACACCAGCGCCTCGATCTCCTCGCCGGAGAGGTAGATCGGATCGCCCGCCGAGGATTTCGCCTCGATCGCATAGAAGGTCTCGCCGTCGCCGGCCAGCACGTCCGGGAGTTCCCGCTCGGTCGCGCTGCCCGAGGCGGGCGCGCGCATCACCGCGAACCCCGCCTCGTCCAGCGCCGTGACGAGTTCACGTTCCCTGCGGTCGCCCTTCGCGTTCGGGTTCGCCATTACCGTCCGTTCGGGCGCCGGCACGCTTAAGCCCCGTCCTCCGTCGGCCCGTTCGGCTCTGTCTTCCCGCCTCCCCCGCCTCCTGGACCGACCGCCGCCTCTTTGTCAGAGCCACTCGAACTGACAGTATGACCCTCGACGTGGACGCTCTCGTGTTGCCGGCCTTCGACGACCTGGACGGGTTGCCCGGCGAGGCGGCCCCCTGGCGGGCGGCCTACGACCTCGAGGGGGCGATCGAAATCGACGGTGTCCCGACGCCGCTCCGGTACTCCGATCGGGGGCTGGCCGTCGTTCCGACGGGGATCGGCAAGGCCGCGGCCGCGACGACGACCGCCGCGCTGCTCTCGAGTGACCGCCTCGATCCCGCGGGAGCGCTCGTCCTCTCGGTCGGCGCCGCCGGCGGCCCGCCGACGCTTCCGGTCGGTTCGGTCGTCGTCGCCGACACGGTCGTCGACTGGGACGACAAGTGCCGGGTCGACCCGGCCGACGGGGAAGACGAGTACGATGACGAGGACGAAGACAAAGACTGGGACGGGGAGGGACCGATCGCGTTGAACCCCTACACCGACGAGCAGGGCGTCTTCGATCTCGACGCCGAACTGGTCGCGGAGGCACGGACGCTCGCCGAGGGGGCCGACCTCGCGGCCGTGGGCGCCGGGGCTAGCGATGCGCCCCGTGTCGTCGGCGGGACCAACCTCTGTGGCGACGAGATCTGGCACGGCCACGACCTCGCCGAACAGGCCGAACGGCTCGTCGAGACCCGCGCGCCCGGCCCCTACCGGGCGACGGAGATGGAGGACGCGGGGACCGCGGCGGCGCTCCAGCGGTTCGGCCGCCTCGATCGGTACCTCTCGATCCGCGGGATCTCGAACCACGACCGACCAAAACCGGGCATCTCGGCCCGGGAGTCGCTCTTCGCGCCGACCTTCGAGGACGGCTTCGAGGCCGGGATCGCAAACGCCGTTTCGGTCGCCCGGACGGTCGTCGACGACCGCCTGGACTGATCGCGGCCGGCGGTCGTTCGTTCCGTCGGCTCCCTCCTGCCCCGTTTCGTCCACTCCGCTTCGACGTCGCGGTTAGCCAACACGACCATATCGCCTACCTCGAAGTCCGTTCTGTTCACGCCGTGTCCGGATCCGGCGTCTCTTCGAGCGGCTCGACACGGAACACGTACTCAGCGTAACTCCCATCGAGATTCGTGGGACTCTCTTCGGCGGTATGCTCCCGACAGAGATGGGCCTCCGCCTCAACGGCACCGTGCCCGGTCTCTTCCTGATACCGTTCGAGGACGACAAACGTCGCCCGCTCGGTGCAGCCGCGACGGTGACACTCGGGGGGCGACGGGCTCCCGTTTTCGCGTCGGTTGTCCCCATCCGCTTGCGTCTCTCGTCCGCTTTCCGTGTCTGCCATCCTTTCTCTATAGGGAAGCAATCGCGATAATGCTGTGGGCGTTCGCGATCCCGGTGGTGCATACGCGCGTTACACAGGTCCTGGCAGATCTTGGAGAACGAGCGTACGAGACGTTCTCTATGACACGCCGAGAACGGGGCGCCGGGGTCCCCGCGGTGGCCCCTCCCTCACCATCCGTTATAAATCGGGGAACTCGCGCTGGTATTCCGTCCCGTCGAGGCGGTCCTCCCGGAGCGGCCAGAACGCCAGCAGTGTCGCGTGTTCGCCTTCGATTGGCCGCGCTGTGTGTGGGATCTCCGGCGGGATCGTCAGCGCGTCGTGGGGTTCGAGTTCGACCCACTCGCCGTCGACGTGGAACTCCAGACGTCCCTCGAGCAGCATGTTCGTCTGCTCGTAAGGATGGGTGTGGGGGTCGGCTTCCGGCTTTTCGGGGCTGATGCGAGAAAAGCCGATCAGCTGATCGATCCCCCGGAAGACCACCTGCTGGAAGCCCTCCTCGTCGCGGTACGGCGTCACGTCGCCGAGGTTGTACACCGACGGGATCTCCGAGCGGTCGTAATCGCGTGGCATGCGGTCCCGGTACAGCTATCGCGGTCATAAGTGTGTGGAACGCGACCGAACCGCCGATCGACGGCCGGCCGGTCACCGGGCGAGGCCGACCTGGTGGCGCAGATCGTAGGGGTGTTCCCCGGTGAGCCACTCGAAGAGGTACTCCTTGGTGGCCCGGGCCGTCCGGACGCCGTCGTGGCCCGTCTCGAGGACGACGTTCGTCGCTCCCTCGAGTTCGGGGCTCTCCGGGCACCGCCAGTAGAGGGCGTCGTCGGCCCCGCGGACGGTGTAGTACTCGACGTCGCCCGGGGTCTCGACGCGGTTGAGCCACGCGAGCGGGTGGTCCTCGTACTCGTCGTAGTCGGCCCGCAGGAAGGGGCTCACCCGGTAGTCCTCGCCGTCGAGTCCGGCCTCGACACACCAGGTGTTGAACACCGTGCCGTGGTTCGGGCCGGCCAGCCCGACGACCGTCTCGACCCACTCGTAGCGGCCGCGGGCCGCCAGCCAGAACCGCGTCCCCGTGACGCCGAGGCTGTGGCCGACGACCGCGACGGTGTCGGAGCCGGTGTGTTCGCGGACCCGACCGACGAAGTCATCGAGCTGGTCGGCCATCTCCGGGTGGGTCGAGGCCCCCTCGCGGAACGTGATCGCCCACAGGTCGTCGCCGCCGTAGCCGCGCTCGAGGAAGAACTCCGCGTGGGCCTCCCAGTCGCAGGCGTCCCGCTGGAGGCCGTGGACGAACACGATCGGCGTGGGCTCTCCCTCCGCGCCGGGCGCTTTCGCCGGGGCGTCGACGCCGTGGAACGCCCGCCCGCCCCAGCCGCCGTAGGCGCCGTCGGTCGACCACGGCAGCCTCGAGTCGTCGGTCCGGTCGCGATCACAGCCGATCGCACACCCGCCGTTGCGCCGGTTGTGTCGGATCCGCCGGAGGATCCGGAACAGCGCCGGCGAGAACGGCCATCCCCCCGTCGTATTTGGCGTGAACATCGTTTTTATTGGTCCTCCGCCGTCACGACGCCCCGGGAACTGTCCGTCTCCGCCGTTTCCCGCCCGGCTCTCGTTTCACACACGTTACCCCTACGTAGCGATCCTACATTATTTATATGCTGTGGTAAAAGATACCAACCGTTTCGGCTGCCGGGTGTCGATCAGCGCCTCTCCTCCCGTGCCTGCCCGATCAACCCTTCGAGACGCCCCTGGGGGACGTCGGCGTCGTCGGCGACGGTGTCCGGGTCGGCCTCCGCGAGGTCCGCCACGGTTTCGACGCCGGCCTCCCGAAGTCGCCCGGCGTAGGTCGGGCCGATCCCCTCGATCCGGCGGAGCTCGCTTTCGGCGTCGGCCGCCGTCGTGTCTCCCGTTTTTTCGCCCCCCGAACGCTCCTCGTACCAGTCACAGACCGCCGGCCACAGTTCGGCGTGTGCACGCCCCGAGACGGCCAGCCCCATGTGCCCGGTGTCGGCCTTGAAGACGGTCGTATCGTCCGGGAGCCTCCCGGTGAACTCCCGTGGTGCCGCCGGCGGGACGACGCTGTCGTAGTTGCCGATGATCTGTGCGATCGGCATATCCAGGTTCCCGAGGTCGGCGTGTCTGCCGTCGATGTACATCTCGTTGTTGTAGATCCGCTGTTCGTGGTACGTCGCATCGATGAAGTCGACCAACATTCGGCCGGGGATGTCGATGCTCTCCTCGATCCACCGCTCCATGCGGGCGAAGTTCTCGACGAAGTCCTCGTCCTCGATCCCGTCGAAAAAGCGCAGGTACTTCGTGAGGCTGTTCTGGACGGGTTCGCGCGCCGAGAAGGCCGCATCGACGATGTCCGCCGGGACGTTCCCGTAGGCGTCGACGAGCGACTCGGGATCGAAGAAGTCCTCGCCGACCCACTGGTCGACGACGCTGTCCGTATCGCGAAGGTTCACCGCCGTGGCCATCAGCCCGAGGCTCCGGACCTTCTCGGGGTACAGCGCGGCGTACAGCACTGAAAACGCCCCGCCCATGCAGTAGCCGAAGAGGCTGATCGACTCCTGGCCGGAGCGTTCCCTGACGACGTCGACGCAGTTGTCGAGATACCGGTCGACGTAGTCCTCGAAGGTGAGCGTGTGGTCCAAAAGCGAGGGCTCGTTCCAGTCGATCATGTAGACGTCGAAGCCACGATCGAGGAACGCCCGTATCACGGACCGATCGGGCTGGAGATCGAGAATAAAGGGCCTGTTGAACAGCGCATAGACGAACAGGATCGGGACGTCGTGTCGTTCGTCGGTCCGCGGCTCGTAGTGGAGAAGTTCGAGTTTGTTCTCCTCGTAGACGACCTCGCTGGATGTTTTTCCGACGTCCACGTCGGCGACCCGCCTGTTGGCGTCGTCGACCTGGGCGAGCTTTTCGAGGAAGTCGGCGGCGTTCTCCCACGTCTGTCGTTGGAGGTCGAAGGCGGCTTCGATATCCGCCGCCCCCTCCGTCGCGTTCTCCGGGTCCGTCATGCCGGTTCCTCGAGGTGCTCGAGGACACGGTCAAGTTTCGTCTCGACGTCCTCGAGCCGCCCGAGCTCCCGCTGGAGTTTCTTCTGGCGGCGTTCGAGTTCGACGAGCCGTTCGCCGACCTCCCGGACGTCGCGTTCGGTCGCAAAGCCGAACTCCCGGAGCGTCGCCTGGGCACTTTCGTCGACCGTCTCCCGTACGTCGAGGGCGTCCTCGACGCTCCGGCCGGTCATCGAGGAGAACGCGTCGGTCGAGATCACTTCCTTGAACGCCTCGTTGGCGCTGTCGAGCCACAGGTCTCGCACCTCCTCGGGATCGATCTCTCCGCCGCGGGCGGCGGCGGCCATCTTCTCGGCTGTCTCCTCGGCGGCCTCCATCCATACCGAGTGTGCCCGCGTGTTTCCCTCGGACCCCTCCCTCGAGAACTGTTCTTCGTTGATCGACTCGAAGGCGTCGAAGGCGTCGACCCACGATTCGACGAACTCCGCTTGGGCCTCCGTGCTGGCCTCCATCCCCTCGACCATCCGTTCGTTCATCCGTGCGACGATCTCGTTCCACTGCTCCGGCGTGCGGTCGGGATCGGATCCATCGGCCATGAGGAGTGTTACCTATCCTCCATATTTAGGGATTAGGTTTCCCGCCCAGCGTCCGGATGGCCTAAGGGTATCCCCCCTCAAACCCGAACGATGACAGCGAACGAGACGACGCCATGAGGGCCCGGCTTTCCCGAGGACACAGCGCGGGCGCGATCGCCGCAGTGGGGGTAGCGACCGCGCTGTCGCACCTCTATCATGCCGTCCGCGAACCCGCGATCCACTCTCTGATGGTCGGCGTGATCGTCCCGATTGCCCTGTCGGCGCTTCTGATCGGCGCCGGGGTCCGGCTCTACCGGAGCGACCTCCCGACGTCGGGGATGCGCCGCGTGGCGGGCTGGACCTGGGTCGGAGCCCTCGTCGGCATCGTCTTCGGCTACCCCGTGATCCCGTATCAGGCGGCCCACGGGATCACGATGGTCGACGTGCCGTTCGTGGTCGTCAACTGGATGACGACCGGGGGCATCGCCGGGTTCCTGATCGGGCTCTACGACGCCCGACAGGAGCAGTACCGCGACGCACTGGAGGCCGAACGCGCCGAACTCGAGGCGCGGGAACAGGAGCTAGAGCGACAAAACGAACGGCTCGATCACTTCGCGAGCGTCATTTCTCACGACTTGCGGAACCCCCTCACCGTGGCTACCGGCCGTCTGGAACTGCTACAGGAGGAACACGAAAGCGAGCACATCGAGGCCGTCACGACGGCGATCGACCGGATGGACACACTCATCGATGAGCTTCTGACGCTCGCTCGACAGGACAAATCGATCGACGACACCGAACCGGTTTCGCTGGCGTCGGTCGCGGACCGCTGTTGGACCATGATTACGGCCCCCGAGGCGACGCTCGCCGTCGAGGACGATCCCACCGTCATCGCCGACGCGAGCCGGCTCCAGCAACTGTTCGAGAACCTGTTTCGGAACGCCGTGGAGCATGGCTCCACGGGCAGTCGGACGGGGTCCGACGACAGCGTCGAACACGGTTCGACGAGCAATCGGCCGCAGGCCGATGACGCCGTCGAGCACGGCGGGGACGGGATCACCGTCACTGTCGGTGCCCTCCCGGACGGCTCGGGGTTCTACGTCGAGGACGACGGCCGGGGGCTCCCCGAGGACGACGTCGACCGGCTCTTCGATCCCGGCGAGTCCACCTCGGCGGACGGCACCGGCCTCGGGCTGGCGATTGTCGACGGCATCGTCGACGCCCACGGCTGGGAGATCTCCGCCACCGAAAGCGACGCCGGCGGCGCCCGCTTCGAGATCACCGGCGTCGAGACGGAGACGGCGTCCTGACACGGTCTTGGGACACGAAACGACGGGGTCGACGTTTTCGCTCGCACAACCTGCCCCACAGCACACCTCAGACCGCCGTTTGCCGGGGCGAACCACTGGTCAGAATCTAAACTTCCGTGACACATCTGTTATCGAATGCCACGAGACGGTGGCGTTCGGACGGTTCCCCGCAGGCGAGACAACGGCCCTCGGCTACCTCGAGGCGAGGAAGTCAGCAAAGGGCCCCTGTAGGAACTCCAGGTATCCGGTAACACCGAGATACAGCGAAACGATCAGGACGGCGACGACCGGGATCCGAACCATCCAGATCCAGAGCGTGCCGACGGCGCCGAGGTCTCCGATTCCCTCCCGGAGTTCCTCGACCGCCTCGTCCGCGTGGAGCCAGGTGATGGCGACCATCAGCAGGATCCCGCCCAGCACGAGCAGGATCTGTGCGGCGAGCATGTCATAGAGGTCGACGAACACCGTATCGACGGTGACGGGGACCCCCAGAAGGAAGATGCCGGCCCCGACGATCACGGTCGCCCTCGCCCGGTCCATACCGAACTCGTCGATCGCATAGGAGACGACGACCTCGATGAGGCTGATCGCCGAGGACAGCGCGGCGATGGCGACCGTGGCGAAAAAGAGGGTGCCGACGACGCGACCGAACGGAAGGCTACCGAGGGCATCCGCGACGCTGATGAAAAGCGCCCCGGGCCCGGAGGTCTCCGGATCCAGCCCCGCCGTGAACAGGATCGGGAAGACGATCAGCCCGGTCAGGACCGAGACGGAGGTGTTCAACACGACGATGCTCGTGCCGTCGATCGCGAGGTTCTCGTCGGAACCGAGATACGACGCGTACGTTATCATCACGCCCATCCCGAGAGACAGCGTGAAAAAGCCCTGCCCGGCCGCGGCCGGCACCAGGCTTTGCCAGTTCGCGACGATGTACTCGAAGTTTGGCGAGAGATAATACGCGTACGCTTCCCCGGCCCCCGGGAGGCTGAACGCGTACACCGAAAGCACCCCGAAGATCACGAAGATGGCCGGGACCATCACCTTGACACCGATCTCGATCCCCCGCTGGATGCCGAACGCCACGATGCCGACGACGAGCAGCATGAATATCGCATGAAAGAGAAGCGCGTCCCATCCGGACGCGATCTCGGCGAAGAACTGGGCGGCGACCGGCGGTTCACCCTGTGCGGCGTCGCCGACGTACCCGCCGGTAGCGCTCCCGACGACGTATCGGAGCACCCACCCGCCGATCACGCTGTAATACGAGAGGATGACGAACCCGATGAGGACGAACAGGCCACCGAGGTACTGCCACACGCCGCCGGCGAACTCCCGGATCGCACCGACCGCGTTCAGGCCGGTCTTCCGTCCGACGACGAACTCCGCGAGCATCGCCGGGAAGCCGATCAGCAACACGAAGGCGAGGTACATGACCATGAAGGCTGCGCCTCCCTCCTGGCCGACCTGGAACGGAAACCGCCAGATGTTACCTAGTCCCACTGCGCTTCCGACCGCCGCGAGAATGAACCCGATCCGGGTTCCCCACGTTTCACGTCCCATGTATGTGCTGAACGAACCTGCTGTTAATACTCCGTCGCTATCGGGTTGCGATCCGTGACCTACCTACTCTACTCTACTCTACTCTACTCTACTCTACTCTACTCTACTCTACTCTACTCTACTCTACTCTACTCTACTCTACTCGCTCACGAAATCGAGGATGTCCGTACGATCTCGAGGCTTTCGTGTGAACTGTGGGTGTAACGCAGCCCCCGGGTTGTGGCTCTCCGGAAGACGAACGGAGCGAGTCATTCGACTTTCCCCGAGCGAAGTGAGCGGGACCGGGGACAGTTCCTGTGGCTTCCCGTGGTGCTTCGAAGAGTACCCTCCGGGTACGCACCAAAGCTATTTGCGCCGACGGGTCGAACCCGGTTCGCATGAACGGCATCCACGATATGGGCGGGATACACGGCTTCGGGGCCGTCCCCGTCGACGACGCCCAGTTCCATGCGGACTGGGAGCGCGTCGTCTTCGCGTTAGTGCGTACGATCCGGCCACAGGGGATCTACAACATCGACGAGAGCCGCCACGGCATCGAACGGATGGCGCCAGCGGACTACCTCGCGGCGACGTACTTCGAGCGCTGGCTGGCGAGCCTCGAGCGAAACCTCGTCAAAAAAGGCCACCTCACTGAAGACGAGATCGAGGCCGCCCACCAGCGCGCGCGAGACCTCGAAAACCCCGCGGATCTCGTTCCCGAACGGCTGGATCCCGACCTCGCCGAGCGAGTCAGAGAAGCGTTCCGACGGCCGGCATCGTTCGACCGGCCGGACGACGAGCCCCAGTTCGCCGAAGGAGACGCGGTTCGAGTGCGCAACAACCATCCCGAGGGACACACCCGCTGTCCGCGCTACGTCCGGCGAACGACCGGTAAAATCCGATCCCTCCACGGGAACCACGTCTTCCCGGACGCCAGCGCCCACGGCGAGGAACGCGACGAGCCGCTGTACACCGTCGCCTTCGACGCCGACGAGGTGTGGGGCCCCGATGCCGAAGATCCCGACGATACGATTCACGTCGATCTCTGGGAACCGTATCTGCGACCTACGGAGGACGAACGATGACCGACGATCACGACCACGATCACGACCACGACCACGATTCCGGACACGACCACGACGAAACGGCCGCCGATCCACGTCCCCGCGTTCGGGCGATCCAATCGTTGCTCGTCGAGAAAGGGATCGTCTCGACGGACGCGATCGACGAGGCGATAGCCGCCTACGAACGCGATATCGGCCCACAGAACGGAGCCCGGGTCGTCGCCCGGGCGTGGACCGACCCCGCCTTCGAGGAGCGGCTCCTCGAGGACGCCCCGGCCGCGATCGATGAGTTCGATTTCGACGTCGGTATCCAGCATATCGAGGTGAAGAAAAACACCGCCGATGTCCACAACGCCGTCGTCTGTACCCTGTGTTCGTGCTACCCGTGGTCGCTGCTCGGGCTCCCCCCGACGTGGTACAAGACGCCGTCCTATCGGTCCCGAATGGTCCGCGAGCCGCGAGCCGTCCTCGATGAGTTCGGGCTCGAAATCGACGGTGGAATCGACATCGATGTCTGGGATTCCAGCTCCGAAATCAGGTACATGGTCCTGCCGAGACGCCCCGATGGAACGGAGGGATACGACGAGGACGAACTCGCGAATCTTGTCACGCGTGACTCGATGATCGGCGTCGAACGGCTCGATCACGGGACGACGGACGCGGGATCGAAAGCCGACGGGGGACACGCGGATCCCGACGGCGCCTTCGCGGACCTCCTCGGCGTCGACGCGGAGCCGACGTTCTCGGAGCCCTGGCAGGCACGCGCCTTCGGCGTAACCGTCGCCCTGTACGATGGGGGCGGCAGTTTCGACTGGTCGGCCTTCCAGCGGCGGTTGATCGAGGCGGTCGAGGCGACACCCACCGGCGCCTACGCGACCGACGACGACCGCGACCGAGGGGCCGACGCTGCGGCAACCGAACGCATCTACTACGACCAGTGGCATACGGCACTCGAACGGCTGCTCGTCTCTCATGCTATGCTTGAACCCGACGCGATCGACGCTCGAGCAGCCGCGTTCGCGGCCGGTGATCGGACGGCCGAGGAGTTCATCGAGGGCGACCGGGCCCACTGACCGATCGGTATTCTGCTTGGTCGCAGAGGAACGTCGCCTCCCAGCATCTGAACCGCCTTCCACCGAAGGACAAATCACGCCCCGTCTGAATATCTGAACCAAGATAAATTATTTGAACAGGGCCGTCCAAGACCTAGTCGAATGGCTGAATCGAAACCAGAATCGTGGACGGAGACAACGAGCGGGCGTGAGCGCGTCCGGCACGTCGTGGAGCTACTGGACGAACCAACGCCGGTGCAAGAGATCGCGGACCGAGCCGAAGTTTCCCGCGCAACAGCCGACGATGAACTAAAGCGACTGGAGAGCGACGACTGGGCCACGGAAACGACTGTCGACGGGACGAAAGCCTACGATCTGAATCCCGTACGGATGCTCTTCGACGAGGTGACCGACCTGATCGAGGTTCATTCGCGTGACGAACTGGAGAGCCAGCTCACAGAGTTAAAGGAGGAACAAGAAGAGCTGGCTGCGGAGTACGAGGTCAGTTCGCTCGATGAGTTCCGGGAACAACTCGCGGACGAGGACTTCTCGACAGAGGAGCTTCGTGAGCGTCGCAACGTGATCGCCACGTGGGAGGCGATCAACACGGAACTCGGGCTCGTGAAACATGCCCTCCAACTGTACGATGACGTCGTGGAACTCTCGTCACCGCGGACTGACTCTCCCTCGACACTCGCCTAATGGCCGTCTTCCTCGCTAACCGGGCGAACTTGCAGAGCAAGCGGCTCCACGACAGTATCCAGAATCGGCTTAGCGGTGCGTTCGAGAACGTTCGACGGCGACGTGCTGAGCCGCGTGAAGCCGGCTCATACCGGGTCGTCGCTGAGGTAGACCCACGGCAGTTCCTCGATCACGACGAGTATTCGGTAACGGCTGCGCGGATCGAGACCGGGTTTCAATTGCAGACCGGCGAGCCGCACGGATACTACTGGTTCAACTGGATCGAGCCAGACCGAAGTCTGCTGGTGGGTTGGCATCAGGACGACACGCACGACGACCTTGGGCCAGTTCATCTGCAAGTGAACGACGGCGCGACACCCGTCACGCACGAACCAGCGCCGTTCATCGACTCACATCCGCTGGACGTCGTTGAGCGCAGACTCACCTCGCTTCCAGACGCGGTCCGCGCGGTCGAATGGGAACAGGGACGACCCGTCGGACCTGGTTCTGTACGTGAGTAGGGTGAGTTCTGAGCGACTCCAGACGTCAGATAATCACTTGTGATAGCGATACGAGCGCATACCCCCGTCTTCCCGTGAGTGACGAGGGTTCCGACCGCAGTCGGAACCGAGGAGCGAGCAGGCGGGGGACGAGCGGACACTCCAGCAAACAACATATCGGCGTCGGCTGCTGGATTTCTCACCGCAATCATTTTTTGTGGCCGCTTATAGTATATGATGCTACGGATTCGGTGAGATGCCGGTTCCGAACTACAAGGAGCGGGGAACAAGCGGTGATTCCCACGGCGATGACACGGAATCCGATGGGGCCTCATTGACCGGGCCATAGCCCTACAGCGAGGGAGACAAACGAGAGTTCCTCCGGTATGCTGCCGGTTCCCTCTGAGTGCGGGTTGGAACCTCGAACGCCACCCTTGGCGGAAATCCGATGGTCGGATTCCTCCGCGTTCACACCGAGGAGGAGGTCAATTAGTATCTGTTCACAAGTGCGTATTCGAAACTCTCTGCGCAGTAACACTTGGATGGATCGCGGTACCACCACAGTCGCAGCCCGCGGCTGAGGAATCGGCTTCAACAAACCCAGGAAAATGGTCCGCACAGCACCGCAGGCATTTGAACTGTGAGTGTAATGCCGCCTCCCAGCATTTGGACCATTTTATTACTGAAGGGCATCTGATCGAACCGATTCAGCTCTGCATCTGGGTCCCGGTACTGAAACTGGTGAGGTCGTCGATACGGTCTTCGAGTTCCTCGATCTCCCGTCGCAGATCGTCGGTTTCCGCCTCTTCGCTCGCTGCCAGCCGGTCTTTCAGCCCCTGGAGGCGTGACTCTTTGACCTCCTCGTCGACCTCTGCTTTCCGGACGTACTCGCTCTTGTCGATCTCGTAAACATCGCTCTCGGAGAGCTCTGTTACGTCGAGCGCCTCGTCGACCTTGTTCGCGTCGACGGTCGTCAGTCGTTTGCGCTCGATCCCGGCAGCCTCGAAGGCATTCAACACGAGTTCGTCGTCCTTGAGCGAGCGGTTGCGGCGAGCGGTTCGCTGGACGGACCCGTACTGACCGTGGACCGGCTGGTCGTGATGCAGCCGGTCGAGCAACACATCCGCGATGTTCTGCCTGAACTCGTTTGCGTTCCGCTGGACATCCGAACACAGCGTGTAGAGATTCACCAGCGCGTTCGTCTCCAGCTCCGTGAGATCGGACACATGGTGGCGTTCGAGTGCGTCGATAAGCAGCAACGCGTCGGAGTAGACATCGAGTCCGTCGGGTTCGACGCGCTCCGTGTCGTCCGTCTCTGCGTCGTCACTCACCAGTTGCGTGGCGGTCTCGCCGTCTTGTTCCGTGATGGTCCCTCGCTGTTCGTCGATCTCGAACCGGGGGTGGAGGCTCAATACGGCGGGATACGGATCTGCGTCTGGTGGCAGGCGGTCGAGGCCGAATTTATTGTTTGTTTCCTGTATCCGACGGTAGAGCGTCTCGAACTGATCGCGCTGTAGCGGCCGCCTGTCCCCCGTCTCGGTGAACCTGACGACGACACGGTGTTCCTGCACGTCTGTGATCCGGAACCGGTCGTGAGAGAGCGGTGTGATGAGTTCCGCACCGTCAGACAGGTCGTCGAGTTCGTCGAGCAACGTGTGCCAACTGACGCTGAACGGCATGGATACCGCTATGCCACCATCGAATAAAAGGGTCGGGTGACCGGTGAACTCACTGGGCCAGACCGGGAGAGCCGTATCGATATATGCGGTCCCGTCCCTATCTTCCCACAGTGGACGAGTTCGCCGAGTGGGTGCAGGACCGGGACTACTACCACGACCAGATACAGTTCCAGCGGGAGGTACCCGCACGTAGACCTGTCACCCAATCCTGTACGATGAACCCCAAGGTCACGGACCTGCTTGGCGACTGGGGCATCGGCGAACTCTACGCACACCAGACCGACGCCATCGAAGCAGTCCGGACCGGCCAGAACGTCGTGCTGGCCACGCCGACGGCCAGCGGCAAGAGCCTGACGTACACGATTCCTGCGCTCGAACGCGCACGTGACCACGACGGTCGGATGCTGTATATCGGGCCACAGGTCGCGTTGATCAACGATCAGGAGGCGACACTCTCTGATTTTGCTGCGCCGTTTGACGACGTTTCCGTGACCCAGTATACGGGGGCACTCGCTTCGGACGAACGCCAGCAGGCCCGTGACGACGAACCGTGCATGGTTCTGACGACGCCGGATATGCTCCACTGTGGACTGCTCAGCCACGCGACCGACATCTGGCGAGACTTCTTCGAGTCACTGGAACTCGTCGTCGTCGACGAGGTGCACGAGTACCGCGGTGTCTTCGGCAGTCACGTCGGTCTGGTCTGCCGCCGGTTAGCCCGAATGTGTGACCGTCTCGGTGCCGACCCGCAGTTCGTGTGTTGTTCCGCGACAATCGGAAATCCACGGGAACACGCAGCGACGATTACCGGGCAACCAACCGACTCGTTCGTCCTCGTCGACCAGGACACCAGCGAAACCGGGCCGACACACTGGCTGTTCTGGCAACCACCGAAATACGACGAAGGCGATGCACCAGCTGGTGCAGGACAACGCCGCTCCCACCACGGCGAAACCATGCGACTGTTCGTCGACCTCGTCCAGCGGGGATACCAGACAGTGGCGTTTACGCGCGCCAGACAGACGGCCGAACGCTACGCCACCATCAGCAGCGACACACTCACAGAGCACGGCGAAAGCAATCTTGCCGAGAACGTCACGGCCTACCACGCTGGATTGCGTGACGACCGCCGAGCGGCAATCGAGACAGCACTGCACACGGACGAGTGTGCCGGCGTCTGGAGTACGAGCGCACTGGAACTGGGCGTCGACATCGGAAGTCTCGATGCCGTACTACTGGACGGGTATCCCGGGACGCAGATGTCGACGTTCCAGCGAGCCGGCCGCGCTGGCCGGGGGACGGAACCGAGTCTCGTCGCGCTCGTCGCCAGCGAGGACCAACTCGATCAGTACGTGATCAAGCACCCGCAGGAACTGTTCGAGCAGACACCCGAGCGTGCCGTCGCCAACCCATCGAATCCGCACCTCCTCCAACTGCACGCTCACGCTGCGGCCGTCGAACAGCCGCTTCGAACCGCCGACGAACAGTATTTCGGCCCGACGTTCCCCGACATCGTCAGTGGCCTCACCGAGGAGGGCGAACTGTCCCGACGGCAAACAGCCGATGGCCTCGAATGGCAACGAACCGCCAGCGGACGAGCGGTGAATCCCTACAACCAGGGGCTCCGAACGATCACCGAACGCACTGTCGTCCTTCGGGTTCGAGGCGGTCAGTCCGACAGACTCGGGGAACTCCCGTTCGACGCTGCGCTCCGGGACGTTCACCCGGGCGCGATCTACCATCATCAGGGCCAGAACTACGAAGTCCAGTCACTCGACCTGGACCGCGACGCGGCGTGGCTCACGCCGACGGAGAGTGACCACCAGACCCGCGTTCAGTACGAGGAGTCGATGACTATCGAGGAAGACGTTGCCACCAAGCCACTGGCGACGCGCGACGACGTTACGGTCCACTTCGCGGACGTGACTCGGCGCAAGCAGGTCACCGGATTCCAGCGGCGTGACCACCGAACAGGCGAGATACTGAGCGAGGAGCCACTCGACCTGCCCGAGACGACACTGTCAACGCAAGCGTTGTACGTGACACTTCCGCCGGGACTCGAACGACTGATGCAGACGATGTCCGGCTCATTCGAGGGTGGACTCCACGCCGTCCAGCACGCCCTCGTCGCCACGTTTCCACTCGTTATCCTCTGTGACCGTCGGGATGTCGGGAGCGTCTCGACGACGGACCACCCGCAGGCAGAGACAAGTGCGCTGTTCATCTACGACAGCTACCGCGGTGGTGTCGGACTCGCTCGTAATGGATACGACCACATCGAGGGACTGTTCCAACACACGTGGGAACTGCTCGCCGATTGCGGGTGTTCGGACGGCTGTCCGGCGTGTATCCAGTCACCACACTGTGGCCGAGCAAACGAACCGCTGGACAAGCGCCTCGCGGCGACGCTCACGATGGCACTGGCCGATCCGAGCCGACAGGCCGACGACGGGACACCGAAATCAGATTAATTCCCCACGTCGAACGACGAGGCATGAACGTCGATAGAGAGACCATCCGAAATCGGAGTTCCGATGCCGTGTTCGAGCGCGGCGAGAACTACCGCGACGAAAGGCGGATTCAGCGGCTCGACCGGTTCGACGACCTCGTTACCGCGGCTGTCAGTGGCTCGAATCTGTACGACGTGACTGTAGATTTCAGCGGACGGGGCATCGATACGCGGTGTACCTGTCCCTACGACGGTGGTGGCGACTGCAAGCACGTCGTCGCGGTTCTGCCAAGAGCACGACTCGGACGCGTACCGTCGCACGCTGAAAGATCTCTTTCTCGACCATACCGAGTGGGCAGCCTACGACGACCTGAAAGATGTCTGTGACGATCAAAAGTGGCAGTCACTCTACGAGGAGTTCGAGCGACAGTTCGCGGACGACCGGCAGAAGCTCATCGCCATGTACGTCCACGAAGGTGACCTCGAAAAAGCGTTTGCGGAACTGAAAGACAGCGACGATCTCTCGTCAGTGCGCCGGTATCGGGACCCGGTCGCAACCGTCGATCCGGTCGAATACTTCGAGTGCTACCACGAACTGCTCGTCCCGTTTGCCGCTGGCGAGACGGGACGGCGTCACTACCGAACGATTGCTGACCACCTCGAAGGGATGCAGCAACTCGTCCCCGAAGAGCGGTTCGAGGAGTTCGTCGACTTCCTGAAGGAGAAACACTCGAACCGCCCGGCGTTTCTCGACGAACTGGAGAAGGCCGGGTTTTGAGCGACGCCGTACTGTCATCGAGGAGTGTGGCTTCGGCGAACATTTACCCGTGATACCGAGCCCAGCCTCAACCGATGACCGAGCGACGAGAGCGGCGTCCGATTCCGACGACAGTCCTGCGGGACACGCGCGAACAGCGTCCGTGGACGTTCGATACACTCCCGGTAGAGACACGAGATGTGACGCTCTCGACAGGAGACTACGCCGTCCCGAGATACTGTACCCACGACCCGGAACTCGACACGTATCGCCCCCACTTCGCAGTCGAACGCAAGTCCGGCTGCGACTTCCTCACTGCGATTACCTGGGAGCGAGACCGATTCGAGCGTGAACTACAGCGAGCAGCCGAATGGTCACATCCCCTACCCGTTGTTGTCGAGACATCGTGGCAAACGCTGCTCGGTAATCGCGGGTGCATGGCGAGACGGGACATCCATCCTGCTCAGGTCGTCGGGACGGTCACGGCGTGGGCCCGCCACTACAACGTCGCGTTTCACTTCGTCGAGACACGCCGACGAGCCACGCTGTGTGCGTTCCTGTTGCTCGTACGGCACAGTCTGGCGCGACGACTTGCAGATACTTCGTAATCACTCACTGTCACCTGGCACGATTTCGCTGGGTGTGAACAGTGACACGTCGTCGCGTTCCGCAGCCACCTGTTGCAGGCCATCGGAAAACCCGGATCGACAGAAACAGCAGTACTGCTCTGTCCGGTCGCTTTCGTTGGATGGCGACCACTGGACCTCCGATGCTGTCCGTTCGAGTTCGGCCAAGTCTCCCTCGGTCATCTCGCGGTTAGTGTACTTACACTCTCCTGCGACGAGTGTCCCATCACTCGCGAGTCCCACAACATCGAGTTCGTGTTGCTTGTGCCACCAGTAGCCGATGCCATGGTACGTCTCGGGGATCAGTGACGGAAGCGCGTTCTGACAGACTCGCTCGAACATCGTCCCCATGTAGTCGGTGAAGGTCGGTTCGACCATCTCTTCGTAGGCGTCCTCGCCGAGCTGGACGAGCTCTCCCTGCTGGCCGTAGACGTACCGGAACCAGAACCGGAACAGCGGTTCCTTCAGCCGGTAACGACTCTTCCGCGTCGAGTTAGGATTGGCGGTCACGGGAATATCGCGTTCGACGAGACGTAGTCGACGGAGCTTCGAGAGGTACGAACCCAGCGTGTTGGAGTCGACCCCGGCGAAGCCAGCGATTTCGTTGGCAGCCCGTTTGCCGGTCGCGATTGCCCGGAGAATCGTGTAGTAGGTCTGCGGTTCCCGGATTCCGAACTCCGCCCGCAACAGGAACTCCGGTTCGTTGTGAAGAACACCATGTTCCGAGAGTACTTGCGACTGAACGTTCTCGGCTAGCGAGCGGGATGGGTCGAGCGCCTGAAGATAGTACGGCGTTCCGCCGAAGACACTCCAGGCTTGGATGATCTCGTCCGGGTCGTCACCAGGGTAGAACTGCCGTGCATCCGCGAGGTCAAGTGGCGGAAGGTCGATGGTCGCCGTCCGACGGCCGTACAGCGGGCTGCCACCGCTGAGGACCTTGTCTTCCATGATGCTGATCGACGAGCCGACGAGCACGAGTGTCGTGTCCGTCTCCTCGAGCTGCGTGTCCCAGACGCGCTGTATTTTCGACGGGAGCGAGTCGTCAGATTCGACGAGATAGGGAAATTCGTCCAGGACGACGATTGCGTCTTCGCGACCGAGTGCCCGGAGCAATGCCTCCCAGTCGCGCTGAATGTCCCCCAAGAGTGGAAACGTCTCCCTGGCCGTGTCGACGAAGTTAGCGAGTTGTGCGGCCGCGGTCTCCTCGGTTGCCTGCCAGTAGACGGCGTCCGCACGTTCCCGGACTGCCTCGCGAACGAGCGCACTCTTGCCGAGTCGTCGTCTCCCGTAGACGACGATCAGTTCGGCACTGTCGTTCTCGAACTGCGAGTTTAGCAATTCGAGTTCGTCCCCGCGGTTGACGAACCGCTGGCTGGCCATACCTCCTGTATCACCCCGACAATCATCATTCTTCTGGTTATCTAAATCATGATTTTACTAATACCGATTTTAGAATTGGGTCGAACAGTCCCGGACCCCATGGTCGAGAGAACAGTCATGGTATCGACGGCGGTCCCACTTTTCACGCGACGCAACCGAGTGAGCAACGCGACCGAGTGTTGCGAGTCTTGAAAAGTGAAACCTCGTCACGAGCGAAGTGAAGTAACGGCGGTTCAATTCGACAATAGAATCCCGTGATGTCGAAACGCACTCCCAGCTCACAGGCATTTGAACTGTGAGTGTAATGCCGCCTCCCGGATTTGAACCGGGGACAGCTCGATCTTCAGTCGAGTGCTCTCCCAGTCTGAGCTAAGGCGGCCTGCGGTTCCGACGACGCGTAGGCTATCAAAAAGGGTTTCGAAAACCGGTGATGGCATCGATATTGGGGATCTGACTGGCTGATTGTGGCGAGACCGACGGGCTCGCACGTCTCAGCGGCTTTCGATGATTACGGATAATCGAGGAGAAAGCCCCGTGTTTTAGCGCGGGGATGAATCCGGCGCTAAAATGACAACCGACAGACTCAAACCGCCCGACAGCGTACACGATAGTAAGCACAACCGGACAAAAACTGGCGGTTGGATTGGGGTCCGCCCGGCCCGACGAAAGGCCACCACACCATTCTCGAGAGGGCGTCACCGAAGCCATGGTAACACGGCAACGAAAAAGCAACCCTCGCTCGCTTGTGCCTGCCCACCGTGGCATGAAGGGCAGGTAGGCCGATGGCACGGCCCGTGCCCGGACGCAGGGAATATCTGCGACTGGGGGCATCCCCGCCGTCTCTCCGGGATGAACGGGATGGACGGTACAAGCGGATACCGCGTCCGAATGGACGTTGAATCCGCCACACCCCTCACGGGGCCGACGTATCGCGCACGAACCCGGTACTCCCCTTGTGGGAGGAAGTTGCCCTCGGGGACGTGGGATCGGCCCGCTGTCCCACGAAGGAGTCCTCGCCCTTCAGCGTGGGGAGAATGTCAAGGGACCACACGCTGTTGTGATCACAGCCGACAGATGCGTCCCTCGGCGCTCACTCTTGCCCTTCGAGAGCCCATTAGTACTCGTGGAACACCCGCTGACAGTCCGTACATTTTATTTTTGCTGGTCGGAACCAGGGATCGACCTTAATCACGGGCCCGTGACAATCGGGACAAACGCCCATCGAGTTTCCGTCAGCCACACGCGCCGAGAGGTCCAGCAACAGTGATTCCAGTTCTTCGATCTGCTCTCGCTGTTCTTCGACGGTCTCTGTGAGCTCTTCGACGGTCTGGGCTTCCTCTACGGCCTCGGCGTCGAGCACAGCATCAGACTGTTCCTCAGTGGTGCTCCGCGTCTCTGTGTCTGTCTCTGCTGTATCCACTTCTTGGGTTTCATCTGACATGTACGACAGTACGTGATTATATGGGTTGAATCTATTGGTGGTGGTAATCACCAAGGGTGATCCTGTTGGTCGTAACTCAGCAGCTGAGTCGTAATATAGTAGTCAGTAGAACTGTTTATACACCACTCACAGCCGGATGGCCAGCGACAGCCACGCTGGCCGGACACTCGCGAGTGGACCTGCACTGACTTCTACCGACTACTATAGACAGTAGTGATCATCCGGTGGGTTGTGACCTCTTTATCGCCTCCCGAGAGAGGGTATCACACTCGTTTGGTAATTGATTTATATAATCATGTGTCCTAATACAATATGTAATGCCGACAGATACTGTCTGGGCGCTGCAGATGTCGAGCCTTGGCGTTGAAGGTGAAGGCATCTGGCTTGCCCTCGGAACGGTGGGAATGCTCCTCGGGATGGTTTACTTCATGGCAAAAGGATGGGACGTCCAAGATCCCGAAGCCGAAGAATTCTACGTCATCACCATCCTGATCGCAGGAATCGCGGCGTCGTCGTACCTGTCGATGTTCTTCGGGTTCGGCCTGACCGAAGTCGAGCTCGTGAACGGGCAGGTACTCGATATTTACTGGGCCCGATACGCTGACTGGTTGTTCACCACACCGCTTTTGTTGCTCGATATCGGCCTCTTGGCTGGCGCCAAGAACCGCGATATCGCGACGCTCATCGGGATCGACGCCTTCATGATCGTCACGGGGCTGTTCGCGACGCTGATGACGGTTCCGGTCGCGCGCTACGCCTTCTGGACGATCAGCACGATCGCGATGCTGTTCGTGCTGTACTTCCTGGTAGTCGTCGTCGGGGAGGCAGCAGCGGAAGCCGACGAGGATACTCAATCGACGTTCAAAGTGCTACGGAACGTCATCCTCGTCGCCTGGGCCGTCTACCCGGTCGCGTGGCTCGTGGGCACGGAAGGACTCGGCCTTCTTAGCCTGTACGGAGAGACGCTCATCTTCATGATCCTGGACCTGTTCGCCAAGATCGGGTTCGGGTTCATCCTCCTCCGGAGCCGGGCCGTCGTCGGTGGCGACTCCGCCCCGACGCCGTCTGCGGAAGAAGCGACCGCGGACTAACAACCCTGTCGCGCGCTTTTTATTGTGCGAGGCTCAGTATGCCATTAGCTACACATGAGTGAACCGGGCGAACCCCCCCCACGGAAGAGTTACCGATCGCTGGCCGGATTGGTCGCTTCCTCAGCCCTGGCCATCGTCGGTCTGTTTGTCCTGCCCGTGTTCCAGGCGGTTGGACTGGCGTTCCGTCCGGCCTTCTGGCTGGTGTTGGGTATCGAAGCAATCGCGCTCGCGGGCGTGGTCATCTCTATACTGACACTGCACCGAGAACGGACGTTGGAGTGAACGACGCGTATTGATTCGCTCACGGCTGGCATCGTTCGCTCCTTGCGAAACGGGATTTCGCCCGGAAGATCACTCACCCGAGCTGATCGAGCGAGTCGTACCGAGTACGAGTTTCCGGCGACAAAGACGGATCGACCGTCTCGAGTGCTCGTTTCAGATCTCGCTCTCGGATCCGCACCGTCGGGTTGGTGGCTGCCGTACGGCCCTGTGAACGCTCACGAATCCGTGACTCGATCGCCAACAGCCCGGCCTCCCTCACGATGGCGGCGATGTCGCTGCCGGTGTAGCCTTCGGTTTGCTCTGCGAGCGCGCGAACGTCGATATCGTAGTCCCCTGTCACCCGTCCGCGTAAATGGATCCGGAATATTTCGGCTCTCGCCGCCGCGTCCGGCATCGGTACCGAAACGAGACGGTCGAACCGTCCGGGTCGCAAGAGCGCGTCGTCGAGCCGTCCTGGCCGGTTGGTCGCCCCAACGACGGTGACCGCCCCCCGCCGTTCGACGCCGTCCAGTTCGGTCAGTAGTTGAGAGACGACCCGGTCTGTCGCCGGCGAGTTGTTCTCCTCGGCGCGTGTCATGCCGATCGCATCTACCTCATCGAAAAACAGCACTGTCGGCGCGTTCGATCGAGCCTGCTCAAACACGCGGCGCACAGCGCGCTCGCTTTCGCCAACGTACCTGTTCATCAGTTCCGGGCCGTTGATTGCCGTGAAGTTAGCGTTGCTCGTCGACGAGACTGCGCGTGCGAGCATGGTTTTTCCGGTTCCTGGCGGCCCGTAGAGCAAGATTCCGCTCGGCGGATCGATGTCGATCGCTTCGAACAGCTCCGGGTTCGTCAGCGGCCATTTGACGGCGCGTATCAACTCGCGTTTCGCCTCATCGAGACCGCCGATATCGTCGAACGTCGTCGTCGGGATGTCAGTAGTGGACTGGTCGAACCCACTTGGTTCGGTCAGCTCGAGTGCTTCCTCGAAATCCGCCTCCGAGATAGCCAGCGGTTCGGCGTCGGTTCGTTGCGCCGCTAGTTCGGCCGCTGTCAGCCATAGGGAAACGAGATCTCCCGGGACGTATCCGAACGCCCGGCTGCCGATCTCGGCCACGTCAACGGATGCTCCGACCGACATATTTGACGCCAGTGTTGAAAGGATGGCCCCCCGGTCAGATCGCCCCGGTTCCGGTACGGTAACCGTTTTCGAAAGCCGGGTTCCCTGACGGAGGTCGACCGGAACCGCGGACAGGTCCGTCACCTCGGCGACGACGGCGACTTCCCCTACCGTTTTCATCCGATCGACCCATTCCCGGATGGCCGCCACCGTCGCCGCATTCGCTTCGTCGAGCACCGTGTCGAAAGCATCGAGGTGGATGACTCCCCGGCCACTCCCCCGGGCTGTGGTCGCGACGGAACGGAGGTGATCCGCCGCCGTCTCCCCACTGCTCGAGAGCAGTCGCTGCGGTAAGACTCGATGAATGGAGGCGTTGGTGGCCCAGGCCGCATAGCGCAGGAGATGTGTCTTGCCTACCCCATGGGGGCCCGCTAGCAGCATCCCGACACGACGGGGCGCGATTTCCCCTGTACGTCCCTCGTTACCGAAAGCGCCCACAAGCGACTTTTCGATCTTCTCTGCCGTGTCCTCGTATCCACCGACAGCCGATCTCGGGACTGGCGTCGTTGCTTCCGAAGTCTCGACCGGCGCGGGACCATCCTCGATACGTACGTCCGTTTCGGTCGTAACAAATACCGGACCGGACGGATCCGTCGACAGTACCCGGAAGGGGATACTCAACGACCCGTCGAAGAACGAAACCGACACGGTTTCGCCGTCCGTCAGCGGCGCGTCACCAACAGCGTCTCTCAGCAACTGGGCGCCACCCTGAATTGACAACCGAGGCACCGGCGCAAGGCGTATTCTGCTGGCGGTGTCGGGACTGACGGCCCCGACAGCGACCGTCTCGCCCCCTTCGACACCGAGCCGTCCGCTTAGTTCGGAGGAAATCAACACGCGGTCTTTCCCGATACTGTCATCGAGTTCGGGCGTTGTCACTACTTCGTTCCCCACCCCGTATTCGAGGCGGATCACGTCATCGTCGTCGAGGTCGATCACGTCGGCGACCGACACCGGGAGTACAGTCGCACCGTCGGATTCCCTGATTGCGACTGTGAGATCGACCGTTCTCATGATCCGTCGTTACGTAGCACTTCGGGCACCATGCTCCCGTACAGCAGATAGCGCACGGTCATGAATGCGATAATTGCCAGCGGTGCCGCCAGTATGCTGATGTATATCGTGACTCGGAGCGAGTACCCGATAATGTTACTCGAAACCAAGACAGCGATCGCCGCGGCCATCGGGACTCTGTCTTCAGGTTTAAGTCCGGTCATCCGATCACACCCGAACCGAGCGTATTCTCGTGTCGTATCATTCTTTCGCCGTCGATGTATTATTGTCGTGCCAGGAGGCGGCTCACCGAGCGTCCGAGTAATCCGATCATTACAGCGATCGAACCCAGGATAAACAACTGGATCACGCTGCCGTTGATAGCGGCGTAAACACCGACGCCGAAGACGAGCACGCCAACTGAGACGTGTAACCCGAACACGATGTTTGGAAGGTTCATCTTGATCTCATGTTATGACACAGTTGAATCGGCTCCGTTTTCCACTCTCCCGTGTCTGACGAGGTATCGAGGTATTCATATTTTATAATCGTCTGCATGGATCGCCCGACGTGAGATACTGCTTGGCATCCACAACCGGTATCTCCGTGGATTGGTTCTGTACCCCGTGGATAGTCCTTATTACGATTTGACTCAGTAAATATCTTTAGCATTCGTCCACTTCTCCGCGTTCCATTCGACCGTCACGGTCGCGGCTGCTCGGTCGGATCGAAAAGCCGGTCCACCGATACGCGATCGGCGTTCCACCCGGTCCAATCCACGGTCGCCTGTCCGGTCGTGCCGGCGCCCGTACCTGCGTCGTCGAACACGTCGCGGCTCGACAGCAGGACGATACCGAGGCCGACCTTCGCCACGAAATCGAGCAGCGTGACCCCGGCCGTTTCGGGGCAAAGGCCGATGACGCCGACTCTCTCCGTGCCGACGATCAACCACACCGGGTAGACCAGCCGGACGGCGATAACGGGATTCCCGAGGGCATCAAACGTCGATCGGGCGTCGTCGGAAAGCCGCTTTGCCCCCTCGGTCAGCGTTCCGAAGGGGAAATACAGCAACGCGATGAAAAAGGCCGTCGAGACGTCCCACCGGACGGTTCGGCTCCCGACGGAACCGAGAAACACGCCGGTCGCCGACAGCGTCGCCACGGCACCGGTACATATCATCAGCACGTCGAGGCCGACGAGCGAGGCCAGCCGGTTTTTGTTCGCTCCCTGGTTGCGCCATGGATGCGCCCACGTCTCGGAACGGATCTATTATAAAAAATCAGCCTAACTAGTGTGGTCACCCGGATCGTATGGCGGGTTGTTGATACTCTCTCCGTCCTGAAGGGCGAGGCATTCTAACGTAGGACCGCGGGCCGGTCCACGTCCTCGTCGGCAACTTTTCGCCCGCCCGGCGCTGTTTTCAGTGGTCGATGCCGCCTCGTACGTCAACGGTCACAATCTCGTCATCGACGGCGGATTGACGAACTGAGCCGCTTCGTACATGCCGACCGGCGAGGGGATCGGAACTCGCATTCAGCCCGGTGCGGGGCAAGGGGCGTAACGCCGGATAAAACGAGCCGTTCGGCGTCCGGTTACTCGTCCATCGCGCTGTCGGAGATCTCCAGAGCGTCGTCGAGCGCGGCGATCGCCTCGTCGACGTGGGCTTCGGTGATCGTCAGCGGCGGTGTGACCACGATCGTGTTCACTGACGTGTAAAAATACACGTCGTTTTCGAGCGCCCGGGCACCAACCTCGTCGAGGACGGTCTGCTTGCTCGATACCTTGTCGCTCCGTTCCTCGAAGGGGACCCGCTCTCGTTCGCTTTTCGTGAGTTCGATCCCCTGATGGAGGCCGACGCCGCGGCGTTCGCCGACGCTCGGGTGCCGGTCGGCCAGCGCTTCGAGTTCGGATTTCAGATACGAGCCCATCTCGCTGGCGTTCTCGACGAGTTCTTCCTCCTCGTAGGTGTCGATGGCCGCGATCCCGGCCGCGCAGGCGACCGGATGCCCCGAGAAGGTATGACCCTGATTGAGGAGGTTGTCCTCGAAGTACTCCCCGATCTCTTCGGTGACGGTCGTCGCGGCCAGCGGCTGGTACGATCCGGTCAGTCCCTTCGCCATCGTGATGATGTCGGGTTCGGCGTCGTACAGCGTCGAGGCGAACCACTCGCCGGTGCGGCCGAACCCGGTCATGACCTCGTCACAGATCAACAACGCGCCGTGGTCGCGGGCGATCTCCTGGAGCCGGGGGAGATAATCGTCCGGTGGGGTCAACACGCCGTTGGAGCCGACGAGCGGTTCGACCAGTACACCCGCGACAGTGCCGCCTTCCAGCTCCAGCATCTCGTCGATGTACTCGAGGCTCTCGTCGGGATCGAGACTCGAGCCGTAAGCGTACGGATCGGGCCCTTTGATCATGCCGGGGACTTCCGGTTGGATCTCGGGGCCCTGTGCGACGCGGCGGGGGTCGCCCGAAGCGGACAGCGAGGCGGCGGTCGCGCCGTGGTAGGATCGGTACCGCGAGAGGATCTTGTGTTTCCCCGTGTACGCCCGGGCGATCTTGAAGGCAACCTCGTTGGCTTCCGTCCCGCTCGTCGAGTAGAACGTCTTCTTGAGCGATCCGGGCGTGATATCGGCGAGTTTCTCCGAGAGTTTGGCACGCGGCTCCGTCGACCAGCCGGGACTGACGTAGGGTACCTCGCGGATCTGTTCGGAGACGGCGTCGGCGATGCGTTCGGCGTCGTAGCCGAGGCTGGTACAGACGTACTGGCTACTGAAGTCCAGGATCGAGTCGCCGTCGGCGGTTACGATCCGCGGCCCCTCGGTGTCGACGATCTGGGTGGGATCGAAGTCCCGCTGGCGCGTCCAGGTCCCCAGCGTGTACTCCCGGTCGAGTCGCTCGGTTTCGTTTCGTTCGGGTCGTTGCTTTTCCATGTTATTCTCACTATTCGGTTGTTCAAAAATTAACCTTTTGCTAATATATTCGAACCAAAACCGATACTATACGACATAGATCGGAGACGATTCGGATATATCGACGGCACAACCGTCCAGAAGTCACCGTATTTTCACCGGAATCGTACCGAATACCTTTCATGCCACAATACATCTCCTGGCCGACACAGGACGTTGTCGGTGAAGTCTCTCAACCGATATACTCGCCGAGTTCCCTACGAACACCATGGGTGTTCTTGAGGGGTATCGTCTACAACATCGGGGAGTACGTATCCTTCTGATTCCGACGCCATGTGGCGATTCAGTAGGCCCGACTTTCCGATCAGCGTCCAAACTTATTTATCGGTTGGTCGCAAGATTCAGCCAGTATGCCCGTCGGTCCGCCGATCCACGAGCTCCATTTCGAAGAGGCGCCGCACGTCGAGACGTCGATCCCCGGCCCGAAATCGAAGCAACTGCTCGAACGACAGGAACGAATCGACAGCGGCGCAGTCGCGTACCCGAAAGACCTCCCGATCGCGCCCGAAACGGGCCGCGGTTCGACGCTGAAAGACGCCGACGGAAACGTATTTCTCGATTTCTTCGCCGGGATCGGCGTCCTGAACGTCGGTCACTCGAATCCCCACGTCCTCGAGGCGGTAAACGAACAGACGAACGAACTCGTTCACACTATCGATTTTCCGACCGAGGCACGCCTCGATTTCATCGAGGCACTCGACGAAATCGCCCCTTCCGGCCTTCAGGGGCAAAACCGGATGGTGTTCGGCGGCCCGTCAGGCAGTGATGCGATCGAGGGCTCGATAAAGCTCGCGAGACACAACACCGGCCGCCACGGAATGTTGGCTTTCGAGGGCTCGTATCACGGCGGCACGGCCGGCGCTTTGAGTCTCACCGCGGGCAAGGCGTACAAGGAGGGATACGAGCCGCTGTTGGGTGACGTCGTCCACGCCCCGTACCCCTATCCGTTCCGCGAGGCGCTCGAGGACGACGGCGCGGCGGCGGTCTGTCCGCGCGAGGACTGCTGTGGGCGGATGTCCTGTGCCCGCTCGCTCGAGGCGGTCAAAGCGAAGTTCGAGGACCCCTACGGCGGCCACGAGACCCCCGGCGCGATCTGGGTCGAGCCGATCCAGGGCGAGGGCGGCGTCGTCGTTCCCCCCGAAGGCTTCCTCAAGGGGCTGCGTGACATCGCCGACGACAACGACGCGATGCTCATCTTCGACGAGATTCAGTCCGGCTTCGGGCGGACCGGCGAGTGGTGGGCATGTGAAGATTACGGCGTGACGCCCGACGCGATGACGATGGCCAAGGGGATCGGCGGTGCCGGACTTCCGCTCGGTGGGATGATGTACCACGAGAAATACGACACGTGGGACGCCGGCGGCCACATCGGGACGTTCCGGGGAAACATCCCTGCGATGCGGGGCGGCACGGCCGCGATCGAGTATATCCAGGCACACGGTCTGCTGGATCACGCGACGGAACTCGGCGAGTACATGCGATCCCGGCTCCGTGATGTCGATAGCCCGCACATCGGTGTGGTGCGCGGCAAGGGGCTGTTCATCGGCGCGGAGTTCATCGACGACGACGGCAACCCGGACAAGGAACTGGTCAAGGCGATCCGAAAGCGGTGTTACGAGAACGGCGTTCTCGTCTGGAAGGCCGGCCGGGACGGGAACGTCCTCCGGTTGCTTCCGCCGCTCGTCACGACGAAAGAGCAAGCCGAGACCGGGATGGACATCATCTGTGACGCGATCCGGACGGTCACAGAAAACGCCGGCTGATCCATCGCCCGGTTTCCCCGACGGGAATCCGGGTCGGTCCCGCGAAGCCGCCGAACGGATGGGGCGGCTCGGCGAGAATCACGTCGACGGTCGACTCGTGTTACTCCAGGGGGGATACCGGATGTTACTCCAGGGGGGATACCGGATCAGACATCGCACGCACGCAACGTTGGGAACGATCGAAGGGATTCTGGGTATCGAGGGCACTACGAACGGTGGTGGGATCTCGAGTGATCCGGCCGAAGCTGCCGCGAACCCGATCGCGGATCAAAAGACGTTGTCCGAGAATCCACCATCAACGGTGATTATCTCACCGGTCGTGTAGGATGCGGCGTCACTGGCCAGATATAGAGCCGCCCCGGCGATTTCCTCCCGATCCGCAACCCGACCCAGTAGCGTCCGCTCTTCGATACGCGCTCGTTTTTCCGTTCCCTCCGCGTATTGATCCCTGTTCTGATTCGTTATGACAAACCCCGGCGCGATGGCGTTAATTCGGATATCCGGTGCCAGTTCCTTCGCAGCGGCCCTCACGAACGAATTGGTCCCCCCCTTTGCTGCCGAGTACGCTAACAGGTTCGCTGCTGCCAATCGGGCCGAGATCGACGAAATATTGATGATACTCCCCGAATTCATCTCCCTTGTGAACTCCTGTACGGCACGATATACGCCGTCTAGTTGAACGTCGAAGACGTCGGCCCATTCCGACTCCGTTATCGTCTCCAAGGACGAGCGGGATACGGCACTGGCAGACGTGACCAAGATATCGACGCTACCGAAAGTCGAGAGCGTTTCGTCACGAAGGGATCGAAGCGAGTCTCTGTCGGTGATATCGCTCGTGATCTCGACCGTTTCGGCCCCGCGCTCTCGAATCGAGTCGGCCGTATCGCGGACCCGTTTCTGATCACGACTCGATGCCACGACATCCGCGCCGCTCTCGGCGAAACTGAGGGCGATCGCCTCCCCGATCCCGCTGGTTCCGCCGATTACAACGGCGGTCTTGTCCTCGACTGTAACGGGATTATGATTGTATTCTGTCATAATTTGACGATATTACGTATATCGTGTATATTCGCTTTAACACTACCGGGACCAGCGGACGCATGCTCCGAAACTGCGTCCGATCTCGTTCCACAAACTACGAGCACCGTACGTGAAGTACCTCTGGGGCAAGCCCCGAGGCTTCACCGTCTTGGGGCCGCACCGCACCCGCAGGCGAAATTTAATTCCTCCCGACCTTCTCCGTGAGGAGTCGGCTGGAATTCACACCCGAACACGCCGAAGTGTCCGTGGGAGTCGGTGGCTTCACGCCGCCCGTTGAAACCCCCGTCGCACCGCCGTAGCGGGTTTTGAGAGGGGCCACATTTCCAAACTGTCGAACGACCAGCGAAGGAAATGAGGTCTTCATTTCCATACTTTGAGAGGTTTGTTTCTGGTCGTTGTCGGCGTGTTAACGCTAGAAATACTTAAATTTGTGGCATATAGTGACGGCATTCACCCTCGGGGTCAAGCCCCGAGGCACTCTGCCTGTTAATCTGTAGAATCGGCGACCCGGGCGGTATCGAGCACTGCTTCCCACCACTCCGCATCCCTACCGTGACACGACCGACGGGTTCGCCCCAAAGGCTATAAAACACTTCGTATAAACACCCATGTTATGAGTTCACAAAAGACGAACGTAACTCTCTCAGATCTCGAGAAACGGTATCGGGAAACGAACGCGGAATCGTATTCCCTCTTTGAAGAAGCTATCTCCGTGCTCCCCGGAGGGGATACGCGGTCGGTTACGTACACCCAACCGTTCCCGACGTTCATCGAGAGTGCATCCGGCTGTCGGATGACGACGGAGGACGGAGACGAGGTAATCGACTTTCTGAACAACTACACGCAGGCGGTCCATGGACACAGTCCGGAGCCTGTCGTCGACGCCGTCGTCGAACGATTCAAGAAAGGAAACGGGCTCGGATCACCGACCCGAGATATAACGGAACTCGCCACGCGACTCGTCGATCGTTTCCCTTCGGTAGACTCCGTTCGGTTCGCCAATTCCGGTACAGAAGCGACGATGAACGCGACCCGAGCGGCTATCGCATACACCGAGCGGGATCACATATTGAAAGTGAAGGGCGGATACCACGGAACACACGACGCCGTCGAAGTCGGTATTACTGGCGACGGACGGGAACACCCCGGAATCCCGTCCTCCGTCGAAGAACGCGTGACGACCGTCCGATACAACGACCCGGACGCTCTCAAGGAGGTCTTCGAAGCACACGGCTCGGAGTTTGCCTGTTTCATCGTCGAACCGTTCCTCGGTGCGGCCGGAATGATCCCCGCGACGACCGAGTATCTCCAAACGGCCCGGGATCTTACCGAGGAGCACGACAGTCTCCTCGTATTCGACGAAGTCATGTCCGCCCGTGTTTCGGTGGGGGGAGCACAGGAAAAACGGGGTGTAATCCCCGATCTTACCACGTTCGGAAAAATCATCGGCGGTGGGCTCCCGGTCGGTGCGTTCGGTGGTCGCGAGGACGTAATGAACGTGTACCACCCCGAAGAGGGCAACGTGGGTCACTCGGGTACGTTCAACGGAAACCCTGCTACCATGGCCGGTGGCGTCGTAATGCTGGATCTGTTGGACGAGGACGCGATCCGCGAGATCAACCAGCATGGAGATCGAATCCGTGAGGAGGTACAGGGTATCGCCGACGATACCGATCTCCCGGTAACCGTTACCGGAGAGGGATCCGTGTTCCATATCCACTTCGCCGAGGGACCGGTAACCGACTTCGAGTCCGCCGGCTCCGGGCTGGAAGCTACCGACGACAGCGGCCCGAATCACTCGCTCGCATTTTATTTGGGGATGCGCGACCGCGGTATCTTCATGGCCCCCCGTGGGATGGGGAACATCTCGACGCCGATGACCGACGAGGAGATCGATTCGTTCGTTCGGGCGGCAGAGGGTGCCCTGAGAGACGTCGAAGCGATCGAGTGATACGGTCGTGCGTTAGTTTTTACCGGGAATTACGGGCAGAGATAGTTCCAGATATTCGGTTCAGCAACGGTGGAAA
>NZ_JAHLKM010000058.1:2814-6582 GCF_024449025.1 Natronomonas aquatica | reverse complement strand
AGGAGTTCAACCTCGATGACCCCCAGATCGACGTCCAGGAGGTCGAGGAGCCGGATCTGAACGCCCAGATCGTCGCCGACCGACTTGCGAACGCCCTCGAACGGGGCTGGTACTTCCGGAAGGCCGGCCACACGACCATCGACCGCATCATGGATTCGGGCGCGCTGGGCGCGGAGATCATCCTGAGCGGGAAGGTCACCGGCGCCCGATCGCGCGTCGAGAAGTTCAACCGCGGCTACATCAAACACAACGGCGAGCCCGCCGAGACGATCGTCGACAAGGGCGTCGGCACCGCCGTGATGAAACTCGGCACCATCGGCGTCCGGGTGAAGATCATCCCGCCGGACGCGAAGCTCCCGGACGACTTCGAGGTCTACGAGGGCGTCGAGGTCGCCGAGTTCATCGAGGAGCCGGAGGGCGACGTCGAGGAACTGCTCGAAGGAGCCGAGGACGCCGAGGCCGAACCCGTCGGCGCCGACCCCGAGGAGATCATCGAAGAAGAGACCGCGGACACCCCCGAGGAGGTTCCCGAAGAGGAGCTCCTCGAGGAGGAAATCGACGGCGAGGCCCCGACGCCGGAGCCCGAAGCGGCTGACGATCCGGACGAGGAACTCGACGAGGAGGTCGAAGCCGAGGCCGCAGAGCTCGTCGAAGAGATGGAAGACGAAGACGGAGACGAAGACGGCGAGGAGGCTGAATAACGATGGCCATCCTGCACGTCGACGAGATCCGCGACATGACGCCCGCCGAACGCGAGGCGGAACTCGAACAGCTGGAGACGGAGTTGCTCAACGAGAAGGCCGTACTGGCCGCCGGCGGCGCCCCCGAGGACCCGGGACGCATCGGCGAGCTGCGACGGACCATCGCTCGCGTGAAGACGATCCAGCGAGAGGAGGGCGACTTCGACGAATGACTCCCGAGACGCTCGTCCGCCACGAACTCGCCGGACTCGACGTGACGGTTACGGACGCCCCGAACCCCGATCTGATCGGGATCGAGGGGCGTGTCCGCGACGAGACGATGCGGACGTTGCTCGTGGCGACGGGCGAGGGGGTCAAACAGGTGCCGAAGGCGGGAACCACGTTCCGGTTCGCACTAGATGACACGGACGTCATCGTCGAGGGCGACCGGCTACTCGCACGCCCCGCGCTTCGCACCGAAACACAGAGAGGTTCACTATGGCAATAGGACTCGACGTAACAAAACCTCCGGAACCCGAAACCCCGGAGGAGTACGACTACGAGACGTGTCCCTTCTACGGTGAGTTGCCCGTCCGCGGGCAGGTCCGTACCGTCGTCGTCGAGCGGGAGTACGAGGTGAAGGTACCCAAATACGATCGTTACATGAAGCGACGATCGAAGATTCCGGCGCACGTGCCGGGGGTACTGGAGCCGCTCTCGGTCGGCGACGACGTGAAGATAGCAGAGACGCGACCGCTCTCGAAGACCAAGAGCCACGTGGTCGTGGAAGTCACCGGAGGTGAGGAGTGATGGAGGCGCTCAACGCCGACGTCACACAGGGCCTCGAGAAGGGCTCGCTGGTCACGTGTGCCGACAACACGGGCGCACGCGAGCTGAAGATCATCTCGATCGCCGGCTACTCCGGGACCAAGAACCGCCACCCGAAGGCGGGACTCGGCGACAAGGTGACCGTCTCGGTCACGAAAGGGACGCCGGAGATGCGACGGCAGGTGCTGGAGGCGGTCATCATCCGCCAGCGCAAGCCGGTCCGTCGACCGGACGGCACGCGCCTCAAGTTCGAGGACAACGCGGCCGTCATCATCGACGAGAACGAGGATCCCCGAGGGACCGAGCTCAAGGGCCCGATCGCCCGGGAGGTCGCCGAACGCTTCGGGAGCATCGCCTCGACAGCAACGATGATCGTATAGACCATGACACGACAACCAACCAAACAGCGCAACAGACAGGAGCGCGCCCCGCTGCACGAGAAGCAAAAGCAGGTACACGCGCCGCTGTCGCCGGAGCTCCGCGAGGAGTACGGTCGGCGACGCGTTCGCGTCAACGCGGGCGATACGGTCGAGGTCCAGCGCGGCGATTTCGCCGGCGAGTCCGGCGAGGTCCTCGAGGTGGACCTGCGGGCCGCCGAGATCCACGTCGAGGACGTGACGATCGAGACAGCGGACGGCGAGGAGGTTCCCCGTCCGCTCGAGGCGAGCAACGTCCAGGTGACGGCGCTGGATCTCGATGACGACCGCCGCGAGGCGCGCCTCGAAGGCGACGCGGAGGAGGACACCGAATGACGAAACACCAGAAACGACTGGCCGTCCCGAAATCGTGGCCGGTCGAACGGAAAGAAGAGACCTACACGACGAAGGCCGGTGCGGGTCCGCACGGCGAGGCCGGGGTGCCGCTCCTCATCGTCCTGCGCGACGTGCTCGGCTACGTCGACTCGAAGAAGGAAGCGCGCTACGCGCTCGGACAGGACAGCGTCCTGGTCAACGGGAAGGCGGTTTCCGACGAGCGACAGCCGATCGGGATGTTCGACATCCTGGCGTTCCTCGAACGCGAGGAGTACTACCGCGTGTTCCCCGACGAAGGGGGGCGGCTGTCGCTGACCCCGATCGACGAGGACGCCGCGGGCTCGAAGCTCGGCAAGATCGTCGGCAAGACGCAGATCGCCGGCGGCGACACCCAGCTCGCGCTCCACGACGGCGAGACGCTGCTCGTCGAGGACGCGACGGCCTACGAGACGAACGATTCGATCGTCGTCTCCAACGATAGCGAGGAGATCGTCGCCCACTTCACCTACGAGGAGGGTGCGCTCGTCACGGCCGTTCGCGGCGCCCACGCGGGGCGGATCGGCACGGTCGACGAGATCCAGATCACGCCGGGATCGTCGCCGAACAACGTCCTCATCGAGGACGGCGATGACCGCTTCGAGACGATCGAGGAGTACGTCGTCGTCATCGACGAGAACTTCGTCGAGGACGATGCCGACCTCGAAGGCGACGAGGCCGAACCGGAGACGGAAGCGGACACCGAGGCGGACGAAAGCGAGGACGTCGAGGCCGAGGCCGACGCCGACGAAGAGGGAGGTGACGACGAATGAGCTCCGAATCCGACGCGGGCGAGTTCCACGAGATGCGGACGCCGACCGTCGAGAAGGTCGTCGTCCACATGGGCATCGGACAGGGCGGACAACCCCTGGCACAGGCCGAGGAGATCCTCGAAGAGGTCGCCGGCCAACAGCCCGTTCGCACCACGGCAAAGCGGACGATCCAGGACTTCAACGTCCGTGAGGGCGATCCGATCGGCGCGAAGGTGACGCTGCGCGGCGAGGCAGCCGAGGCGTTCCTCGAGACCGCCCTGTCGCTTGCGGAGATCGACTCGGCGCAGTTCGACGAGACCGGCAACTTCAGTTTCGGGATCGAGGAACACACCGACTTCCCGAGCCAGGAGTACGATCCCGAGATCGGGATCTACGGGCTCGACGTGACGGTCAATCTGGTCCGACCGGGGTATCGCGTGGGCAAGCGAAACAAACAGACCCAGCAGATCCCGGCCCGACACCGGCTGACGCCCGAGGACGCGATCGCGTTCCTCGAATCGAACTACGACGTCGACGTGGAGGTCACGGAGGCAGAATGAGCGAATCAGAAACAGAACAACAGACTGGCGAGCAGGCCGCCAAGCGGACCGGCCAGCTCGAATCGTGCCAGCGCTGCGGGCGCGAGCAGGGACTCGTCGGCAAGTACGACATCTGGCTGTGCCGACAGTGTTTCCGCGAGATCGCCCGCGGTATGGGATT
>NZ_JAHLKM010000058.1:0-2804 GCF_024449025.1 Natronomonas aquatica | reverse complement strand
AAATCGGCTCGGTACTCGAGGTCTTCTACGACCGCGGGTACGTCGGCGGCTTCCAGTTCGTCGACGACGGCAGATCCGGGCGGTTCGAGGTCGAACTGAAAGGCGCTATCAACGAGTGTGGCGCGGTCAAACCCCGCTATTCGGCGGGGGCCGAGGAGTTCGAAAAATGGGAGAAGCGGTTCCTCCCCGCCCGCGATTACGGGACGCTCATCGTCACGACCAGCCACGGCGTCATGAGCCACTACGAGGCCCGCGAGAAGGGCATCGGTGGACAGGTAATCGCATACGTCTACTAACCGAACAATGCGCACAGAAATCGAGATTCCGGACGCGGTCACGGCGACGATGGATCACCTCGAGTTGACCGTCGAGGGGCCCAACGGGAGCGTCACGCGACGCCTCTGGTACCCCGACATCACGGTCGACGTCGACGGCGATACCGTCGTGATCGAATCCGACGAGGACGACGCAAAGACCAACTCCACGGTCGGCACCTTCGAGAGCCACGTCACGAACATGGTTCACGGTGTCACCGAGGGATGGGAGTACAGTATGGAAGTGTTCTACTCACACTTCCCGATGCAGGTTTCCGTCGATGGCGAGGAGATCGTCATCGAGAACTTCCTCGGGGAGAAGGCACCCCGACGGACGCCCGTCCGGGGCGACACCGAGGTCGAGGTCGACGGCGAGGAGCTTTCGATCAGCGGCCCCGATATCGAGGACGTCGGCCAGACGGCCGCCGACATCGAGCAGTTGACCCGTGTCTCGGATAAAGACACCCGGGTCTTCCAGGACGGCGTCTACATCACGGAGACCCCCGAGCGAGGTGAGGTCTAATGAGCGACGAAGAAGAAACGGAAGGAGGAGCCGAGACCGAAGCCGAAGACGAACGGCAGGAGCTGACCGACATCGGCGGCGTCGGCGACGCGAAGGCCGAACGCCTCCGCGAGGCCGACATCGAGACCGTCGACGACATCCGCGAGCTCACACAGGAGGAACTCGCGGACATCGAGGGGATCGGCAACGCCCTCGCGGCCCGGATCAAGGCCGACGTCGGCGACCTGGAGGTCGCCGCCGAGACCGAGGCCGAAGTCGAAGACGAGACGCCCGAGGCCGAAGAGGAAGCCGAAGCCGAGGACGTCGAGACGGAACTGCAGCCGCGGGGGCTGGCCGAGAAGACGCCGGAGCTGACTGACGATGAGGAACGGCTCCTCGCCCAGCGCCACCGCGTCGGCAAACCGCAGTTCAACCGACAGGACTACCACAAGAAAAAGCGGACGCCGACCTCCTGGCGACGGCCCCGCGGCGGGCTCTCGAAGCAGCGCCGCGGCGTCAAGGGGAAAGGCCCCAAAGTCGAGGCCGGCTACCGGACGCCGAAGGCCGTTCGTGGCCTGCACCCGAGCGGCTTCGAGGAGGTCCGCGTCGAGAGCCCCGACGATCTGGAGGGCGTCGACGGCGACCGCCAGGCGGTCCGGATCGGCTCGACGGTCGGCGCTCGCAAGCGCGAGCGCATTGAAGAGCTCGCCGAGGACGCGGGGATCCGCGTTCTCAACCCGACCTACGTCGAAGTAGAAGTGGAGGTCGAAGAGTAGCATGACTGATCTGAAAGCACAACGACGGCTCGCGGCCGACATCCTCGACGTCGGGCAGAACCGCGTCAAGTTCGACCCCGACGCACAGAGCGAGATCGCCGACGCCATCACGCGCGATGACGTCCGCGAACTCATCGAGGACGGAACGATCGAGGCGAAGACGGCGGCGGGGAACTCCCGCGGTCGCGCCCGGGAACGCCAGAAGAAACGCGCCTACGGCCACCGAAAAGGCCACGGGTCCCGCAAGGGGAGATCGGGCGGCAGACAGAACGAGAAAGAAGAGTGGCAGAGTCAGATCCGCGCCCAGCGCCGCGAACTGCGGGAGCTCCGCGATTCGGGCGAGGTCGACAGAACACAGTACCGGGAGCTGTACCGGATGGCCAGCGGCGGCGAGTTCGACAGCATCCGGGATCTGAACCGATATATACACGAAAACTACGGTGAACAATAATGGCGACAGGACCACGATACACGGTGCCGATGCGGCGTCGCCGCGAGGCCCGTACAAATTACCATCAGAGGTTGCGCCTGCTGAAATCCGGCAAACCACGCCTTGTCGCTCGCAAGAGCAACAACCAGACCAGGGCGCAGCTGATCGTAACCGGGCCGCAGGGCGACGAGACGGTCGCGAGCGCCGCCTCGAGTGATCTCGAGGCGTTCGGCTGGGAGGCGCCGACGGGGAACCTCCCCGCGGCGTATCTGACCGGCTTTCTGGCCGGCAAACGCGCGGTCGAGGCGGGGCTCGGGGAGGCGGTCCTCGATATCGGCCTCAACACCGCCACACCCGGCAACAAGGTGTTCGCAGTACAGGAAGGAGCGATCGACGCCGGGCTGGAGATTCCCCACAGCGAGGACGTCTTCGCCGACTGGGAGCGGACCCGCGGCGAGCACATCGCCGAGTACGCCGAACAGGAGGATGGCCTCTACAGCGGCGAGTTCGATGCGACGGAGCTTCCGGCCCACTTCGACGAGGTACGAGAGCGACTGGAGGATGAACTATAACCATGAGTAACGGATGGGAGCCGCGAACGCGGCTCGGACGACAAGTAGCGGACGGCGAGATCACCTCGATGCAGGAGGCCCTGCAGTCGGGGCTCCCGCTGAAGGAACCCGAGCTCGTCGACCAGCTCCTGCCGGGGCTGGAAGACGAGGTGCTGGACATCAACATGGTCCAGCGGATGACCGACTCCGGCCGGCGCGTGAAGTTTCGGT
>NZ_JAHLKM010000057.1 GCF_024449025.1 Natronomonas aquatica | reverse complement strand
ACGCTCTCTCTGCTGACCATCTTGGAGCCAGTTACGAACTCCACTTACAAAGTATTCACTGCTACAGATGAGCGATCTTGGATAATCCGAGCAACCGGATGCAGGATCGTCTCTCGACCGCCTGGCGAGCGATGCAGAACCGGGAAAGCCGCACGTGGGGTATCGACGATCTCGTCGTGGAGATGGAAAATGAGTTCAGTACTGATGACGCAAGCGTCGGCGCACTAGAGTGGCGGCTCCGCCGGTCGATTCAACGTAACGACCTCTTCGACCCAGCCGAGAACGTCCCATTAGATGAAATCGTGGATCCGGGCCAGTGTACCGTTCTGCAGATGGATACGTTAGACCGGCGGGATCAACAGCTCATCACGACGGTGCTCCTTCGCCGGTTGTACCGCGAACGGCTTGACGATGTTCGGGGCCGCGACTCGGATATTGAGCACCCTATCTTTGCGCTGTTCGAGGAAGGGCACCGGTTCGCACCAGCGTCGGGCGAAGCTCCATCACTCGGGATTATGCGGACAATCACCTCGGAAGGCCGGAAGTTCGGGTTCGGTCTCGGAATCATCAGCCAACGCCCTTCGAAAATCGACCAAGACGTACTGTCTCAGTGCGGGACGCAAATCTCGATGCAGATTAAAAATCCGAACGACCAAGACGCCATCAAAAACTCTGTCGAGGCTGCCGGTGAAGACGTGCTCCGTGAATTACCCGGATTAACGCCAGGGCAAGCCGTCGTGTCTGGTGATGCAATGAATGCGCCTGCCCTGATCCAAGTTCGAGAGCGGATTACAGAACATGGTGCGGAGAGCCGTGATGTTGTCCAAGAATGGGCTGACGCGTACGACCAGCGACAGCGGGAACCGACACAATCAGAAAGCGCCGACTTTGGCGAAGGGGATTCGACAGGCGTTCAGAGCTTGGATTAGAGAAAGAGTATCAAACGGCCTTCGAAAGGTAGTGATTTACCAACCACCGAAAAGCCGATCGTCATCATCAATCTGGATCAGGCTCTCATCCAGGTCAAGTCCTGATGAGAGATCGTCAAGTTGGCGCTGATCGCGTTTAGAGGTGGTCGTCCCAGTATCGATTTCGACTACGGGATCACGTCCAAATGGACTATCAGCGGTTACATCGGGAACTCGACCGTTTCGTTTCTTGGGATCAGGGTATTCTGATGTGTGATCTGCCCGGACATCTGAATATCCGAGTCCTCGGAGCAAATCTGCTTGAGCTTCCACACGGTCGTCATGACCCTCATCATTGCCAAAGAGGTTGAACATGTGTCCCAATAGCATGCCCCAAGACTAAGAATTGTCGGTGGTGTGACCGCACGAGCGTCCAGAGGAGACTCTTATAGCGACGACACCGTGGTATTTCGCGTTCAGCGGTTAGATGTCGCCCGATCCAAGAGATAGATCCAGAGTTCGCAAATCATCCTTACTTTTGCTCGGGAAACAGGAGTCTGGGTACGCACGATAATGACTTCGTTCGGCTATCTCACTATCGGGTTCAAAGCATCTCTATAATCGTAGAGAGTACCCTCGACAGCCGGAGATTGATTATCAGAAGAAGCGTAGAACATAATATGGCTAAACGGTTCGTGCGTGGTTGGCCGAAAGTTCATCGTCTCGCCGAACTGCGCGAGCGTCTTGATAGCGGTGAGATCGAATCGATGGAACCGTTCGGGCGCGCCATGACACGGGCGCTGGAGAATGCTCGGTTCGATCCGGAGACCGGTGAGGCGGTCTGGATCGAAGAGGACTACTGTTCACCACCGCTTGCGATGGAGCGCGCGGAAGTACTGGATGACTACTTCGAAGAAATCACTATCGTCGAGGAAGACGTGGACGAGGCTGCCGGGTGGCGGCAGATCGACGATCTGCCTGGACTCTGGGCACAGGTTCTCGATGAAGCATAGACGCGATCAGCCAGCTATACTCGTGTGTACGGGAGAATCTGCAAGACCGTGTTAATGTCGTTTTGGGCTTTAGGGAAAAGGGCTGAAGCCTAGGCCGAGATTTGAACTCGGGGTCTCGTCCTTACCAAGGACGCGCTTTACCGCTAAGCTACCCAGGCACGAGCGGATGCGTACACCCGTTTTGTGCGCTCAATCCTACTGCACAGCCGTATAAGAATGTGGTGAAAGCCGTCGGGCGTGCCGTACCGTAACGTACGTGTAGGAAGGAAATCGTGACAGGTCTGTCTCTCGGCCTGACCTTCGATCCCGGAGACTGGTCGCTTCAGTCGCTCACGTTCCCGGCGAGCGCGAGTAGTCCCGCTGTGGGGCGGTTTCGTGGCTCACTACCGTGGTCGCGATCCGATCGTCGAGTCCGGCGAGGGCGACCTCCGCGTCGGGCAGCGGTTCGGTCCCCAGCTCAACCGCCAGCTCCTCGGCCAGAGATTCGATCTCCTCGGGGACCGAACGGAGCGCGAGGTCGGCGCCGGCTTCGACCGCGATCCGAACGAAATCCGTCTCGAGCCCCCGATCGAGCTCCGCCCGATCAGCGCTCGGTTCCTCCCGGCGCGTCTGGTCGCGGCCGAACCGCCGGACGGCCGCCACGACGTCGCCAGCGACTGCGGTGTGGGCGAGATATTCGAAGCCACGGGCGACGAGTACCTCCGCCGCGATAGCGTTCAGGTCGCCTTCCGAGTGATCGCCGCCGGTCCAAGGGTCCGTCCGGATGAGATCCCGGGAGAGCCGCAGCCCCTCGTAGCTCATCTGGACGCCAGCGCCGCGCCGTGCCGCACTTTCCCCCTCCATCGACCCCTCGAGGGATGTCGCCGTCAACACCGTGAGCGCGCCGGGAGTCATCGACGCCGTCTCGAGGATCCCGCCGAGACGGACACGAAGGGCCTCGGGCGTGATGTCACCGATCCCGTCACGAAAGGCGGCCCGGGCGTGGGCGGTTTCGTCCATCTACTGCTTTTGGTAGGGGCGCAAGGGGGAAATCAGTTTGGAAACCACATATGCTCGCCTCCAGTGTTTCTCGACGAGTCGTGGCTTACCGGTCAGGCCATCCGTCGCCCCGAGAGGTCGGCGACCGGAGAGCCCTACAGCGGCTCCGGCGCCGGCGGCATCGCCCGCTTGTGGGCGCTCGTCTCGTAGAGTTCGACGACGCGATCGACCGCTTCCTCGGGCACCTCCAGCGTCTCGACCGTCGCGTGTTTCGACAGCGGTCCGTCGACGTGCAACGCGAGGATCACGTCGAGTTCGTCGTAGCCGAGGCCCATCTCCTCTTCGTCGGTCTGGCCTTCCCACATCGCTGCCGTGGGGGTTCTGGTGACGAGATCCTCCGGAACGCCCAGCGCTCGAGCGAGCTGTCTGACCTGGCACTTATACAGGTTGCCGATCGGGTTGCAGTCGACTGCCTGGTCACCGTACTTCGTGAAATATCCCGTCGCGGCTTCCGATCGGTTGCCAGTGCCGAGCACGAGGCGGCTTTCGGCGTTGGCGACGAAGTAATTCAGGACAGCGCGGGTCCGAACCCGGACGTTGCCGAGCGCCATGCGGTCCTCGGCGGCGTGATCCGGCGCGGCGTCGACAAAGGCGTCGACGATCGGGTTGATCGCGATGGTATCGCACTCGATCCCCAGCTCCTTCGCGACGCGGTCGGCGTCGGTCTCGTCGTCCTTGGGGTTGACCGAACTGGGCATCAGGAGTCCGTGGACCGCGTCGGCACCGAGCGCCTCGCATGCCAGATACGCGACCGTCGTCGAGTCGATGCCGCCCGAAAGCCCGATCACCGCGCCTTCAGCTCCGGCGCTGTCGGCCATCTCGGCGATGAAGTCGACGATATGTTGCCGTCGCGTCTCGAGTTCCGCTTCCGAAAACAGCAGTTCGACGTTCGCCTTCTCCGTCAGGGCCTCTGAATCACTCATCGTTAATGTATTAGAGGCTGTAGGACTAATAACCTCCCATCGATACAATATTTATGAATGTTTGTTTTGTTATTCCGTCGTAGTTACTACTGATATCAGGCTCTGAAAAATATAACCCTCGAGTCCCCCTACCCGAGTGTATGCCCACACGTCGAACGGTCCTCGCGTCTACCGGCAGTGCCTTCGCGGGCGGAACCGCAATCGGCTGGCTCGGACGCGGTCGACGCTCGAGCGGCGAACGAAGGGCCGCTTCCTGTGACTGTCCTGACCCCGAAACGGATCAACAATACGATGTCGTGTTGCTCGAGGTGATCGATGGCGATACCGTCGATCTTCTGGTCGATCTCGGGCTCAACACCCGCCGGAAGATCCGGGTGCGAATCACCGATCTCGACACGGCGGAGATCCACAGCGTTCCGGAAGGAAGCGACGAGTACCAACGAGGAATCGAACAGAAACGGTTCGTCGAAAACCGACTTACCGGTGCGGAGACGCTCGTCTACCGGAGCGAGGAGGCTCGCCGGCCGTTCACAGAGCGGTTCCCCGACGAGCACGACTCACCGCAAAACGGCAAAGGGGGGTTCGGTCGGTGGCTCGGTGATATCAACATGGACGGCCGCTGGCTTTCGGAAGCGGTACTCGAGCGCTGGCCCGACGCAGTGTACGATGGATAGCGACGGTTTCCCGTCACTGACGGATCGAAGGCGCTACGTTGAAGTACGATCACCCGGAAACGTCGAACGGGCGCCGTTGGTCCAGTGGTAGGACATTGGCTTCCCAAGCCAATAGCCCGGGTTCAATTCCCGGACGGCGCACTCCGATCCCTTCGACTTCCTGCGGTTTTGGACTGTGACATACAGGAGGACTGGCCAATATCACAGGCCAATTCGGTTAGCACGAACACGGGAATCGACCGTAGTATGGCGACTATCAATATTGCGGAGCCATACCGGTTCGAACGAATCACAAATTATAGAAAACTGATACAAACCGGAGGAAAGCGATGATTTTCCCCGAGAAAATCACCGTCGTTTCGGGACCAACCGAAGCATACCCCAATCACGAGCAACTCGTGGATTACCACCCGAAACGTGAGGAAGCGTTGACGTGGCAGTACCACCCGCTACTCGGTCTCTTTGCGTCGGGAGGGGTCGTCTCACTCGGAGTGGCGGGGTACTGCTGGCAGTACATCCAGACACGCAGTTGGAGTTATCTTGTGGGTAGGTTCGGCCTTCTCGGATTCAGCGACGCTGTCTGGGTGTTGGCAGCGACACTCAAGACGGCAAGTACGGGCGAACCTCGATTTTGTTCTACAAGATCGAATTTCTGGGCCTTCTGCCGATTACAGCGGTTGCCATCGTCTTCGTAGTGGCTTACGTGTGGAAAGACCGATGGCTCACCCGCAGCAAGCGCCATCGGTATCGGCTGTTCGAACTGGTACCTATTGGCTGTGGTCAGGCCATCGAAATAATGGCCGATAGCTACCTCTTCGTGTGGCCAAACGGGACCTTTTTGGGCGAAAACCCGGCGACTGCGGATCTACTGGGCGAAGACTCCAGTGCAGAACTCCAAACCACCCCTGTGAGCGAGGCCGTACCGGTCTACGACGCTCTGACCGAGGGCAATCGGGTCGATGTTGAATCGGAGAGTCGAGTAGTCGAAGTCAGACGATCTGAGGTGATCCGGCAGAATCAGGCTGCCGGTGACGTACTTTTGTTCTATGAGGTGACTGAGCAACGACAGCAGAAGCGAAAGCTCGAAGACACGGACGAGCGACTGGACCGATTCGCCAGCGTTATCAGTCACGATCCTCGCAACCACCTCCGCGTCGCGAAAGGCCGAAATATAAGCGGGCGTCTCTGGTGTGGGATCCCCAGAGCCGTCAGTTCCGGTATTTGCTGGACTCTGTATAGCTAGATCTCTGTTGAGGCCCGATCCAGATACTTAGCTATGGCTTACAGACTGGTTGAGAAAGTGTATACGGATGAAAGATGACGGTGACATCGATCATCCACCTCCAGTATCGCCGCTCCGAGTGTCTCGATCGGTCCCTGCAGATGGGTCGTTCAGTCCCACGGAGGGATTGAGATGTCGGTGAGTGAATTGTTGCCCGAATCCGTCCCGAACGAGATCGACCGCAGTGTTCAAACTGTGGGACTGACTACTGACGAGACGGTATTCGAGACCCTCTCGACTGATACCGCCCGCCAGATCGTCTCCCTTCTGGATGACGGCCCACAAACGGCCTCGGCGATCGCGACTGAAATGCAGATATCCGTCCAGAACGTCTGTTATCATCTCGACCGGTTGCAAACCGCCGGCCTGATCGATGCGGTTGGAACTCGTCACTCCTCGAAAGGAAAAGAAATGACCGTCTACGGCCTGATCACGGAATCGATCGTACTCCAACTCGGAGAACAAAACACCGCACAGTAACCATCCGATCACCTCCGTAGGATCATCGATCAGCTGATCTGTTACTCGTCGATGGCTGGGATTCTACGCGGGTAGAAGACGATCGGTACTACATGTGAACTACCCCTGCCTACTCAGCCGCTGACGCGGCTTCCTTGAGGCAGGGGCTTCCTGTTTCAACGACGGTACTTGCAGAAACAGCGGCCGGTTCCTCTGTCTCCACAGCGGTCCCAGTCTCCACAGGCGTGTCTTCGGAGTGAACCACTCCTAGCTTCTGCACCCCTCGCTCCCAGACGTTTAATGCAGCATTGTAGTCGCGGTCGATGGTAAATCCACAACTCGGACAACTGTGCTCACGGACCCACGGCGGCTTCTCAGTTTTCACACCACATCGATTACACTCTTTCGTGGTGTCTTCAGGATCAACTTCCACGATATGACAGCCGCGTTTGTTGCCGTGGTGTTTGAGGATCGTGATGAAATCGCGCCAGCCGACTTCAGCCGTATTCCGACCGTTTCCACAGCCCTCTAGCATCGACTTCACATTCAAATCCTCAAGGAAGACAGCATCGTATTCACGGGTGTAGAACGCCGCTATCTTGTGCTTGAAGTCCTGTTTCTTGTTTCGCATCCGTTTGTGGACTTCAGCAACTATCTGTCGCTGGTTCTCCCAGTTGTTCGAGCCATGCTCGTTCCGGGAGAGATTCCGTTGCTCACGCTCCAATCGCTCTCGGTCGGCAGACAACTCAAGCCGGTCGATTTGCCTGCCATCCGAATCGTAGATGAACGTCAGAATCCCGAGGTCGACCCCGACCGTATCCTCAGTGGCTATCTCGGACGGTTTTGGCTTGTCGGGTGTGTCTCCTTCGACGTTGAGGCAGGCGTACCACGCTCCAGTCCGGTCTTTTTTGATCGTGGTGTGTTTCACGTTGGTCTCGTCTGGGAGATCACGGTGAAGCCGGATCGGGACATCGATAGTTTCGCCGTTGACTTTCTTGAGTGTGAGAATGCCACGACCATCGGGGCCACTCTTCTCATCGAGTTCGAAACCCCGCTGGCGGTACGTGAAACTCCGGTACTCGTGTGGCGCTTTCCAGTTCAACGACCCGACGTTATACCCGGCGTCTCGGAGCTTACCGAGGTTGTTAATGTTGGTCTCGATCCGTTCAACCGCCTGTTGGAGCACGGTTGAGTACACGCTAGTCAGGTCACTCCACCAGTCTTTGAGCTCCGGTAGTTCATCCCGGACTTGCAGCACCCGCTGTCTGACGGTCCCGGCTGTCTCTGGAATGCGGTTAAACCGATGCAACGCGTGGTTGTAGACTTGCCGCACAGTATTACGCACCCAGTCCAGAAGCTCCCGCTGCCGTGTGGTTGGGAACAATCTGTATTTGAGCACGTAATCCATGCGCAGTATATCGATTATAAGGTTGTAGATACTTAAGTGTAAGTTGTCCCCGCAGGGCGATTCATCCCCATCCTACTCGCTCACTTCGGTCGCTCCTTGAGGATGGGGGCTTCTCGCCCAATCAGCTAAACAAGCACAAGTGTGAGCGTGTCATAGAATCCATCTCATAGCTTCTCGCAGCCCGGTTCGTTTCCTCGCTCGTAGTTGGTGATGGCAACAA
>NZ_JAHLKM010000082.1 GCF_024449025.1 Natronomonas aquatica | reverse complement strand
TTCTACGGCGAGGAAGTGCGCCGTATCCGCGAACACTACAAGCAACTCCGAAAGTCCATCGGGAAATCGAAGCCTCGACAGGGACAGCAGGTGGTCAAGCGCATCGGTGACGCTGAAGCGCGGAAGGTGGACGACCGCCTCCACAAGATTGCTCGCCAAATCGTGGAGGACGCCGAGGAGCGCAACGCAGTCATCGTCGTGGGCGACCTCGGTGGGATTCGCAAGGACAACGACAAGGGGCGGTACGTCAACGACAAGACCCACAAGATGCCGTTTGCCCGCCTGCTCAACTACATCGAGTACAAGGCCCACGATGCGGGTATCGACGTGCAATTGGTCGAAGAATACGACACGTCGCAGACGTGCAACCGCTGTGCCTGCGAGGGCGTCCGTGAGACGCAAGGACGCTTCGAGTGTCCCGAATGTGGACTTGACGACAACGCAGACAAGAACGGTGCGCTGAATATCGGTAAACGAGCCTTGGGCAAGTTCTCGAAACCGCTGTCCGAGG